>NZ_NOZA01000011.1:0-559952 GCF_002258465.1 Rhodococcus sp. 05-2256-B1 | reverse complement strand
GGCGCGGACGTTGCGGTGGAAGATCTCCCCGTACAACCCGAGGGAGACCACCCCTTCCTGGATGCGGGCCCCGGCGCCTTCGTTGATGCCCACCAACGGCCTTCCGGTCTTGATCGCCAGGTCCATCACCTTGACGATCTTCTCGCCGTAGATCTCCCCCAACGAGCCGCCGAAGACGGTCGCGTCCTGGGAGAACACGCACACATCGCGGCCGTCGACGGTGCCGTAGCCGGTGACAACACCGTCACCGAAGGGGCGATTGTCACCCAAACCGAAATTCTGTGATCGGTGCCGCGCCAACGCGTCTAGTTCGACGAACGAGCCCTCGTCGAGCAGGGCCGTGATCCGCTCCCGCGCGGTCAACTTGCCCTTCGCGTGGACCCGCTCCACCGCCGCCTCACCCGACGGCATCTCCGCAGCCCCCAGACGTTTACGAAGATCGGCCAATTTACCCGCAGTGGTATGGATATCGGGTTCGGTTGTCGTCATGCAGATGTCCCCTACGTGTGTGTGGAAAGCAAGGTGCGGATGGTCAGTTGGTCGCGAGTGATCGGGCGATGACGAGACGCTGAATCTGGTTGGTGCCCTCGAAGATCTGCGTGATCTTGGCGTCGCGCATGTAGCGCTCGACGCGGAAGTGTCTGGTGTAGCCGTACCCGCCGAACACCTGCACGGCGTCGGTCGTCACCTTCATGGCCGCATCGGTAGCGATCAGCTTGGCCACAGAAGCGTTGCGGGAGTATGGAAGTCCGGCGTCCCGACGACGAGCCGCGTCGAGATAGGTCGCGCGTGCGGAGTCGACTGCGGCGGCCATGTCCGCCAGCACGAACCCCAGACCCTGATGGTCGATGATCTTCTTGCCGAACGCAGTGCGTTCCTGCGCGTACTTCACGGCATCGTCGAGCGCAGCTTGCGCGATTCCGACTGCGACAGCGGCGATTCCGAGCCTTCCGGCGTCCAGCGCGCTGAAGGCGATCTGCAGTCCTTGACCTTCCGCTCCGATGCGCCATTCGGTGGGAACGTGCACGTTGTCGTAGTGCGCCGACGTGGTCGGGATCGCATGCAACCCCATCTTCTCCTCGGGCTTGCCGAAACTGAGGCCTTCGGTCCCGTCGGGAACGAGGAAACACGAGATCCCTTTGGAGCCTTCGCCGGTGCGGGCGAACAGGTTGTAGAAATCAGCAACACCGCCGTGGGTGATCCATGCCTTGGACCCGTTGACCGTGTACCCACCGTCGGCCGCGCTCGCCTTGCAACTCAGGGCCGCTGCGTCGGAACCGGCCTGCGCCTCGGACAGCGAATAGGCACCGATCTGCGACCCGCCGAGCATGTCGGGAAGCTGGTCGGCCTTCTGCTGATCGGTACCGAACGCCATCACGGGATAGCAGGCCAAACCGTGCACGCTCACCGCGACTGCAACGGCCGCCCATCGTGATGCCAATTCCTCGAGTACTTGGAGGTACACCTCGTACGGCTGACCTCCACCGCCCCATTCCTCCGCGTACGGCAGGCTCAACAGTCCGGCTTCGCCGAGAGTGGCGAACACTCCCGTCGGATAGGTCTCGTTGCGCTCGTGTTCGTCGACGATCGGGTCGAGCACCTTGTCTGCCACATCGCGGGTCAGCGCGAGAAGGTCGCGCGCTTCGGCGGTGGGCAACAGACGAGCGACGGGCACTAGAACCTCCGGGATGTTCGGCATCAGTACTGAAGAATGATCCGCAGTACTGATGCACAGTACTGCACAAGGCGATGCAGTACCATCCTGGATGTGAACGCACCCGTGACCTCGCATGCCACGGCTCGCCGTTCGGAATTGTTCGACCAACTCGTCAGCCTGTTCCTGGCCGAGGGGTTCGCTCACCTGACGCTCGACACCATCGCGGCTCGCCTCCGCTGCTCCAAATCCACCTTGTACACGTTGGCGTCGAGCAAGGATCAGTTGGTGGGCGGCGCAACCGTGCACTACTTCAAGTCCATGACCACCCAGGTCGAGAATGCGGTAGCCGAGGTCGACGGAACCCGCAACCGCATCACCACGTATCTCACCGCAGTCGGTGCCGCTCTGGAATCTGCGTCCGAGCAATTCATGACCGATCTCGCGTCGCTCGAATCGGCCCGTTCGGTGTACGAACGCAACACCGCAATCGCGGCACGACGGGTCCAGGAGCTGATCAGCGAGGGTGTAGCGAGTGGCGAGGTACGCGACGTCCATGCGGCATTCGTCGGTGACGTCGCATCCTCGGTCATGGTGCGCATCCAGACGCGCGAGGTGTTCCGCCTGACCGGCCTGAGTGACGGCGACGCCTACCTCGAACTGGCGAAGTTGTTGACGGCGGGTATCGGGGCGTAGTGCCGGCACCGGGGAATGAATCGACCCGGCTGAGCGCTGAGTCGTACGAACATAGTTGATCCTTCAACGAAAGAGCGCACGATGAAGAAGATCGGATTTCTGTCCTTCGGACACTGGTCACCGTCCCCGCAGTCGCAGACCCGATCGGCATCGGATGTGCTGTTGCAGTCGATCGACCTCGCGGTCGCGGCCGAGGAACTCGGAGCCGATGGCGCGTACTACCGCGTCCATCACTTCGCCAATCAGCTGTCGTCGCCGTTTCCGCTGCTCGCCGCCGTCGGAGCCAGGACGAGCACCATCGAAATCGGTACCGGCGTCATCGACATGCGGTACGAGAATCCCTTCTACATGGCCGAGGATTCCGGCTCTGCCGACCTCATCTCGGGCGGGCGGTTGCAACTCGGCGTGAGCCGGGGATCGCCCGAACAGGTCATCGAGGGGTACCGCCACTTCGGATACTCCCCCGCGGAGGGCTCCGACCACGCAGACATGGCTCGCGAGCACACCCGTATCTACCTCGACCTGCTGGAAGGCAAGGGCTTCGCTCAGCCGAACCCGCGGCCGATGTTCCCCAACCCGCCTGGCCTGCTGCGCCTCGAACCTCACGCACCGGGTCTGCGCCAACGCATCTGGTGGGGCGCAGGCACCCGCGAGACGGCCGAGTGGACGGCGCGCCAGGGTATGAATCTGATGAGCTCCACACTTCTCAGCGAAGACACCGGGGTGCCTTTCCATCAGTTGCAAGCCGAACAGATCGAACGCTTCCACAAGACGTGGAGCGACGCGGGCCACGACTTCGCTCCTCGAACATCCGTGAGCCGCAGCATCTTTCCGATCGTCAACGATCTCGACCGCGCCTACTTCGGCCGAGAGGGCAGCGGCGACGACCAAGTCGGCTACCTCGACGGCGGCAAGGCTCGTTTCGGCAAGACCTACGCGGGTGAGCCCGATCGGCTGATCGAAGAACTGGCAGCGGACGAGGCGATCGCCGCCGCGGATACTCTGCTGCTCACCGTCCCGAACCAGTTGGGTGTGGAGTACTGCGCACACGTTCTGGAGACGCTGCTGCGCGACGTGGCCCCCGCACTGGGGTGGCGTTGATCACTCGGTGACCAGGGGCGATTGGTTTCGGCGGATACGGGTACTGGCAGCAGGTTCACCCGCCCCCACCTGCCAGGAGTCCTCATGCTCAAACGCGACGTATCCGCGCGCCTCGATGTAGACATCACCGCCGCCACCACGCTCGAATTCCAGATCGCCATCGCACCGCACCCCGGTACGACGGTCACCGAATCGCTCTCCTTCGTTCTCGACGGTAATCCCGTCGAGGCGAAGGAGGTCAGCGGACCGCACGGCAACCGCATTCACGTCATGCCCGCCGACGTCGGCAACTTACAGGTCTCGTACGACGCCACCATCCTGGGCAACACCACCCCGGCCCCCGTCACCGACTACGACATGTCGCTCTACCTTCGGCCCAGCCGCTACGCCGAAGCAGACAAGTTCTACGGTTTCGCCGCAACAGAATTCGGCGACTACGCCGATTCCGAGGAACTGCTGGCCAAGATCTCCGCCTGGGTGGGCGCACGCCTGAATTACGTTCCAGGAAGCAGTGATCCGATCGACGGAGCCGTCGACACGCTGCTCGCAGGCCAGGGAGTGTGCCGCGACTACTCGCATCTGGTCGTCGCGATGCTCCGCGCTGTCAATGTTCCTGCCCGCCTCGTGGCCGTGTACGCGCCCGGATGCGATCCGATGGATTTCCATGCCGTCGCCGAGGCGTTCGTCGGCGGCCAGTGGCGTGTCGTCGACGCCACGTGCCTGGCACCGCGGTCCACTCTGGTTCGCATTTCGGTAGGCCGCGATGCCGCCGATACCGCATTCCTGGACAACCACAAGGGTGCCATCACGCTGAACAGTTCCGTCGTCACAGCCGTGGTCGACGGCGAGCTTCCGCACGACGACATCACCGAGCTGGTCTCCCTCACCTGAACGCCGCGGTCGCTCGAGTGATGCAGATCACTTTCCCGTGACGTTTGCTTTCGGCCTCGAAAACCGACTAAGTATCCGTTACCAACAATCACAGCCACCCGAAAGGTGCACACCATGAGCTTCATCGACAAGGCCAAGAACGCAGCAGAAGACGCCATCGGCAAGGCGAAGGAAGTTGTCGGCGACGCAACCAACAACAAGGACCTCGAAGCCGAGGGCAAGAAGGATCAGGGTTCGGCCGGCGTCAAGAAGGTCGGCGAGAACATCAAGGACACCTTCAAGTAACCAGCAGCCCCGCATCGAGTGCCGCCGGTCACCGCGATCGGCGGCACTTGGTTTCTGCTCACCCCCACTTCTCGGAACGGAACCCTCATGATTGCAACATCGGACACCACAACCACCAAGCGCCGCGGCGGATTCGCCTCGAAGTTGGCCCTCCTCGTCACGGTCGTGCTCGTTGCGGCACTGGTCATCTTCGTGCTGCAGAACACCGTTCACAGCACGATCAACTTCCTCGGCTGGAACTTCGATCTCGGGCAGGGCGTCGCAATGCTCGGTGCAGCCGTCGTCGGAGCGATCATCGCGCTGACGGCAACAGCAGCAGTCAAGGTTCGACGGGCCGTCCGCTGACAACCTCCCCCACGACAGGACTTCCCGCATGATCCCGCTGCTGGCCCGCAAGTATCTTTACCGCTACCTTGTCGTCGCGATCGGCTTGCCCATTGCTGCCCGGCTCCTGGCATTTGCCGGCGTGAGCCTCGAAAAGCGAACGGGCAGAGCCAATGTCGTATCCAAGGCCCTGAAGTCCGCCGGCAGGTTCGCGCAGCGTCGAGCAGACAAATCCGCTCGGAAACGTACGTCCGCAGCGCAGTAGCGGTAACGCGTTCAACTCCGCGCGACGTGGGCGGCGAGGACGTCGCGCAACACCTCACGGTCGTCGAATCGCAGGATGTGGTCGCCGTACACTTGTTCGGCATCGCAGCCCCGGCCCGCCACGACCACGGCATCCCCGGGCTGAGCAATGGCCACAGCACGCTCCACGGCACGCCGGCGGTCGGCTTCGACTACCACCACCGCTGAGCGTGCAGCCCGAGCGCCCTCTTCCACTGCGGCTCGGATGGTGCCGGGGTCCTCCGACAGCGGACTCTCGTCGCTGACGATCACCACATCGGCCAACGTGGCTGCCGTTCGCCCGAGTGGAAACCGCTTACCCGGGTCACGTTCGCCCGTTGCCCCGACGACGACGATCAGTCGACCCGCGACCACGCTGCGGACGAACGGCAGCAGCGCCCGCTGACCTGCCGTGTTGTGCATGTAGTCCACGACGGCCAGGAAAGGCTGTCCGACGTCGACACGTTCGAGGCGGCCGGGAACGGCGTCGAGGCGTTCGAGTCCTGCCGCGACTGCTGCGATGTCGCGGCCGGCCGCCAATGCCATGGTCAGTGCGGCCAGAGCGTTCTCGGCCTGGTGCGGACCCAGCAGAGGTAGGCGGATCTCGACATCGCCCATCGGGGTTCGCGCTGTCAGGGACGTTCCGACGTCGGTGCACTCGATGTTCTCGCCGCGAACATCGGCACCGCGATCGGCCGTGGACCACGTCCAACAGGGAATATCGAGGCGTCCCGCCAGGATTTTGCCGTGCGGATCGCCGACGTTGACCACAGCGCGTGTCGATCGGTGCGCCGAGAACAGTTCGGCCTTCGCGGCGAAGTAACTGTCCATGTCTCCGTGGTAATCCAGGTGATCCGGCGTGAGATTGAGGAACCCCATTACCGCGAAACGGAGGCCGTCGACGCGGTGCTCGGTGACGGCGTGAGAGGACACCTCGAGGGCAACCGCCGTGGCACCCTCGTCCCGGAAACGGCGCAGAGTCCGATGCACGGTGGCGGCCTCGGGTGTGGTTCTGGCCGATTCTTCCGCGCCGCGCGGGCCCGCCAAACCGATTCCGGTCATGGTCGCCACGGAGTCGCCCGCCGCAGCGAGCCCGGCTCCGAGCAGCAGGGTGGTGCTCGTCTTGCCGTTGGTCCCGGTGACCCCGTACAGATCGAGGTCTCGGTGCGCGAACCGATGAATTCGAGCGCACACCTCCCCGACCCGGCGGCGCGGGTTCGGCACGACGAGTGTCGGCAGAACCGTCGAGGCCCGGTCCGACAACGCCGCCACTGCCCCTCGGGCCTTGGCCTCGAG
The DNA here is from genome assembly GCF_002258465.1 of Rhodococcus sp. 05-2256-B1. NCBI lineage: Bacteria > Bacillati > Actinomycetota > Actinomycetes > Mycobacteriales > Nocardiaceae > Rhodococcus > Rhodococcus sp. 05-2256-B1. The sequence continues at coordinate 553,423 of NZ_NOZA01000011.1, read as the reverse complement.
CTCGAAGTCGAGGCCGTGAGCTCGGCGGCCGGGCAACGCCACGTACAGGTCACCGGGACGAACCGTTCGCGAGTCGTCGCTTGCCCCGGTCACTCGCACGGAACGAATCGACGGCGCAGCGCCGATCGAGAGTGCCAGCTCGTCCAGTTCCACGCCGACGCCGATCGACGACGTGCCACCCCTGCCGAGATCGGGCTCGATCAATGCCCCGCAGGGTCGGTGAGGCTCTTGCCTTCCTGTGCCTTGACCCGGCGACGCTCGAGCAACACCAGAACCGTGCCTGCGACGAGCAGAACGGGCGCGAGGACCGCGCCCGTCCACGCCCAACCCTCGAAACCGTAGCCGGCCGCAGTCAAGGTCAGACCGAGGCTGACCAGCGCGAGACCGATACAGATGTAGCCGGGCCAGTTGCGCGCGTCGACGATCGCTTCCCCTGCGTGCCCGCGCATCGTGCGGTCGTCGTCGTTCGCTTCGGCACCGGAGCCGGCGGGGTCATGTTGGGCCATGGTGTCTCCTCGACTGCTGCTCGCTTCACCGGCGACGCATTCCGGGCCTCCAGGAACACGTCGATTACGTCAGTGTCCCCGCGGCGAACCCGTCCAAACATGAAGCCTCGCAGCACTCGAGGCAGACCCGTCATCGATATCCGGGCCGGCGGGCTCAGTTCTGCCAGGCGACGGCAGCGAACGGAGCGTGGCTCGACAACCGGCCGACGATGCCGGCATGCGCGAAGTCCTTTGCCGTGGCCACTGCGTCGAGCACGCCGGATCCCTTGGACAGCTCGGCGGTGATGGCAGCTGCGAACACGCATCCTGCGCCGGACACCCTCTCGTCGCCGATCTTCGGGGCGCGCAGGACGGTGAGGTCCTGTCCGTCGAACACGACGTCGACGGCTTCGTCTCCGGGTAGGCCGGCACCACCCTTGACCACGACGTACTGGGGGCCGAGGTCGGCGATCCTCCTGGCTGCCTCACCGAGATCCTCGACGGTGTCGATGGAGTCCATTCCGGACAACGTCGTCGCCTCGAACAGGTTGGGTGTGATGACGGTGGCCAGCGGAAGAATGTCGCGACGGAGCGCATTGTCGGTGTCGAGAGCCGCACCGGGTTCCTGCCCCTTGCAGATCAGCACGGGATCGACCACTACATGACGCCACGGCTGCAGGCGCAGTGATTCCGCGACCGTGGCGACGGTGGCGGGGGTGCCCAGCATGCCGATCTTGACGACATCGAGATCGTGAGCGGCGGTGGCCACTTCGATTTGATCTGCGATCACCGAACTGTCGATCGGCACGAAGCGGTGGCCCCATTCGGCCTTCGGATCGAAGGACACGATGCACGTGATGGTGCCGACCCCGTAGACCCCCAACCGCTCGAACGTCTTGAGATCTGCTTGCATACCGGCCCCGCCGGTGGCTTCCGAACCTGCGATCACGTAAGCGATTGTCGACATCGCCCCATTATGGCAACCGACGCCCCACACCGCGCCGGGTGGTCGAGAAGCCGCGTGCGCCGGGCTCGCTGCCGCGTTGTGCCCCGGCTCAGTGGCAGGTAGCGTCACCGATATCCGAGTCGAGTCCAGGCCGGTCCCCCACTGCGCAACCGCCGTACGTGTGCCCCGAGAACGGCGGCATACCAACGCTTTTCGTTCGGCGTAGCGGCGTACCGAGATGACGACGGAGGTCCGAGCGTGACGACGAAACGCGACACCACAGCTCGATGCGAGGACGTGTGGAACGTTCTTGCCGATGGCTGGTCCTACGCAATGTGGGTGGTCGGTGCATCCCGAATCAGAGCGGTCGACGCGGCGTGGCCTGCTCCCGGCAGTGTCATCCACCATTCGGTCGGGGCCTGGCCGCTCGTGCTCAGCGACGTCACGCGCTCGGTCGCCGTTCACGAGAACCGCGAATTACAGCTGCAAGCCCGGGCCATGCCGTTCGGACGCGCCTCCATCACCGTCCGGCTGCACCCGACCGCAACCGGCTGCACGATCGAAATGATCGAGCACGCGAGCACACCGCCGTTCGAGCTCGTGCCCAACCGGGTTCAGCATGCGCTGTCTCACCCCCGAAATTCCGAGGCACTGAGGCGTCTCGCACTGTTGGCGGAACGCGCATCGAACCCGTAGAACCTGCCGCGTCCGGCGCGGCCGGCTCGCCGAAACGTCTGTGCTGCAACCGATCGAGAGAACACGGTTGAAGACCGAACACACCGGGCATGCGATTGCCATGACATCCCCGCTGCGTCGTTCGGATCGATCTGTCTCCAGCACCAGCTCCCGAAGCGGAAACCGGAACTGATGGCGTCCGACCACAGTCCGAGCGTCCACCCGAACGGCTCCGAGTCCGACGGGTCGTCGACGCCACTGCGCCGGGCGATCTCGGGCAAGTTGTTGTTCGTCTTCATTCTCGGTGACGTGCTGGGTGCCGGGATCTACGCTCTCGTCGGGGAAATCGCGGGTGAGGTCGGCGGAGCGATCTGGCTGCCGATGCTGCTCGCTCTCCTGATGGCCTTGCTCACTGCGGCGTCGTACGCCGAATTGGTGACCAAGTACCCGCGAGCAGGCGGGGCGGCGGTGTTCGCGCAGCGAGCCTTCGGGCGACCGATAGTGTCGTTCCTCGTCGGATTCTCGATGCTCGCGGCTGGCGTGACGAGCGCGGGAGGTCTGGCGCTGGCCTTCTCGGGCGACTATCTCGCAGTGTTCCTCGATGTGCCCGCCGTGCCTGCGGCGGTCGTCTTCCTACTTCCCGTCGGACTTCTCAATGCCCGCGGGATCACCGAATCTCTTCGGGCCAACCTCGGTATGACGGTGATCGAGGTGTCCGGTCTCGTCGTGATCATCGCCCTGGCCGGGCTCGTTCTGGGCCGCGGCGACGGCGCGCCGTCACGGGTGCTCGAATTCACCGACGACACCACGCCGACGCTGGCAGTGCTGGGGGCGGCTCTGCTCGCCTTCTACTCGTTCGTGGGGTTCGAGACTTCGGCCAACATCGCCGAGGAGGTCGAGGATGTGCGGCGGGTGTATCCCCGGGCTCTGCTCGGAGCCGTCACGACGGCCGGAGTGGTCTATGTGCTGGTCGGTCTGGCAGTCTCGACGGTCGTTCCGGCGGATACGCTGGCCCAGTCCACCGGTCCGCTGCTCGAGGTCGTCGACGCCGCCGACGCCGGAATCCCACCGTGGGTCTTCAGTCTGGTCGCCCTCGTGGCCGTCGCCAACGGTGCCTTGCTGACGATGATCATGGCGTCGAGATTGACCTTCGGCATGGCCCGCGACGGATTGCTTCCGGTCGCCCTGGCCAAGGTGCTGCCCGGCCGCCAGACTCCGTGGGCGGCCATTGTCGCGACCACTGTGGTCGCAATGGTGTTGTGCACCACCGGCTCCGTGGCCGCACTCGCCGAAACGGTGGTGCTGCTTCTGTTGTTCGTCTTCATCAGTACCAACATTGCTGTGCTCGTGCTGCGTCGAGACCGACCCGACACCGACCACTTCCGAACGCCGACGGCGCTTCCCGTCCTGGCGTTGATCACGTGCGCCGTGCTGCTCACTCAGCAGTCCGCGGCCACGTGGCTCCGCGCCGGGCTGCTGCTCGCAGTCGGAATCGCGCTGTACTACGTCGGTAGGGTTGTGAGCAACAAGACCGCGACCGAGCCCAGGAGCATCACCCGATGACCACCACAGAGGTCGACGCAGTCGTCATAGGTAGCGGTCACAACGGATTGGTCGCCGCCGCGGCGATGGCCGACGCGGGGTGGGACGTCGTGATTCTCGAGGCGGCCGAACTACCCGGCGGCGCCGTCCGCAGTGCCGAACTGGTTCCTGGATTCACCAGCGACCTGTTCAGCGCGTTCTATCCGCTGGCTGTGTCCTCGCCCGCCATGACAGCACTCGAGCTCGAGCGTCACGGACTGACGTGGTCTCACTCGCCGACGGTCTACGGCCACGCGCGATCCCCGGAGGACACCGACGCTCCGGTCGTCCATCACGACGTCGAGGCGACCGCTGCTCTGTTGCGTGAGCACGACGTACGCGACGGTGACACGTGGCTGCGCCTGTTCGAGCAGTGGGAACGTATTCGCACTCCCCTGCTCGGTTCGCTCTTCGGGCCGTTTCCACCGGTACTGCCGGCAGCACGATTGGCGCGCACTCTCGGCGTCTCCGAGACACTGCGCTTCGTCCGGTTCGCCGCGTTGCCTGCACGGGTGATGGCCCACGAGCTGTTCCACAGCGAGGCCGCGCGGTGCCTGCTCCTGGGCAATGCGATGCACGGCGACGTACCCACCGACGCGCCGGTGAGCGGAATGATGGGATATCTGCTGACGATGCTCGCGCAGGACGTCGGGTATCCGGCGCCCGTAGGTGGATCGTCGGCATTGACCGACGCGTTGATTCGCCGGGCCCAGGCCTCGGGTGCTGTGCTGACGTGCAGTCGACCCGTCGAGTCCATCGACGTGCGGGGCGGTCGTGCACGCGCCGTGCACACGACAGGTGGCGAGACGTTCCGCGCTCGTCGAGCGATCGTTGCCGACGTGTCGGCCCCCGCGCTGTACGGGTCGTTGCTGCCCTTCGATGCGGTCCCGCGTCGCGTGCACGACGACTTACGTACGTTCGAGTGGGACACCCCGGTGGTCAAGCTCAACTACGCTCTCGACCGTCGAATACCTTGGCGCTCAGCATCTTTGGCCGACGCAGGCACCGTCCACCTCGGTGCGGACGACAACGGCCTGGTCCATTGGGCGGCCGATCTCACGACCGGGGTTCTCCCGCAGAGCCCGTTCATGTTGTTCGGCCAGATGACCACAGCGGACCGGTCCAGATCGCCCGAGGGCACCGAAAGCGCTTGGGCCTACACACATCTGCCGCGCGGCGTCGTCGACGACTCGGCCGCCGAGACCGTCGCCGACCGCGTCGATCAGGTGTTGGAACAGCATGCCCCGGGATTCGCCGATTCGGTGGTGGGACGGGTGGTGCAGAGACCGAGTGATCTGCACGGCGCCGATGCCAACCTGCACGGCGGTGCCGTCAACGGCGGTACCGCACAACTGCAGCAGCAGTTGATCTTTCGTCCCACGCCAGGATTGGGGCGCGCGGAGACCCCGGTGGAAGGATTGTTTCTCGGGTCCGCGTCCGCCCACCCCGGGGGCGGAGTCCACGGTGCGGCCGGGGCCAACGCCGCTCGGGCCGCACTCGGCCAGCGCGGGGCGAGCGGATGGGCGCGAAAGAAAGTCACCAGTGCACTGATCGAATTCCTGACCCGATGACGGCGTTACCGAAACGAGATCTTTCGTTACCGACTCGAGATCGTCGGCATCACCGTCCGACATCTCGCACTGGCATCGTTGACTACACAACAAACCAGCGAGCAGGCGGAGACACCAGCCGGCCGCGCACTTCTCCGGAAGAGGTCTCGACATGTCGATGAGCATTGCCACCATGGACAACGCCGTTCGCGACGACGAAGCCGAGTTCCGACTCGACACCATCGTCCGTTCCGACGGGAACAACATCCTGTGCGCCTTCGGTGAACTCGACATGTCGACCCGGGCCGAGTTCGTCCACGGCCTCGATCGCCTGGCCGCCGTTTCCTCCGTGGTCACGATCGACTTGTCCGAGGTGTCGTTCGTCTACTCGGGAGTCGCGAATGCCATCGTCGACGCGACATACACCCACCCGGGCAAGATCGTCATCCACGCACCGGCCCGTTCGGTGCGCATGGTCCTCGACGTACTGGGTGCAGGCGACCTGTTCGTCGACGCGCCTGGATCGTGAATCGGACACGATGACAGGTAACCTCGGCCGTATGTCTGACGACCCGACCGGAGGACAGTTCGAGATCGTTTCGGATGTGCACGACGCGACAACCGTCATCACAGTCAGAGGCGAACTCGACCTGGATACCATCCCCCACTTGTCCGCCGCTGCGTTCCCTGCGGCCGACGCCGCGGAACGCGGACTGGTAGTCGACATGACCGATGTGAGCTTTCTGTCGTCGAGCGCCATCACCGTGTTGGTCCGGGTGTCCGACCGGCTGCCCGAATCGTCGCGAATGGCACTGGTCGCCGTCGACGGGGTGGTCGTTCGCCCGGTTCAGCTCAGCGGAATCGACCGGGTGATGGCCACGTTCACCACCGTTCCCGAGGCTGTGGCGCATGTGCAGTCGAGCGCGGTCGACAGTGAGGGTGGCCGATGACGTCCCACTCGCAGCCCGCCAGTCGATGGAGTCACACTGCGACCGCTGAGGCTGCCGCTGCCAGCGCCGCTCGGCGCCGACTTCAGGGTTGGGCGCTCGACCTGGGCGTGCATCGGACCCTCGTGGACGACATCGCTCTCGGGGCCTACGAAGCCCTGGCCAACGTCGTCGAACACGCCTACAGCTCCGCGCCCGAACCGGGGACGATGACGATCACCGCAGCGTACGAACGCGAGACGCTGACCGTCACCGTCTCGGACACCGGCACGTGGCGTCCGCCGGCACCGACGACCACACGAAGCCACGGGCTTCAGCTCGCCGAGGCAGTGTCCGACGACCTCACCGTCGACCACCGTCCAGGTCTGGGCACCGTGGTCACCGCAGTGTGGCGGAACCCAGTCACGGCCGAATCAACCGGCCGCCCCTCGTAATCTTGGTAGGAGAAGCCATGACCGCCTCGGCTGCCGAACTACTCGACTCCGCACCGTGCGGGGTTTTTTCGATCGACGTTGCGTCCGGCGACATCCTTTACGCCAACGCGGCGGCCGCTCGCATCACGGCACTGAGTCGGGACGATCTGGTCGGCACCGCAGTCACGGATCTTTTCAGCCCCGAGTTCGCACCGGTTTTGCGCGAACTGCTCGCGGCAGCCACGTCGTCCGACTCCGACTCGCCCATCGGAGTGACGGCGCAACTCACCGGCGCACCCGCATCGGGCTCGCAGACGGCGGTGTCGATGCTCGCCAACAGTTTGCGAGCGGTGTCCGGTGCGACGACGGTGACCATGACGCTGCACAACGAGACCGAGCGCCGAGTCCGCGAGCAGCACCTGATGGATGCGCGGATATATGCCGAGGCAGCTCAGGACGACGCCGAAGCAGCTCTCGACCGATCTCAGGATGCATTGGGCGCGTCGGAGGAAGCCCGCAAGTTGGCGGAAGCCGAGAAGACTCAGGTACAGATTCTGGCGTCGACTCTGCAACGCACACTGTTGCCGCCGATCCTGTCCGCGCCGACGGGCATGCAGGTGGCGGCCCACTACCACCCCGCGTCCATCGACGAAGTGGGCGGCGACTTCTACGACGTGTTTCCCCTCGACAACGCGACGTGGGGTTTCTTCCTCGGCGACGTGAGCGGAAAAGGAGCGGGCGCGGCTGCCGTCACGTCCCTGACTCGATACACGCTGCGGGCCGCAGCGGTCTTCGATCGGGATCCGATCGCCGTACTCGAGAACCTCAACACGGTGCTCCACCACGAGTTTCACGGCGACGATCCGCGTTTCTGCACCGTGGTCTTCGGTACCGTCGCGCCGGGACCCGACGGTGCCGTGGTGCACCTCGCCAGCGGTGGCCACCCGCCGGCTCTTCGTATCGCGCACGACGGCGTCGTCGAATTCGTGGACACCACCGGGGGGCAGTTGGTCGGAGCCCTCACCGAACCGCACTTCGCCTCGGCGACGGTGACGATGCAGCCCGGTGACGTGTTGGCGTTCTACACCGACGGGCTGACCGAGGCGATCGTCGGCCCGGGCCGAACTCGTTTCGACGACGACGGCAGTCTGCACGCATTCGCCGCCGAACGAGGCCGGACCTCCGCGGCGAAGATCGTCGACGATCTGACCGAATTGTTGGCCTCGTTCGGTGACGGACTTCAGGACGACGTGGCGTTGCTCGCATTCGAGGTTCCCCCGATCGATACCGATTCCGGCTCGGATCCGACCGGTTCGTAGTCCTTCGACTCCTCGATCGCCTCCAACAGCGGTACTTCCTCACCGTCGAGCACTCTGCGCATTCGCTCTTTGTCGAGTTGGCCCTCCCAGTTCGCCACGACGAATGTCGCGACGCAGTTGCCGAGAAGGTTCACCGATACTCGCATGGAGTCCATGATCCGGTCGGCACCGAGCAGCAACGCCACGGCCGCAACCGGGATGGACCCGTGCCCGATGGCCGCAACGGTCGCCGACAATGCGAGGAACGACGAACCCGGTACTCCGGCCATGCCTTTGGAGGTCAGCATCAGGATCAACACCGCAGCGATCTGCTCTCCGAGTGTCAGGTCGACGCCGAGAGCCTGCGCGAGAAAGAGAATGCAGATCGACAGATAGAGGGTTGCTCCGTCGAGGTTGAACGAATATCCCGTCGGAACCACCAGACCGGTGGTCGTGCGGGAGCACCCTGCCTCGGTCAGCTTGACCATGATGCGCGGCAGTACCACCTCCGTCGACGCCGTTCCGAGGGCGAGGAACAACTCGTCCTTGATGTACCGCAAGAACTTCCAGAGGTTGACTCCGGCGAAGTACCGCGCGACGGCCGCGAGAACGAGAATGAACAACACGGCAGCCAGGTAGCAGCACGCGATCAGTTTCCCGTAGCTACCGAGCGACGAAATGCCGTACTGGCCGACGATGTATGCCATCGCCCCGAAGGCACCGATGGGTGCCAGGCGCATGATCCAACCGATGATCGTGAAGAAGATGTGGCTGATGTGATCGACGAGTTCGAGCACGATCGGCGGGCCCTTCTCACCGAACTTCGCCAAGGCCAAGCCGAACAGCACGGCGAAGAACAGCACCTGCAGTAGCGCGTTCTCCGCGAATGCCGACACCACGGAGGTCGGAATGATGTTCAGCAAGAAGTCCACGGTGTGCGGCAACTCGCCGCTGCCGGTCTTCTGGTCGACGGCCTCGGCACCGGTGGCCAAGGTCTGCGGGTCGATGGAGAACCCGGAGCCCGGCTTGACGATGTTGCCGACCACCAGGCCGAACACGAGCGCGAACGTCGTGATCAGCTCGAAGTAGACCAGGGCCTTGACGCCGATGCGGCCGACGGACTTGAGGTCGCCCACATGGGCGATGCCGATGACGACGGTGCAGAAGATGATCGGGGCAATCAGCATCTTGATGAGCTTGATGAAGCCGTCGGCCAGTGGTTTGAGGTCTGCACCCAGGCCCGGCCAGAGCCACCCGATCGCAATGCCTCCGACTATGCCGATCAGTAACTGCACGAAAAGCGATGCATACCAAGGCTTTCGGTGTACACCGGGTTCGGCTTCCCGGTCCGTTGCGGTCGGTCGTTCTGTCATGCGCTCACCGTTCGATCGAGTTTCCGTCGTGCTCGGCGACATCTCCGTCGCATCGCACCATGTTTCGGCGCGACCATCGTGCGCGAGAAATGTTTCGGCGATGTTGACGGTGATGGTCGATGGTGAAACCAGTCGACTCGATCGGCAGGTCGAGTTACACGTGCGCCCCGAGGCCGGGCTCGAATCGGATCGACGGACTGTTGTTCGGTCCATCGAGGGTCACATGGGCACGCACGCGGTACACCCGCGCGATCAACTCCTCGGTGAGTACGTCGGCGGGTGCGCCTGCTGCCACCACCCGGCCCTCGGACAACACCACGAGTTGCGTGCAGAACATCGCCGCCAGGTTCAGATCGTGCAGTGCGATGACGCTCGTGATGGGTAACCGTGCGACCAGCGCCAGCAATTCGAGCTGATGATGGATGTCGAGATGGTTGGTCGGTTCGTCGAGCAGCAGTTCCCGCGGCTCCTGAGCCAGGGCGCGCGCGATCTGCGCGCGCTGCCGTTCTCCGCCGGACAGCTGATGCCACAGACAATGAGCCTTTCCTGCCAGACCCGTATGCCGCAGTGCAGAATCCACGGCCGCCGCATCTGCAGCTGCGTCTCCGCCGAACGCTCCTCGATGGGGAATGCGGCCGAGCCGTACGACGTCGGCGACGGTGATGTCGAAGTCGGTGTCGGCGTGCTGACTCACCACGGCCACGATCTTCGCGACGTCCTTGCGCCGCATCGCGGACAGCTCGGTTCCGTCGAGGGTCACCACGCCCGACGTCGGCCTGACGGCACCGTTCATCAGATGCAGCAGCGAGGACTTGCCGGATCCGTTGGGCCCGAGCAGCCCGACGGTATCGCCCGGGCCGGGCTCGAGGGACACCCCGTCGACGACCAGCGCACCGCCGCGACGCCACGTGACATCGGTTGCCGAGAGTGTCATGACGCCTTCTTCCGTCTGGACAGGATGGCGATGAATGCCGGGACGCCCACCAGTGCGGTACCCACGCCGACCGGCAGCGGCGTCGGCGCGAACGCGACGCGCGACACCGCGTCCACCCAGACCATGAAGACCGCCCCGATCAATGCCGTGACCGGAACGAGGCGACCGTGCCTCGAGCCGACGAGGAACCGCGCTGCATGCGGCAACACGAGCCCGAGGAATCCGATCGCCCCTGCCACACTTACCAAGGTGGCCGTGATGAGGGCGGTCACGACCAGGAGTGCGATGCGAGCCTTGCGTACCGGGATGCCCAGTGAGGACGCCACCTCGTTGCCGAACGAGAACGCGTCGAGCACGAATGCGTAGTAGAAGCAGACGGCTGTCCCGACCGCGACGACTGCGGCGCACAGAATCACGTCGTCCCAGCGAACACCCTCGAGCGAGCCCAGCAGCCAGAACATGACGCCGCGGGTCTCGTCGGAATCGGCGAACGCGAAGATCACCAACGACGTCAATGCCGAGAACAACTGGGTCGACGCCACTCCGGCCAGAATCACGCGGTCGTTGTTGCCGCCGGAGAGTTGAGCGAGCAGCAGCACCAGTCCGAATGCCACCAGTGCCCCGATGAACGCGCCACCGGACAGTCCGAGCGCGGCCCCACCGACTCCGAGGATCCCGACCAGCACCGCGCCTGTGGACGCGCCGGAACTGATGCCGAGCACGAACGGGTCGGCGAGCGGATTGCGGAGCAGCGACTGCATGATGACCCCGCAGATCCCGAGGCCGCTGCCGCATGCAGCTGCCACGAGGCTGCGTGGGAGCCGTTCTTCCCACACGATCGCGTTCTTGGACACCCGGACGGGGATGTCCGCCAGTCCCAGGTGGTTGAGCACGACGTCACGCACGTTGACCAGCGAGATCTGGGCCGGCCCGAGCGTCATCGCGATCGCCACGGAGACGACCAGAAGGAGAACCCCGCCGATCATGACGGCGGGCAGGCCGATCTGTCGTTTCGCCGAGACGCTCGGCTCGGCCGTGGTGGCGCTCAGGACCGAGGCCCGATCTGGTTCAGGCCTGCGGTCAGCTTCTCGACGGCGTCGACCAGCCGAATCGAGGGGTTCATCTCGGCGCCGTGCAGCGAGATGTACCGCTTGTTCTTCACCGCGTCCATCGTGCTGGTGACCGGGTCCGATTCGAGGAACGCAATCTTGTCCTCCAGCTTGTCCCCGGGGAAGCGATTGCGGAGTAGGTCTCCGAGCACCAGTACGGACGGATCGCGGTCCACCACTGTTTCCCACCCGACCGCTTCCCAGTCGTCCTGCAGATCGGAGTAGACGTTGGTGGCACCGACCTGATCGGCGAGGAGGGCAGGCGCTCCGGAGCGGCCGGCGAAGTACGGGCTCTTGGTGTCTGCGAACCAGAACGCGATGCTCTCACCGGTCTTGTCGTTGCCCGATGTGGCCGCGTCCAGACGGCCTTGCAGTTCGCTGATCAAGCTCTCACCGCGTTCCTGGACGTCGAACACCTCGGCCGTTTCGCGAATGGTCTGATACAGCGCGTCCATGGTCAACGGGGTCGTCCGGGGATTGCCACCGTTGACGCTCAGGCCGTTGTCACAGTCGGTGGGTGCGAGATACGTCTCGATGTTCGATTCGGCGAAGCGGCTACGGTCTGCGACACCGCCCTGCTTGTAATGGCGGCCGAACGACGCGGTGACGAAATCCGGGTCGGTGTCGAGCACCACCTCGTAGGTCGGCGCGTTGTCTGCCAACCGCGGAACGGATGCGTTCGCCTCGGCGAGATTCTCGCGGATCGGATCCGTCCACGACGCTGTCCCGACCATGCGATCCTGCAGACCGAGCGACAGCAGGATCTCGGTGGAATCCTGATCGAGAGACACCACTCGCTGCGGCGGAGCGTCGACGGTCACCGACTGGCCACAATTGTCGAGTACGAGCGGGTAGACGGTCTTGCCGTCGCCGCCCGTGGCCGCGGTCTGCGACACCTCCTCGGACTCGCCACATGCGGTGATCAGACCTGCAGCAAGAACCAGCGACGAGAGGGCAGCGACGCGCCTCGTACCTTTTTTCACGGGGTGACCGAACTTTCTCGACGTACTGAGCGGGAGGACGAACAAGAGGAGAGGATACCCTGCCCTATCTTGCTCGACGACCGCCGCGCATTTCGGTCGCTCCCGTTCGGTGCCTCAGACCATGTCTGCCCAGGGGTCCGCACGCCGCCACAGCGTCGGCAACTGCAGGTCGACCCCATCTCTGCGTGCACAGGCGGTCAATACGTCGAGCGAGGTGCGCATGTCGTCGAAGGCGTAGGGCAGCGGCCGCAACGGCCTGTCGAGGGGCCGGAAGAAGTCGTCCCAATGCGTCAGCACGACGCGCCGAGCCCCCACCGACAACACCGTCTCCCGCCAATACTCGCCGATGTACTCGCGTGTTCGGCGCCCCAGCTGACCGATGGACAGGTACACCACCTCGGCGGAAAGGCCGTCGAGCATGCCCGCTCGGAACCCGGCGCTGCTGTGGACGAGAGCCCGCCTGCCGCTCGGACGGTGCTCGACTGCCATCGACCACGCCTCACCGCACCGGAACGCTCGCACCCGAGCAGGCTGCCGCAGTGGCCGGTCGATCGTCCCGTGAGCTCGGTCCGGATACGAGTGAACCGACTCGACGAACGTGACAGTGAAATGACCCAGTTCGACCGCGGAACCGTCGGCGACGACGGTGATGCGACCCTCGGGCATCCGCGCGCCCCGCCCGATCTGTGCCGTCGAAGCACCACCGACCAGGGCAGCGCCGGTGCGCAGTGCCACCGCTGCGGAGTCGAGGGCATGATCGAAATGAGAATGCGCGCACACCACCGCGTCGAGCGTCCCGATGCCCGCCCTACGCAACGCACTGTCGATTCTCGGGCCGTCCGAACGTAGCGGCAGCAGAAGGGTTTTCGGCAGGGACGGACGCGAGAAGAAACCGTCGGTCAGGATCGCCGACTCGCCGTCGTCGAACAGCACTGTGCTCACCCCGAGAAACGAGACCGACACCGGGGATCGGGGATTCGCCGATGCTGTGGTGGCGATCTCGGCCGCATCGGGCAGTGGGGGTCTACCGAGCGAACGCGGCACTCTCACGCCTGCGCCGCCAGGGCTCGCCCTGCCTGTCGTCCGCCGAAGATGCATCCACCGAGGAAGGTTCCTTCCAAGGACCGGTAGCCGTGCACACCGCCGCCGCCGAATCCGGCGATCTCACCGGCAGCCCACAGCCCCTCGACGGCAGTGCCCATCGAGTCGAGAACGCGACCGTCGAGATCGGTTTGAATGCCGCCCAACGTCTTTCGAGTGATGATGTTCAACCGCACCGCGATCAGCGGACCCGACTTGGGATCGAGAATCTTGTGAAGTGCAGCGGTCCGCGCGATGCGTTCACCGCGCGAGCGCCGGGAATTGTGAATGGCAGAGATCTGCAGATCCTTGGTGAAAGGATTGTCCACCTCACGGTCTCGCGACTCGATCTGACGCCTGAGGTCGACACCGTCGATCAAGTCCTCGCCGGTGATTCGGTTCATGCCCTGGACCAATTCTTCGAGAGAATCGGCGACGACGAAGTCCTCGCCGTTCTTCTTGAATGCCTCCACCGGTTCGCTGGCACCGGGCAATACCCGCCCGAGAACGAGCTTGAGGTTCTTGCCGGTGATGTCCGGGTTCTGTTCCGACCCGGACAACGCGAATTCCTTCTCGATGATCTTCTGGGTCAATACGAACCACGAGTACTCGAAACCGATGTCCTGGATCGCTTTCAGCGTTCCCAGCGTATCGAATCCGGGGAAGTTCGGAACCGGAAACCGTTGCCCGCGGGCATCGAACCACATCGACGACGGGCCCGGAATGATTCTGATGCCGTGGTTCTTCCAGATCGGATTCCAGTTCTTGATGCCTTCGGTGTAGTGCCACATTCGGTCCTTGTTGACCAGGCGGCCGCCGGCCTTTTCGGTGATGCCGAGCATTCGGCCGTCGACGTGTTCCGGCACTCCGGAGATCAACGACTTCGGCGGCGTCCCGAGCCGCGCCGGCCAATTCTCGCGCACCAGATCGTGATTTGCCCCGATTCCACCTGCCGTCACCAGCACGGCACCGGCGCGGAGCTCGAACTCACCCACTTCGACGCGGGTACTTCCTGCCCCTCGCTCCGCTGCACTGGCTTCGAGCATCGCACCGCGAACTCCGACCACCGCTCCCCCGTCGACGACGAATCCGTCGACCCGATGCCGAAAACCGAAACGCACCAGTCCTTTGTCGGCAGCCTCACGTACGCGGCGCTCGAACGGCGCGACGACACCCGGCCCGGTGCCCCACGTCAGGTGGAATCGCGGAACCGAATTTCCGTGCCCCTCGGCCAGGTAGCCGCCGCGCTCGGCCCATCCGACGATGGGGACCCATCGCATTCCCTGAGCGTGGAGCCACGACCGCTTCTCACCTGCCGCGAAATCGAGGTATGCCCTGGCCCACCGATGACCCCAGTAGTCTTCCCCTGCAGGGTCGTCGATGCCGCGATCGAACGTCGCTGTGCCGAGCCAGTCCTGCCACGCCAGCTCCGCAGAATCCTTGATGCCCATTCGACGCTGTTCGGGCGTGTCGACCATGAACAGTCCGCCGAGGGACCAGAAGGCCTGACCACCCAGGTTCTGCTCGGGTTCCTGGTCGAGGAGCAGCACGCGCTTTCCCGCGTCGGCCAGTTCGGCGGTTGCCACCAGTCCGGCCAAGCCGGCCCCCACCACGATCACGTCTGCGTCCATTGCCCCACTCTTCTGCTCGACCCGGGTGTCTCCCTCGACTGTGCTGTCGTCGGCGTCGGAACTCAAGGAAATCGAGTCGAATGAGTATAGGATTTATCAGGTGCTGATAAAGAGTGCGAGGTAGATCGATGTACCCGGCGCGGGTCGCCGTGGTCGCGAAGATCGAATCGGATCTGGGCCCCGTCGTCGCATCCGCAGTACACGCGATTCGCGACGCGATCCCGGTCTACCAGTCACTGCAGGGTCCACAATTGGCCGATGTCGAGGCCATCGCGTATTGGTCACTGAGGCGGCTGATGGCCCTGTGGGCGCACGGCGATCGGACGATCGACGACCGCGACCACAAGAGATTCCGAGCCATAGGTTCCGCACGCGCGGCAGACGGGCGGCCGCTGGCCGATGTGCTGCGCGCGTATCGAGTCGCGTCGAGCGTGTTCGTTCGGCACGTGACAACGGAGCATCTGGAAGTACTCGACCCGCCGGACATCGCCGAACTCGGCCTGGGCGTGCTCGACGCGATCGACGCCATATCCGAGGAGATCATCGGTGCGTATGTCATTGCGCGCGAACAGCTCACGTCCAACCGTGCGCAGGCGCACGCCGCGTTGCTCGACGACTTGCTGGCTGCCAGACACAACTCACCCGGGACGGTGTCGGACCGTACTCGCGAACTAGACCTGAAGCTGCCCACGCACCCGAACCTGCTCGTGGTGCAGTCCACCGATCCGGGCCGACCCATGTCCGACGACACCGTCGAGTCTCTGGTGCTTGCGATGGGCCTCGTCCCTCCGGACCGCACCACAACGGCGGATCAACGGACGCACTTGTGCACTCGGCGCGAACAACGCGCGATCGCGCTGCTGCCGCCGTCGATCCATCGCGCCGAGGTCGACCTCGCGTGTCGGGATCTGCGGCTGCGCGGATGCCTCGTGGAGAGATCGACCGTTACCGATATCAGCAGTTCGTGGCGACTCGCCTCGGAAGCGCTCGAGACCGCACCGGATCACGCGTTCGACGGCCGGGCACTGCTCGATCAGGGCGACGGTCAGCTGTTGGCACTGTTGACAGCGCGCCCGACCGCCGACACGAGCGAGGTGGTGCGTAGCGTGCTCGGCCCGCTGACCGAGGCAGCGAACGAGCATATCCTGCTGGGTCTTTCGGCCTTCATCTCCACCGGCACAGCAACGGCTGCAGCCGCCCGACTGCAGGTGCACCCGCAGACTTTGCGCTATCGACTGCGCCGGGCTCAGGAACTGACCGGACGGGATCCGCGTTCGGCGTGGCATCGGTTGGCGCTGGACACCGCGATACAACTACGCCAACTCGGTTGACCCGGCTCGGCTGAATTCGGCGTCGCCGGTGGTCATGCGCACATGCGCCCATGACCGATTACTCGAGCCCGGGTCGTCGATCCCAGGATCACCGACAGGCGGGATCGAGTGATTCAGTTGATGTTCCACGACTCGACAGCATCGAGTCGCTTGCCGTCGGAGTCGTACGTGTAAAAGCCTTCACCGTCCCCGAGACCGGTCTTTCCCGCGTCGATACCCTTTTGCAGTATGTCGGCAAATTTGACCTGATCCTCGCCACCGTGTGCGCGCGCGATATGTGCTGCGACGTTGAAGCCGACAGTGTCGTATATCTGGAACGGACCGGCGGGTGCCCCGGTGGCTATGCGCCACACGTTGTCGATGTCCGCCGGATTGGCAACCCCGCCGACGTAGAGGTTGGCTCCCGCCTGCAGCAGCGGGATCAGAAGACTGTTCAGCACGTATCCAGGAATTTCCTTTCGGACCGGAACGGGAACGAGACCGATCTCCGAAGCAAAGCTCAGGACGACATCGAAGTAGACAGGATCTGTTGCAGCAGTTGCCATCACTTCACCGGTGTTGTATCGCCACACGAGGTTGGCGAAGTGCAATGCGAGAAACTTTTCCGGCCGCCCGGTGGCCTCGGCGAAACTGCTGGGCAGTAGCGACGACGAGTTGGTCACGAAGATAGTTTTCGGCGGGGCGGACGCGCCGATATCCGACCAGACCTTCTTCTTCAGGTCGAGATCCTCCGGAACTGCTTCGATCACCAGGTCGGCGTCCGAAACAGCCTCCGCGACGCTGGTGGTGGTCGTGATGGATTCGATGGCCTTGTCGAAGCGCGCCTCGTCGAAAGTCTTCAGGTCACGCTTGTAGTATCCGCGCATCCATTCCCAGCGGTCCGGCAGCTTGGCCAGAAGTTCGTCGGAAATGTCGTATCCCACAACGGTTTTTCCGTGGTAGGCAGCCTGCATCATGATCTGTGAACCGAGCACTCCGGTTCCGAATACGGTCACGTTCTCAACATCGGACATTGACGACACACTTCCCTTTATCGAGTTACTGGTTTCCCGCTCCCCCAGTTCTACCGCTGAGCGCGGAGCCACCGTCTCGTGGGGGCCGACAGCGGATCGACTCGACCGACAACGGCGCTGTGCACTCCACAGGATCGACGGCTCACGCATACTCGAACTATGGCTGTCGATCCCCGCGGAAGAGACCTGAAGCGCTACCTCGAAGAAGATCCCGGCGGTCCGGTGGTGATGCTCAACCTGCTTCGGTTCGCCGAGGGTGGTCGCGACTCCTACGCAGAATATGCGAAAGCACTGGACGAGACTTTCCTCCCGCGCTACGGCGCGACGGTGCTGTACGCGGGCGACGGTTCGACCGCACTTGCCGCGGAGGACGGGCAGGCCTGGGATGCAGTACTCCTGGTCCAGTACCCGTCACGTAAGGCGTTCAGCGAGATGGTGGCCGATCCCGAATATCAGACGGTGACGGCGTTACGGACCGCCGCGCTGAAGGAGGCGGTTCTGCAGGCCACGATTCCGTGGTCGTGAATTCGACCTTCGGCTTCGCATCGTGTTCGCGCCGCGGGGCTTCACGGCGTTGCGAGCAACTTACTGCGGAACAGATCGAGTACCTGGTCCAGTGCCTGCCGCGTCGGCTGACCCGGCTCGTCGATGAGTCCTTCCGTCACGACGGAGTGCGGCGGTCCGAAGGCTTCCGGATTGAACGAGGAGTCGGGCAATTCCACGGAGACGAATGCGTCGCCGAGTTGTTCCCTCAGAAACTCGAACCGTGCAGGGGGACACATCGTGTCGCCCTGGAACCGCATACCGAGAACAGTGAGATCTCCCGCAGCACAACGGCTTTTCACCTTCGAAAGGTCGCCGGCACTGATGTCGATGGAACGACTGCGTGACTTCGATGCCGCGAACGGAAGTGACGGTTGCGACAGCACCGGTGCGATCAATCGATCGTCGGCGGCCATGGCCAGGGCGAACCCGCCCGTGAAGCACATTCCGATGGCACCGACGCCCGGTCCGCCGCACCGCTCGTGTTCCTCGGCCGCCAGAGCACGCAGCCACACCACGACTCGCGACGACTTGCCGGTGGCCAGGATGGTGAATTCTCGACTGATACACGCCGGCACGATGGCGCGAGAGATCGTTGCCACCGTCCCGAGCACGCCCAGGGGCGCGGTCGAAGGATCTTTACCGTCGACGCCGAACAGGTGCGGCACGATCGCGGTGCATCCGATCCCGGCGACGGTGCGCGCGAAATCCGCCACTCTCGGCGTGATGCCCGGCATTTCGGACATCACGATGACCGCCGGCCCGGTGCCGATTCGATAGACAGGCGCCGTGCGCCCGTCTGCGGTGAACTCGGTTCGCTCGAAGTCGGCAAGGGCGTCATCTGTCATCGAAGCGGTCCTCTTTCTCGATCGGCGACATCACTGCGAATACTCACGCAGCAACAGGTACAGCGGAAGCGCGAAGCAAATTCCCACCGAGCCGGTACCGACGGGAACCAGCCACCAATGTTTGACGCCGTGATCCTTCGCATCCCCTCTGGACCAGATCCCGAAAGCGATACTGGTGATACCGAGATCGGCGGTCAAGGCTCGCGTCGGCGTGGACGCCACCCATTCGGAGAAGAACTTCGCTGCGCTGCCCGCGCTCACCCCGTGCTCGCGAAAGTAGCCGACGACGTAGGCATTGGGGACGACGAAGCCGATGACGGTCAGCAGCAGCAGGAGGCGTCGACGAGTGGCGTCTGCGGTTCTCATGACCTCAACGTAGAGCACCGCGCAACACCACCGGCGTGTCGTTCGACTCGACCGAGTCGGCCGGTCCGAGTCAGACGTCCTCGAGCCGGATGCCCTTGGTCTCCTTCATGTAGAAGCAGGCGACTCCGGTCAGGGCAGCGAGGAACATGATGTACACGCCGAAGACCCAGCCCAGATCCAACCCGAGGAACAGCTGGTTGAGATACGGTGCCGTTCCGCCGAACACCGCAACCGAGAACGAGTAGGCGAATCCGATTGCCTGCGTGCGGAGTCGGGTGGGAAAGCTCTCCGACAACGTCGACGACAGAATCGAGGCCGGGACGGCGATGACGAGCAGGGCCACCGTCGACGGCAGCAGCAATGACCACCACTGCGTCGAGATCAGCATCGTCAGCGGGATCTGCAGCACGAACATCAGCACGGCGAATGCCGCCAGCATCGGCCGCCGACCGATCGAATCCGAAAGGCGACCGAAGAACGGTAGCGACACCAGCGCTATCAACTGCGCGACGACGAGCATCCAGTAGGCGGTGTCCGGGTTCATCCCGCGCTGCGTGATGGCGAACGTCGAGACGTAGGAGGTCCAGGTGTAGTGCGCCGCCGTGATTCCCGACGTCATTCCGATCATCAACACGATCGCTTTGACGACGGTCTTACGCGCGATCGGTTCTTGTTCGACCTTGTTCTGCTCCGAGTCGAACACCTCGCTCTCGTCCATGTTCTTGCGCAGGTAGAGAGCGAACAGCGCGAGGAGCGCGCCGAGGAGGAAGGGGATGCGCCAACCCCATTGCCCGACAGCAGAGTCCGACAGGGTGGAGGTGATGACGCCACCCACTGTGTATGCCAGAGCCGATCCACCGAAGATGGCGACGAACGCGACGCTGCCCCACATGCCACGTCGGTTCGGTGGTGCAATCTCGCCGACGTAGGAATACGCCGTCGCCGACTCGCCGCCGTGCGCGAAACCCTGCATGACGCGTGCGAGCAACAGCACTACCGAGGCCCAGGCCCCGATCGCACCGTAGGTGGGCATGATGCCGATCAGCAAGCTGCCGGTTGCCATCATCAGCATCGTGGTGACAAGGACGAACTTACGGCCCTTCTTGTCCGCGATTCGTCCGAACACGATGCCGCCGAGAGGCCGCATCAGGAATCCGACGGCGAACACCGCAAGCGTGGACAGCAATGCCGAGACAGGATCGGCCTGGCTGAACATGGCCGCCGCGATGAACGGCGCGAACACTGCATAGGCACTCCACTCGTACCATTCGAGTACGTTGCCTATCGTGCTGGCGAACAACGATTTCTTCCGTGAGGAAATATCCGGTGCCGAGCGGGTGTCGTGCGATGATCCGACAGTCATGGAGTGCCACTTTCGATCGAATTATCCTTCACAGGAACAGGTTTGAGTGCTGCACGTCGAATCTTCCCGGTCTGGGTTTTGGGAAGTTCGTCGATGATGTGGATGGATTTCGGACGCTTGTACGCGGCCAGTCGTTCACGCGCGAAGGCCATCAGTTCATCCGGCGTCGTGGTGGCGTCGCGCCGGAGTGACACGTACGCCACCACCGATTCCCCTTGATAGTCATCCGGCCTGCCCACCACAGCGGCCTCGAACACCGCTGAATGTTCGTAGAGGGTGTCCTCGACTTCCCTGGGCCAGACCTTGTATCCCGACACGTTGATCTGATCCTTGAGTCGGTCGACGAGATACACCCAGCCGTGGTCGTCGATGATTGCCACGTCGCCTGTGCGCAGACGTCCCTCTGGCATCGTCGACTCGGACGCGTCCGGATTGCGCCAGTAGCCCGAAACCACCTGCGGACCCGAGATCTCCAGTTCCCCTGCAAGTCCCGGGGGTGTCGGCCGGCCCGAAGGGTCGAGCGTTCGTAACGTCACGCGCGGAAGAGGCAACCCGACGGACAGTGAACCGCTGGCCGCGTCCACCGGCGCGCGCACGCCGGGTGGCACGGCAATGACTCCCGCCGTGGTTTCGGTCATCCCGTATGCGTTGTGGATGTAGCAACCGAATTGGGACTCGAACGCGGCGACGGTGGCGGGCGGAATAGGTGCGCCTCCGGAATACAACGCCTTCACCGACTCGAAGTGGGCCCTCGTCGCACCCTCGGTTGCGGAGATCGCGTTGAACACCGTGATCGAACCGATGGTGTAGGTGACACGATGCTCGACGACAGCGTCGAGAGTGACTGCCGCGTCGAAACGATGCGCGAACACGAGCATGCAGTCGCGGATCAGGGCCACCGCTGCGTCGAGCATTGCGCCGGTGATGTGAAACAGCGGCGCGACGGCAAACACGACGTCGCCGTCGTCGAGACCGGCCCGTTCCCCGAAATCGAGGGCAGTCGCGAAGGCGTTCGCGTGCGAGATCTGCGCGCCTTTCGGCGGACCCGTGGTTCCTGACGTGTAGGCCAGTAGCGCGAGATCGTCCGGCCTGGGATCGAATTCGGGGAAAGATCGACCACGGTAGCGGTCGATCAGACCCATCAGATCGTCGTCGGGCCGGGGTGTCACGCGTGACGTCGACGCAAAGACTCGTGGGTCGTCGCGTGTCTGCAGGTCCAGTCCGCTGGTGCTCACGAGCAGTCGAATCGAACTGCCGCGCAACGTCGCCCCCACAGAATCGAGATCGTGTTCGTCGCAGACGAGCGCGACAGGTTCTGCATCGTCGATCAAGGTGCGAAGTTCACGGTTGCGGTACATCGGGTTGAGGATCAACGCGACCGCCCCGATCTTCCACAGCGCGAGGAACGTCAAGGCGTACTGCGGAATGTTCTGCAGATAGATGCCGACGCGATCGCCCTGTGACACTCCTCGATCGAACAGTGCGGCGGCAAGTGCATCGGACGCCTCGTCCACCTCGCGCACCGTGAGCACGGCGTCGAAGTACGCCAGCGCCGGCCGGTCCGGGGTGTCGGCGACTCGGCTACGCCAGGCGTCGAGGACAGTTGCAGGCCCGGTCGCGCTGTCGAGGGTCATGAACGGCCCTTCCGCTCGAGCAGACTTTCGGCCCATGCGGACCGACCGAACACTCGTTCGGTCTGCTGTCTCGATAGTGTTGCGGATCACAACTTTGGTGTCAACCCGGTGCGAACGCCCGGCCCAGTTCGCTGCGCCCTCTACGGTGATCGCATGACCTCGATCGGCGACTGGCGAACATACGAGGGCGCGGCACTGTCCCCAGCGCTGGCGTCGGCCTTGCGCATCTTCGTCGAGCAGGGCTACCACGGCACGTCGGTGCGGCAGATCGCCGCGGGTGCCGGCTTGTCGGTTCCCGGTCTGTATCACCACTTTCCGTCGAAGCAGGCCCTCCTGGTCGGCATCATGAATGCGTCGATGGACGAACTGTTGCACCGGACTCGATCGGCCATGGACGGGGCGGGTTCGTCGCCGAAGGACCGATTCGACGCGGTCGTGGAGTCCTTGCTGCTGTTCCATATCCATCGCCGCGATGCCGCGTTCGTGTGCTCCACCGAGATTCGCAGTCTCGAGCCGGCCAACCGCGCCGCCTACATCGCCAAGCGCGACGAAGAGCAACGACTGCTCGACGCCATCGTCACCGACGGAGTCGAGTCCGGGGTCTTCGACACCCCGCACCCCGCGGATGCTAGCCGGGCCGTCACCACGATGTGCATCGGAGTGGCCACCTGGTACCGACCCGATGGCCCGCTGACGCCGGCCGAACTGGTCGAGGTGTACCTCGATATCGCACGCCGAACGGTCGGTGCCGCGACCGGCCGAGGCACTGCACACAGGACGTGAGTTCCTTGACCGAAACCTGCGTGTATGCCAGTCTTCAAGAGACCGAGCGAGTGTTCGGTCGGTATCGACCAGGGAGTGCACAATGGCCATCGACCTCACCTTCGACGCAGACGTCGAGAAGCTGATCGACCGAACGCGGACGTTCACTCGCGAATACGTGCTCCCGATCGAGGATCGGTTTCTGGGCAATATCGCCGACGCAGGCGGCGACGGCCTCCGGGTCGAGATGCAGTCCGCAGCCAAGGAAGCGGGCGTGTTCGCACCGCACGCACCCGTCGAATACGGTGGGCACGGTCTGTCGATGAGCGACCGCGCACCGGTGTTCGAGGAAGCGGGCTACTCCCTGTTCGGCCCCATCGCACTCAATCTCGGTGCACCCGACGAGGGCAACGTCCACATGCTGGCGCACATCGCATCGCCGGCACAGAAGGATCAATTCCTCGCCCCTCTCGCCCGCGGCGATCAACGATCTGCATTCGCGATGACCGAGCCGGCACCGGGTGCGGGCTCCGATCCCTCGGCCCTCACCACTGCGGCCGAACGGACCGACGGTGGATGGAAGATCAACGGACACAAGTGGTTCATCACCGGAGCCGACGGCGCAGGGTTCTTCATCATCATGGCCCGTACATCCGGAAAGCCGGGTGACCGAGGCGGAGCCACGATGTTCCTCGCCCCGGCCGACACACCGGGCATCACGGTCGGCCGTCACATCGGAACCCTGGACAAAGCCATGATCGGCGGGCACTGCGAGGTGTACTTCGAGAACGTCTTCGTGCCCGACGAGAACGTTCTCGGGGCCGTCGACGAGGGCTTCGCCTACGCCCAGGTGCGATTGGGGCCCGCCCGTATGACCCACGTGATGCGGTGGCTCGGAGCCTCGAGACGGGCGCACGACATCGCCGTCGCCCAGGTGGCCCAGCGCGAAGGGTTCGGCGGCAAGCTCGGCGATCTCGGCATGATCCAGAAGATGGTCGCCGACAACGAGATCGACATCGCCGCATCCCGTGCCCTGTTGATCAAGGCCTGCTTCGAGCTGGATCGCGGCGGCCACGCGAGCAACGAAACCTCCATCGCCAAGACGTTCGCGGCCGAGGCCATCTTTCGCATCGTGGACCGCAGCATCCAGATGTGCGGCGGGCTCGGGGTATCGGACGACCTGCCACTGGCACGGCTTTCGCGCGAAGTACGTCCGTTCCGGGTCTACGACGGACCGTCGGAAGTGCATCGCTGGGCTATTGCCAAACGAGCGGTCGGGGCAGCGAAGCGCGCCGCACAGGAGCAGTCATGAGCGACCTACCGGGCATGAACCGCGTTGCTCTGGAACGATTCCTGCGTGCCGAGGGCATCGATGTCGACGGTGAGCTGACGGTCGAGATGATCAGCGGCGGTCGCTCCAACCTGACGTACAAGGTGTACGACGACACCTCGACGTGGGTGGTTCGTCGGCCCCCGACCAGTGGCCTGACCCCGTCGGCGCACGACATGGCCAGGGAGTGGGCAGTGACCGACGCGCTGGCGTCCACCGCGGTGCCGGTGGCCGAGACCGTGGCCTTCGACCGAGAAGGTGACGTACTCGGTGCTCCGATGACGGTGGTCCGTTTCGTTCCCGGGCGCGTCGTGCGCACACGCGAGGATCTGCGCGATCTGACCGACGAGCAGGTCGCAGACAACGCCGCCGAATTGGTGCGGGTGCTCGCCGAGCTGCATGCCGTCGATCCTGCGGCCGTGGGTCTCGAAAAGTTCGGTCGCCCAGATGGTTTCGTTGCTCGACAGGTAGCCACGTGGGCGCGTCAGTGGCAGACGGTGAAGACACGGGAACTACCCGACGTCGACCGACTTCACCGGGCCCTCGAAGCTGCGGTGCCCACCGGATCGGCGGCGTCCATCGTGCACGGCGATTTCCGGGTCGACAACACGATTCTCGATGTCGAGGACGTAAGTTCTGTTGCAGCCGTGGTGGACTGGGAGATGTCCACACTCGGCGATCCGTTGACCGATGTCGCGCTGATGTGCGTGTACCGGCAACCCGTGTTCGATGCCGTTCTCGGTGCCGACGCAGCCTGGACGAGCGACCGCTACCCATCGGCGGCGGATCTGGTGCAGCAGTATGCCGTTCGATCGGGCCGTGAGGTGGACAACTGGGGCTTCTATATGGCGTTGGCCAACTTCAAGCTCGGTGTGATCGGCGAGGGCATCACCCACCGGGCACTGTCGGGCTCCGATACCGGTGCCGGTGCACGCAACGCCGCCGACGCAACAGGAGAATTCATCGCGGCCGGCCTTCGAGCATTGTCGGCGGGCTGACCGCAGAAGCTGTTGCTAGGCAGCTTCTCTCATGATGCCGATGTGGCGAACGATTCCGGACAGCGCCGGAAGCTCCTGAGGTGCGGACCAGCCGTTCAGGTCGGCGCTGTCGGAGTAGAAGTACTTCTGGTTCGTGTAGTCGTCGTAGTACAACCGCCAGGTGCCGTCGGGCAACTCGACGACGGCGGGCCCTTCCTTCAACGGACCGAAATCGCGGAAGGTGAGGTCCCGAACGTAGGGACCACCCACAGCGGGCGCGATCCAGTGTTCGATGACCTTGTTGCTCTCACCTTTGGTGAAGGCGTGGTAGGTCGACCCGGCCTTCACCACCGTGGTGTCGATGTGGTCGTTGATGATTCCCACCAACGGAACCGGCGAGCTCCACGTCGTCAGGCCGGGATCGGTCGCCGTCATGAGATACGGCACGAACCCTCCGCCGGCAGACAACGACACGATGATGCTGACGCGGTCGCCCTCGACGAACCACTCCGGTGCCCACGCCTTGGTGGTGAACGGGGACAGTGACGGGAGTTCCGAGGACCCCGCCGAGCCGGTACCCGCCCCGGTCCCGGGCAGAAGCAGGCAGCAGAACGGGATCGGAACGTTCTGCAAGAATTCCCAGTCCACCCGATTCGCGCTGCGCGCAAAGCCGATCTCCGCGCCGCCGCCCGTCGTATATGTCACGTAGTACATACCGTCGGCGGCTCGGAAGATGCTGGAGTCACGAACCACACCGGAGGGCGGCGTGTACGCGGCGGTCTCGACCGTGGTGAAGTCCGTTCCGTTGCTGGACTGGTACACGTCCATGTTGCGATCGCTGTCGTTACTGAAGGCCACCATCGTGTACGTGACCGCAGGCGCAGCGCTACCCGACCCCTCTGCGCCGAACAACAGCCCGACGGCGGCGACGAGCGTCATGGGAATGGCGAGGGTGTGCTTGCGCAGGGGCCTGATCACCGCTGAAGTATGTACGACGCACGAGCCCCACGAGTAACAACAGTGCACAGTCGTGCCTGTTCGTTACCGAACGCTACGACTGCGCTGAGTATTGCGACACCGGCTTGGCCTGATACATCTCGTGGTCGGCATCGTCGAGAATGTCCAGGGCAGTGCGAGGATCACCACTGCCGACGGTCACGCAGCCGATACTGGCGGTCACCGTCAGTTCTCGATCTGCCGTCGTGATCGGGGTTGCGAGTTCCGCCCGGACGTCGTCCGCCTCCGACCCCACACAGCACGGCACCACAGCCACGAATTCGTCACCGCCGATGCGTCCGACGAATGCGTCGTCGGGCAGAGCCCGCGTCAACCGCGCGGCCACGATACCGAGTACGGCATCACCGACCGTATGTCCGTGCAGGTCGTTGATGGTCTTGAAGTTGTCGAGGTCGATGAACAACACCGCCATGGCATCCTCCCGACTCGACCGGGACAGCTCCTGGTCGAGCCGCGCCAGAATCAGCGGGCGATTGGGAAGCCCGGTGAGGTCGTCGTGTGTTGCCGCGTGTTCGAGCTTCATGCTCGTCCGATAGGCATCGGTGACGTCGACGAACGTTGCCACGATCGAGGGTGACGGGCCGCCGAAGTTGAGCATGGTCGCAGTCAGAGAAAGCCAGAAATGTCGTCCGTCCCGACGACGTTCGATTCCGATCACCGACTGGCTCGGCTTCCCGGTTCTGCCGGTGACGGCCACGGGGTGCTCGAGTCGCCGAATGGGTTGCTGATCGGTGCCGTACACCCGGAACGGCAGCACAGCGGACTGTCCCGTCGTCGCCGATCCCACCTGGATGTCGAGGATCGTCTTCGCCGCGAGGTTCGCCGACGTGATGCGACCGCCGTGGTCGAGTACGACGACACCTGCCTCCAGCGATTCCACCACGGCGGTGTAATGCTCCTCGGCCCGGCGGACGGCACTCTGGTCGGCGCAGACCAACACCCACCCGTCGGGCATCTGGGCCGCGGAGACCACCATCGCCAACGCCGTCCCGTCCGCGCGCAGATGCGAGTCCCACAGCCGGCCGCCGGCCGCGAGAATGGCCACCGGGTCGCAGGGCACCCCCACTGCATTCGATACGGAGAGGCCGAGCACATCTGCTGCGCGTCGTCCGTAGACCGACTCCGCGGCAGGATTCCAACTGGACACGACCCCGTCGGAGGACACCCCCACGATGGCGTCGCTGACGTGCTCGACCAACGCGGCTTGATAGTGCAGCGCCTTCTGTGCGGCCTTGTGTTCGGTGAGGTCGCGAAGGATGACCTGAAATGCAGGTTCTCCGTTCCACACCGTGCGGACCGAGACCGCCTCCATGGTCAGAGTCGATCCATCGAGGGCGAGTACGTCTGCCTCGGAGGCCGAACTGGCGGTTCCGTGCACGTCCAGGGCGGCGATGCGCTCGAGCATCGGCCCGATCGACGCGGCCGCGATGAAGTCGGTGATCGGACGGCCCACCACCGCACCGAGACTGTCGGCGCGCAGATACCGGAGCCCCGCAGGGTTGACGTAGACAAGGTTGCCTCGCCGGTGGACGACGATCGCGTCGGGCGAGTGTTCGATCAGAACCCGATAACGATCTGCGAGACCGGGCGACTCGGGATCGGCTTCGGGGTCGCCGACGACGTCGCGCTCCCCTGGGGCCATCTGCGGTCCTCGCGTTCGTAGGCGGTCTGTCGACACTCGATTCAACCACTTCTGTGGGCCGAGCCGGAATCTTCTGCACGGTTCGATGCTTATGTCCGTTTTCCGACTGGACCCAGTGCTTGTTTGCGGGGCTAAATCGAGGAACCAGCCGAAAACGGCTCGTACAACTCGAGAAGGAACGGGAATCGATCATGACATCTCACGGCATCGACATCAGTGGGATCGGCGCAGTGTCCGGCTACGGCTGGGGTACGGCCGCATTGTGGACCGGTCTGGCCAGCGGTAAGGCTGCCGCCACCTTGCACCACAACCGGTCACACCCGGGCCGCAACCCGGTGTGGCTTGCGAAAGTGCCCGACGGCGGGCAGACCGACGACGGCACCAGCCGCTTCGGCCGCGCACTGCGCGGCGCCGCACGCGAGGCCATCGACGACGCACTCGCTCGGGGCTGGCGGCCCGGTCGGCGGGTCGGTCTGGTGCATGCGGTCGTCCTGGGTGAAGTGGACGAGTGGCGCAACTTCTATCTGGAGGACGGCGGTGTGCGGCGGGTGCGCGACTACCTGACGCTGATGCCGTCGACCCCGGTATCACTGCTGATGCAGGAGCACGGCTTTCACGGCCCGGCGATGAACGTCTCGGCCATGTGCGCGTCGGGCAACGCCGGCCTTCTCACCGCCAAGATGTGGCTCGATACCGGCTTCGTCGACGACGTCGTCTTCGTCGCCACCGACCTGTCTCTGACGCCGGAGAACATCGACCATTTCGTCGCGCTCGGCGTCGGGGTGGTCGACGTGGAACCTCAGGAGGGCTGCCGACCGTTCCAGGAAGGTAGTCGTGGGTTCGGAATGGGCGAAGCAGCAACAGCTTTCGTACTCACCAACCGTAGCGATGCTGCGTACGCGCGGGTACTGGGCGGTTCGATGACTCACGACGCGTTCCACGCGACGTCCATCGACCCGGCCCTGACGCAGGTACGGGACTGCTTCGAAGCCGCCCTGACGGACGCCGGTGCCACGGCGCGCCAGGTGCGCTACCTCAATGCGCACGGGCCAGGCACCGCTCAGTGCGATGCCGCGGAAACGGAGATGCTGGAGACGGTGCTCGGCTCACACGCGCAGGTGTATTCGGTGAAGCCGCTCACCGGGCATTGCCAAGGCGCGGCGTCGGCCGTCGAAACCATCTCTGCCGTCATGGGATTCGATCGCGGACTGGTTCCTGCGGCCCCACAGGTCTCCGACGGACACCCGCTGTTGCTCGACGGATTCACCGCGGCCGAGCCAGGTCTGACGATGAAATCCTCACTGGGAATGGGAGGACACAATTCGGTGGTGGTGCTGGCTCCTGCGTGAGCGACGGTCTGCCGGATGGTTCGCGCGCCCGCACCGTCACGGGCGCGCGAGCCCGTTCAGATCGACACCCCGGCCCCACAGATTCCGCATTCCTCGAATTCGACGCGTTTCCACCGCGCAACCGGGACGAAGAACAGCGTGAATTGCTGGTATTGCTTCATTCTCGCCCACTGGGTCGTGTTGTGGCACCGCGGGCAGTTTCGCGTTGCGCCAGGGCCGACGTGTTTGCGCTTGCTGCCGAAGCCGAAGAGTAGGAACATCATCCAAGCATAGGTGGCTCGAACGGCTGCCGGACTCGGCGCAGCAGTCGTTCGAGCCACCCTCGCGTTCCGAGGCGGTGGCTCGAACGAGTGCTGGGCCGAAAACTGTCAGCTCGCGATCATGCCGTGCGGGTCGATGACGAATTTCTGTGCGACTCCGCTGTCGAATTCACGGTAGCCGCGCGGTGCGTCGTCGAGAGTGATGACCGTTGCGTTCACCGCCTTCGCAATCGACACTCGTTCTTTGAGAATGGCATTCATCAGTTCCCGGTGATAGCTCATCACCGGGCACTGCCCGGTGGCGAACGAGAGCGACTTCGCCCAACCGGTGCCGAGGCTGAGCGAGAGAGCGCCGCGTTGTGCGGCCTCGTCCACGCCGCCCGGATCGCCGGTGACGTAGAGCCCGGGAATTCCGATGCCACCGCCCGCGGTGGTGATGTCCATCAGCGAATTGAGCACCGTGGCCGGTGCTTCGTGGGACGAGTCTCCGCCGTGTCCGCGAGCCTCGAATCCCACCGCGTCCACCGCAGCGTCGACCTCCGGGACACCGAGGATCTGTTCGATCTGATCTTGCGGCGCGCCCTTGCCCACGTCGACGGTCTCGCAGCCGAACGTTCGTGCCTGCGCCAGCCTGTCGGCGTTCATGTCGCCGACGATCACCACCGACGCGCCCAGCAATTGTGCGCCGACCGCGGCCGCCAGACCGACCGGGCCCGCACCCGCGATGTACACCGTCGCACCGGGTTTCACTCCCGCGGTGACCGCGCCGTGATATCCGGTCGGAAAGATGTCGGAGAGCATGGTCAAGTCCAGGATCTTCTCCATCGCCTGATCCCGGTCGGGGAACTTCAGCAGATTGAAGTCCGCGTACGGTGCCATGACGTATTCGGCCTGGCCGCCCACCCATCCGCCCATGTCCACGTAACCGAACGCAGAGCCAGGTCGATCCGGGTTGACGTTGAGGCAGATACCGGTCTTGCGCTCCTTACAGTTTCGGCACCGTCCGCAGGCGATGTTGAACGGAACGGAGCAGATGTCGCCGACCTTCAGAAATTCGACGTCTCGCCCGACCTCGACGATCTCGCCGGTGATCTCGTGCCCCAACACCAGACCCTCGGGTGCCGTCGTGCGTCCACGGACCATGTGCTGGTCGCTGCCGCAGATGTTGGTCGAGACCACCTTCAGGATCACGCCGTGTTCGCATTTACGGCCGACATTGGCCGGATTCACGCCGGGGCCATCGGTCAATTCCAGGCCCGGAAATGCGATGTCCTGAACCTCGACTTTGCCTGGTCCGGCGTACGTCACTGCTCTGTTGTCTGCCACGATTTCTCCTGTTCGACGGTGTCCGGCTGCGATCGACAGACCGAGCTCCCCTGCGCACCAACTGTTTTCATCTCATCGAGCCAGTCGATACGCAGTGAAGTGGCCTGCATCACACCATAGTATGCGCACCTACGAATACACGGTGTGTCGCCCGCCGCACGAAGCAATCCGGGGGCCGATCTCACTCCACGGAGCTATCGTCGACCGGTGCCCACCGACGACGCTCACAACGAGACCATCACCATCGGAAGTTCGCCCGGGGTGGAGGTGGAGGTACTCCCCTACGGCGCGACCATGCAACGAATGTCGGTGACCGGAGGAGACGGCGAGCGCCGCGACGTTCTCGTCGGCGTGGCGGGCGAGCGCGAGCTTCGTTCGTCCACCGCCTATTTCGGCTCCACCGTCGGCCGGTACGCCAACCGGATCAAGGACGGCCGGTTCGAGATCGACGGACAAGCGGTGCAACTGACGATCAACGACGGCACCAACCACCTGCACGGCGGAACCGACGGCTTCGACTCACGACCCTGGACGGTGATCGGCCGATCACCGGATTCGGTCGAGTTCGAGTTGATCAGCCCCGACGGCGATCAGGGCTACCCGGGCGAAGTCCGTGCGCGGGCCCAGTTCTCCGTCACGACCGATCGCGTGCGGTTGGAGTCGACGGCGACGACCACCGCGCCGACGGTGGTGAACCTGACGTCGCACGCTTATTTCGATCTCTACGGCCACGGTATCGACGATCACACCCTGCAGGTGTTCGCCTCGACGTACACCCCGGTCGATGCCGAGGGAATTCCGACCGGTGCCGTCGATTCCGTCGACGGCACCGCGCTGGATCTGCGCAGGCCCGGACGGGTCGGAGACCTGGCCCGAGCCACTCATCCGCAGCTGCGGACCGCCCGCGGTGTCGACCACAACTTCGTCGTCGACGGTACGGGGCTTCGGCGTGCGGCGATCCTGAGCTCCGAGCGAAGTCGAACGACACTGGAACTGTGGACCGATCAGCCCGGCGTGCAGGTGTACACCGGCAACTTCCTGGACGGCAGCGACGTGTCTCGGCGCGGCGCGATGCTGCGCCAAGGCGACGGCATTGCGCTCGAACCCCAGCTGTTCCCCGATTCACCGAATCACCCGAACTTTCCCTCTGCGGTACTGCGACCGGGCCAGACGTATCGGTCCTTGATCGAGTGGAGATTTTCTGCACTTCACGCTTGAGTGAGCGCTCACAAAATTTTGGAAATTAAACGTTTCAAGTCTTGACGCAGCCCGATGTTAACGCTCACACTGTGTTGCACACGTCACAGTGGAGTGGCGACATTGAGGAGATCACCATGGCGTCGAAGACAATTTTTGCGGCGAGCGCGCTCATTCTGAGTGGTGCGATCGTCCTGAGTGCGTGCAGTAGTGGAGGCGGCGGCGACACCTCCGGCGGCGGTGACGGCGCAACGGTATTGGGTTTTTCCCAGGTCGGTGCCGAGAGCGGATGGCGCACGGCCAACACCACCTCCATCCAGGACGCAGCCAGCGCAGCCGGCATGGAGTTGAAGTTCTCCGACGCGCAGCAGAAGCAGGAAAACCAGATCAAGGCGATTCGCACCTACATCCAGCAGAAGGTCGACGTCATCGCTTTCAGCCCCGTCGTCGAGACGGGATGGGAGCCGGTCCTCCAGGAAGCCAAGCGCGCGAACATCCCGGTGATCCTCACCGACCGCTCCGTCGACACCACCGACGATTCGCTGTATGCCACGTTCCTCGGCTCCGATTTCGTCGAGGAGGGCAAGAAGGCAGGCGATTGGCTGGTGCAGAACAGCGCCACTGCGGACACCACCGGCGACGGCAAGATCAACGTGGTCGAGCTGCAGGGAACCACCGGAGCTGCTCCCGCCATCGACCGGGCCGAGGGATTCCGCGACGCCATCGGCGGCCAGTCGAACATCGCGATCACCGCGTCACAGACCGGCGATTTCACCCGTGACGGCGGCAAGCAGGTGATGGAGTCGTTCCTCAACTCCAATCGAGGCCAGATCGACGTCGTCTTCGCCCAGAACGACGACATGGGCCTGGGCGCAATCCAAGCCATCGAAGCAGCCGGGCTGGTACCCGGAAAAGACATCAAGATCATCACCGTCGACGCCGTCAAGGACGGAATGCAAGCACTGGCGGACAAGAAGATCGACTTCATCGTCGAGTGCAACCCACTTCTCGGACCGCAGCTGATGGAGCTCACGGACAAGGTCGTCAAGGGCGAGGACGTTCCCAAGAGGGTCGTCACCGAGGAGACCACCTTCACGCCCGACCAGGCGGCAGCAGTACTCGCCGACCGCCAGTACTGAAAGTCGGCGCATGCATACCGACACCGTTCCCACCGCGGAGCCGATCTCCAGCACAGAGCCGACTCCGCTCGTGGAGATGAAAGACATCTCGATCACCTTCGGTGCCGTCCGAGCCCTCGACGGGGTGTCGTTGCGGCTCTTCCCCGGCGAGGTGCATTCGCTGATGGGAGAGAACGGTGCCGGTAAGTCGACGTTGATCAAGGCACTGACCGGGGTCTACTCGATCGACAGCGGAACGGTCACGATCGACGGAACCGAACACGAGTTCGCGACGCCGAGCGCGGCCCAGGCTGCAGGTATCAGCACCGTCTACCAGGAAGTGAACCTACTTCCGAATCTGACTGTCGCAGAGAACATGCTCCTGGGCCGCGAGCCCCGACGCCTACCCGGAAAACTGTTGGGGGCCATCGGCGGTATCGACACGCGAGCGATGAACCGCCGTGCCAGAACGACTCTCGACCGGCTGGGCCTCGACATCGAGCCGTCGTCGGTCCTCGGGGACCATCCGATCGCCGTGCAACAGCTCGTCGCCATCGCCCGTGCAGTCGATGTCGACGCCCGCGTCCTCATCCTGGACGAGCCGACCTCGAGCCTGGACAAGGACGAGGTCGAAACCCTGTACTCCGTCATCGAACGGCTGAGGGAAGACGGAACCTCGATCGTCTTCGTGTCGCACTTCCTCGACCAGATCTACCGGATCTCCGACCGAATGACGATCCTGCGCAACGGAAAGCTCGTCTCCGAGCGCCTGGTCGCCGACACTCCGCAGTTCGAGTTGGTCGAGTTGATGATCGGTCGGGAACTGGACACCTTGCGCGAACTCGACAGCCGCGAGCCGGTGATGGTTTCCGACGAACAGACGCCCGTCGTGGAAGTGTTGGGCATCGGACGCAAGGGCGCACTGGAAGCAACCGATCTGCGTCTGCATGCGGGACAGGTCGTCGGCATCGCCGGTCTGCTCGGGTCCGGCCGTACCGAGCTTGCTCGCCTGCTCGGTGGAGCCGATCGATCGGACTCGGGATCGATCGAAGTGCATGCGACCAAGCACCGCATTCGCAGTCCACGCCAGGCCGCCGATCAGCGCATCGCCCTCACCAGCGAGGATCGCAAGGCCGACGGTGTGGTGGCCGATCTGACGGTGGCCGACAACATGCTGCTCGCTCTGCAGGCCAAGCGTGGATGGCTTCGTCCCATCCCCCGTGCCACCCGCACCAAGCTCGTCAAGGAGTACATCGCTGCACTCGACATCAGGCCCGCCGATCCGAACGCGTTGATGCGCAACCTGTCCGGCGGCAACCAACAGAAGGTGCTCCTCGCCCGCTGGCTCATCACCGAACCCGAACTTCTGATTCTGGACGAACCGACACGCGGAATCGACATCGGTGCCAAAGCGCAGATCCAAACCCTGGTGGCCGATCTGGCCGCGCGCGGAATGTCGGTGGTGTTCATCTCCGCCGAGCTCGAAGAGATCCTGCGCCTCAGTGACCGCATCGTGGTCATGCGAGATCACCGCAAGATCGACGAACGTATCAACGACGGTGTGTCGGTCGGCGACGTGCTCGCCACCATCGCAGCCGGGGTGCGCACCGACGAACCCGTCGCGGCCGCCACTTCGACCACCGACAGGAATGTCGCATCATGACCGAAACCCTCGAACCATCGGCCGGCGCGCCCGCTCGCGCACGTGCCGCCCTCGCCCAGCCGGTCGTCTGGCCGCTGCTGGCTCTGATAGCTCTGATCGTCGTCAATGTCGTTGTGACACCGGATTTCCTCGACATTCGAATCGAGAACGGTGGCCTGTTCGGAAATATCGTCGATATCGCACGCAACTCCGCGCCACTCATTCTGGTGGCCGTCGGCATGACGCTGGTGGTGGCAACCCGCGGCATCGACCTCTCCGTGGGCGCAGTGGCAGTCATCGCTGCCGCCGTTGCGTGTACTCGCATCGTCGCGGCATCGGACGAGGGTGCCACCACGACGATGATCATGGCTGTCGTCTGGGCACTGGGAGTATGTCTGCTGCTGGGTCTGTGGAACGGCCTTCTGGTGTCGGTCTTCGGGATTCAACCCATCATCGCGACGCTCATTCTGATGGTCGCCGGACGTGGCCTGGCCATGTTGATCACCGACGGAAACATCACGACAGTCAACAACCCGGCCTTCAGCACGCTCGCGTCGGGCACGCTTCTCGAACTTCCACTGGCACTGATCATCGCCCTCGTGGTCGTGGCAGCAACCGCACTGTTGACCCGGCGGACCGCACTGGGGATGCTCGTCGAAGCCGTCGGAATCAACCCGGAGGCAAGCAGATTGGCAGGCGTCCAGTCGCGGACGATCGTCTGGACGGTCTACGTGTTCGCCGCGGTGTGCTCGGGAATGGCCGGTCTGATCATCGCTGCGAACACCAACTCGGTGAACGCGAACAGTCTGGGCCAGTGGATCGAGCTCGACGCCATCCTCGCTGTCGTCATCGGCGGTACTGCTCTGACCGGTGGTCGATTCTCCATCGCCGGCACCGTCGTCGGTGCCCTGCTCATCGGCACACTCACGCGCACCATCACCAATGTCGGTATCCCCTCCGAGGCCAACTACCTGTTCAAAGCGGTCGTCATCATCGTGGTCTGCCTGTTGCAATCACCACGAGCCCGCGCATCACTGCGGACGTGGTTCCGCACCGACTCCACCAAGGCGGTACGACCGTGAGCGACCTCATGACTGCTCCCCCCACGACTACCGCGGCAGCACCGAGCACCGCGCCCTCGACCTGGGACCGCGTGAAGCGGTACTCCCCACCGTCTCGATTTCTGCCGGTCATCGCCACGTTCGCGCTGTTCGTCGGTCTGTTCGGACTCGGCGAATTCCGCTACAGCGGCTTCGCCGATCCACAGGTGTTCCTGTCACTGCTGATCGACAACTCGTTCCTCATCGTCCTCGCGGTAGGGATGACCTTCGTCATCCTCACCGGCGGAATCGATCTCTCCGTCGGGTCCGTCGTCGCACTGTCGACGATGATCGCCGCGCGCACACTGCAATTGGGCTGGCCACCGCTGCTGGTCATGGCCGTGGTGTTGCTGTGCGGCGCCGCGCTCGGCACCGTCATGGGTGCCCTCATCCACTATCTGCAGATTCAGCCGTTCGTCGCCACACTCGCGGGGATGTTCCTCGCCCGGGGCCTGTGCTACATGATCGGTGTCGAGTCGATCCCGATCACCGACGACACGTTCTCCTCGATCGCATTCGCCGTCATCGAACTTCCCGGCGGCTACACCATCACCTGGAGCGTGGTGATCGCGCTGACCACAGTGGCGATTGCTGCATACGTGTTGGCCTGCACTCGTTTCGGACGTTCGGTCTACGGCATCGGCGGCAACGAGGCGTCCGCGCTGCTGATGGGGCTCAAGGTGGCGGCCGTGAAAGTCGGCGTCTACACGATCAGCGGATTCTGCGCGGCGCTCGCCGGCCTACTGTTCTCCTTCTACGCACTGTCGGGCTACAGCCTCAACGCCGTGGGCATGGAGCTCGACGCCATCGCTGCGGTGGTGATCGGCGGAACGTTGCTCACCGGTGGGCGCGGGTACGTCCTCGGCTCGCTGGTGGGGGTCCTGATCCTCGGTGCCATACAGACTTTCATCGCCTTCGACGGAACCCTGAGCTCGTGGTGGACGCGGATCACGATCGGAGTGCTGCTCCTGGTGTTCGTTCTCGCCCAACGTCTGCTGACGGCGAGGAAGAGGTGACCAACACAGGGATCGACGGTAAGGCACCGGTCATGACCGACGTCGCCCGATTGGCCGGGGTATCCCATCAGACGGTCTCGCGGGTCATCAACGGCCAGAACAACTTACGCCCCGAAACCCGCGACCGGGTACAGAATGCCATCGACCAACTGGGCTATCGTCCCAATCGTGCCGCCAGGGCACTGGTCACCAAACGCTCCGCGTCGATCGGAATCATCGGCTCCAAAGGCGGGTTCTGGGGGCCGAGCACCACGCATCGCACCGTGCAGAGCGCGGCACGTGATGCCGGATTCTCCGTCAGCGCAGTCAGTCTCGCAACGCTGACACACGACGAACTCGTCGGCGCACTGCATCACCTGCACGACCAGGGCGTCGAGGGCATCGTGTTGATCGCCGCCACCGACGACGCTGTGGCAGCGGCTCGATCCGAGGAGTCCGTCGTTCCCGTCGTGGTAGTCGAAGGTGACCCCTCCACCTCGACCTGGACCGTGGGCATCGATCAGATCGGCGGCGCTCGGTTGGCCACCCGACACCTGATCGAGGCAGGTCACCAACGCATCGTGCATCTGTCCGGCCCGCAGGGATGGACCGAATCTCGCGGCCGTGAACAAGGGTGGCAGGATGCGCTCGACGAGGCCGGGCTGGCGTGGACACCGGTCCTGCGCGGCGACTGGTCCGCACGCAGCGGCTACGAGAACGGGCTCCGCCTCGCCGAGGACCACACCGTCACGGCCGCGTTCTGCGCCAACGACCAGATGGCCCTCGGCTTGCTGCGCGCCTTCCACGAGAGCGGCCGCCGTGTGCCCGAGGACTTCGCCGTCGTCGGATTCGACGACATCCCCGAGGCTGCTTTCCTGATCCCACCACTGACGACGGTCCGCCAGGACTTCACCGAAGTCGGCAGACGCGCAATCGACGTCCTGCGCGCGGCACTGGACAACACTGCCGCACCCGAGGCGTCCATCGATCCTGAACTCGTCGTTCGATCGTCCAGCACCACTGCACCGAAACCGTCCACAACCGTTGCACCGCAACAAGGAGAATCGCATGTCCAATGACCGCTACACGGTAGGAGTGGACTACGGCACTCTCTCCGGCCGTGCCGTAGTCGTCCGTGTGTCCGATGGTGCCGAAATTGCATCTGCCGTACACGAATACAGCCACGCCGTACTCGAGGAGACCCTGCCCGGCAGTACCGTGCGACTTCCCGACGCGTGGGCTCTGCAGGTGCCGGACGACTATCGCGACGTCCTACGCCGCGCCGTCCCCGCTGCGATGGCCGCCGCGGGCATCGCGCCGGAGCAGGTGGTGGGCATCGGGACCGACTTCACCGCATGCACCATGGTGCCGACCTACGCGGACGGCACGCCGCTCAGCGAAGACCCGCGGTTCGTCGATCGCCCACACGCATACGTCAAGCTGTGGAAACACCATGCGGCGCAGGGACAGGCCGACCGGATCAACGAACTGGCCGCCCGTCGCGGTGAGAGCTGGCTCCCCCGCTACGGCGGCTTGATCTCCTCGGAATGGGAATTCGCCAAGGCGCTGCAGATTCACGAGGAGGACGCCGAGATCTACGAGGCCATGGACCGGTGGGTCGAGGCGGCCGACTGGATCGTCTGGCAACTGTGCGGAAACTACGTGCGTAATGCCTGCACCGCGGGATACAAGGGCATCTATCAGGACGGCAAGTACCCTTCCGTCGATTTCCTCACCGAGCTCGCGCCCGGGTTCGGTGGGTTCGTAGCCGAGAAGCTCGACCAACCACTGGGCGAATTGGGCTCGCGTGCAGGCACGTTGACCGCCGAGGCCGCGGCATGGACGGGATTGCCCGAGGGCATAGCCGTCGCGGTCGGAAACGTGGATGCGCACGTCACGGCCCCGGCTGCGGGTGCCGTCGAATCGGGCCGCATGGTCGCCATCATGGGAACATCCACCTGCCACGTCATGAGTTCGACCGTGTTGAACGACGTTCCGGGTATGTGCGGCGTCGTCGACGGCGGCATCGTCGCGGGGTCGTACGGGTACGAGGCGGGCCAGAGCGGGGTCGGCGACATCTTCGGGTGGTTCACCCGCACCGGAGTTCCCGCGTCCTACAGTGAAGCGGCAACTGCCGCAGGCGAGTCCGTGCACGAATACCTGACGCGGCTCGCGTCGGCCCAAGAGGTGGGCGAGCACGGTCTGGTCGCGCTCGACTGGCACAGCGGCAATCGGTCGATCCTGGTCGATCACGAACTGTCCGGTCTGGTCATCGGATCGACGCTTGCGACGCGGCCCGAGGACACGTACCGCGCACTGCTCGAGGCCACGGCATTCGGCACCCGCGTCATCGTCGAGACGTTCCGCGACAGCGGCGTTCCCGTCGACGAATTCGTCGTGGCGGGAGGGCTGGCCCGCAACCCACTGCTGATGCAGATCTACGCCGACGTGCTACGAATGCCGTTGTCCGTCATCGCGTCCGCGCAGGGCCCCGCCTTGGGCTCCGCCATCCACGCGGCAGTGGCCGCAGGCTGCTACCCGGACGTGCCGGTGGCGTCGAAGTCGATGGGCAAGGTCCGCCGCGGTGCATTCGTTCCGGACGAGTCCCGCTCGGAGGCATACGACTCGCTGTACGAGATCTACCTGGAACTGCACGATCGCTTCGGTCGGGACGTACCGACGATGCGCCGGCTGCGATCACTGCGTCGCGCAGCCCTGACGAGGAAGCTGGAAGCGAAATGACAGTTGTCGACGATGTTCGCGAGGTCGTCGAGGAGATTCGCAAGGACGTGTGCGCACTGCATGCGGAACTGGTGCGCTACGGACTGGTCGTGTGGACGGCGGGCAACGTGTCCGCGCGCGTTCCCGGTCGAGACCTCATGGTCATCAAGCCGAGCGGCGTCTCCTACGACGACCTGACACCGGGCAACATGGTGGTGTGCGATCTGCACGGCCGAGTGGTCGAAGGAGACCACGCGCCGTCCTCGGACACCGAGGCGCAGGCATACGTCTATCGGCACCTCGACCATATCAACGGTGTGGTGCACACTCATTCGCCCTACGCGGTGGCGTGGGCCGCACGAGGAGAACCCATTCCGGTCGTGACCACGATGTGCGCCGACGAATTCGGCGGCGACATTCCGGTGGGTCCGTTCGCCGTGATCGGCGACGACTCGATCGGGCGCGGCATCGTCGACACCCTCGCAGACAGCCGCTCTCCGGCAATACTCATGCAGAACCACGGTGTCTTCGCGGTTGGCCCGTCGGCCCGATCTGCGGTTAAGGCTGCGGTCATGTGCGAGGACGTGGCCCGATCGGTGCACCTGTCATATCAACTGGGACAACCGCTTCCCATCCCCCGCGCGTCGGTCGACGCACTCTACGACCGCTACCAGAACGTCTACGGCCAGCGCTGATCAGCGCCACATTTTTCCACGGAAGGTACATCTCCATGTCCGAAGTATGGTTTCTCACCGGCAGCCAAGGCCTCTATGGTCCCGAGACGCTCGAGCAGGTAGCAGTCCAGTCACGGGAGATCGCAGACAAACTCGACGGCGCACTACCGGTATCCGTCGTCTGGAAGCCGGTGCTGCTCGACGCGTCCGCGATCCTGCGGTGCATGCGGGAGGCCAACGCCGCCGAGGACTGCATCGGCGTCGTCACCTGGATGCACACTTTCTCGCCGGCCAAGATGTGGATCGCAGGCCTGGACGCGCTCGATGTTCCACTGCTGCACCTGCACACGCAGGCCGGAATGTCGTTGCCCTGGTCCACGATCGACATGGAGTTCATGAATCTGAACCAGGCTGCGCACGGTGATCGCGAGTTCGGGCACATCGAGTCCAGGGTCGGCGTACTGCGCACCACCATCGCGGGCCACGTCGACAATCCGTCGGTACGGACGCGGGCGGAACAGTGGGCGCGCGCGGCACTCGGCCGGGCCGAATTGCGTTCGCTGAAACTGGCCCGCTTCGGCGACAACATGCGCGACGTCGCAGTGACCGAAGGCGACAAGGTGGAGGCACAGCTGCGCTTCGGCGTCTCCGTGAACACCTACGGCGTCAATGATCTCGTGGACGTTGTCGACAGCGTCAGCGAGTCGGACGTCTCGGAACTAGTCGACGAGTATCGGTCGCTCTACGACCTCTCACCGAGCCTCGACAAGGACGGGGATCGTCACGACTCCCTCCGCTACGGCGCACGCGTCGAAGCGGGAATGCGGCAGTTCCTCACCGACGGCGGGTTCAAGGCGTTCACCACCAATTTCGAGGACCTCGGCGGCCTGCGTCAGTTGCCAGGATTGGCGGTGCAGCGACTGATGGCCGACGGTTACGGCTTCGGCGGCGAGGGCGACTGGAAGACGTCGATGTTGTTGCGCGGCATGAAGGTCATGGCCGAGGGACTGGAGGGCGGTACGTCCTTCATGGAGGACTACACCTACCACCTCGTCCCCGGTGAGGAGAAGATCCTCGGTGCACACATGCTGGAGGTGTGCCCGTCCATCACGACGTCTCGTCCGACACTGGAAATTCATCCACTCTCGATCGGCGGCCGCGAGGATCCGGTGCGGCTGCGATTCACGGCCGATCCGGGGCATGGCGTCGTCGTCGGACTGTCCGACGTCGGTGAGCGATTCCGATTGACGGCCAACGTGATCGACGTGGTCGAGCCCGACGAGGCGCTGCCGAAACTACCCGTGGCATGCGCAGTGTGGGAACCGCAGCCCTCACTGTCGGTGTCGGCCGAATCGTGGTTGACCGCAGGCGCACCCCACCACACGGTGTTGAGTACCGCCATCGGTCTGCCTGTGCTGGAGGCATTCTCGGACA
This sequence comes from Rhodococcus sp. 05-2256-B1, assembly GCF_002258465.1. Taxonomy (NCBI): domain Bacteria; kingdom Bacillati; phylum Actinomycetota; class Actinomycetes; order Mycobacteriales; family Nocardiaceae; genus Rhodococcus; species Rhodococcus sp. 05-2256-B1. The sequence goes on along the minus strand of NZ_NOZA01000011.1, from coordinate 511,776 downwards.
TGATCGGTGTCGAGCTGCTCGCCATCGATTCCGGCACCACGACGCGTGGGTTCCAGCAGACTCTCCGATGGAACGCGGCGTACCACCGACTCGCAGCGAGGTTGTGAGCTGGTAGTGCCCGCCGTCTAACCGTGTCGAGCGCGGTATTCCTCTTCGGCCCCGGGGTGCAGAGGAATACCGCCCGTCATGACCAGTGAGCGTGCGTCGAGAAATTGGCTGCCGATCGCTTGCCCGGGGACCAGGGCCGACGATCGGTCGAGCAGAACGCTCACCAGTGCGGCGACAACTCGGTTCGGCACATCGGGGTGGGCCAACAGCAGATTCGGGATTCCGACGGTCGTCACCCCCGGGTGCGAGCCGTACACGTTCGCCGGAACCGGGACCGCCTCGTACGCGGTGCCGAACGCCCGACGCAGGTTCGGAACTAGACTGCCCAATTCGAGCAACCGGATCTCGCTACTCGGGTCGGCGAAAGCCGGGGTCGGCAATCCACCCGCCCACATCACAGCGTCGATCTCGTTGTCGGACAACGCGGTCGCTGCCGCCTTCATCGACAATTGAACTTCACGAACTGCATCCGGTCCCGAGACGCCGGCCGCGTCGAGGATCCGATGCGAGAGAACCGTCGCCCCCGATCCGGGCGCGCCGGTACTCACTCGTCGTCCCCGTAGATCGCTCGCTGCGAGGATGGTCGAATCGGCCCGCACAGCGACCTGAAAGTAGTTCTCGTAGACACATCCGACCGCGGCCAGGTCGGTACTCGGGTGGCTGTATGCGGCGTCGATCAGCGTCATCGCCAGTTCGGCACGACCGGAGATCAACGCGTCGAGGTTGTCGAGAGAACCGGATGTCGTGAGCGGCACTACCTCGACCTCCGACAGTCCGGCAGCCGCGTCGGACAGCAAGCCGGAGAACTCCCAGAAGAAGCCGCCCACCTCGCCCGCCGCCAGGCGCAGTTGCATCGGCGGGTCCGTGGCACAGGCTCCCATGGCCACCGCGGTCAGCGACACGACACCGGCCCGCAGAGCTGTTCTTCGGGAGAACAACGCAGCGGGCCGGAGCATGTCACTCACTGTAAGTCGTCACAGGTCACGCGAAGGCCTTGCCCTGCTCCCTGTCGAGGACGGTCTCGGTCTTGTTCCGCAGCACGAAGATGTACACCAGGAGCGAGATACCGATGACGACGGTCACGTACAGAATGAACCACCCGACGTGCCCACCGTTCTTCGCGGCCTGGTAGATCAACGGAGCGGTACCACCGAACGCGGAGTTCGCCAGCGCGTAACCGAGGCCGACTCCCAAGGCGCGGATGTGCGAGGGGAACAATTCGGCTTTGACGATCGCGTTGATCGAGGTGTAGCCGGTGAGGATGACGTAGCCGACGCAGACCAGCGCCAGTGACTGCACCACCGACGTCGCCGACGGCAGATACGTTATGAGCACGTAGGTGTAGAGCACGCCACCGACGCCGAAGAAGACCAGCAGAGGCTTGCGTCCCACCTTGTCACTGATCAAGCCGCCGATGGGCTGCAGCAACATCAGGAAGATCAGCCCGAACAGGTTGATCCAGGTCCCGGTCATTCCGCGGTCCTCGTACGCTGCCTTGATCATCGAGGGTGCGTTGACGCTGTAGGTGTAGAACGCGATGGTGCCACCGGCGGTCACCATGAAACAGATCAGCAGAGCGCGCCAATGCTTTCCGACCAATTCCTTGAGAGATCCGGACGCCTGATCGGCACCACTACGAACTGCCTCGAGCTGATCCTTCGTCAGGGACTCGTCCATGCTGCGGCGCAGCCAGAAGACAACCACTGCGGCGACGCCACCGATGAAGAACGCTATGCGCCAACCGAAGTCCTCGATCTGCTCCCGCTCGAAGAAGACCTGCATGAGCAGCAGCGTGACCTGCGCCAGAACGTGGCCACCGATCAGCGTGACGTACTGGAACGAGGAGAAGAATCCGCGACGCTCACGAGTGGCGGCCTCGGACATGTATGTCGCCGACGCTCCGTACTCACCACCGGTGGCGAAGCCCTGCACCAGACGGCACAGAATCAGAATGACCGCGGCCCATACACCGATGCTCTCCCGGCCGGGGGTGAACGCGATGACCATCGAGCAGGCCGCCATCAGCGAGACACTGAATGTCAGTGCAGCTCGGCGACCGTTTCGGTCTGCGTAGCGTCCGAAGAACCACGAACCGACCGGACGCATCAGGAACGTGACCGCGAAGATCCCGTAGACGTAGATGGTCGAATTCTTGTCCGCCGAATCGAAGAACTGATTCTCGAAATACGTCGCGAAGACGGTGTAGACGTACACGTCGTACCACTCGACGAGGTTGCCCGACGACCCACGCAGTGTGTTGTAGACGGCGCGGCGGGTGGCTGCGGGAGACGAGACCGGCGGGTTCGCACGAGACGAACCAGCGGTCGAAGTGGCCTCGTTGGCCATGGGCAGGTCCTTCCACAGATAGCTTGCGGGTGGGTCGCCGAACGCGTGACGGCAACCGAAGTCCTTCTACTGTGACCCCCAGCACAGCGAGAACCAAGCTGTTTCGCGTTTCCTAACACTCCCTTAGGACAAGGACCCGCTCGAGCCGTGACGCGGGAGCAGCATTCGGACGATCAAACCGGACGGTCGATGAGCGTCGACCTCGAGGCGTCCTCCCACTCGTTCGATCAGGGCCGCGACTATTGCCAGGCCGAGCCCCGTTCCGGTCCCGTGAGCACTAGATGCCCGAAAGAACCGGTCCGCGATCATCGGTAATTCGGCAGCGGATACACCCGGGCCGGTGTCGGTGATCGACACCACGACGTGATTGTCGCCGGCTCGGCAGTCGATGTCGACATCCGCTCCCGAACCGGCGTACTTGGTCGCGTTGCTCAGGATCGCGTCGAGCATGCGCACCAGGTCTTCCTCCGGTACCGCAGCAGTGTGATCGGCTCCCGGGTCGGGATCCGCGACATGGACGGTCAGCCCGGCCACTGTCAGTGCGCTCGACCAGAATCGGACTCTGTCGGTGAGCACGAACAGTACGTCGCACGCGGTCTCGCGATGCAGGACCGGCGTCTCGGCAGCAGCGAGAACGAGAAGATCCTCGACGACGGAGTCGAGCCGATCGACCTCCAGTGTCGTTCGCTGGTGCGCTTCGGCGACCGATTCGGGCACCCGCATTCCCAACACGTCCAGTCGAATCCGTAATGCCGCCAGCGGGTTACGCAACGCGTGAGCGGTGTCGGCCACCAGACGGCGCTGCGCAGCGGTCGCGTTCTCCACATCGTCCGCCATCGCGTCGAACGCACGCGAGAGCGCTCGAACCTCGGGCGGACCGACGTGTGCGTCCGACTCGAGACGTGGCGAGTCGTCGAGAGGCCGGCGATCGTGAAAGGCGTCGCCGAACGATTGGACTCGCATCGACAACGACGTCAGTGGACGAACGACCCAGCGCGACAACGCAGCAGCGATCAGCGCCACCGTGGCCAAGATCAGCAGCGCACCGACAGCGATCACCGCCCACCCGATCGCCACATCCCGGCGGGCCGCGTCGGTGGAGGCTGCAATCACCACGGCACCGTCGACCTGCGTTCCCCCACCGATCGGTGCTGCCACCAGTACCGACGACGGCGACCACGGCGTCACACTCGACGGAAGGCCACCGCGTTGATTGCGCAGGGCACCGGCCACCGCCTGTTGAACGTCCGTGCGCGTCGTATCCAGACCCGATGCAGCACGGACCGCTCCGGTGCGGTCGACCACCACGATCCCCTCGCCGTACAGATCGTTGTAGCGCTGCAGCGACTCTCGGATTCGAGAATCACCCGACTCGTCCTCTCGGGAGCTCAGTTCCGCGAAGTACGTTGCAGCGGCAGCTCGATTCTCGCCGAATCGTTGGGCGCGTTCGCGACCCAGCAACAATCCCAGCGGAACCGACAGCGCGAGAACGACGACGGCGGAGTAGACCATCAGCACCACGAGAACCCGGCGCCGCACGTCAGCTGTCCCAGCGGTAGCCGAAGCCGCGGATCGTGGCGATGGTCCCGGGTCGGCCGAGCTTGGCACGCAACGTCGTCATGTGCACGTCGAGCGATCGCGAGATCGCCACGTACGCATCGCCCCAGATCGCATCCATCAGCTGTTCGCGGCTCACCGCTTCACCACGCCGAGTCGCCAGGTGCGCGAGCAGGTCGAACTCTTTGGTGGTCAGCCCGATGTCTCGCCCGTCGACTTCGACGCTGCGCCCGACGAGATCGACGACCACGTCGCCCAACTCGAGCCGATCCACCGCCGCATCACTCGTTGCGCTCCGACGCCGCGCCGCCACTTCCAGCCTCGCGTGCAACTCCCCCAATCGAGCGGGCTTGACGACGTAGTCGTCCGCGCCCGCGCGCAGAGCTCGGACCACCGACCGCTCGTCGTCCCGCGCGGTGAGCACCACCACGGGCACCGAACTCAGGGTCCGCAGCTTACGAAGCGCCTCGAGGCCGTCCATGTCGGGTAAGCCGAGATCGAGGAGAACGACACCCATGCCGTGGTACCCGAGCAGCAGGTCGGCACCGCGGCGCATCCGGACAGGGTCGTGCCCCACCTCGGTCAGCGCATCCACCAACGCGTCGCCGACGCCGTCGTCGTCCTCCACCACCGCTATTCGCATCGCCTCGAGATTAGGCCACCATCCGCTCTCGCACGCTCGGCGACCGTTGGCCAGGCTTCGAATCAGGGTGATTCGAACCGTCGCTGCACGGACTCGGACGGGTTAGCTTCGGTAACGATGCTCGATTCGTGGTGGACGTCGGTCTGCCCAACAGTGAGGACAGTCGCACCGCATGGCGCTCAACAACGGAACTCTGATCCACCTGGTCGCACGAGAGGGAAAGCAGGACGAGGTCGCCGCGATCCTGGGCGAAGCACTCGGATCGGTGGCGCGGGATCCGCAGACCGCGACGTGGTACGCGTATCGGATCACCAACACCGAGTTCGGGATCTTCGGTTCGTCCGAGAGTCAGCCACCCCTCGGCCAGGACGGGCATCCGGTGCTCACCCGACTGTCCGACGACCTACTCGCGCACGCGCCGTCGGTGCAGTCGTTCGACGTGCTCGCCTCTAAGGTCTGATGTCGACCGACCTGCGATGAGCAGCAGGTTCACCCCAGTACTCCAACCCGCTGATCGAAAGAGCCGAACATGAACGCAGGGCCCGACACCGCACGCAAGCAGCTGGTACTGAGTGCTTTCGACATGGCGTGCGTGGTGCACCAGAACCCCGGCATGTGGACCGACGCCGATGACCAGACTCACCGCTACACCGACATCGAGTACTGGGTGGAATTGGCCCAGACGCTGGAGGCGGCGGGTTTCGACATCCTCTTCCTGGCCGACGTCCTGGGGTTCTACGACGTGTACGGCGGCAACCGAGACGCCGCACTGCGTACCGCTGCGCAGGCGCCCGTAGCCGATCCGCTGTTGACGATCTCGGCCATGGCCGCGGCGACGAAGACGCTGAGTTACGGTGCGACGGTCTCGTCCACCTACGAGCTGCCGTACAAGTTCGCCAAGACCATGACGACACTCGATCACCTCACCAAAGGCCGTGTGGCGTGGAACGTCGTGACGTCCTACCAGCAGAGCGCAGCAGTCAATCTCGGCCTGACGCAGCAGATCTCGCACGACGAACGGTACGAGATCGCCGACGAGTTCATGGAGGTCTGCTACAAGCTGTGGGAGGGCTCGTGGGAAGAGGACGCGGTGGTGCGCGACCGAGCTCGTGGCGTCTACACCGAGCCGTCCAAGGTGCACGACATCGACCATGCCGGTAAGTACTTCACCGTTCCCGGTGCGCATCTGGGCGAACCGTCCCCGCAACGCACGCCGTTCCTGTTCCAGGCCGGGGCGTCGGCCCGGGGGCGCAAGTTCGCCGCCAAGCACGCCGAAGCGGTCTTCCTCGTCGGAGTCAACCCGCACGACGTTCGCCCCATCGTCGACCAGTACCGCATGTTGGCCGCCGAGCAGGGACGCGATCCGCGAAGCCTGAAGATCATCATGATGCTCACCCCCATCGTCGCCGAGACCGACGAGGCCGCGCACGAGAAACTGCTGCAGGTTCAGAAGCACGCCCAGGTCGACGCCGCTCTGGCACTGTGGGGCGGATGGACCGGAGTCGATCTCTCGGGAGCCGACCCCGACAAGCCGTTGGACCAGTTCCGAGGCGACGGCATCCGTGCGTTCAGCGACATGCTCACTCGGGTCGACAGCGAATTGGTATGGACACCACGCAAACTGGCGGAGTGGCTGTGCGTGGGCGGCATGAGCGCGAGCATCGTGGGCTCACCGAAGACGATCGTCGATCACTTCGAGGAGTGGATCGAGATCGCCGATGTCGATGGCTTCAACATCGCTCGCGTCACCAACTTCGAAACGTTTCGCGACTTCGGAGAATTGATCACCCCCGAACTCCGTCGCCGTGGATTGATTCCCGACACCAACCGCACCGAACCCACCTCCCTGCGTGAACTGGTGCTGGGGCAGCCCCGTCTGCGCGACGACCATCCCGGCGCGGCCTTTCGGCCCGCCGCGACGACGGGTCCCCGTCCGGCCCCGCCGACGACCATTCGTGTCGCACCCCGCAATGTCGGACTCCTGGTCACCCTCACCGCCAAACCCGACACGGCAGACGCCCTGGAAAACTGGCTCACCGAGATGCACGCCCACGCACTCGACGAGCCGGGCACCACAACCTGGTATGCAATCAAGTTGAGCGAGAACACGTTCGCGATCTACGACACGTTCCCCGACGAGGACGGACGCCAAGACCACCTGCACGGCAGCATCGTGAAGTCGCTTCGCGAACGTCAGCAGGAGCTTCTGGCCGAGCCGCCGACCATCCGTCAGGTGGACCTGCTCGCAGTCAAATCCCTGTTGACGGTCTGATCCACGAACGTCAGCAACTGGATTCTGCTCATACCAGAAATGACTGGACGTGGCTGACATGATCGAAGACATGATTGTCACCCCGTCCGTCGAACAGTTCCGTCGATTGGCACAGTCGTCTCCGTGGCGGTGGAGAACTGTCGAGCTCGCATTCGTGCGCGCCGGTCACACATCTCCGGTGCACGCATGGATTCGATGCCCGGGTTATCTTCGCGTGGAGAACGCCGCTGGTGAAGTCGTCGAATTATCCTCCGCGGCAATCCCGTTCGACGGGAGGGCAGCTGTGTACTCGAACGGAGCCGATGCCGACCGTCCCAGTGCACTGTGGGCATCGGATACGACACCGGTGTTCGACGCCGATGGGCTGGTGTCGGCGTTACCATCGGAAACGGATTCGTGGTTCGTGGACTGGGACGATCCGTTCTACGAGAACTACCAGTGGATCGCGATGCTCAACCCGATCGAACTCACTCGTTCACCGCACGACCATTCGTCCGCCGCGACAGGCACCGACGTATCCGAGGTCGAGGTAGTCGAGCACGGCGGGCGGCAAGCGTGGGAGGCCATCGTCTGCACCACTCCGGAGTACGACGCCCGATGCGAATGCTGCGCATTACTGAGCGGGTACTACGACTTCGATACCGGGCACTGGGTTCCCGGGCCGCCGGTATCCGTGAGACTCGACGTACAGACCGGAATCTGTGTCTACGTCGGTCCGACCACGGACGGTCCGACCGATGACTGCGACATCGACGTGACGATCCTCGCCGTCGACGAAGCTATGGACGACAGCATGTTCGTGCGGGGTGGCCGAACATAATTCGGTACCGCCCCAGCGCGCTCGTATGCCAGCCTGAAGCGATGGAATGGCAGGCTTTCGAATGCGTCGAGGAGTGGCGTCTTCCGTTCGTCCCGGACTCCGGTCACGGCGCACCCACTCGGATCGTCGACGCGTGCGGTGCCGTGGGGCGTGATCTGTACTGCCGCAAGCACGGCAGCGAACAGCACATCGAGCGGTCGGAATGGACGATCGCACTGATGGAGACCGGGCACTGCCATGCCGGGCTCGAACCCGTCCTGCATCACCGGACGCCCGCCCTCGAGCAGTTCCGGGGCTTCTCGTTCGGCGCGTTGCATATCGATCAAACGCTCGCCGAGGCCACGGTCGTCGTTGCCGACTCGGTGCAGGGCGAACTCGCAGGCTATTACCCGTTCATCCAGTGGCCGATCCAGGAGAAGCGACTGCTCCTGCCGGTGGTGCGCGACGGAACGGCCGTGTGGCGGGACCCGCGGACCGACCTGACTGTTGCCGAGATCGGGCTGCTGACCGACTGACCACGAGATCCGCAACGCACCAGAGTCATTCGGTAGAGCTGGTACGCGAAACAGGCGGTATGGTCGCGACCAATCGATCGATCACCGAACGGACGACCTCCGGAGCCGGGGCGTGCGTCAGCAATCCCTCCACGACGAACGTCCCGATGCGCAGCATCGCATCGGCCTCGGATCCGTAAAGGCCTGCCTTCTCGATATCGGAAGCGAACAACGATTCCGCGAAGTGGTGGAAACCGTTGTGCCAGTGCTCGATTGCTGCCGACTTGGTAACTCGGTCGTGCACCGTCGATACCAGAGGGCCCACCCTCTGCAGTTGCTCCACGAGCCAGACCAAACGGTCGGCCAGGGATCGATCCGCGACGGTCGCATAATCGGCCGCGTCCTCGGCCGCGATGGCGGTCAGCACTGCGACCAGGATGTCGTCCTTGTCGTCGAAGTACCAGTACACGGTGTTCGGGGTGATCCCGACAGCTTTCGCCAGACGGCTGATCGATGCGCGCTCGAATCCGTCGGATATGAACATCTCGCGGGCAGCGGCGACGATGTCGTCGCGCTTGCTCTCCCTGTCGTGCAGTCCGCGATTCTTGGGCATGTCCCGGAGTTTATCTTGAATGCCATTCAAGACACTGCTACCGTTCTTGATGACCGTTCAAGAGATGGAGACGTAGCAGATGTCGAACACCGGACGCACAGCCCTGATCACCGGCGCATCCGCAGGCATCGGCACGGCCTTCGCCCGTCACCTCGCCGCCGAGGGACACAACCTCGTTCTGGTAGCCCGTCGCGAGGATCGGTTGACTGCACTGGCAGACGAGCTCACCACGCGCCACAGCGTGCGGTGCGACGTGGTGGCAGCCGACCTGGCCGATCGCGACGCTCCCCGCGCGATCATGGAGCGCACGCGAGCCCTGGGTGTCGACATCGACATACTCGTCAACAATGCTGGAATGTCCGGGAATTCGAAGTTCGCCGACGCTCCATTCGAGTCGCTGGCCGCGGAGATCCAGGTGATGATCACGGCGGTGACCGAACTTGCTCACCTCACTGTCCCTGGCATGAAAGAGCGGGGATACGGGCGCATCGTCAACCTCTCGTCGCTGGCGGCCCTACTTCCCCCCGCAGCCAGTCTGCTGTACACCGGCATCAAGTCCTACGTACTCGACATGTCGCAGTCACTCGACATGGAGCTGCGTCCCCACGGCATTCACGTCACCGCGCTCTGCCCGGGCTTCACCCACAGCGAGTTCCACGACGTCATGGGGACCAGGGAAGCTGCGGTTTCGAAACTTCCGGCGATGCTGTGGCAGAACCCCGAGGACGTCGTTCGCGAAGGATGGCGCGCGGTCGAGAACGGCACACCGGTGTGCGTGCCCGGACTGGTCAACAAAGTAACTGCTGTTGCGGCCAAGCCGATTCCAACTCGTATCGGGTACTACCTCGGCAGGACACTCAATCCCTTCAAGTAACGAGTTTCGATCCATACAGTCTTTGCTGAACAGAGGAACAATCGCATGATCACCGACGACCACACCGGTTTCACCCGTACCGAGACGTCATTCCACTCGAACGGAGTTCGTTGCGCTGCTACGGTTTTCCGGCCGAGCAGCCCGGCCTCCGACCGTCTGCCGGTGATTGTCATGGCCCACGGGTTCGGCAGTCCCCGAGCCATGCGCCTGTACGCCTACGCGGAGCGTTTCGTCGCGGCCGGTTACGTGGTGTGCGTCTTCGACTACCGGTTCTTCGGGGACAGCGAGGGCGAACCGCGCCAGCTGTTGGACGTGAACGAACAGCTCACCGACTGGCGAAACGCAGTCGACTTCGCTCGCTCATTGGACGGAGTCGACGACAATCGGGTCGTCGGCTGGGGGACGTCGTTCGCCGGTGGCCACGTACTGACGTTGGCGGGCAACGGGGTTCGATTCGCGGCCGTCATCGCCCAGGTACCCCACATCGACGGCATTGCTGCCGTTCGCGCAACCGGATTGCGACAGGCTGTGCGGCTGGCACCGGCCGCCATGTCCGACGCTGTGCGCGCTGCCCTCGGCCGATCGCCGCGCTACGTCGACAGCGTCGGACTACCCGGCCAACGAGCCGTGATGGTCTCGCCCGACGCGATGAAGGGGCGTGACCGTCTCGTCCTCGAGTCCGGACTGTCCGACGGCGACTACCCCGAAACCGTCGCTGCACGAATCCTTCTGAAGATCTGGCGCTACTCCCCCGGGAGAACGATGTCACGTATCGACTGCCCCACTTTGGTGCAGATTGCGTCCGAAGACACAGTGACCCCGGCATCCGTCGCACAACGCGCCGCGGCGAAAGTTCGCGGTGCGACGGTTCGAACCTACGAAGGCGGTCATTTCGACCCGTACGTGGAGCCGCTGTTCTCCTCGGTGATCGGAGATCAGCTGACCTTCCTCGCCGATACTGTGCCCGTGCAACTCCGGGCTGTCCCCTCCGCCTGACCGCACGTTCGGTGCACCCCACAGTTCTCGGATTGGATCACCATGCCCGACGGCGCGAGCAGCTCCGAACTCTGGCTGTTGCGAACATATTTCGGTGAGGACGACGACGCAATCTGGACGTCCTTGACGGAGTCGGCGCGCAGCACACGATCTTCCGTCCCGGGTGCCGAGCTGGTCGTGTCGTCGGACCGAACACAGTGCCAGCAGCGCATTCGACGGGTCGTCGCACGACTGGCGACGCGCGCCGAGGCGAACGACGGACTGTATGTCGCGCTTGCCGACAAGCAGACGTTCGCGCGCCCGGATCGAACGCTGCTCACCATCGACTGTTCGGCGGTTCCGCGCAACGCCGAACGCATACCCTCGACTCGGATGGCTCCGGACAGTGCCTTCCGGTTGGGCATCGACGGGCATGCACCGAAGCTCGAACCGGCCCGGTTGCCGAAACCGAAACAGGCGCCTACGTTTCACCACTCCGAGCCACTCGCCGCCGACCTCGCCGACCGTGTCGGGGAGGCAGTCCGAGCCAGTCTGCGCTGGCGATCGGACATGACACGAGACGGTTTCGGTGGGTAGACATCGGGACTCACCGGCAAGACGTGCGCCCACCGAGCGACCGGCCGGCATGCGGGCGAACGACGAGACACCCGACCCGCTGCTGCGGACGGGGGTCGTCGTTCAGACTCTGCTGTTCGGGTTGCTCGGCATCGGCACCACGTTCACGCAGGACGGCCCCACCGAAGGACTCGGCACCGCACTGACCTACGCCGTGTGCATCAGCACGATTCCCGTCGCCCGGATCATGAGCAAAGCCGAATTCGGGATGGACTGGTGGTCTCGCCGCGCACCCGTCAACAACTGGTTCGTCGTGTATTGCGAACTCGGTGTCACCGTGGTGACGGCAACCTACGCTGATCCTCTTGCAGCGCTTCAGGGTGCGATGCTTCTCGCACTGGTCGGTGCGTACGCCGCGCACTTCGCTCGACCGAAAGTGATCTGGTTCCACGTCGTGTGGAGCACGGTGTACATGCTCGTACTCGGATATTCAGCGCTGGCGAAGACCCCTACCGACGCCGTATCGGTCGTCCTCCGAGTCGTGGTGGCCATCACGGTGATCAACGGCGCTGTCACGCTGCTGTCTGCGTTCTCACGAGCAGTACTGCACTCCTCTCGGGTTCATCTGTCCGACGCGATGACCGACCCACTGACCGGAGTGCTGAACCGGCGCGGCCTGGAAGCCAGAGCAGTCGGCGTCGGCAACGACCCCGTTCGTCCGGCCTTGTTGCTGATCGATATCGACCACTTCAAAGCCGTCAACGACCACCACGGCCACTCCGCGGGCGATGTCGCGTTGAGGCTGACGGCAATGCGATTGACCATGAGCGCCGGCCGACACGCGACGGTCTCACGACTGGGCGGCGACGAATTCGTCGTCCTCGTCCCGGATCCGACGCCGACGCTCGGCGAATTCGCCGAGCGCCTTCGACAGGCCGTCCATAACGTCGCGGACGACATCCCGATCACCGTCAGCGTCGGTGCCGCACTGCCACAGGTGGATCCACGCTCCACCTGCACCGTGTTCGACCGAACACTCGCCGCCGCCGACGAGGCTTTGTATCGCGCGAAACGCAACGGCCGCAATTGCGTCGCTCTTGCGCGTCCGCCCGGCGATATCGTTCACTGACGACGGCGTACGGCGATCTGGTTTTGCCGGGTTTCGCGACGACGAAGGCGGGAACTCGGTTGTATGCCGCCCAACTCACTCTGGCTCGACCGACCCGACCGCACGCCCTACCGCGCGATCGATTTCAGACAGAAGTACGACACCGTGGTCATCGGGGCCGGACTCACAGGTTTGGTCACCGCCCTGCTGTTCGCACGAGCCGGAGAACGCGTCGCGGTGCTCGAAGCCCGCACGATCGGTGCCGTCGCGACGGGAAACACGACAGCCAAGATCAGTGTTCTGCAGGGCACGAAGCTGTCGTCGATAGCGTCGAAACATTCGCAACAGCAGGTGCGACGTTACGTGCAGGGCAACACTGCTGGGCAGCAATGGCTGCTCGAATACTGCGGGGAGCGGGGTATAGCGGTCCAACGCGAGACGGCGTACACGTACGCCACGACCAGCTCCGGTCTCACCGCCGTTCGCGATGAATTGCGCGTCGCTCTCGGTGCCGGACTGAACGCCTCCTACGGCACCGACACCGAACTTCCCTTCGATGTCGCCGGTGCCGTGTCTGTTCCGGACCAAGCTCAATTCGATCCGATGGACGCCCTCATTGCCTTGGCCGAGGACGCCTCGAGCGCGGGTGCGGACATCACCGAAGGCACCCGAGCACTCGGTGTGAGACGAAGGCTTCGTCACGTCGACGTCAAGACGGATCAGGGTCCACTCCGCGGGTCGCGGGTCGTCTTGGCCACTGGCACACCCATTCTCGATCGTGGTGCATTCTTCGCTCGAATGGAACCGATGCGGTCGTATGCCGCCGCGTACGAGATCGACGGCGACGTTCCACGCGGAATGTACCTCTCGGCCGACTCCCCCAGCCGATCGATCCGGTATGCGCCCACCCCGGCCGGCGATCTACTCCTCATCGGTGGAAACGATCACGTCGTCGGGCGCGAGTCTTCTCCGCAGGCACAGGTGAACGACCTCGACGAATGGACCGCAGAGAACTTCCCCGGGGCCCGACGACGATACAGATGGTCTGCGCAGGATTACGGGTCGATCGACGCGCTGCCGTACGCCGGACCACTGCTGCCCGGCGACGATCGCATCTGGGTCGCCACCGGGTACGACAAATGGGGAATGACGAACGCCGCGGCGTCCGCGCTCGTTCTTGCACAGCGGGCGTTCGGCGGTCGAACCGACTGGGCCGGCGCGTACGACAGCTGGAATCTGCGCCAACTCACCGGCATCGTCGACGCGATCCGTATCAATGCCAACGTGGGACTGAACATGACGAAAGGATGGGCGAAGCCGATCACCGGGGGCTCGAAAACCCCACTGGTCGAGGGTAAGGGCCACGTCGAGCCCGGCATCGCACCGAAGGCTGTCTGTACCGTCGACGGCGTCACCCACCGCGTGTCTGCGGTGTGCCCGCACCTCGGCGGCATCGTGGCGTGGAACGATGCCGAGAAGTCCTGGGACTGCCCGCTGCACGGTTCGCGTTTCGCTGCCGACGGCTCCGTGTTGGAGGGTCCCGTCACGTCGGGTCTGAATCCGTTGTCCTGACCCTCACATGTGTGGGCAGGAGGCGTCTCACTACCGCACTATCGGCATGACCTGACGCACCTTCGGATCCCGTAGGTACAGCGCACCCCATGCAAGAATTCCGACGTAGACCGCGAACAGGACCGTACTGAAGAGCGGCTTGTCGACCCGCCAGTTGGTGAGAACGGCACCACCGAGATAGCCGGTCAGGAGAACGGCACCCAGAAATGCGGTGCGCGGCACCACGTACAGCACCAAGCACACCAGTAGCACGACGCCGATGACGGGCGTCATCTCGTCGCGCAGCCCCAATTCCACCGTCGCGTCTTTCACCTGCTGCACATTCAGCAGTTTGCCGACGATATCGAAGATCAGAAACAGCGCCAGCAGGCCGGTGAGGACCCAGCCGACGCGCGCAGCGGTACGTGACGTGGTTGCAGGAGTGGTCGTCGTGGTCATGATGTTCTCCGATGTTCGAGATGCACGATGTCGCCGGTATCGACTGCCGTCGGTACGGAAACTCACCGCGGCCCCGGATTCGGTGTCGATCGAGCCACCGTCGCGAGTCCACTCGAACCCGGTGACAGTAAAGTCGAAGAATGTCAGTGCGAGCAGGTGTTGTGGTCACGGGAACCGAGGTTCTTTCGGGTCGGGTGTCCGACAGGAACGGCCCATGGGTCGCCCAGCGACTGTTGGAACTGGGCGTCGACGTCGCCCACATCACTGTGTGCGGGGACAGGCCCGATGATCTCACCGCACAACTTCGCTTCCTCGCCGATCAGCGTATGGACCTCATCGTCACCACTGGCGGGTTGGGGCCGACCGCCGACGATCTCACGGTCGCGACCGTTGCCGCGTTGTACGGTCGAGAACTCCAGCTCGACGTCGAACTGGAGCAGCGCATCCAGCAGATCGTGCAGCGTTGGCGGAGTCGCCTGAGTTCCTCGCCCGATTCGGAGCCCCTTCTCGCGGGCATCCGCAAACAAGCCATGGTTCCGGAAGGCGCGCAGTCCATTTCGCCGACCGGCACTGCTCCCGGCGTCGCGATACCAGCGAGTGACTCCGGGATGCTGCCTGCGGTTCTGATTCTGCCGGGCCCACCGCGCGAACTACAGGCCATGTGGCCCGAAGCTGTGCAGACAGCGCCGGTCTCGCGAGTGTTGGCCAGGAGTGCCGCGGTTCGCCAGGACACCATCCGCGCGTACGGTCTGTCGGAGGCCGACCTCGCGGCGACCTTACGAACAGCGGAGCGCGAGGTAGCGGGATTCGGCGACCTCGAGATCACCACCTGCCTGCGTCTCGGTGAACTCGAAATGGTGACGCGCTATCCAGAATCAGCGGCGGCCGCATACGCCGACGTCGCAGCACTCATCGAAAAACACTATGCAGCACAGGTCTTTTCGACCGACGGATCCACGATCGACGACATCGTGGCGAGTCGCTTGACGGGCCGTCGCATCGCAACGGCAGAATCGTGCACGGGCGGCATGATCGCCGCGCGTCTCACCGACCGTGCCGGGTCGTCGGCATATGTGATCGGCGCGGTGGTGTCGTATGCAAACGAAGCGAAGACCGAACTTCTCGGTGTTCCAGCCGAGGTCATCGACCAGCACGGAGCCGTGAGCGAACCGGTGGCTGCACTGATGGCGGAGGGCGCGCTGAACCGGGTCGGCGTCGACATCGCTGTCTCGACCAGTGGCATCGCAGGCCCCGGCGGTGGCACCGAACTCAAGCCCGTCGGCACCGTGTGCTTCGCGATTGCCGTCCGCGATCAGCCGACCGTCACCCGGACACTTCGACTGCCCGGTGACAGGGCAAGTGTGCGTTCGCTTTCCACCACCGCAGCGATGCACATGCTCGCCGACGCCCTGGAGCCGACGATCTGATTCTTGTGGTCAACGACCGACGATGGACTCCTCGATCGTCTTCGCCACCAGTGCCGCATCGTCGATCATCGGCACATGGCCGACGTTTGCCAGCGTGACGAAATGCGCCCCGGGTAGCCGCTGACGGGCCGCAGGGACGAAATGTTCGGGCGGGAAGATGCGGTCTCCACTCGACCACGCCACGGTGACAGGGCACGGCATTTCGGCGAACGGTGCCACGCTCTCGCGGGTGTTCAACAGGTCGTGAGCCGCATCGCATCCGACGAGGTCTTCGAACGATGCGGCAGCCTGCTGGTGCGTCATCTGCTTGCCGCGCAACGCAATATCACGCATGGCGAGCTGGCGAACGAACCCGAACCGCATCAGCGGCGGCATCAGCGAGCTGGTGGCGTCGGCCAGCTTCTTGGTTCGGATCAACGTCGCCCGACTCTTACCCGGATCGGCGTCGGGCTCCCAGAAACCGGCGGGCGAGAGCGCGCACACCGACCGGGCCCGGCCTCTGCGAGCGAGCTCGATACCCATCCACCCTCCCATCGAATTGCCCGCGATGTGCACGGTGTCGAGACCACGATCATCGAGCAGCTGTTCTGTCACATCGGTCAGAGCACCGATACTCGCGTGATCGAGACGACGTCCACCGCGGTGCCCCGCTGCAGTGGGGACGACGAGGTCATAGTTCTTCTCTAGAAACGGTGCGACGGTGTCCCACGCTCGAGCCGACATCGTCACTCCGTGCAGCAACAGAAGTGGAGGTTTGGTGCTCATTGATTTCTCTCGTTTCGTCGAGGGTGCCAGCTCCGCGTCGCCGTCGAGTATCCGCTACTCGACGTTGGGGTTCGAGTGGTCACGCGTGCGTGCCGCGGCCTCGCTCTTCGGCGATGGAGTTACCGCCGTCGACAACGAGGACCTGGCCGGTAATGTACGACGCCGATGCGGATGCGAGGAATGCGACGAGTGCCGCGACTTCGTCGGGCCTTCCGGAACGCCCCAGCGGGCTGGCCGCTCCCATTGCGTTTTCGTGTTCGGTTGCCGATCCCGTCGCGATCCAGCCTGGCGCAACGATATTGGCAGTGATTCCGCGATGCGCGTTGTCGATCGCTATCGACCGCGTCAAACCCACCAATGCCGCCTTGGCAGCGTGGTACGAGGCATCTCCTCCGTAGGCCATCACCGAGCCGGATACCGACCCTACGTTCACGATTCGTCCGAACCGCTGCTCCGCCATGGGCTCGAGCGCGGCGCGGGTGACGAAGAAGTTCGTGTCGAGGTTGCGTGAAATTGCCGCGTGCCACTGATCGTCCGAGGTGAGCTCGGCCGGGGTCTGTTCTTCGCTGCCCGTTGTTGCGGTCATGCCCGCGTTGTTCACCAATACGTCCACCCGGCCGAAGTGTTCGACTGCGTCGTTCACCAGTCGCTTCGCGGTCGACGAGTCGGTGAGATCGCCGACGAAGCCGATCACCTGCGCACCGGTAGCAGTCAACTCCGCAACACGGAGCTCGATCCGCGACGACGTCGCAGCGATGACGAGCGAGTGTGTTGCCGCCAATGCTCGTGCGCAGGCGAACCCGATACCGTCGGGGCCGCCTGCACCCGTCACCACCGCTACGGGCCTATCGATCTGGGCCCCAGTCGAAACCATGAGTCGAGCACCTCCACAATCGAACGAGCGAACGATGAAACCCCGGGGGGAAAGACCTACTCTCGGTCCCTCGAAGCAAGAGCCTCGAGCGCGTCGAGGTACATCTCGATCTGCTTGGCGAACACCTCTTCGTAATTCATCCGTGCCAGTTCGGCTTTGGCTTGCTCCGCATACGGGAACTTCTCGGGATGCTTCGGGGCGTAGACCTGGACCCACCCTTCCTCCACTTCGCGCGGGTCCGACGCACTGAGCCGAGCGCCCTCGGCACTGACCGAACCGAGAACCAGATTCGCGAAGACCTGATACTGGATCACCGCGGCACGGCCTCGCAAACCGGCCATGTGCATCGCCCGAAGAACCCATTCGACGGCCCTGAGTTCGTTCGGTCCGTTGGTTATCAGGAAGAACGTGGCAGCGGCCGCCGCCGGGTGCGCCGTCGTCGTTCGCCACGCACGCCACGCGAGATCTTCGAGATCCGCGCGCCAGTCGTCGGTCGGCTCGTAGCCGTCCAGAGACAGCTCGTCGAGATGATCGGCCACTGCGGTGAGCAGGTCGTGGCGACTTGCGAAGTGTCGGTACACCGCCGTCGGGGACGCCTTCAACTCGTCACCCAGTCGCGAGAATTTCAACGACGGCTCGCCCTCGGTATCGAGAATTCGCAATGCCGCGGCAACGATTTCCTCCTGCGACAGCGATCCCCTCTTGCGACGCTTGCGTACGTCCGAACTCATCGGCACATCCCTTCGCGTCCGACGCATCGAGCGCGTTTGGACGTGTTTCCGTCTCGCTCTAACGCGATTTTCCTTAGTGAATGCTATTGACTATCACCTTGACTATGACCATAGTCACTGCAACATCAAAAAGATACGACACGAGACAGGACGAGCCATGGACGCCCCCACGGCACCCGAGCTGCGATTCACATTCCGCATCGTCGCCGACACCGGCCCCTACCTACCCCTCGAACAACGAGCCACCGAGCTGCTCGAGTTCATTCCCATCACCGGCGGAACCATCGAAGGCGATGTTTCCGGAACCATCATTCCCGGCGGTGGTGACTGGTCCCTGACTCGCGCGGACGACGCCTACCTGGTCGAAGCGCGATACCTGATTCGTACCGATCAGGACGACATCGTCGACGTGGTCAACCTCGGGATAGTCCGTCACCTCCCCGGTGAGTCCGGCGAAGAGATGGGCTACTTCCAGTCCACTCCCCGATTTCGGACGACGTCACCACGACTTCAGTGGCTCACGCGTTCGGTGTTCGTGGGCCGCGCGACATCCCACGCAACCGGCACCACGATCGACGTCTTCGAAGTTCTGGCCTGATCACTCCCCGTCCCACTCCACAGGAGGCACAACATGACTCAGGCACACCCCGTTCTCTGGACGCTCGGTGCCCGCGAGATCGCCCGACTCGTTCGTACTCGCGCAGTGACCGCACGCGAGGTGATCGACGCGCACCTGGACCGCATCTCCGAAGTCAACGGTCACCTCGGCGCTCTCACCGTCGTATTCCACGACCGCGCACGCGCACTCGCCGACACCATCGATCGCCGAATCGCCGACGGTGAGGATGTCGGTGAGCTCGCCGGGGTACCGATCTCCGTGAAGGAGAACATCGACCTGACGTGGTCTGCGTCGACGCAAGGCTGGACCTTCCTCGCGGATGCGATTCCGACGTCGGATTCGACAATGGTCCGACGGCTGATGGAAGCAGGCGCGATCCCGATCGGCCGGGGAAACATGCCCGACACCGGATTGCGTTGGGACACCGACAACGAACTCTTCGGGCGGACCTACAACCCATGGGATCGTGACCGAGTCGCCGGCGGCTCCAGCGGCGGAGACAGCGTCGCCGTGGCCACCGGCATGTCCGTCATCGGACTCGGCAACGACTACGGCGGATCTCTACGATTGCCCGCCTACGCTGCCGGTATCTGCGCACTGCGACCGTCGGCGGGCCGAGTGCCTGCACCCTCACCCGTCGAGGCCTGGCCCCTGACGGAACAGTTCTTCGCAGTGAACGGACCGATCGCTCGCCGGGTCGACGACCTGGACACCGCCTTCTCGCTGATGCACGGGTCGGACGGCCTGGATCCGATGGCGTCCTCGATTCCTCACCCGACCACCTACGACGGCGTACGTCGCGTCGCCGTCACGCGCGATCCCGCCGGCTGGGGTGTGGATCCGCAAGTGGCCGAAGCAATCTCGGTAGCTGCCGATGCTCTGACCGCTGCGGGGTGGGAGGTCGTCGAGGCCGAGGCACCCATGATCGAGGAAGCTGCAGTGCTGTGGCGTCGACTCTCGGTCACCGAGTTCGTCGGCAATTTCCAACCCGACAGCGGTGCCGAGCCCCTCGGCGCGGGCGCAACGCAGTATTTCCTCGACAACTCCTCGGAGACCGAGGTCTACGAGTCGATCGCCGAGTACAAGGCTGCGTGGGGTCAGCGTGTGCTGATTTCGGCAGCGTGGGAGAGGTTCCACGCCCAGTACCCGATCGTGTTGGGCCCGGTCTCGGCGCGGCGGATGACTGCCGTCGGCTACGACTTGTCCGGTCCCGAAGCGACCACGCAACTGTGGCGTGATCACCGGTTACTGGTGACGGTCAACCTCCTCGGCCTGCCCTCGGTCGCCGTGCCCACCGGGCTCGACTCGGACGGCATCCCGTCCGGCGTTCAGTTGATCGCTCCGCGCAACGGCGACCACATCGCACTCGCGGCGGCCCGAGCCGTCGAGCAGAGCGTCGGAACGTTCACTCCGCTGAAGAAGCCGGCGGGGATGGACCTGCAGAACGTGATCGGCTGACTCCGACTGCCACGGAACAGGTCACCAGCTGACGGTTCCGTGGCGGTCGATGAACCGCCCGGATCCGTGGCCGGGCCCTTCGGTGGCGAGCTGCACGATGGCGTCGGTCCCCTCGGTGACGGTCTGCGGCCCGCTGTTTCCGTTGAATTCGGTTGCGGTGTAGCCCGGATCGGCGGCATTGATGCGAATGTCGCTCAGGCCCTTGGCATACTGCGTCGTCAACATCGTGACAGCCGACTTCGACGCGGTGTAGGCCGGAGCAATCACGCTGGATTCGACGCGAGACGGATCGTGTGTCGCCGCGAACGAACCCATTCCACTGCTGACATTGACGATGACGGGATCGGTGGAGCGGCGCAGTAGTGGAAGGAATGCTGTTGTGGTGCGGACGATTCCGAGGACGTTGACATCGAGTACCGACTGCACATCCTCGGCGGTCAGTTCTTCGATGGCGCTGTGCGGTCCGGGAACGCCCGCGTTGTTGATCAGTACGTCGACAACCCCCTCCTGCCGTTGTACGTCCGCAGCTGCCGATGCGACGGATTCGGCATCGGTGACGTCGATCCGAACGAACCGAGCGCCCAACGCTGCTGCAGCATTCCTACCCCGCTCGGCGTCACGTGCTCCGAGGATCACGGTGTGGCCCTGTTCGATCAGTCGGCGCGCGGTTTCGTAACCGAGGCCCTTGTTTGCTCCGGTGATGAATGTGATGGTCATGGCCCCAGTGTTCAGGTCGACCGGCGTGTGTTCCAGGCACGCCTGGACGGTAGGACAATCGGTACCACCCTCACACCCGCCCGAAGAGTGACAATGGAGTCGTGACCTCGACAACGGACGGACTCGGCGCGACGATCAGATCGTGGCGTGATCGACTCTCACCCGATGCTGTCGGACTGACGACCGGACGATCTCGACGGGCCACGGGGCTCCGACGCGAGGACCTCGCCGATCTCGCGGGCATCTCCGTGGACTACGTCGTGCGGCTCGAACAGGGACGAGCGACGACACCGTCGGTGCAAGTGGTGTCGTCCTTGGCGCGGGCTCTCCAGCTGACTCTTCCCGAGCGAGACCATCTCTACCGCTTGGCCGGCCACATTCCGCCGGTCGACGGGACTATCTCCGACCACATCCCGCCTGGGGTCAGGCGGGTTGTCGGCCGACTCGACGAGGGTGCGGTTGCCGTCTTCGCCGCCGATTGGCAACTGCTCTGGTGGAACCGGAGTTGGGCTGCGCTGGTCGGTGATCCGTCGTCCGTCTCACCCTCGAAGCGCAACTTCGCTCGTGACTGTTTCCCTGTCGGCGCGGACACGCCCGGAATGTCCGCCTGGCCGGTGACGCCGTCCGGCGGCGACGCAGCAGTCCGAGCTGCCGTGGTGTCCGACCTTCGGCGAGCCACTGGACGGTTTCCCCGAGACTCGAGACTGAGGGGCCTGATCGAAGAATTACGCACCGGCAGTTCAGAATTCGAGTCTCTGTGGTCGGTCGGTGCTGTCGGTTCACATCGCGAGGATCACAAAGTGGTCCACCATCCGACGGTCGGACCGATTACCGTCGATTGCGACGTACTCACCGACGGAGACGCGGAGCTGAAAATCGTCATCATGACAGCCGCCCCCGGATCGGATGACGACACGAAACTCCGGTTGGCCGCCGTTTCCGGGTCCGTCGACCAGCTGCGGTTGCCAGTGCAGTAGCGGCCAGTCGAGTGCGTCAGCGACTGCTCTGCTATCCGACGATGCCGCGGAGGAACTCGATCCTGAGCCGGTTGTACTCGTCGGTCCACTGCGAGCCCGTGGTCATGAATGCATGCTCGAGGGTCCCCTCGTTCTTGCTGTACAGATTCAAGCGATTGGCGACGCCCATTCTGTCCAGCTTCGCGCTCAGTTCGGCCGCCTGATCGGGGAAGGTGCCGGTGTTTCCGTCGGCGATGAAGCTCGGCGGGAAGTCGGAGGTGGCGTTCTTCGTGACGTTTGCGCGCGCCAGCCAATCGGCATCGGTGGTGTCGAGGTAGCTGCGTGCACCGATGTCGTACAGAAAGCCGTTCGACGGACTCGGAGATTGCGGTGAGCCGGCCCTCCCCACATCGAGTACCGCACTGTCGAACACCAAGGCCTTCAAAGCGCTTCGATCCATCGTGGGTTCGATGCCCAGCGCACGTGCGTAGTCGGGGTTGGTCCGAACATTGGCGTAGCTACCCACGATCTGACCACCCGCGCTGCTTCCGGCGAGCACGACGCGGCTCATGTCCAAGCCGTATCGGTCGGCGTTCGTTTCCAAGAACTGCAGAGCCTCACCCAGCTGGATCGTCTGTGTGGGAAAACGGTATTCCGGTGCGAACGCATAATTCACCGACACCAGGTTGAAACCGGCGTCGAGTACGGGGCCCGCCCCCGACGCGAAGTACGGGTTGTCCGTCCCGAGTTCGGAATCACCGTCGGCCTTGTCCCCCGCTATCCATCCCCCGCCGTGCACCATGACGTACGTGGGACGGCTGACCGACGGATCGTTGTCGGCGATGTAGATGTCGAGAAACGAATTGGGAAGCGTCGAGCCGTATTCGATGTCACTGGTGCGACCTGCCCCGTTCACTACCGACGTCGCTGTCGGCGCGGCAGAAACGAAGGAATTGCTCTGCCCCAAGGACTGCAGCGCTCGAACCAGCGGCGCCGGACTGGCGGCCGTAGTGATCGTCACTGCGGAAACCACCAACGCAATCGAGGCAGCGAGGCCGGCGGGTACGGCGAGAACCACCCGGCGAGTGCCATCCGAGGAGCCCGCCCACGCCGATCCGAGCAGAAAGAACCCGAGCGCAGTCCCCGCGGTTGCGCTCACGACCCACAGCGCGTGAAAGGGCGTCACCAACCAGGCGACCTGAGCGACCACGGTCACTGCACCGAGCGAAGTTCCTACGGCTACATGCTTTCTGGCATCGGACGCGACGAGACAGGTGGCCACGACGGCCACCACGATGACCCACAATCCCACCGCGAACTGCTGACGGATCAGAAGACACTGGAGCCACGCGAGTGCAACACCGATACCACCGGTCATCACGAGTGCCGATGTCGACGTTCTCGTTCGCCGGCCTTCGAAAATTTTGCTCACCCTTAGCTACGCCGTGGACGTGTGACGTTGCCTGTGCAGGTCACGGACAGCGTCGCTGAACTCGGCGACCGGCCCGTCGACCACTGCTCCCGGCACGACCTGTGTGATGGTGAGCGGCGTGATCGCGAGCGGCGCAGCACCGAATTCTTCCAGCCACGTAAGCAATTGGGCTGTCGAGGTGGCGTAGACGATACGTCCGAGCCCGACAATTCCGTGGCTCGCCGCGCACATCGCACAGTGCTCACCGGAGGTGTATACCGTCGACGATCGTCGCTCACTGGGGTTCAGATTGGTCGCAGCCCACCGTGACAGAGCGATCTCGGGGTGCTGGGTGGGATCGTGTCGATCGCCGACGCGATTGCGGTCCTCCGCAAGCACTTCACCGCTGCCCGACACCAGCACCGAACCGAACGGATCGTTGCCCGTACTCACTGCGGCCGCCGCCAGATCCACAGCACGCGCCAATGCACGGTCGTCGGCGGAAATACTCATGCCGCACCACATGGTGCGTCGACGATAGTAGTGTCCACACCTCGACCGTACCGGTACGAAGCACGGCGAACTCCGCATCGATCCCACGTGCTCCCGCCGAAGCGCAGGTAGCCGACACCGTCACCCGACTTGTCAGACTCGCGACAACGAGCGCACAATTCTTCACCATGGCACTGATCTCGAAGGGCTTCGTGGGCCGACGACGCGGCGACGACGGGCGCACTCCCCCCGGTCAGTATCTGACCAAGGACTTTCCCGTCCTCGCGATCGGGCCTGCGCCCGTGGTCGCGACCGACACGTGGTCGTTCTCGGTCACCACCGAACGGGGCGACACTCGCAGTTGGACCTGGGACGAATTCGCGGCACTTCCGCACGAGACTCCGACCGTCGACATTCACTGCGTCACCAAGTGGTCGAAGCTCGACACCACGTGGAAGGGCGTGAGCCTGGACGGTCTGCTGGACGGTCTCGACACCGATGCCAGGTACGTCGTGGTGCACGGCTTCGACGGTTACACCACCAATCTCCCCCTCGAAGATCTCAGGGACGGGAAGGCCTGGCTGGTCACCGAATTCGACGGCGCTCCCTTGGCTCGCGAACACGGTGGTCCGGCACGGCTTCTCGTTCCTCATCTGTACTTCTGGAAATCGGCGAAGTGGATCTCA
Organism: Rhodococcus sp. 05-2256-B1; assembly: GCF_002258465.1. Taxonomy (NCBI): domain Bacteria; kingdom Bacillati; phylum Actinomycetota; class Actinomycetes; order Mycobacteriales; family Nocardiaceae; genus Rhodococcus; species Rhodococcus sp. 05-2256-B1. The sequence continues at coordinate 487,244 of NZ_NOZA01000011.1, read as the reverse complement.
CGCATCGAGCTCACCCTGGAGAACGAACAAGGTTTCTGGGAGCGCGGTGGGTACCACGACTACGGAGACCCGTGGCGCGAGCAGCGCTACCAGGGCGACTGACGTGGCCGTGACGGCCGGGGCGAAACCCTGGCTCGTTGCCACGGCTGCGGCCGTGCGGCGTGAGACACCCACCGCGTCCACCCTTGTTCTCGACGTCGACGGTTGGCCCGGCCATCTCGCCGGGCAACACGTAGACGTCAAGCTCACCGCCGAGGACGGCTACAGCGCACAGCGCAGCTATTCCTTGGCCTCGGCACCCGACGGCACGACGCGTATCGAGATCGCCGTACAGAACGTCGCGGACGGCGAGGTGTCGCCCTATTTGGTCGAGTCCGTCGAGGTCGGCGATCGCATCGAAATCCGAGGGCCGGTGGGCCGATGGTTCGTCTGGCGGCCGTCCCAACCGTCGGAGACCCCGTCTCCCCCGATTCTGTTGGTGGGTGGCGGTTCCGGCATCGTCCCGCTCCGCGCCATGGTTCGCGCACAGGCGTCCGCGACGGGCGGACGGGTGCCCTTCCGGGTGCTGTACTCCGTGCGCGAACCCGCGGAGGTCTATTTCGCGGACGAGTGGGCTCACCCGCCGGCGGGAGTGGACGTCACCATGATCCACACGCGGCGTGCTCCTGCCGGGAGCGCACGGCCACTCGGTCGGATCACGTTGGAAGACATCGACGCTCACGGATGGCCGGCGGAATTCGAGCCGCGCTGCTACATCTGCGGGCCCACGAGCTTCGTCGACACGGTGGCGGACATGCTGGTAGCGCGGGGTCACTCGGCTGGGAACATTCGTACGGAGCGTTTCGGACCGAGCTGAGACCCCCCGAATCAGCGGCGCTCACGGCGCCACCCCGCAGTAAGCCATCACGGCATTCACCAGGCTATCGATGAACTCGCGGTCGCATGGTTGCCGGGTCAGCAGATGACGGAAGTGAATCGGTGAGATCATTAGCTCGATCGCGAGGCCGGCATCGACATCAGCTGGCACCTCGGAACGCTCGACCGCGCGATGGATGATCACCTGTACGGACCGCAACCGTTGCGACCAGAACGTAGTGCGTGCTTCTGCGGTGGCAGGCGAGTCGGCGATCGAGGCGAGCACTCGAATGAGGCCCTGCCCCAGTGCAGATGCGAGATATCCGTCGAGCGCAGTAGCGAATGCAATCAAGTCGTCCTTCAGCGCGCCCGTGTCAGGCAGCCCAAGAATCCGCTCACTCCCGGTGAACATGACGTCGAGAATCAGGTTCTCGCGTGTCCCCCACCGCCGGTAGATCGTGGTGTCACGCACTCCGGCCCGTCGACTGATATCAGGAATGCCGACCTTGTCGACACCGACCTCCACGACGGCGGCGAGCACTGCCTCGTGGACAGCTTCTGTCACCTGTGCAGCTCGACCGCCGGGTCGCCGCCGTATTTCAGGATGGGTAGGTGTCTGCTCCACACCCCAAGGCTAAAGCAGAAAGTCTTGCATTTACCGATCGAGCACCCTACCGTGCGTCTAAAGCAGATTGATCTGCGTTAAGGGACGGGGAGCTACACGATGGCATCGTTGATCGAATGGCGAAAGAGGGCAACAGTCAGCGCGAGAGCACTGACCCACACCACCGAAAGGGCCTCGCGCAGAGGCGGTGTCGCGCCGTTTCTGCCTCGTCTGTTCGTGGACCGTTTCACCCACCTCGGCGGCATACCCGATGACGAGTTCCGCGGCCAGTTGGCTCGATGCCGCTCCTTCGAGGACGACAGGTGGGTTTCCTACTGGTCGACTTTCGCCACCGAGCACCTCGAACGCGCCGATGCGGCCCTGTCACGGTTGCGTGCGCCCGTGAGTTCACGGCTGCTCGACACAGAGGCTCCGACCGGCGCGGTACTGTCCGAATTGGGCGGCGCACTCGCCCCAGCGGCGTCGATCCTCGCCGACCGCGGAACGGTCGCCGATCCACACGCGACCGCACGATTCATCGCCGAGCATCCCGACGCATCCGACGCGGCCATCGCTGTCGACGGATTGATCAAGGCGCTGGTGTACTACTTCGTCGCCGCATGGCCGGGTGGGACGCCGCGACGCCAGGACGCCTATCGCAGGTCGACTCGATTGTCGGAGTCGCTGTTGCTCGCTCTCGCACCGGTTATGGGGTACGTCGTGGAGGTGGTCGACATCGCCCTGCCCGGTACCTCCGACCGGGTACACGGAATTCTCGCGCTACCGCTGAACGCGAAACACATTCCGACAGTCCTGGTTACGAACGGTCTGGAAGGGACCATTGCCGAAACATTGCTACCCCTACTGGCGCAACGGGATGCAGGACTGGGCACGTTCGTCATGGAAATGCCCGGAACCTACTCGTACGACGACCCCATGACAGCTGCGTCCGAGAACGTGTACTCGGCAGTGATCGACTTCCTTGCAGCCGATGCGCGCATCGATGCGGACCGAATCGGCATGATGGGCTTCAGTTTCGGCGGATACTGGTCCGCACGCATGGCCGCGTCGGATCCGCGATTGAAAGTGGCGGTGTCCAACGGTCCGCTGACTCACCGCAGTTTCGGTGCGATCAACTCGATCGGGATGCCCGAGGTGATGATATCGACGCTCATCCGCACACTCGGCGCGACCGGAATCCTGGACTTGGTGCGCAAGACCTCGAAGATGTCCCTACGGCATCGCTACCGGGATATCGACATCCCACTGCTGGTGATCAATGGAGCTGCAGACACGTTGGCCAGCACCCGTGACTCGATCGAACTCGCCGTCGACGCACCGAACGCCCAACTGGTGTTGTACGCCGACGACGACCACTGCGCAATGGGCAACGCCGAACACTGGTCGGCGTTGTCGACCCGCTTTCTCCGAGAGAATCTGGTCGATGCGTCGAACGCGAACCGGAACGACACGACGCCGCGAACATCCGATTCGTTATGACGACCGGGTCAGCTGGAGACCAAAGTTCCAGGCGCAAGCCCTAATTCGAGCTCGGTGTGCCGCAAGACCATGTCCGTCGCGATCGGGTAGTTGATGGCAGAGGTCTCCGACAACGCTGTTCTGACGGCACTCTGCGCGAAGGTTCCGTCGATGGGGGCGAGGATGCGCATCGCAGTCGAAGCGCAGTCCAGCGGCGCGAAACGGCCCTGTTCGCAACCGGATTCGAGAATTCTGATCAGGGTGTCGATATCGACTTCCATCTGGCTCACGACCTCCTGCTGCAGTGCCGGGCGGCGGGTGCTCTCACGCCAAGCGTCGAGCCACAGCAGCGCATATTCATCGTGGCTCGGGTCCGTCGCTTCGTCCAGGAAGATTCTGAGACGGTCGAGTGCATCGGCGGAATCGGCTGCAGCACCGACTCGCTGCGAGCGACGGCCCTCCACCGCTGCCGCGAACCCGGCAGCGATCAGCCCGTCCGAGGTTTTGAAGTAGTGGTTGACAAGGCCGGGATACACCTTGACCTCGTCGGCAACTTTTTTGGCCGTCAGCTGCCCCAACCCCTCCGACATCGCCAGCCTCCCGGCCACCTCTGCGAGCTCCCGACGCCTGGACTGCGGATCCTTCCGGCGGTGCGTGCTGGTCGCCGACAGCGTCATGACGACGACGCTACCACCGGTAGATGGCGTTCTCGCCCGGCAGCGACCATGTCACCTCGGCGGTCATGATGCTGCGGAGCAGCGGCCAGTCTTTCGTGGTGAGCGACCGATGGAAGGTCTCGGCAAGCCGGTGGGGGGCGGTGTCGGTGGAGTGTCTCGGGGCTTCGATGGTCATGGTTGTCCTTCTACGTCTTCGATGTGGTGTGGTCAGTGGCGCCGCGCACCCATTCCCCGCGCGACCAGGTCGTCGACGAACCGGCGGGTCAGTGCGTCTGTCTGCGTTCCGACCATCACGACTACCCTTCGCTGCAGCGGTGGCCGCAGCGGTGTGACGATGCCGGCGAACCGCGCGGGAAGTGCGGTGGTCGGGACGAGTGCGATTCCTAGGCCCGCGTGAGCAAGTTGGGCTGCCGTGGTGGCATTTCGGGTATGAGTGACAGCATCGAGCTCGACGCCGTGGGCTGTCGCGACGGAGTCGAACCACCCGCGTAGACCGTTCGACGGGTGATAGTGCACGATCGGCCTGTCTGCGAGGTCGGCCCATGAAATGGCAGGCTTGTCGGCGAGATCGAGCCCCTCCGGAATGACCACGACGACGTCTTCCGTTCCGATCTGGTGGGTGACGCCGGTGAACTGCGTCGACGCCGGACCGACCGCGAGGTCGATGTCACCGTTCGACAGTGCGTCCGCCATCGCGTCCGCGCTGGTGAACTCGGTCAGGTCCAGTCCGATGTGGGGATACTTTCTCGTCCACTTTCGAAGGGTGGGCGCGAGTAGCGGGACGGTCATGCTTTCTGCGCACGCCAGTCTCATCCGGCCTTCGCGTCCTTCCGCCAACGCCCGTCCCGTCCGCACGATGCGGTCGGCAGCCGACAGTGTGGCTCGCGCGTCGTCGAGCAACGCGCGACCGGTCGGGGTCGGCCGCACCCCGCGCGGAAGCCGTTCCAGCAGCGGGGTGCCGATTTCCGTTTCCAACGACGCCAACTGATGAGACAACGCAGGCTGCGAGAGATGCAGCTGCGCTGCCCCGGCGGTGACGGAACCGGCGTCCACGACGGCGACGAAGCATTCGAGGGCTCGCAGAGTCGGCATCGGTCGAGGGTATGCGACGTAGAGAGTTCGGCATCGCTAGCTGGAGTCTCTCTTCAGGTAGCGGCTTGTCGTCTGCACCAGCACTGTGCTGAAGAAGATGCCGATCAGCGTGAGGATGATGCCGGATCGGATGTCTCCGTCGATGAAGTTCGTGACGGCGACGACGTACGAGATGACGGCCATGATGATGCCTGCGGCCATTCTGATCCTCGGGTCGATGTTCATGTGTGTCGGCTCCTATCGGTGAGAAGTGTTGTGCAAGGGGCTGCTCGGGCGGTCACCCGACCGCGACGAGCCCGGCTTGTTGGAGGAAGGTGAGGTTGTCTTCGAGGTGCCAGTCCGCGTCGATGCGAGCATCGCCGACGTGCTGGATGTCGATCGCTCCGAAGTCGATCGGTTGCCCGGTTCCGGTACGGCCGTCGTAGGTGCCGGTGAAATGACCTCGAAAGATCAACCGTGCGGTGAAGGTGTCACCGGTGATGTACAGATCGGCGAGTTCGCACGTCAGGTCGGGTACTGCAGCGCGGAACGTGTTCGACGCAGCGACGGGTCCGGCCGGGCCCTGCGGGCGTCCTGGCGGCAGCGTGTTGTCGACGAAGGTGGGGTCCACTGCTCGGTCGAGGTAGGCGGTGTCGCCGGTGTTCCAGAACGTGTACAGCGTCTGCGCGATACGGACGACTTCGCGGGTTCGGTCTGTGACCGGGGCATCGCCGACGTTCACCGTTCCCGGTGCGACCAGGTCGGCCGCAGACTCCACTAGAGGCCGGTCACTGGTCGTCGCGTCGCTGCGCGTTGCACTGGTGGAACACGCCACCAGTGGCAGTGTCACGGCCATCAGGGCAGCCATTGCCGTGTGGAGTTTCATGCCAACCGTCCTCCCCCGTCGACGTGCAGGGTGACGCCGGTGACGAAGGTGTTCGTCAGCAAAGACATTGCAGCGCTGGCGATGTCGGACGGTCGGCCGACTCTGCGGGCAGGGTTGGTGCGCGCCGTGTCAGAGAACAGGGCGTCCTTCCCCTCTCCCATCGAGTCCCAGGCCCCTGAATCCACGATCCCGGGCGACAGAGCGTTGACGCGGATCGGTGCGAGTTCGACCGCGAGCGCCTCGGTCAGGAACGCCACCGCCCCGTTCGTGGTTGCCATCACCGACAGGCCGGGCGCAGGTTTCCAGGCGGCGACGCCGGAGAAGAACAGGAACGAACCCCCCTCGCGAACCTGCGGCGCGAGGTGCTTGGCCAACAGGATCGGACCGATCACTTTGGCGTCGAACGCGTTTCGTATGGCATCGGCGTCCAGTTCCGCGACCGGGCCGTTGGCGTGATCTGCTGCGAGACTGACGATGTGGTCGACCGGACCGATTTCTGCCGCTGCCTGCGTGATGGACACTTCGTCCCCGAGGTCGATCGTCACCGCACTCGCCCCCGGACCCAGTTCTGCGACTGCAGCATCGAGTGCATCGCGGTGTCGTCCAGCGAGGATGACTTCGCCGCCGTCATCGAGCACGGCCGACGCGATCGACCGGCCGATTCCCGAGGTTCCGCTGACCAGTAGTACGCGCATCGAGGAGGTCCTTTCGTTGTGGTGTGTGTTCATAATTCAGTGAAGCAAGGATCTAACCGTCGAACAATCGATACTTTCACTGTTTGCTATCGATAATATCGATGCCAGTCATGTTTGTCGGGTCGACGATCCGATCGAAGTCGTCGCCGTCGACGAACCCGGTGGCCAGAGCAGCGTCGCGTAGCGTGCTGTCGTCGGCCAGAGCCCGGTGCGCGATCGCAGCTGCCTTCTCGTACCCGATCACGGGAGACAGCGCGGTGACGAGCATCAGTGACCGGTCGACGTACCCCGCGATGGTGTTGCGGTTCAGTTCGATTCCGTCGATGCAGTATTCGGTGAACTTCGCGCACATGTCGCCGAGGATCGTGGCCGAGTGGAGCACGTTGTCGATGATGATCGGGCGCATCGCGTTGAGCTCGAAGTTGCCCTGCGAACCGGCGAACGCCACGGCGGTGTCTTCGGCAAGCACCTGAATGCACACCATCACCATTGCCTCGCACTGAGTGGGATTCACCTTGCCGGGCATGATGGAACTGCCGGGCTCGTTGGCGGGCAAGATCAGTTCGCCGAGTCCGGCTCTCGGCCCCGAGGCCGACCAGCGGATGTCGTTGGCGATCTTCATCAGCACGACGGCCAACGAGCGCAGTGCCGCGCTCGCGGCGACCATCGCGTCGAGCCCGCCGAGAGCGGCGAACTTGTTCTCCGCCGACACATACGGGCGACCGGTCTGCGCGGCTATCTGCGCGGCCACGTCTGCGCCGAACCCGTTGGGTGCGTTCATCCCGGTTCCGACTGCGGTGCCGCCGATCGCGAGGGGATACAGGCCGCTCACGCCGGTGTTCACGCGGGCCAGTGCCTGGTGCAATTGCGCTGCGTACCCGGACCACTCCTGCCCGACAGTGAGCGGGACGGCGTCCTCGAGGTGCGTTCGTCCGATCTTGATCACCCCGCGCCACGCATGCGCCTTCTCCTGCACCGCCCGCAGCAATGAATTCGCTGCCGGCAGCAGGCGATCGGTGATGACCGCGACGGTCGCGATGTGCATCGCAGTGGGGAACGTGTCGTTGCTCGACTGCCCCATGTTGACGTGGTCGTTGGGATGTATCGGCGTCTTCGATCCCAGTTCCCCGCCGGTGAGCTGAATGCAGCGGTTGCCGATGACCTCGTTGACGTTCATGTTCGATTGGGTGCCCGAACCGGTCTGCCACACGAACAGCGGGAAATGTTCGTCGAGGCACCCGTCGATGACCTCGTCGGCCACCCTCACGATAAGGTCGCGCCGGCATGTCTCCAATCGCCCGGCGTCTCCGTTGACGATCGCTGCCGCCTTCTTGACGTGCCCGTACGCGTGATACACCGCCTTCGGCATGCGGTCGTCGCCGATGGAGAAGTGTTGCAGCGACCGTTGCGTCTGCGCGCCCCAATACTTGTCGGCCGGTACGTCGATGCTGCCCATCGAATCGCTTTCGCTGCGCGTACCGGTCGCATCGATCCCGATGGGCACATTCAGGGGCTCGGGGGTCGACGGGTCACCGTGGTTGCTCATCGGGCGGCCTCGCGGTAGTTCGCGACATCGAAGGGTCCGTACTCGGGAATCCACATCGCCTCGTGCACAGCAGCGTCGACGTCATGGTGGATGTTGGTAGCGACGCCCTCCTCCGCTGCGGCGCGGGCCACGGCGGCAGCGACGATCGCCGACGACGCGCGCAGGTCCTCCACCGGCGGGAGCAGCGAGGCACCTGCCGCACTGACATCGACCTGTCCGGCCACGGCGTTCGCGGCCGCGAGGAGCATTGCGTCGGTGACCCGCGACGCACCGGAGACGATGATGCCCAAGCCGAGTCCGGGATAGAGCAGGGCGTTGTTGCCCTGCCCGATCTGGTACGTGACGCCGCCGTGTTCCACCGGATCGGCCGGAATCCCAGTCGCCACCAGCGCAGCACCGTCGGACCACACGACGGCATCGCGCGGCGAGACCTCGATGCGACTCGTCGGGTTGGACAGAGGGAGCAGGATTGGGCGCTTCACCCCCGCGCACAGGGCACGGACCACCTCCTCGGTGAACGCCCCTGCGACGGTGGAGGTTCCGATGAGGATGGTGGGGCGCACCGCCTCGACGACGGACAACAGGTCCATCCCCTTGCCGCCGCCGGACATCTCCCCGGCCGGCCTCGCATAGGGCTGCTGGTAATCGGGAAGCGCGGTCATGTCGTCGGTGATCAGCCCGTTGATGTCGATCAACCACACCCGTGATCGCGCCTGCTCGGGCGTGAGGCCGTCGGCGACCATGGCCGCCGAAATCTGATCGGCCATACCCGTTCCCGCGGTACCCGCGCCGAACACGACGAGCCGTTGGTCGGCGAAATTCTGGCCGGTGACCTTCATACCCGACATCACGGCGGCCATGACGATGGCACCGGTGCCCTGCATGTCGTCGTTGAAGATCCGGTACTTCTCACCATGCTCGGTCAGGATCCGCCGGGCATTCGACGGCCCGAAATCCTCGAAATGCAGCACGGCATTCGGGAACAACTCGCTCGCGACCTCGAGGTAGGTCTCGATCAGCTCGTCGTACTTCGTGCCGCGGACTCGTTCGTGCCGGTTGCCGAGGTAGGCGGGGTCGTCGAGCAACGCTCGGTTGTCCGTTCCCACATCGAGATTGACGGCAATGACACGGGCTGGATCGATGCCCGCAGCGGCGGTGTAGATCGCGAGTTTGCCGACCGCGATATCGGTGCCGTTGACGCCCCAGTCGCCGATACCCAAGATCTCCTCGGCGTCGGAACACACGATGAGGTCGACATCGTCTGGGCCGAGGCCCAGTGTCTGGAACGACGCGCGGACGTCGTCGATGTGGTCGATGGAAAGATACAGCGCACGCGATCTCCTATACTCCTGGCTCCACTGTTCGATGGCGTCGCCGATGGTCGGGTCGTAGACCACGGGTAGCAATTCGGCGAGGTGGTCCGTGAGAAGGCGGAAGTACACGATCTCGTTCCGATCGTGTAATGCATTGAGGTACACGTACTTGGCGAGGTCGTCGGGTTGCTCGGCCAGCTGCTCATACGACCGCGCGGCCTGCTCGTCCAGGGATTCGATCGACGCAGGCAAGCGCCCCGTCAATCCGAGTGCGTGTCGTTGTTCGGTGGTGAATGCGGTGCCCCGGTTGAGATGAGCGTCGCAGAGAATCTGTTGTCCTTGGTCCATTGGCGAAGTTCCTTGGTGTCGGTGGTCAGTGGCTGCGGCCGGGGAGCCCGCTGATCGGTGCCGGATCGCGGTCGACCCAGGTCGCGGTGTCCGGGTGATCGAGCGTCCACTGCGCGATCTGGTCCTTGCGGGCCCACCAGACGTCGCCGCGCTCGCGGAGGCGGGTGAAGACTCGGTCGAGTACCCGCACTCGGGAGGCGTGGCCCGAGAGTCGGTCGTGGAGGCCGATGACCATCATCGTGCGCCGCTGTGCGCCTTCGGCATACAGCTGGTCGAACTCGTCGACAAGCTGCTGCTCGTAGTCGGCCGGGGAAAAGCCGGGGAAGTCGAAGCTGGCGATGTCGTTGAGGTGTACCGAGTACGGCACCGTCGCGAACGGCTCGCCGTTGATTCGTTGCAGGAATGGCTCGTCCGCAGACAGATCATCGATGTGATAGCGAAAACCCTGCTCCTGCAGTATTTCCAACGTGTTGATGCCGGGGCGGATCCAGTAATTGTTGTACCCGGTGGGCCGTGTTCCGGTGACCTCTTCGATTGCGGTGACGCTGTCCGCGATCCATGCGGCTTCGTCGGCGCGGGAAAGTTGGTACTGCCGCTCCCATCGCCGTCCGTGTGCGCCCGCCTCGTGCCCGCGGGCCACGATCTCGGCCGCGATGTCCGGGTGCCGCCGTACCGCGTCGCCGATCATGAACGAGGTCATGGGAATGGAATGCTTGTCCAGCAGGTCCAAGATTCTGGGCACGCCTTCGCGGGCACCGTATTCGTAGAAGCTGTTCTGACCCAGGTCGGGGTATCCGGGCAGTATCGGCTCGGTGATGGGTCCGCCGGCGCCGCTGATCGGTTGCCCGCCTGCCTCGAACTGCATCGAGACGGTGACCGCCAATCGCGCTCCGTCGGGCCAGAAGTGTGTCGTCATGGTCGCGTCCTGTTCTCGAAATCTGTAAGTGTTGTTCGACGATCGGTACAGCTCTGAGCATCCCGATAGAAGTCCCGTCGCGGCATCGATATTTCGGTTTGCTGCCATTCGGGATGTCGATGGCTGTAAGCGGGTGACGATGTCGGCTGACGAACCCGTCGTTTTTCCTCGCTTGCCCATCGACTCTGCGAATGGCATCTCCTGTCGGTCGGTGGTCCCAGCGGCGTCCGCTGCCGACCCCGTGCCTTTGATTTGTGCTGGCCAGAGACGGCGTGATGTCGCTGAACGGCATGTACACACCCGCAGCGGTGCGATGCCTACATGGTCTAGTTCGCGGCGACTGTTCACATCCGACGGTTCTCACCTGTCGAACATGTTGCGGTACAACGAAAGGTGACGGCTCGACACCGAACCCACACGACCGAAAAGGAACACATGACATCCGCCGACACCGCCTCGACCCTCGACCTGTTGGACCGCGCCACCCGGGGGTCGGTGTGGGGCCCGGGCGCCGCGGAATACGACGGGGAAGTGGCCGGATTCAATGTCGCCGTGTCTCATTCACCGGCCGCGGTCGTTGTCGCCGCCGACGCCGACGACGTCGCGGCGGCAGTCCGAGTCGCCGCAGCCGCCGGCTACGGGGTGGCCGTCAAAGCCACCGGCCACGGTGCCCGCGCGAGCGACGACACCTCGATCATGATCTCCACCCGACGGTTGAGCGATGTACACATCGATGCCGGTGCGCGCACCGCGACCGTCGGCGCCGGCGTCCGGTGGCAGCAGGTACTCGACGCCGCCGCGGTGTTCCATCTCGGCGCACCGTCCGGGTCATCGACCGCTGCGGGCGCAGTCGGGTACACCCTCGGCGGTGGGCTCAGCCCGCTGGGTCGAACCATCGGATTCGCCGCCGACCTGGTGCGCTCGTTCCGGATCATCACTGCTGCAGGAGGAGTGACTGTGGTCGACGAACAGACGGACGGCGAATTGTTCTGGGCACTGCGGGGCGGGGGTGGCGGCGGGTTCGGCATCGTGACCGAAATGGTGATCGATCTGCTGCCGATGCACACCGTGTTCGGCGGCGGCATCTTCTTCGATCTCGCAGACGCCCCCGCGGTTCTGCACGCATGGCGGACCTGGGTACAGGCTGTGCCGGAATCCGTCTCGACATCGATCGCGCTCCTGCATTTACCGCCGGACCCCGCCCTCCCGGCAGAACTTCGGGGCCGCACCGTCCTACACCTGCGGTACGCCTACGTCGGATCCGCCGAACGCGGCCAGGAGCTACTCGCGCCGATGCGCTCGATTGCCGAACCCATCATCGACACGGTAGCCACCATGCCGATGACCGCGTTGGCCTCGATTCACATGGACCCGGTCGAACCGTTGCCGGTGATCGAGCGCGGGTTGCTGTTGTCGACCATGACCGAAGCAACGATCGACGCGGTCCTGTCCGCCGCCGACCTGCCCGTCGCCACAGTGGAATTACGATTGATGGGAGGGGCCCTGGATCGGTCGCCGCGATCCCCCGGCTCGGTGGGCGGACGTGGCGCCGCATTCTGTCTCTATCTGATCGGGGTTGCCGAGCCGGCCATCGCGGCAGAGCTACCAGGTGTACTCGATGATCTCCTGTCTCGTTTCACGGCCGAGTCGGCCGGTCGCTCCTTCCTCAATCTCGCCGGTACAGGGTCGATGGATCTGGTATGCGCTGGGTGGAGCGCAACCGAATCGGAGCGACTGGAGGCGGTCCGACACGCGGTCGATCCCGCTGGCGTGTTCGCCCCGTCTGCCCGGTGGTAGCTGCTGGCGTGTAGACAGCAGAAGGGGACGGTGCCGAATCCTATCCACCTTGGCGACTTCCGAGAATGCTTCGCCAGGGCGTTGCTCTTGAGCGTTTGGGCCGAAATGCATGTGGAAACTGTTTCGGCACAATCATTTCTATCACCGAACCGAAATATCGCGAGAGTCGGCAAGGTTAGTCAGCTCAGCCAGATCGAGTTGCGACAGAATCGTGACAGCGAGCCACCCGTCGAGATGATCGTCCAATGCGAAGACCGACCCTGAGCTGCACGAATGCGCAGACGCGACGACGAAGGACCTACATCCCGCGCGGATCTGAAATGCGCTGTCTCGGTCGTGTCCTCAGATCTGTGGGAGGCCACTAAAGTCCTCGCTATCACCCGAAGCACTGTCCCGGTTCAGAAATCTGGATCCATATGGACGCTGGTGCCCCCAGTCGGACTCGAACCGACACCATGCGAAATCTTGGGTCCCTAGAGGTGGATCCACCTGAACTGTATAGGACTCTAGATTTGTTGGTCTGTGAAGATTTTCGTGCATAATCGTCCGGGCAGTCCCATTCGCGCGTACCGACTTGTGACACTCTCGTGACACCGATCTGCACCCGCTCCACCGGCACCGGACAGTCCTGATCAGCCACGGACACTCACAGTATCGAGCGGAAGGAGAGCATCGCCACGCAATGCTGGTTTGCGCGAACGTGTGAAAACGAAACCGACTTAACCCATACATTCGACATTGGAACTATTGCTCAAATTTGCGTAACGATGGTATCTCAAATTTGTCATGAACCCTTCACATACAGCCTTGAAAGGCCATGCTGTCACACTGTATGGATGCCTAGCCACTGCATCGTCAGTTGGTTGAATTCATCAGCCAATTCGTACTGAACCCAGTGTCCACAGTTTCGATATACATGAAGCTCACTGTTCGGGTAATGGCGCATCAACGATGCACTGCTGTCGAACGCTGCGAAGCGATCATGGGCACCGTGAAGGACCAGTACCGGATTCGGAACTTCGGAAAGCCTGGAGGTGTAGTCGACATTGACAGGACGACTATCGAGAATTGCCCTTCGGTGACCCCGCTTGTCGGCATCCATGGCACTATCCCATCGAACATCGATGAAGGCATCGTCAACGTTAGTCTGATCGAAGAAGAACAGCCGAAGCATTTGAGCCATCTTTTCCCTGGTGGGATGCTGAAACAAGTCGAATAACAGCGTAGTCCCGGTGGCAGGCATCGGGTCGAATATCGATGGCCCGGTGTGACTGCCCATCAGGACAAGTGTGTCGAGCTGGTCGTTGTGGTGCACAGAGAAGGCAATGGCATCCATGCCACCTTTCGAGTTGCCGACAATCGAGGCACGGGCAACGCCCAAATGGTCGAGCAACTTGGAGAGAACATCCGCATCGAAACGAGCCACATCTTCATCCTGTATGACTACAGAGTCCGAGGTGCCATAATTCGGCATGTCGACCAGCACGACATGGAATTTATCCGAGAACGGCTCGATATTTCGATGGAAGTTGAACCAACCGCTCGCACCCAGTCCACCGCCATGTAAAAAAACCACGGTGCGCTCGTGCTCGGTACCTGCTTGATGAAAGTGAATCCGACGCCCATCGATGATGACACTCTTCTCAGTGTTGCTGTATGTGAGACGACCAGTAAGTGTCTGATTTTCAGTCATTGTATCGATCTTCCTTTCACGACAATTTCATCCTTCATTGGGCGGCCCGGTGTGCGTGGGGTCGAATTTGCCTAGGGTCAACGGTGCATCCGTACCGAGTCCCATATTGCGAATACCGTTCGGACGCAACAGGATGGCGATTAATGCCGAAGCCGCGAAACAGACTGCCGCTGCTACGATGGCCACCAGGTGCAGGCCTGACGTGTAGGCATCTTGGATGACCCGCACAGTCGAATCCTCCGAGTCGCCCATCATGGCAGCCCTGGCCTGGGCCAGGGCTTCGATCGGCGTGCTGGCTCCGACGCCCGATGGTAGGTCACCATCGTTGGGGTCGACCGCGGAAAGGTACCCCGTCGTAGCGAGACTGCCGAGTATGGCTACACCCAGTGCATTTCCCAGATCGCGAGAAATATTGGTCATCGCAGCACCCCCGGTTCCGTCAGGAATGGCCGCTGATGCTGCCATGATGAAGCTGGTGGTCAACGGTACGATCAGTGCCATACCGAGAGAAAACAGAACCACCGATGCACCGAAGGCGACGTAGCCAGACCGAGGGTCCGCAATCGTGAACAGTCCGAAGCCTCCGCCGCACAGTCCGGTCGCACCGGCTGCTGTCCATCGGGCACCGATGCTTCTGGTGATTCTCGGCTGAATCGGGGTAAAACACATGACGACGAGTGCATATGGAAGCCATGCCAATGCAGACTCGAGCGGCGAGTATTCGAGCGCTACCTGGAGCCATGAGAGGCTGACGTAGAGTACGCCATAATATCCGATAAATATGAGGAGCATAATACCGAATCCTGTACTGAAGCGACGATCCGAGAACAATCGAAGATTCAAAAGAGGACTATTGGCCGTACTTTCTCTGAAGAGGAACGCGATCAGGAGGGCAAGTGAAGCGAAAATCCCCACGACAGTTTGCTGTGTGAGCCATCCGACGGTTTGCGCATTGATCAAGCTGAAAACGAGCAGTCCAATAGCGAAGAGCGACAACGCGGTGCCGCTCCAGTCCAAGCGACCCGTTCCGTGTCGACGCGGGTTCGGTATCAACACGAAGGCCGCTACGAGCGACGCCAGTACCAATGGAATCAAAATGAGAAAGACCGAACCGGGCCAGAACTTCGCGACGACGACGCCGCTGACAATCGGCCCCAGCCCACCCGCCAGCCCTGTGAAGCTCGTCCAAACGGCTATCGCTGCAGCCCGCCTCTCGGGTGGGAACACCACCATTACCGTCTCGAGTGTCCCAGGCATGATGAGTGCGCCACCGAGACCCATGACGCAACGAGCGGTGATGGTGAGAACTGCGCCACTTGCGAAAGCTGCGATCGGTGATGCGATAAGAAACAGGACCAGTCCTGCGGCCATGGTTGCCCGCGATCCAAATCTACGAGCCAATTGGCCTCCGACAAGAATGAATGCTGCCAAGAACAGTGAATAAGCCGCAACTATCCATTGCGTTTGCATGCTGTTCGCATCGAGTGCCCGGCTCATTGCGGGAAGTGCTACGAAGAGTGTCGAATTTGCCGCGAACACGATCACCAGGTTCGTCGTGAGCACCGCTAGGATTGCCGCACGTCGTCTCGGCGGTGGGTATTCCGCTTGGCTGTCCTCGATGCCCTCCATCAAGACCAGTTTCGTGTAGTGCGACAAACCGGCTCGCGTGACTGAGCGGAGTCGTGCGTACGGACTGTCACGACGAAGGGGCTTTCGTGTAGACGACCCCATCCACCACTTCGACCGGGTACACAGCGACGGACGTGGTGGCCGGCGGAGCTGCGACCTTTCCGGTCTTTATGCAGAATTGAGCGAGATGCAGGGCACACTCGATACGATCGCCGTCCACATAGCCGTCGGACAGAAGCGAGTTCCCGTGACTGCACAGATTGGATGTCGCGTATATCTGCCCCTCTATGAGATACACCGCAATGGGAGGGTCCGACGATGCGTTCACAACATTACCTTCGGTCAGGTCACCGACGGCGCACAGCCGTATTTTATTCACAGCAGTTCTACTCTCTCGACAGCGGCCGTCGTCATGATCAGGCGGCAATTGCACGTTGGTCGAATCATGTCTGGTTGGTCAGAAGAACACACTCAGGTTTTTTGAAAGAACCACGTTTTGCTCCAAAAGAACTGTCCGACTGACAATTTGGAAGCCTTCCGCGGTACGTCTCAAAATATCTTTCCGCTCCCCTGCCCACAGATCTTCTTCGATGTCCATCCGGTTTCGGTACACGATGAAGTTCGAGTCGACGCCGATCTCATCGTCGCCGCCGGCGGCGACGTCGACGCGAACGTTGCTGATGAGATGGCGGGCACGAGACGGCGGTTCTTCTGCCCAGTTCTGTCCGGTCTTCCGTTGTTGGATCCGAAATCGCATGCGTGTCAGATCGTCGTCGTAGTGTGCGAGGTAAGCACCTCGTGGCTCGTCATCGGGTCGCGATTGTCGACGTAGTCGGCTGGTTCGGACCGGCATGTAGTAATGCAGGTCGTCCGCCAGGAGGGCAAACCAGCCGTCCCAGTCCCATCGGTCCAGAAGGGCCGCCTCATGGTAAAGGAACTGTTCTACCTGGTACTGCAGCATCATTTGTGCGGTGAGTCGGGCCGCTGGGCTCAAGGTGCTCTCGGTCGTCATCTCACGCCTCCTTCGACACTGCAGCGGTTGTCGCATCGCCTTGGACGTGCGGCCACTGCTCACTTGTCATGTACTCGACCCATCTGCGATAGAATGCACGCTGAGGCCCTTCTCCGAAGTAGCGCGACCCCAGTCGGCCAGGGAAGTCGTTGTGAGTGTGTTCTTCATGGCCGAGTCCCATGCGATAGTTCCACGCGATCTTTCGCACCTGCGTCCCTTGAGCCAACTGTCGTCCGATGAGATCCCAGTTCTCGCCGTCGTCGACCTCGACAACCCCGGCCGCTCCTTCCGTCATTCCCGACGTACGCTGCAGTTCCTTTCGGACTTCTTCACTAGCGTTCTTGTCGACAATGCAGAACTTCCACACCTCGAAAGAGTTTGGACCTTTCGGATGCCACACTCGAATATCGTTGCCGTTTAATAGTCCTGACAGATTCGGAAATACATTGAAGTTACCGGTCAGTTGGATGCGCTCGCCCACACGCTCATTGCCGACACGGGTGCGGTTCTCGAAATAGGCTCCGAGGGCGTCGTTCCCGAAGCGCGCGTTCTCGTTGAACATGTAGGAGACGCCATGGCCTTCCGGGAAGCTGGCCTGTCCGCCGCCGACCGGATCGATAGTCTCTCGCATCTGCATGATCGACGAGGCGTGTGTCGTCACCGCGTGGTAGCCGTCGCCGGCGAATTGTTCGGCGGCTAGTTTCCAGTTGCTGTGGATTGTCCACTTGATCACGCCGGGCAGGACCTCGATGCCGTCTTCGGCATGATCGGTCAGCCCGTCGATGAAGAACTTCATGTCACCGAGGTAATCCGTCAGGGGCGGGGCGGTCTCGTCGAAAGTGCCGAAAATGAAGCCGCGATAGTTTTCCACCTTTGCCACCGGCACGAGGCCGTTTTCGGCCGTGTCCAGCTCCGAGTAGTACGCATCATCGAGGTTGGGGACGTTGACGAGCTTCCCGCTCGTGTCGTAGGCCCACCCGTGATAGGTACAGGTGAAGAATTTCGCGTTACCGTCCTCTGCTCGGCAAACTCTCATACCTCGGTGCCGACACGCGTTGAGGTACGCACCGACACTCCCATCCGCTCGTCTGGTCACCAGCACGGGGTCACCCCCCATGTAGGTTGTGAAGAAATCGTTGGCCTTGGGGATCATGGAGTCATGTGCGAGAAACAGCCACGCTCGGCCGAAGAGCTTTTCTTGCTCGGCCTTGTAAATGTCTTCGTCGATGAACAGTTGAGGACTGATCAGCCCTTCTTTCCAGTCGACCATCGACTCGAAATCTTTGGTGCCATATTTCATTACTGAGCCTTTCCAAGTGAACGGGTATCGAAAGGGGTGAAGTGAAGAGTGACGTCGTCGAGATATGGCGGGTCAGGCGACCGAAGCCATCCTTCGTAGATCCGTGGTCGTGTCCGCCAGATCGCCGAGTGCAGGCTCGGCGCCGGTCTCGATCAGGCGCATGGCTCCACGTATGTCGCGGCCGGCGTTGAGGCCGAAGGCACCGACCACCTTTCGGTCGCGCAGATACAGCGCACAGAATTGAGCCCCCTGCCGATCTCCTCTGATGATGGTTTGCTCTGCACCGACGCAGTCACCCGTGACTTGGATGTCATGGTCGTACTGGTGGGACCACGACCATGGGACATCGAGAGTGCTCGGATGGCCACCCATCAAGGTCTCGGCGAGTCGGGTCGCCTGAGTCTGCGCGCCCCTCCAGTGTTCGGACCGGACAGGTCGCCCGAGACGGGCATCGTGGCGAAGTGCCACGTCACCGATCGCAGCAATCTGAGGTATGGATGTGATGCCGAACGGATCCACCGAAATCCCCTGCGCACAAGTCAATCCCGCTTCCTGCGCCAATTCGTCGTTGGGAAGCATGCCGATTCCGACTACAACCAGATCTGCGGCGATAGTGAGGTCGCCGGACAGCTCGACAGCTCGAACATGGGAGTCGCCGATCATTCTTTGGATGTGCCGCCGGCACAACACACGAACCCCATTGTTTCGGTGCACTTCTTCGAGAACATCGCTGATGTCGGAGGGGACAACGCGGGGTAGGAGCCTCGGTGCCTGCTCTACAATCGTCACCTCCTTACCCAGCGACTTCGCCGTAGCTGCGATTTCGGAACCGATGAAGCCACCACCGACGACAACGATCGAAGTCGCCGTGCGGAGGCGGTGCCTCAGCTTGTCCGCATCGGCGAGGGTGCGTAGATATGCCACCCCATCCAGCGTCGCCCCCTCGATCGGTAAGGGCCGCGGTCGGCCCCCGGTCGCGAGCGCCACGAAATCGAGTGCGACACGATGTCCGGTGGCGAGGCGGATTCCGGTCCGAGCTGGTTCGATGGCATCGACGACGCAGTCGGTTCGTAGATCGATGTCGTTGTCTTCGTAGAACGACGGTTCGTGCAGCGTCAGGGATGACCGATCGGCGTCTCCGACTAAGTACGCTTTGGAGAGAGGCGGTCGATCGTACGGAATCTCGGGCTCCGCACCGAACAGGTGAATGCTGCCGTCGTAACCGTTATTTCGCAGACTTTGTGCCAATGTGACGCCGGCCAGTCCGGCGCCGACTATTCCAATGGATTTCATGGGAATCAGATCGCGGGGCCGGCAGCGAGGACCTCGTGCCCCCAGATGCTCGGTCGGTCATAGGTCGACACGCTCCACGAATCATTCTCGACGGCAACACCATCGGTACCGAATTCGATCTCGAAACCCGACGGGGTCCTCATGTAGAAAGAGAGCATACGGTCGTTTGTGTGACGGCCGAGAGTCTGGGTGATGTCGGCGGATCCACCTAGAGCCTTGTCATACGCGGCTCCGATTGCGTCGAAGTCATCGATTTGCAGCATGAGATGGGCGAAGCGTTCAGTGCTTCCGGGCACATGACCGAAGGCCAAGCTGTGGTGGCGAGCGTTCACGCGGGTGAAGTACACACGGATGTCCGGCGACATGATGACCATGTCGCTCAGCGAGAATCCCAAAACGTTCAGATAGAAGTCGCGAGCAACATGTTCGTCCTGGACGTAGAGCACGATGTGCCCGAGTCCCTGACTGCCGGTGACGAATCGGTGTCCGAGGGGTGAGACGAAACGGTCTGAGGCGGAACGGGAACCGTAAAAGAATTCGAGTTCGTTACCGTCGGGATCTTGACATCTCAGCAGGCGAAGGACTCCCCTGTCGGTGGCGAGTTCTGTGTCTTCATGCCATGTGACGCCATGGGCATCCAAGCGGATCAAGAGTCGTTCGAGGGCCTCGGCATCGGGCAGTTCCCATCCGGTGAAGGCGTGTGAGTCCGTATCGGCGGCGTGGACGCGTATCCGCCACGCGCGTTCGTCGGTTCTCAGTGCCACGTCGCCGTTGTCCAAATCGACAACTTCGAGTCCCAACATGTCATTGGCGAAGGTCCGCCAACCGGGCAGGTCGGTAGTGGTAAAGCCAAGGTATCCGAGCGCTGAAATGTCGCTCATCAGATCTCCGTTCCAAGTGTGGTTCTGCAGCCTGGGCTTGGTTGCGTAAGCGAGTGCCCGCGTTGTGCGAGTGTGAGAATGGGGGCATGCATTCGGCGGCGGTGCCATGACCCATGTCACAGAAACGTTGTCACGGCCTGCGGGTGAGAACAAGAGTCGTCTCGGTGAATGAAACTGCGATTTCCGAATTCAAGGTCTCAAATGCTCTGCTTTGCAGTTGAATTCAGTATTTTCCGATCGCGACGTCGTACTTCGCACTCATGATCAGCACGTTCGAAATACCGGGCTCAGCGCGGCATCCCGCCCCACAGCATCCGCGGTTGTTCGAACTGCGTGGGACAGCCCGAGTGGTATTGCGTGTTCGGAGCGAGCACTGACCGAAAGCGCCGCAATTACGCGACCGCCGCCGAGGTGAACCGGAGCCGCTACACAAGCAATGCCTGGCCCCGATTCTTCTCGTTCGAATGCGACGCCGTCTCGGCGAATTCCGGCCAGTTCCGACTGCATGGCGTCGGCGTCGACTATCGTTCGCGGGCCCAATAGCCTCGGGTTCGTGGCGAGAAGCCCGTCGACGACGTGCGGTTCGGCGCATGCGAGTAATGCTTTACCCACTGCCGTTGCATGAGCGGGTAGGCGTCCTCCGACGCGAGAAGCAAGCGGCAGGGGGTCTGGTCCATCGACGACCGCAAGGTAGATGACATCAGAACCGTCCAGAACTGCCAGGTGCACGGTGCGACCGGTCTTGTTGCGCAGGTGTATCATTCGCGCCATCGCCAACCGGCGCAGTTCTTGGGGGCGGACGGCGTGCTGGCCTAGTTCGAAGAATCGCACTCCCAGCCGGATCGAAGTCCCGCTACGTTCGAGGAAATGTTGGTCCACCAACTCTGTGACGATACGAGAAACCGTGGCCTTGGGCAGTCCCGAGCGACGTGCGATGTCGGTCAGGCGCTGCTCCTCGTAGGAGGTCCCGATGAATCCGTCCAATACCCGCGCTACTCGACCGATCATCGTTGCTGGGTTTACCGCATCCTTCTGGGCCGAAGTCGGTTCGGTCATGCCGGCGAACTCCTCTCGAACTTTCCGCATCGTGCGAAGCCGGCGTGTCCGCCGACGGCGGTACCGGAAGCCTGATCGCTGCATGGAGTGACGCATGTCACTGACTCAGTTGTACTTGAATATCGATTGAATTTCAATCCCCGGCTGAATGGAGATGCTCAGGGCGCTCACCGCTGCTTTGTCTCGGTCAGTAGAACGAAGTTCGCGCGCAGTTCTGATCTGGAGCACTGTGGCAACACCGCAGTCCGCTGACTCTCAGTCGGGCTCCTGATGGCCGAGGAATGATGATCGAAAACGATAGGTCCTGGCGGCGCACCTTGAACGTGGGAGACGACGAGGTTTGCTTTCACGATGTCGGTACAGGGCCCCCGCTGATCATGAGCCAAGCTTTCGGTCCGCTACCCGGCACCACAGCGTGGCTGACCTACAGTCGCGTACTCAGTGCGCTGTCCGCGCACTTCCGCTGCATCGTGATCGACCACCCGAACTTCGGGCGTAGCAGCCCGAAAGTCTTCCACGAACCGTTCCACGATGTATGTGCCCGTAACGCATTCGCGATCATGGACAACCTGGGTATAGGCGTGGCCTCGCACTTGGGTGTATCGATGGGGGCCACCGTCGCAATCGATATGGCGCTCGCACAACCTGATCGGGTGAACAAGCTTGTCCTCGGGTCGTGCCATGCGTCGTCGGGTGGCGACCCTTACGCTCTGTCGCCATTCCCCAGCGAAGGAATGAGGCTTTGGACCGAAAATCAGGGCGGAGGTCCGGATCGCGACGCCATTCGACGACTCTTACGAGCTCTCGTCTTCGACCCAGAACACATCAGCGAAGAGTTGGTACAGGAAATGTACTTACTACGTCTCCGGGAACCGGCACATGCCGACGCGATGAACGCGAGTACACCGGCACCTCACAGCAATCTCGGCGATCTCCACAAGATCGATGTGCCCACACTCATTGTTCACGGTCGTCACGACCGACTCGTACCGGTGGAGCAGGCGTTGCTGTTGACTGGATATCTCACCACCGCTGACCTTGTCATTCTCAATCGATGTGGCCACTGGCCACCCTTCGAGCGTCCTGACGCATATCTGGCCACGGTGCTGCCGTTTCTACTCGCGCCCACGTGATGAATGGTCTCGGGTACCGAATAGGCGGGCAGGGTCCATAGCTGCTACTTCTCGTGCTGCTGTGTCATAGTGCCCAGTCAGCGAATGCAGCAGCTCGGTGGTCCGGCGCATTCTTTCCTGCACATCGACGATGTCGGCCATGCCCGAGACGATGATCTCTCGTCGAAGCTTGGCATAGCGGTCAGTCGCATCGATACCGTCGTCGGTAATCTCGAACAGCGTGGTAGCGCCGACACGGACCTTGCGAACCAAGCCTAATGACCCCAATTTCCGCAGGCCGTACAGCACGTTCTGTAAGTCATCGCGATTCATCAGCCGTGCGATGGTAGTCGCGTCTTTCGGGCGCTCCTGCATCCGAACGATATGAAGAAGGACTCCCTCGCCGAACTGGATATTCACATCTCCTACGATGCGCTGGATTTGCACGACGGACCGCTGGAATGCCTCGAACGCCTGGATCATGGCAAACTCGAACGCTGTCACCAGTGTGTCGTCGACTGAAGTTGCCAGATGCCACGTCGACTCGGGTGTCACGAATTCCGCGCCCATTTCGGCTCCTTTGATCCATCGTGTCCGGGGTACAGCAACAGCCGCCGCGCTCACGATACGGGCTCAAGGCCGCGACAGTTTGCGCCCGAGCGCAAGCGCCGCCGTTCTGACTGCTGGGGCAAGGTGCGCGGACCGGAATTGACGAGCTGGAACAGATACCGAAATCGCCGCTACAACTGAACCCGACACAACAACCGGTGAGGCAACACAGCATTTCCCCTCCGCCGCCTCCTCCCGCTCGATTGCGACCCCGATGCGGCGGATCTCGTCGAGCTGCCGTCTCATCACTCGGGGATCCGTCACCGAGTGCGGCGTGTAGCGACGGAGCGGCACGTCGAGTACTGCCTCCTGCAAGTCTCTCGTCTCGAATGCCAGCAGCGCTTTCCCCACTCCAGTGCAGGTGAGCGGGAGTCGTCCGCCGATGCGGGACGGGAGATCCGCGGGAAGGTGTCCGTGGAGTTTCTCGATGTAGACCACCTCGTGTGCGTCACGCACTGCGAGATGCACAGTCTGACCCGTCACCGCGAACAAGTCCTGCATGAACGGCATTGCAGTAGAACGTAACCGGTGCTTCACGGAAACTCGTTCTCCAAGTTCGAATAAAGGCATACCAAGCTCGAACGAGTTCGCTGTTCTGGTCAGCCATCCGAGGCGGGACAGCTCGACGAGCAGTCTGTGAGCAGTGGAGCGAGGCAGCCCGGTGCGAGTGCTCACGTCCGCCAGAGTCAGAGTCGTTCCTCCAGGAAATGCTTCCAAGACGAGGGCCGCTTTCTCCAATATCGACGGATTCTGGCGTGAGTCGTCCCGGATCACGGGATAGATCCTAGATGGTTTCAGGAAACCTGCCTAGATTTCCCCCATGACCATTGTGAAAGACAGTGTGATCGAGAAACTTTCCGACCGACTCGCCGATGCCGCCAGCACGAGCACACCGTGCGCTCCGGTCCGTGATCTCATCGGACGCGAGGATATCGACGCCGCCTACCGTATCCAATCACGCAACATCGACGCACTCCTCGCAGCCGGTCGCACCGTCGTCGGCCGAAAGATCGGGCTGACCTCGCCCGCTGTGCAGAAGCAGCTAGGGGTCGATCAGCCCGATTTCGGTGTCCTGCTCGACGATTTCGACGTCTCCGGTGACAGCCCGGTCGATTCTGGCCGACTGCTGCAGCCACGCATCGAAGCCGAGATCGCGTTCATCTTGTCCTCGGACATCGACGAGCCGATCACGGCGGAGCAGGCACCGCAGTTCGTGGAACAGGTGTTTGCCTCGTTCGAGATAGTGGACAGCCGGATCGCGGGCTGGGATATCAGCTTGGCCGACACCGTCGCCGACAACGCATCATCCGGGCTCTACGTCCTGGGCGAGAGCATCTCTCGCGCCGACGCACCCGACCTCGCCGAGGTCACCATGACCATGACCGCAGACGGTGAACAGGTTTCCGCCGGCAAAGGCTCGGACTGCCTCGGAAGCCCCTGGGCCGCCTTGGTGTGGTTGGCCAACACCAGCTTGTCCTACGGATCACCGCTGCGTGCCGGTGAAGTGATCCTCTCTGGTGCCCTGGGCCCCATGGTTGCTGTGGCCCCTGGCTCGACCTACACGGCGTCGATATCCGGAATTGGCAGCGTTTCATCGACATTCACAGCCTGACCTGCTCGATTCGAAAATCGAACAAAAATTGAAGGACATCATGAGCAAGACCAAAGTAGCGGTGATCGGATCCGGCAACATCGGCACCGACCTCGTCATCAAACTCACACGCGTAGCCAAGAGCGTCGAAATTGCTGTGCTCGTCGGAATCGACCCTGCCTCCGACGGTCTCGCCCGGGCGCGCCGTTTGGGGATCAGCACCGTGGACTCGGGAGTGCAGGGCCTGATCGATCACCCCCAGTTCGCCGACATCGACATCATCTTCGACTCGACCTCCGCCAAAGCGCATGTCGCGAACGAAGAAGCCCTGCGGCCCTACAACAAGAGGCTGATCGACCTCACTCCTGCCGCGATCGGACCGTACGTCGTGCCCGCGGTCAACCTCGAGGAGCACCTCGGTGCGCCCGATGTGAACATGGTGACCTGCGGTGGACAGGCGACCATCCCGATCGTCGCCGCGATCTCGGCCGTGACGCCCGTGCACTACGCCGAGATCGTCGCCTCGATCGCCTCGAAGTCGGCGGGTCCCGGCACCCGCGCAAACATCGACGAGTTCACCGAAACCACCTCCGAGGCAATCGAAAAGGTCGGCGGTGCCGCCCGCGGCAAAGCCATCATCGTCCTCAATCCGGCCGAGCCGCCGCTGATCATGCGCGACACGGTTCTCGCACTGGTATCGAACCCGGATCAGGACGCCATTCGCCGATCCGTTCTGGACATGGTCGCCAAGGTCTCGGCCTATGTCCCCGGCTACCGGCTCAAGCAGGAAGTGCAATTCACCCAACTCGACGACGCCGAATCCGTCGCCACCTTGACCGGCGGCGTCGACAAGGGGCCTGGCCTGTGGAAGGTCTCGGTGTTCCTCGAGGTCGAAGGTGCCGCGCACTACCTCCCCGCTTATGCCGGGAACCTCGACATCATGACCTCGGCCGCCTTACAGGTTGCCGAAAAGATCGCAGAGAACAAGTCCTTGGAGGCGGCACGATGACCGAAACGACAACTACTCGCCCGAACGCGACAGACGGTGCCGCCCTGTACATCCAGGACGTCACCCTCCGCGACGGCATGCACGCCATGCGGCATCGCATCAGTCCCGACAATGTCGCTCGCATCGCCAGTGCCCTCGACAGTGCAGGTGTGGACGCCATCGAGGTCACTCACGGTGACGGGTTGGCCGGCCACAGCCTGACTTACGGGCCGGGCAGCAACACCGACTGGGAGTGGATCGAAGCTGCAGCCTCGGTGGTGCACCGCGCCAAACTCACCACGTTGCTCCTTCCGGGAGTCGGGACGCTGAAAGAGCTCGAGCATGCGTTCAAGCTCGGTGTCACTTCGGTCCGAGTGGCGACGCACTGCACCGAAGCCGACGTCTCCGCCCAGCACATCGGCAAAGCCCGCGAACTCGGTATGGATGTGTCGGGATTTTTGATGATGTCCCATCTTGCGGGGCCCGAACAGCTTGCTGCACAGGCGAAGTTGATGGAATCGTACGGCGCGCACTGCGTGTACGTCACCGACTCGGGCGGTCGATTGACAATGAACGGTGTCCGCGACCGTGTGCGCGCCTACCGGGATGTCCTGGACGCAGATACCCAGATCGGTATCCACGCTCACCAGAATCTGTCGCTGTCGGTCGCCAATTCTGTTGTGGCAGTGGAAGAGGGAGTGACCCGCGTCGACGCATCTCTCGCCGGTCATGGTGCCGGAGCAGGTAACTGCCCGATCGAGCCATTCATCGCCGTCGCCGACCTGCACGGGTGGAAGCATAATTGTGATTTGTTCGGGTTGCAGGACGCGGCCGACGACATCGTTCGCCCGTTGCAGGACAGGCCTGTTCAGGTCGACCGCGAGACACTGACCCTCGGATACGCCGGGGTGTACTCCAGCTTCCTCCGCCACGCAGAGGCTGCAGCGAAGCAGTACGGACTCGATACCCGCGCGATCCTACTCGCTGTTGGCGAACGCGGATTGGTCGGTGGACAGGAGGATCTGATCACCGATATCGCGCTCGATCTCACCGCACAGAGGGTGTGACGCGGGCGTATGGGCGGAGTCCTTGGCAGTGAACCCGCCGAGGCAGGACCGCCTGCGACGGCTGAGGGATCGCGTCCCTACGGAGGACGTCGTAGGGCGACAACAACAATCTGGTTGTCCATGATCATAAATTGGCTGTCAACGCGGAACATTCGAGAAAGAGGTTTATAGTGGTGCGAGACGACCCTCATATGGTGCACTTACCTCAACCCCGCGCTGAGGAATGGGAGTGGCAACTCCGGGGTGCATGCCGTTCCATGCCGATTGGTATGTTCTTCCCCTCGACTAATCTGCGGGGACACGAGCTGGCCGCAGTGGAACGTAATGCCAAGCTAATCTGCAAGCAGTGCCCTGTTGTTGAACGGTGCCTACAATATTCGCTCGAATGTCGAGAAAAACACGGAATATGGGGCGGGTTCACAAGTGCCGAGCGGCGAAAGCTAGCACCACGGTCGGAGCCGGTGACTGCATGGTCCCGTGCGATTGCATCTTGAGTTAAGCGGCTACTGTACCGATGATCGGTGCCAACCTAGAAACGTTCGAGCATTATCGCCCCGCGAGCGCTCACCGACTCCTGCCAGGGTGGACGTGGATTCCGCTCGTCGAACCTGCTTTCGGAATGCGTACATGGTTGGTCCGATGAGACCGCACGCGAACTGCAGTCGAGGCCTGTGCCCAGGTTGATTGTCCGGAGTGCAGAAACAGACTGAGTCAACGTGCACGGTCTCCGCTGCATCGACGGTGCCTTCTACTTTCAACGACGTGCCGCGGCGGTATTGACCGACGTCTGATCCTCGACTTCTGACTACACCCGACACGGCAACTCCTTCGCTTCGACAAGCGCATCCGGCATCCCGTAGCGGGGCCGTAGTAGCCATACGAAGACGTGGCCGCATTCGACACCCGATCAGTTCCCCAGTACGCGGCGGTGCGCGAGTCAACTCATCGCTGTCAGAAAACTTGCGTAGTACCGAAATGTGCAGCGATTGCGTTGTTCATTGGGTCGACAGAACCTTGAATAAATTGCACAAGGTCTGAATTTGCGGTGCGTGGCGACCCGCTCGAGAATGGAGGGGCAGGATCGTACTCGAGCGCATCGAGGATCTCGCGGTGGAAAATCCCGTCGCCACCAAGTTCAGTCCGGATTGAACCAGGCCGAGTCGGTCCGTTGTTGTTGGCTGGTCCAGATCTGCTTGAGATATGGCAACTATTGCCTGCCGTGCGATGCGATTGATCGCGCTCGCTCGGCCGTGTTCGTAAAGGCTTGTAACCGCTGCTCGGTTGTCCCTTGACCCTTACAGCCGGATATTCCATGGTCCGGTGCGCACCTCGACATGCCCGCCGCCGCTGTCGGGTTCAGGACACAAGCTCTGCCCAGATCTCGCGGATCACCTCGAATCGCGAACTGTTCCAGCCTCGCCCGTCGCGATCAACGGCCGCAGGGCGAAAATTACCAAACTGGCAACACCGCACGCAATGGCCCCGACGACAAGGGCAGTTTCCGTACCCGCGATCAGTGTTAAGAACCAGATTGCGCCGGACTACTCGGTCGGCAAGGCAGTCCACACGACCAAGGCGAGGCCTACCAATGCAGGGGGATGACGGTCCGCCACGACGTTCGTTACAACGAATTGATCATGATCGACCTCCACGATTCCCGAGTTCTGCAAAGCAGGTTCAGTATCTCCGGCCACGGAGACGACCCTAGCGCTTTTATACGTCAGCTTGCGGGATGCTGAGCAATACGACCAGTTCTGATATGCAGGGTTACCAGTAAATTCGAGACATTCACTTTTACAACAGCTTTGATGACCGAAGACCTACTATGTATCGAGCGCCCGGTCAAACTCTAGGCTGACACTTGCAAAAACCTACCTTTCATCGACATAGCAGGGCGAGACCGAAGAGGATAATGTCATGCGGATCGAATGGGTCGTGTCCTGTCAACGAATGAATTCGTTGCAGCCGGTACTTGACCGTGTTGGGTTGAATGTTTTGATTCTGCGCCGACTGAGCAAGACTGAAACCGGAATCTATATAGGCTCTGAGAGTGGGAATGAGTTCGGATCGGTGTGCTTCGTCGTATCTGCGCAGCGGATCCAGCGCTTCCTGGCTCAGGTCGCTGTTGTACTGGCTCGAACGAACCACATGATCCAGCAGAGCGTCCGTAAATAGGTAAGCCCGTCGTCGACCCGGCCCGGCGGGTGTCGCCACCGCCGACAAGACCGCGTCTTGTGCGTCAACGTAGGACCTGGTGGCCGAGACCAGTGAGTCGTACGTACGACCCACACCCATCGTGAAACCCGGTACCAGCGCCGCGAGACCGTCCATGATGGGACGCTGCCCCTCTGGAAATTCCCCCAGCACCGGACATACGGCGACAATCTCGTCACCTCGAATGCAGACGATCGAGTGGCCGGGTACGGCAGCGGTGATGTATCGCTCCACCTCGTCGAGCTGGGTCCGCAACGGCAACGACATTGCCGGGCCACCGGATCGGGCGTTGTGCCGCAACAGGATAACGAAGTATCGGGCGGCGCGCTCCAGTCTGAACAGCGGCGCATAGTTGTCGATGCGCTCGGACGCGTTACCAGTCACCAACGCCTCGACCAGATCACGGCGAACCAGTTCAAGGTCGTGAATCATGCCGGAAGCCTTCTGCAGATAGGCCTGCGCAACCGTTGTCGACACGAGATCGACATGCTTCATGATCCGTCCCGCAATCACCAGCGCCGCGGCCGGATGACTCCGGGTCGTGGGTGCATCCACGACCTGCTCCCACACCGTATGCCCCCACAATCGATATGCCTGCAGCAGCGCATGAATCGGCACACCCTGCTGGAACCGCCTGACGGCGCTGTCCCGGAAGGACTGCAGGTGCACCTCGAAAGTGGGATCGGTCGGCGACAAGCCCGAGAGTACGTCCTCGAAATTGCGCCGCGCGACAACTGCTACATCCTGTTCGATGAAGCCTTCCGGGAGTGATCGGTACTCTACGATCTCTTCGCGGTACCGGCGCGCAAGCATGAAACCTATCTCCTCCGATCGAGCCTGCAAATACTCGACCAATTCCACCGTGGTGACGTCGAGCCCCGGCCCACCGATGCCGACATCAACATTCACGTGCTTCCTCCGTTCGGTTCTGCGTACCCCATCGTGTACCGCCACCGAGGTATCGCGGGCCCGTTTCGAGAGATCTCTTTGCTGATAGCGCAACACGGGCATGACGTCATACCGCAGGCCCCCGCTCAGTACCCGAGAAACTCGTTACATATGCGCCTACGCAGCCGGAACGCACTGAGGCGGCCTAACACCACGTTTGCGTAAACCGCAGAGTTCAGCGGGAAAGATCGCGGAAACTGATAGCGATATGTGGCGCTCATCACTCGTACCGTCTCCTCAGACCGACATACCTGAGCTGTTACGTCCAACGAGGAGTCATATGACCGCCACTACATCGGTGACCGAGGCCGAATCCTTGCTCTGGAATCCCGGTCCCGAAGAGCTCGGACGAAGCCGCATCCTGAACTTCGCGTCGACCGTCGGTTGCACCGATCTGACCGACCTTCGTGCCAAAGCTTTCGAGGATCCGGCATGGTTTTGGGGAGCAGTCGCAGACTGGCTGAAGCTGGACTGGCAGACACCACCGACCCGCGTCCTCGACCAACTCGACACACCCCACAGGACGTCCTGGTTTACCGGCGGCGCCTTGAACATGGCAGACAACGCCGTCGACCGGTGGGTTCGTGCAGGCAGATCAGCCCAGACAGCGCTGCTGTGGGAACTGGAAGACGGCACCACGGGCAGTTGGACATTCGGGGAACTCGCTCTCGAGGTGGACCGTGTCGCTACTGGGTTTCTCTCCGCTGGAATCGGATTCGGCGACACCGTCGGAATCCAATTGCCGATGGTGCGAGAGGCAGCCGTTGCGCAGCTCGCCTGCGCAAAGATCGGGGCCATCTCCGTTCCGATCTTTTCCGGATTCGGCACCTCCGCAGTGATCGACCGGTTGACGATCGCGGGCGCAAAGGCCCATATTCTCTCGAATGGATTCACCCGCCGCGGCAGAGACGTGCGGGTCACTGAGGATCTGATTTCGGCTCTCGGGCACATCGACACTCTCCGCACTACCATCGTGGTGTCGCTGATCGACGGTGTGGACCGATCCACGCTACCTGGGCAAATCGCGTGGGAGGACCTGGGCAACAGCCAACCCGCTGTCCCACTGGCCACCGCGCTGACACCGACCGACCACCCATTGTTCATCGCCTTCACCTCCGGTACGACAGGCGCCCCCAAGGGTGTAGTTCTCGGCCACGCGGGATTCGCAGTGAAAGCAGGCAGCGATGCGGCCTTCAGCTTCGACGTCGGTGAAGGCGACGTGTCGACCTGGATCACCGACCCCGGCTGGATCATGAGCCCGATCGTGATCTTCGGCGGGCTCATCGCAGGCAGTGCGGTCGCCCTCTATGCCGGTACACCGGATTGGCCTGACACAGACCGGATCTGGAACATGGTGCGCGAACTGGGCGTCACGATGATGGGCATCTCCCCCACCCTTGTCCGCTCCCTGATGGGCAGGGACGATACGCACATCGAGACCGGAGATCTTCGCGTGCTCGCATCGAGCGGAGAAGCATGGACCCCTGACGCCTACGAGTGGCTATACACCATCGCAGGTCGACGACAGATCCCGATCATCAACTACAGCGGCGGTACGGAGGTATCCGGAGCGATCCTCTCCAACACCACGGCCGAACCGATCCACCCCTGCGGATTCGCTGGACCGTTGCCCGGTATGGGCGCTGACATCGTCGATTCGGATGGTGTCGGACTTGGGGTGGGTCTCGGTGAACTCGCGCTCCGGCGCCCATCGCCCGGCATGCCGCTGACGTTCTGGGGGAACCCGGAGCGCTATTTCTCGACCTACTGGGATCGCTGGCCAGGGGTCTGGTACCACGGAGACTGGGTCGAAGTCGACGAGAACAATGTGTGGTTCGTGCGCGGCCGCAGCGATGACACACTAAAGATTGCCGGAAAGCGTCTAGGGCCTGCCGAAGTCGAGTCCGTCGTCAATTCAGACCCTCGCGTGATCGAATCGGCCGCAATCGGTGTTCCCGACGCCATCAAAGGCGAAGCGCTGGTTGTATTCGCCCGTGTCAACGACACGGACCCGGAATCGGACGCCGCGCTCGCCGACTCCATACGAACCAAAGTGGCAGTGCAACTGGGAAAGCCGCTCACCCCGAAACACGTGCACATTGTGGGTGTACTACCCAAGACCCGAAGCGGGAAAATTCTGCGCCGAGTCATCAAAGCGGTCTACACCGGAAACGGTTCCGGCGACACCTCATCGATCGACGACGCATCGTCACTGGACATGATCCGAGGGTTGGCGTGAGACCCCGGCAAGAACGTGCGGCGGTCGTCGGTATCGCCGAATTACCCCCGGAGCGAACGACATTCGGAGTTACGACGCTGGAAATGCTTGCTCGCGCAGCCCGGCTAGCCGTTTTGGACGCGGGGTTGACCCCGTCGGACATCGACGGAGTGATGTGCGGCCCTCAGGTCGGTGAAACCCCACAGCATGTACCAGCGACCGTCGCCGAATATCTCGGTCTACAACCCGACTTCGCGGACATTGTCGACCTCGGCGGTGCTACCGGAGCCGGAATGCTCTGGCGCGCTGCAGCTGCCATCGAAGCCGGCATGTGCACCACGGTGTTGTGTGTTCTCGGCAACACCCGGGACCCGCTCAACGTGCCGCGCTCGCCCAACCGAAATCCGATTCGAGAGTTCGACGTGCCCTACGGCGCGAGCGGCGCGAACCAAGCTTACGCGATGATCGCGCAGCGACACATGGCCGAATTCGGCACCACCGCAGAACAACTTGCTCATGTTGCAGCCAAGGAACGAGCCAACGCACAGCTCAACCCCGACGCGGTTTTCCACGGAAAACCGTTGACGGTCGACGACGTACTCTCCTCGCCGATGGTGATGTCACCGCTGCATCTGTTCGAGGTGGTCATGCCGTGCGGCGGCGGCGCAGCATTCGTCGTCACCTCCGCTGATCGAGCGAGCGCTTCACCCCATCCGCCCGTCTACCTGCTGGGCGCGGGTGAGAAAGTGACACATCGTGCGCTGAGCCAGGCCCCGCGCCTGACGACGTCGCCGCTCGCCCCTGCCATCGAACACGCCTACCGCACAGCCGGCGTCACAGCATCGGATCTGGACTTTCTCTCGATCTACGACTGCTATTCCATCGTCGTTGCCATCACCGCCGAGGACGCCGGGGTATGCGCCAAAGGCGAGGGAGGCAATTGGGTCGCCGAGCACGACTTCTCGCATCGAAGCACGTTGCCGGTCAACACCCAGGGTGGCCAACTCGGCTGCGGCCAAGCGGACCTGGCAGGTGGCATGACCCACATCATCGAAGCCGTTCGCCAGCTGAGGCGGGAAGCGGGAGACCGACAGATAGACGGTGCCGAAGTGGCTCTGGTCACCGGCAACGGTGCCACCATGAGCGAGGAAGTCGCGCTCGTCCTCGCAGGAGTGAGCACATGACGCAGACCACGACGACACAGACCATGCCGACGCAGACGACGACGACACCGAAGCCGGGCCCGGTGGTCACCGAGTTGACTCGAACGTACTGGGCCGCTGCCGAGGACGGGACGTTGTTGATCCAGCAGTGCGGTACCTGCCATACCTATCAGCACTATCCGGCACGGATGTGCAGGACCTGCTGGTCGGAAGACATCGACTGGGTGAAGGCCCGTGGTACCGGCACAGTATGGACGTTCACCGTCGTCGGTATTCCCGGCCATCCCGCATGGAAAGCGGAAAGCCCCTACATCCTGGCGCTGGTCGAACTCGACGAAGGACCGCGCCTCATGACGAACATCGTCGGATCCGAGCCCGGTGACGTACGGGTCGGACAGCGGGTTGCCCTGGCCCCCGCAGCGACCGAGCAGCCAGCGCTTCAATTCAAGATCGAAGCCTGAAACGTTCGCCTAACCAGAACGGAAGTGCCATGTCCACCAACACAATCGGATCTCCTGCCGACCGTACGTCGATAGAACGACGTGCCCGGATGGGGAGTTTCATCGGAACTACCATCGAGTGGTACGACTTCTACCTCTACGGTACCGCCGCAGCACTCGTTTTCCCGCAACTGTTCTTTCCCTCCTACTCCCCGCTCACCGGGACCCTGCTCGCGTTGCTGACCTACTCGGCCGGCTTCATCGCGCGGCCGCTCGGCGGAATCGTCATGGGCCACTACGGTGACCGAATCGGCCGCAAAGCAATGCTGGTCATGTCGTTAATGATCATGGGTGTTGCCACCACGCTCATCGGTTTCCTACCCACGTTCACCGCAGTCGGAGTATGGGCACCCATCCTGCTTCTGGTCCTTCGCATCATTCAGGGCTTCGGCGTCGGTGGTGAGTGGGGTGGAGCCGTTCTCGTGGCCGTCGAACACGCGCCACCCACGCGGCGTGGATTGTTCGGTGCATGGCCGCAAGCCGGCGTTCCGGCCGGGCTGCTTCTGGCCAACGGAGTCTTCATCACCCTGACCGTGACTCTGTCCGATGCTGCGTTCATGGCGTGGGGCTGGAGGGTCGGGTTCCTGGCCTCGTCCGCGCTCATCATCATCGGCCTGGTCATCCGGTTGAAGATGGAGGAAACACCCGACTTTCAGAAAGCCAAGGACGAGGGAAGCATTGCCAAGTTCCCCATCGTCGAGGTCCTGCGCACACAGTGGAGGCAGGTGCTACTGGCCGTCGGTATCAAGATGTCGCAGAACGCAATCTTCTACATCATCACGGTGTTCGCGCTCACCTACGTCACGACAGTCCTCGACCTTCCCCGATCCACGGCATTGATCGGTGTCTTGCTGGCGTCGGGCATAAGTATGTTCACAATCCTGCTCTCCGGACGCCTGTCGGACGAATACGGACGTCGACGCATCTACATGATCGGCGCAGTGCTCTCGGCGTTGTTCGCGTTCCCGTTCTTCCTCTTGATGGACACCAAAAGCTCACTGCTCATCTGGGGTTCGATCATTATCGGACTCGTGTTCCACGACCTCATGTACGGACCGCAGGCCGCGTTCATGTCCGAGCTCTTCGAGCCCGAATTGCGGTACACGGGAGCGTCGCTGGGATATCAGATCGCGTCGTTGCTCGCGGGAGGACTTTCTCCGGTGCTCGCCGTTCTACTCCTCGGACTGGCGGACAACCGTCCGTGGCCCGTCGCCCTCTACATGGTCGGACTCAGTGTGATCACCATTGTCGCAACGTTCTTCTCACCGGAAACCCATCGCGGGAACCGGTTGATCAAGTCATCGGACTCGTCGGGCTCCACACACATGACGAGCGTGCCGAACTCACTGAACTCACCGACGGCCGAACGGTCCGACGCACCCGTTGCAACCCACGGGCACTGAGAAGCGCACACGGACTCGAGGGAGCACAATGCTCACGACGACGACCCCGGTCGGATCGAACCGTCAACGTGCGCTGATCGCGCTGGTACAGGTTCTCGGCCTCTGCGTGTGGTTTTCGGCTACCGCCGTCGTACCCACGCTGAGAACCGAATGGAACATAGGTGAGTCTGCAGCTGTCTGGCTCACCGCATCCGTCCAGATCGGGTTCGTCGTCGGAGCAATCACTTCCACCGTTCTGAACCTGGCAGATAGGATCGCGCCCCAGCGGCTTCTGGCTGCAAGTGCCCTGGCGGCCGGTGCATGTACGGCGATTCTGGCCTGGCAGGTGAGCGGGCTCGCAGCCGCGATCCCGCTGCGTTTTCTTACCGGTTTCTTTCTTGCAGGGATCTACCCGGTGGGAATGAAGCTCATGGCGTCGTGGTCCGACTCGTCGAACCGGGGTAAGTCGTTCGGGGTTCTACTCGGTGCCCTGACGCTGGGATCGGCACTCCCCCATCTCATCGGCAGTTTCGGGCCCTTGCCGTGGCGAGCGGTCATGGGTGTTGCATCGGGCTTGACCCTGATCGCCGCGGCCATCGCTATAACTTCTATTGCGGCTGGTCCATCCCTGGATACCCGACCGATCACGCCCAATCCGCGCTACGCACTTGCCATGTTCCGCGAACGCGGTCCCAGGCTCGCCAATCTCGGGTACTTGGGCCACATGTGGGAGCTCTACGCCCTCTGGACTTGGATCTCGCTCTTCATCCTGTCCGGTCGCGAACAGAGAGGCGACAGCACCGGCGCGACAGGATTGATTGCCTTCGGTGCCATCGGAATCGCCGGTGTCATCGGTTGTCTGGTCGGGGGGTGGGCCTCCGACCGATTCGGACGGTCCTTCGCCGCGGTGATCGCCCTGGCGATCAGCGGAAGCTGCTGCCTCCTTTCGCCGTTCTTCTTCACCGCTACCACCCCGGTGCTTGTCGTGTTCTTGTTTGTCTGGGGCGCCTCGGTCATCGCGGACTCAGGCGTCTTCTCTACGACACTCAGCGAAACCGCCGATTCACGCTTCATCGGCACCGCACTGACCGCTCAGACAGCCATCGGATTTCTCCTCACCGTGGTCACCATTCAGTTCGTACCGGTACTGGCCGCAGTGGTCGGTTGGCAGTTCGCTTTCTGGCTGCTCGCACCCGGCCCCGCAATCGGAGCCATCGCAATGTGGGCATTACGCGCTCGCACTCACAACACCCTAGGAGCACCATCATGAATACATCACCTACTAGCACCCGTCGGACACTGTCCGTCGGAGACACCGCCGAGCTGACCCGGACCGTCGGCGGGGGCGACATCGAGCTGTTCACCGAGATCAGCGGTGACCGCAACCCGTTGCACTACGACGAGGCTGCGGCCGAGGCATCTCGGTTCGGCGAGATAGTGGTGCAGGGCGGAATTACCAGCGCGATTCTGAACGCAGTTGTTGCCGAGGAGTTGCCCGGCCCCGGAACGGTGTTCTTGAACGTCAACTGGGCCTTCAAAGCGCCTGTCAGACCGGGCGACACCATCACGGGACGGGTCGAAGTCACCTCGGCCCGATCCGACAAACCGATAACCGAATTGAAGACCACCGTCACCCGGGGAGATGGAACGGTCGTGCTGGACGGTACGGCCGTGTGCTACACGATGAGCTTGACTCCCGGGGAAAAGTGATGTCCGACGACCGTAGTCCGGTACTCGTCTCGACTGCTCGTACCGCAGTCGGAAAGTTCGGCGGCGGGCTCGCTCACCTGAGCGCGCTCGACCTGGGCGGTGCGGCAGTCCACAGCGCTCTCGCTCCGTTTCAGGGCGCTGTCGTGCCAGACCACACCTTTCTCGGCAATGTCGTTCAAGCAGGCAGCGGGCAGAACCCGGCACGAGTTGCCGCCATCAGAGGGGGCGTACCCACCACCGTGCCGGGAACGACTATTAACGACGTCTGCCTGGCCTCCATGACAGCGACAGGAATGGCCGCATCGCTGGTTCGCGCCGGTGAAATCGATTGTGCCGTGGTCGGTGGATTCGAATCCATGAGCCAGGCGATGCACGGGATTCGTCAACGATCCGCCCCGAAAGTGGGTGACACCGAATCGGTCGACCTCTTGGTCCGAGACGGATTGTGGTGCGCCGTCAGCAATTCAGGGATGGGTGAGATCTCCGATCAAGCAAACCGTGAGCTGACAATCAGCCGAGCCGACCAGGACGAATTCTCTGTAGAAAGTCATCGTCGAGCCGACCGGGCCACGAGCACCGGCAGGTTCGCCGACGAGATCACAGCGCTCACCGACGTACTGAAAACCGACGAGGGAATCAGACCGACCAGCAGTATTGCCGGACTGTCGCGACTGTCTGCAGCCTTCACATCCGGCGGCACGATCACCGCGGGCAACGCATCGCAGATGTCCGACGCAGGGGCCGCTGGTGTACTGATGTCCCGCGACCGAGCGAAGTCGCTCGGGGTGGCCCCGATCGTCGAGATCGTCGATCGGGCAACCGTTGCCGGGCCTGATGTGTCGCTGCACCTCAAGCCTGCGAATGCTGCACGCCAACTACTCGAGCGTAACGGCTTGTCGATTGCCGACATCGGACTGTGGGAGATCAACGAGGCGTTCGCAGGCGTCGTTCTGGCATCGGCTCGCGAACTCGCCCTTGATCTCGACTACGTCAATCCCAACGGAGGTGCCGTTGCTCTCGGACATCCGCTGGGCGCGTCCGGTTTCCGCATGATCATGAGTCTGTCGATGGAAATGCGCCGACAGGACGTCGAGTACGGCATCGCCGCAATCTGCGGCGGGGGCGGCCAAGGTCAAGCTCTTCTGATCAGGGCCGAGTGATCGCAATACTCAGTCGCCCCTGCGTGGGTGGCGAACACGTGGCGTCGTTCTACCCTGCGTACCTAATACTGCGCTGCGCGACTGACTGTTCGAGCAGGGCGCGTAACTATTCGCTATTACGCCCGAGGCGGTCTATGAGATCGAGACCGTCTCGGGCCCAGTCGATCTCACTGCGGCTGCGCGCGATCATCCCGGAGTAGCTGAACACCTTGAATGCGACGATCCGCTCGTGCTCGGAGTCTGGTGTCGCGTCCAGCCGCCTGCGCAGAAGTAGTCGGGCCCCAGAATCGCGACGTCTACGACACATGTTGTCGGTCGAATCGATCAGCTTCACGCGTCGTCGTTGTGCTGGTCGATCCAGACCGGTCTGATCTCCGTAGGTCCTGTTACGTCAAGGACAGGATGCGTGAGACCTGGTCCGCGGTACGGACGACCGCGGCTGATATCTCCGGCACGTCGACGTAGTCGAGACGAAGCTTGGGGATCGTGACGGTGATCGAACCTGTGATCTGTCCATCGGTGAAGATGGGTGCTGCGATTCCGTATGCATCGGGGATTCGTTCGCCGTCGCCGACCGCCCATCCTCGGGTTCGGATGGTGGCCAATTCGCGCTCGATCGAGGCGGGGTTCACGTCGGTATTGGCGGTGTATCTCACCAGCGGAAGCTGCCTGAGGACCTCCGATCCGAGGTGAGCGAGGATGGCTTTTCCCGACGCGCCGGCATGCAGTGGGATGTCGGTGTCCGTGGCCATCCAGTAGTGCATCTGTTGACTTCCCTGGACGACCAAGGTCTGCCTGGCTGTGCACGATTGGTGGTCGAGTTCGATGAGCCCGACCGTTTCGCCTGTTTCTTCGGACAGAGCCTCTACGGCAGGCCGCACGAGTTCTGCGGCGGTAGCTGCCCTGCCCAGTGATGCCGACCATCGCATCAACGTCGGCCCGACGATCAAGGTGTCCGCAGTTTTGGTTGCGAGACCTGAGTGCAGGGCGATGATCTGCAACTTCGTCGCGGTGGACGGATTGGCTCGGATTACTCGGCCGAGAGCCCGGCCACCGGTCGGGAGGCCTCCGGGGTGGCGGGCCAACGCGACGGTGAGACGTAGCAGTCGGTCCACTGCCGTCCCGCCATCGGATACGTCGGTGCTGTGCCCGGGGTGCGGGGTCGAGTTCATGGCGAGGGGTGGGTCGCCCAGTCGTCCGAGCCGATCGGCGGCACCGCGAACGAGGGGAATGAGCTCACCGAGATCGT
Source organism: Rhodococcus sp. 05-2256-B1 (assembly GCF_002258465.1). NCBI lineage: Bacteria > Bacillati > Actinomycetota > Actinomycetes > Mycobacteriales > Nocardiaceae > Rhodococcus > Rhodococcus sp. 05-2256-B1. Next base: position 448,282 of record NZ_NOZA01000011.1, on the reverse strand, counting down.
GCTCAGTGGTCTCGGTGCGCGGGCGAGTGATCGTGACCGCGGCGGGTAGGCCGCCGAACACGAAGGGTGCCGACAACCCCGCCGCCTGGACGAAGTGCTGCCCGATGCTCAACACGTAGCCATTGCGGCGATCGCGCTCGACACATCCTTGCAACGTCGCCCGGTCGGTGATCGTGTCCACTGTGAAGCGGTCCAGTTCGAGGCCGCTCGGGATATCGCCATTCATCGCAGAGAGGAGAGCGCGGCCTGTCGCACCGGCATGCAACGGCAGGGCCGTGCCTGGTTCGACAGCGCACATGATCGACGAATCTGCGCTGCGGCGAATGCGACCGGGCGCATTCCTGATCAACACCTCCCGCGGTGGATTGATCGACGAAGCTGCCCTGGCCACCGTCCTCGCCGACGGCCACCTCGGCGGAGCTGCGCTCGATGTCCTCAGCGGCGAATCCATCGACATGAAAGACCCACTGCCATATACCGCGCTCGCCGAACAACTCGACACACTGCCCAACCTCATCATCACACCGCACGTCGCCGGCCAAACGGACAAAGCCTTTGAGGCTGCGGGGTACGGAGCGGTCGAGTGCATCCGTCAAGTGCTCTCGAACCGCACACCTGCACACGCCGTCAATGATCTACCGAGTGCCGTCACCGCCGATCGCTAACCCCCCAATTACTCTCCAGGAGAACAATGTTCATTCAAGCGGACGCATCGAACATCGACATCGCGCCGAACTGGAAGCGCGCATCTCATGACGCCATCGCCGCCCTCGCCGAGTACCCCGTCGCGTTGATCGGGGACGCGCAGAAGCGCATGGGCCTGCTCTCGGCTCAGATCGAACTCGTCACCCCAGGCCTGAAACTGGCCGGTACCGTACTGCCGATTCTGGCCCGAGAAGGCGACAACCTCGCCATCCACCGCGCACTCGATGACGCACAGCCCGGCGATGTCCTGGTCATCAACGGTCACGGCGAGACAAGTCGAGCCGTGTTCGGCGACATCCTCGGCGAGATCTGCACGATGAAAGGAATCGCAGGCGTGGTCATCGACGGCTCCACCCGCGACGTCGACGAATTGACGGCGATGAAGCTGGCCGTATTCGCCCGCGGAATCAGCCCCGCCGGACCATGGAAGAACGGTCCCGGTCAAGTCGGCTTTCCCGTCGCATGCGGCAGTATCGTGTGCAACCCAGGAGATGCCATCATCGGCGACTCCGATGGACTGGTCGTCATCGCGCGCGACGATGTCTCCGAAGCGCTCCGCCGGACCGAAAAGCAGGAAGCCGTCGAACAGGGAATGCGCACCGACATTCGCGCCGCCCTCACCCGCTGACGCAGCTCGATCGAAGGAGCGAACCGTGTGAAATCCCCTACCTCCGGTGCAGTTGCCTCAGCCCCGAAACGAAGAGTGGGAGTGGCAGATCGACGCCGCGTGCCGATCTATGCCGATCGCCATGTTCTTTCCCCGGCGGGGCGTTCGCGGTTCTGCTCTGACCGAGGTCGAACGCAACGCCAAACTCATATGCGCACAGTGCCCCGTCATCGAGCGCTGCTTGCAGCACGCGCTCGACTGCCGGGAACCGTACGGCATCTGGGGCGGGCTCACCGTCACCGAACGAAGTCGATGGAAAGACACTCCCACTGCGCCCGAGCCCACCCGTCAAGCACTGAAACACACCATGGGGCCACCCCGGCGCCCGTACAGAAAGGTAAAGACCTCGTAGCCGCGCGCAATCGACTTGGCCGCGATGCGGCCGACGATTCTGCCAGCGCAGCTGAGGTGGTGGCGGCTCAGTCCGATGCCGCGATGGGAACGGACAGTGCCCATCGGTTCATTGCGTCGAGGACTGGGACTCAACTCTAAGTGCCATGCGACGCTGAAGTCGGTGGGGTTACCAAGAACACTCTTGCTTCATATCACGTAGAAATTCTACTAGTGATGTATCATTTGCGTGTGGCGGCAGACAGAGACGATATCGACCCCTTCGCAAGGATGATGCTTTCGGCATACGTGGACACAGCGGCCGATGCCCGGTTGTTTGCAGCTGAGCACGGGTTCCCGACTACTACCCTCGATAAAGCGCATCGATTCCGTTCGACCGTTCAAGCAGCGGTGCATAGGTCCGACCGGTACTCGCTCAACCCCGAATACGTGGAATCCGGCCGTGTCCAGGTTACTGACGACAACAGTCATTGGTCCTGTTTGATCCGCAGCAAATCGGCCATGGCCATCGACGCTGCAGTGTCACCGGCTATGCAACTCGAGCTGTTCCGTGTGTCAGCCGGTGATGCCGTGTCACTGCCCAGCCTACTTTCGTACAAATTCATGCCCACGGGGATGAGCTTGTGGGGTTGTGAGACGAAGGCAGTTGACGGCCGTAAACGGTTGGCACCTTACGGGGACCTTGAGTATCTCGGATTCTGGGCGTTCGATGAGGCCACTCCGCCCGATGGTGAAGACGGCGCGATTGCAAGGTTCGACCAAGGCACGGACGATCCGTTCGATGATCTTGGTAACCCCGATCTTGGCGAGACCGGTCAGTTGTGAATCGGCTCCGATCTTTTAGAGATATCGAAGGTCTGAATCAAAGCGATCTCGCTGAGATGCTTGGGATCTCAGTACCCATGGTGTCGGCCATCGAAAGCGGTCGACGAAGCTTTAACGGGGATCTGGCGGTCCTCGGGTACAGCGACGACCGGCTGTTGCTACCGGACATGTCCGAACCCATTCATCGCGCACGTGCTTCGACAGCGGTGGCGGCAAAGAAAAGGGCGAAGGAGCTACTTCGTCTCGCTGGTGAGGTGTTCCGAGAGCTTCTGAATGTGACCGACAAAGCGCCCGCAGTTCTGTTGCACCGCCACACCATGGCGGCTGGTGACGATGAGCTGGAAGACCTGGCCCGAGAACTTCGTGGAATACTGGGACAGGAGGAATCCGGGCCCATTCGTAACCTGACCGCATTAGTTGAGCGGGCGGGTATTTGCCTTGTTCCGATCTCCGGCCTGACGGGTCTCGATGGCATCTCAGCGTGGGTGGACGGTGTTCCGGTCATCGGCTTGAATCCAATGGTTCCAGGCGATCGTTTTCGCTTCAGTCTGGCCCATGAATGTGCACACCTGATGGTTCATGACCGAAGGCACGATGCGGTCGAAAATGAGGCCAACCAGTTCGCTGGAGCACTGCTGTTTCCGCGAGACGACTTCGACGCTGCCATGACGGACCGGCCCAAACTGTCGGACTTCGTTCATCTGAAAGGTAACTGGGGTATGTCCGCGGCTGCGATCATCTACCGCGCACACGAGCTGGATTACGTCGATGATGCACGCTTTCGTGCGCTACAGATTCAGATGTCGAAGTGGCGCAGGAACGAACCGGGACGATTCGAGCCGGTGGTGGGCGCGCTCCTGCCCCGTCTGATCGAAGTGAACGGCGGAAGCAGCAACGTCGCCAGTCGGCTCGGAGTGAATCCCAAACACCTACAGCAGCTGACGAATTGGAGTCACTTGCGCGCTGTGTGACGCGGAGCAAGCGATACAGACGCAGCCCGGAATCGAGCTAAAGCCCGATGTCCATGACAGCGTTTCCAACGAGTGGTGCGTGTTCGCGTCGGTACACCTCGACGGAGTCAAGGCTGGCGTGGCCGGTCTGACGTGCGATGGCGGAGCCGTCGGCACCGTTGCGGGTGCCTTGGGTGACGAACCCGGCGCGCAGTGAGTGCCCGCCGAGCTTGGCGAGCGAGGCGGGGTCGAAGCCGGCATGTTCGGCGCGTCGGCGGATGACCTGGTGGATTGCCGCTCCGGACAGTGCGGTGCTGCCCAGGTTTCCATTCTTGGCAATCGCGCGAAGTAGCGGTGCACGGGCGGCTGTGCGGGGTACTCCCCCACGGCACACGTGGTCGGTGAACGGTTCTCGCTTGCGGAGCAGGCGGATCACCGAAGGGCGGTCACCGACATCGAATGCCGCGACGACCTGCACCCAGCGAACGTACGCACAGGGTGGGCAGGTTTCGTGAGACTCGGTGTACGGCAGTGCTTTCACTGCTCCCTTGCCTTCTTGGTCGGTCTTCGACTTCCTTAATCGGATGTGGAGTCCGTCGTGTCGGTGCACGACGACGTCTCCGCACACCATCTCCGATAATTCACTGCGGCGGTAGGCACCGGCGAACCCGAGGAGCAGGATGGCCGAGTCGCGGCGTTCGAGAACTTCGTCGGCCCAACTTGGAGAGCGTTGCCGCGCTGTCGAGACGAGCATCTTGATGTCGTCGACTAACAACGGATCTCGCGGGGTGCGGGGTCGGTCCCCCGCCGCGGCGTACTCCCGCCGTATCCCTGACAGGGTGGCGGTGACAAGTTCGTGCGCCGACGGTGAGAGGTGTCCGGTAGTGCGGTGCTGGTGGTTGATCGCCGCGATCCAGGTGCCGAAGGTGGCGACGGCGTAGGCCCGCTCCCCCGTTTCGGTGCGGGTGTCGGCGGCGTCGACGAGGTAGGCAGCGACGGTGATCGGGTGCGCCGGAAGCGTCACGTGACCATTCGTCTCGCACCAGCCGGTGAAGCGTCTCCACGCGGCCCCGTAGGTCTTTCGCGTTCCCTCGGAACGGGGGGACTGCACGGCGGCCGCGATCCGCTTCGCGACGGCCGGCGGGATCTCCGGCTCGACCGCCAACGATCTACCGACCTTGGCAGTGCCGACAATGTTGGTGACCGCAGGTGCACGGCCTGGTCGAAAGTCCATACAAGCAGCGTAGCGCAGGTCACCGACGCCTTTGCAGAGCAAAACTGTGCTGAACTGGCAATTTGTCGCTGATGGTGCGGAAAATGCAATTTACAACGCCAATCGGACCAGGTCGCCAGGCGCGGTGTGCTCGAAGCATTTGACACATTGCAATACGGCTGAAAAATCTCGAATTACTTAGTCTAGCAACTACATTCATTGCAATCCCTGTACGCCAAGGCGCAGTTTGTACCGAGTTGTGACAGACTTGTGACACCGAGAATTTCAGCCAAGATGTGAAACGCCCTGACCTGCAGAAATATAACCACAGGCACGGCCACGAGAGCCCCGAGGCGGATTAATATCCGCTGCCTCACTTGTCCATTCAGATACAGCACAGTCTACGGCAGTCCACGACCACCTACGAAATACGCTGCTCGACAGCGAGATTGTGGATCCATGTGGACTCCAGTGCCCCCAGTCGGACTCGAACCGACACTTGACGGATTTTAAGTCCCCAGAAATGGATTCACGTGAACGTTCTTGGACTCAATATTTGTTTGTTTGCAACAGTTTTCGTTCATCACCGTCCGAACGAGTCCAAGCCCGAACGTACCGACTTGTGACACTCTCGTGACACCGAAGTGCCGCCGATCCTCCGACACCGGACGGTCCTGATCGGTGTCGGACAGCTACGGTATCGGGTGGACGGAGAGCGTCCTGACGATCGACGGTCTGTGCGGACTGGTGACAGCGAGAATCATTCGGCGCGAACCCGCATCACCCTCGAGTCAGCAGGAAAGTGCAACTGCGAGCCTGATCCTATTTGCGCATTTCGGCGTCGGATGGGCAGGTTTTCGCTACTGACATTGTGCGGCGGAAATTTCGCTGCCCGGATACCTCCTTGATCTGCCTCGTAGCCGAACCGCCGATACGATCCAGGCGGCGCCGCCGCGTTGAACAACCCCCGAGACCACAGCAGCAGCGCCAAGATCACGATCGGGGTCGCTACCGGTATGGCAGACCTCGCGATCTGCGAGGTCTCGTCTAGGCCGTAGAACACCGAACCCGTTGTGACACTGTCGATATAGCGCAACACCATGTTCAGAACGGCGAACCAGATCAGGATGCCTTGGGCGGTCACTGCTGTCCACCAGGCTCCGCGCCGGCCACGCCGCAGACCGTCCGCCACCGCCAACACGAATACGGTCGGCATGATCGCCAGCATTGGGGGACCGAACCCGGAAAGCCGGACGCAGCGAGACCTTCCCGGCATTCCCGCGGGTCCCCTCCCGCCGAGCACAGTGCCCGGACGTCAACGACCGTGGCCTCGGATCCACCGAACACATCTTTCAAGCCGGCGAACGGGCCGATCGCACTGGGAGGCAGTGCCGCAAGGATGGGACCGATCGCACTGGCCGCCACCACGAGCGCAACCAGCAACCGACCCTCGCGTTGGGTACCTGCCACCGGTTGCCGCCGCGGAGCCCGGCCGAGCAGAAGAGGTCCCAGAAGCAACCCGGTCGACGCGGCCATGAGCCGGATGACGTCCTGCAGGTGGCCACCGAACAGAACCAGGGTGATCAACAAGGTCATCATTACCACCCGCACCCGCCATCGCCACAAGGTGCTCATCGAGACCGTGGAAACCATGACGACCCCCACGATCTAGGTGGGCCAGACTCGGTGCCCAGAGACCAGCCGAGAGCAGGGTCCACACACGGCCCTGCTGCAAGGACTCGCTCCCGACACCGACCTGAGTCAGCACCGGCCGCCCAGGACCGTGCCCCACACTCCCGGTGGCAAACCCTGCCGCCCACATCGCGGCCACGAACACTGCAGTCGCCGGCGCCCGCAGCACGGTCTCACGTACGAACGCCACCGCCTCGTTCATGCGCCGCAGCGTGACCCGTACGGCTGAGCTGGCTGCGGCTGCCGGGCATTGCGGTCGGTCCAGGTCATGATCGCCGGTCGTCACAGCACTCGGGTGCACCGCAACGCGTGGCTGCGTCACTGCAGGGCGGCTGCGAGGTCCGTCAGTGCAGCGGTCTCGGCGGCGGGGTCGGGAGTGTTGGAGCGGATTGCGGTGAGCACGATATCGATACGCGAGTCGAGAGCGGTCCACCCCGCGGCATCGAGCGGCTGCAACGTGGGTTGATCGTCGTCCCAGGTCGTTTCGAGCTTCTTCGCGGCAGTGTTCGCCTCGTCCTGCTGACCGGACCGAACGGCGGCGGCAGTGTCGTCGACGATCGAGCGGAGCTCGACTACGCGCTCAGTCGGGAACTGTGCGATCGCCTCCCCCGGCGCGAGATCGGTGATCGCAGCCCCCGAACCCTCCGCCTCACTTACCGGCGCTGTATGTGGCTGCGCGGACGCCCACGACAGCAGTCCCGCGGTGGCAACCACGACTGCCGCGAAGTAGACCAGCATCGTGCGCTCTCTGCGCGTGTCTGTGTCGACCGGTTCGGGCTCAACGCGGTGGTTCCCGATCACGTCTCGTTTCGTTCTCGTCAGGTACAGCACCGTGGCCAAAATCGCGACTAGGAACACGACGCTGGTGACGAATGTGCCCAGCCCGAGACCGTGCTCGGTGGTGGGCTGGGCGAACCAATCTCCGAGATTCGCACCCAATGGACGGGTGAGAATGTAGGCCAACCAGAACGCCAACACCGCGTTCGCACCGAGCCGCCATCCAACGACGACCGCCACGATCAGGCCGGCGGGCAGAAGTACCGACGTGCCCGGGCCCCATCCGGTTATGCTCAGCGTCCAATCGCCTGCCGCGGTACCGAGCGCGAAGGTCACCAGAATCGCCAACCAGTAGAACAGCTCTCGGGGCACGGTCACGATGCTGTGGATCGACAGAGTCCGCTCCCGCACGAACCACACCCCGAACACCACCGCCAACAACCCAGCGAACACCGACATGCTCACCGCCAACGGAACACCACGACTGTCGGTTAGGATGTCGGTGTACAACGTTCCCGTGACACTGAGCACCACCACCGTCAGCCAGTACACGGCAGGCACGTACCTCGACAGCCAGATCTGAACCGCAAGCACCACAACGAGAATCGCGGTGAACAATCCCGCCGTCGCGGTCAGTCCGACACCGAGGGTCATGTTCACCCAGTCCGCGACACTCTCCCCCACTGTGGTGCACAGGATCTTCACGACCCAGAACCAGACCGTGATTTCGGGGACCTTGCTCAGCGCCCGGTGGTGGGCCGTCAGGTGCTCGGAATCGGTGACATCGCTCATGAACCGGGACCGTACCCAGGTGTTGCTGAAGGTCCGCTGAGGATCACCCACCGCGTACGCCAACCTCGCCGAACCACCCGTCTACGGCCTCCGGTGAACCGATCCCCGCGCGACGAGTTCCACGGTCAGCGCGACGGCGACGGTCTGCGCGAGCAGCAGCCCGGTGAGCACCAGAATCTGTACGTCCCCCGCCTGTAGGGCCGAACCACTGGCCAGCAGCACGCCCACGAACGCACCCGGAAGTGTCACCAGCCCCACCGTCCGTGTCTGGTCCAGGCCCGGCAGCAGCGCGTCGTTCGCGGTGGGCCGCACCACCTCCACGCGCGCGTCACGTTCGGTCATGCCCAGGCTCAGTGCCGCCTCCACTTCGCCGTGCCTGTCGGTCAACGCGGCCAGTGCACGGCGCGCGGACAGCGATGTTGCGGTCATCGTCCCGCCCAGGATGATTCCGCCGACCGGCACGATCGAGATGCCCTGCGCCGGAACGACACCGGTGAGCAAGCACAACGGCACGACGATCCCGATGCCCGCCGCCAGGGGAACGATGAGCCAGATACCGGACCTCCCCGACTCCGAACGCCGGATCGGCGTGAACGCCGCGGCCCCGAACATCATGAGCAGCACCAGCAACGACGACCACAGATGCTCGAGCGCCGCAGCGAGAATCAGCGAAATCGTGGCCAATTGAACGAACCCGCGCAGAGCAGCAGCGGGAGCGGTGATCATTCGCCCGATCGAGGAGACCCGATAGATGATCGCAGCGAGCGTCACCATCACGCAGCAGAGAACCACGAGCGGCAGACCAGGCTCGGCCAAGGAAGAACTCACCGGTCAAGTATGTGGCGTGACCCAGCCCGTGTGTCTCGTCGATCTGTCTCAGCGATCGTGTCTCGGCGATCTTTCAGCGGAGGACGGTCATGGTGGCGTTCACGTGACCGTCAACCACAGGGGTGATCTGGCCCCGCCCAGTTCAACACGGTCTTCGGCAGTGTGCGTGTGCTCCATCACGTCGTTCGAGACCGCACGCGGCCTGTGTTGTCGATCAGGGATGTAAATGGTCGGAAGCGTCGGGCGAGGTCATCGGGATGGCGATCTGGAAGCGTGCTCCACCGAGGGTCGATCGACCGACGGTCACCGAACCACCGTGTGCCGCGACGGTGCCGGCCACGATCGCCAATCCCAACCCGGTACCGCCCTCGTCACGGGTGCGGGAGGCGTCGAGTCGTATGAACCGGTCGAACACCCGCTCACGTTCGGTCTCGGAGATCCCTGGCCCGTCGTCGTCGATAGTGATCACTGCAGATCCTGCCGACTCGGTGCAGGTCAGTTCCACCCGGGTCCGTGCGTGCCGGACAGCGTTGTCGACGACGTTGCGCACCATTCTCGCCAATGCCGGTTGGTCACCGGTCACTCGAACGGGGACGATCGACGTCCCGACATCGAGGTCTGTCACGGCTTCGATCCGTTTGCCTTCTTCGTACAACACGTCGTCGAGATCGACATCGACCGTGCCGTGCGGAGTCTGCATCTCGTCCGAGCGTGCGAGCAGTAGAAGATCTTCGATCAGCCGGCGCATTCGACGCGCTTCGGGCAGCAACGATTCATCGATCAGGGACGCATCGATGAGCTCGGGCCTGGCCGCTGCGAGTTCGAGAGCGGCGGTGATCGTCGACAGCGGACTTCGAAGTTCGTGTGAGGCGTCGCTGACGAATCGTTGCTGCGCTCGTTGCCCGGCGTTCAATCGTGCCAACATCTCGTTCATGGTCACCGCCAGGCGCGCGATCTCGTCCCGGGTCTCTGGGACCGGGATGCGTTCTCCCAGATCACTGTTCGAGATCGAGGCCACGCGGGTGCGGATCCGCTCGACGGGGCTCAGCGCTGCCCCGACGAGTCGATAGGTCGCCAAGGCGACGAGCGCGACCACCACCGGACCGACGATCGCGAGCAGGATCGCGACGGTGGTGACCACCTTTTCCACCGGCTCGCGGTCGGCACCGACCAGCACTGTCACCGGCCCGTCGGCCGTCGCAGCACCGACACCCGTGACCCAGAAGTCGCCGGTCTCGTCCCGTTCGATGCGCCCGAGGTCCTGTGTGGCCGTGGGCGCAATCTCGACCGTGGACAGCGGCGGGCCGCCGTCTGCAATCGAGGATGCCTGCACCGCCCCGGCCGCGTCGATGACCTGGAGGATTCCGATCTGTCCGTCCGTGGCCAGCAGCGACTCGTCGATCTGTCCCGGTAGATCGGTTTCCAGTTGTTCGCTGACCTGGACAGCTCGGGCGGTGGCGGCGGTGCGAGCAGAGGACTCGAGGGAGCTGTACAGGACACCCAACAATGCACCACCGGCCGCGATCAGGCACACGGCCAGCACCAGTGTGGAGGCCACGGCGGATCGCACGCGCACCGTCCACGATCGTGGCCGCAGAACATCGACGAAGGCACTCATGCCTCTGAGTCTGCTACCCGGCGGCCTGAAGGTCGTTGCCGTCTTCAGCATCGCTTCAGGAACGCTCTGTCAGAATCCACGACCATGACCACCCCCGCGGCGAGGATCCGCGTGTGCCGCTGCAGATGACCGAAGCTGACCTGGCGGTCACTGCGGCTGCGGTCGGTCGGTGACCGGCAACGCCGACGACGAGCAGGCGCGCGCGTTCGTCACCATGTTGCAGGCCGAGATCGATCTTATTTCGGCGCGGATCGAACGCGCCGAGCACATGTCTCGGACGGCTTGGGAGGTCGGCCGAACCTCCTCGCGCCGTTGGTATGCCGACGATGCGCGCACACAACGCCGGATTCTCTACGACCTCCATCGCCAGCTCGATTCCCTGCGGAACCGATTCCCAGGGGTGTAAGGGCCGACGTTCGGGCCGCTGCGCCGAACTCTCTCAGCTCTCCACAGGGATTCTTCAGGACCAGCCGCGCACAGTCGGGGCTGTAGCGCACGCAAGTGGCACGTGCATCCGACAACCGAAGGAACCCTCGTGAACGTCAAGAACAAGATCGTTGCGGTCTCCGCCGTCGTGCTGGCCGGAGCATCCATCGGCGGCGGCATCGCCGCAGCCCACACCCTCGGACACTCCGCGGCCTCGCACGACAGCGTCGTCGACACTCCCGAAGCGGGCGACACACCGGATGCACCCGGTGCGGTCGATGTACCCGAAGCAGGTGACACCCCGGACGCACCGGGCGCAGTGGACATTCCCGAAGCAGGTGACACCCCGGACGCACCGGGCGCAGTGGACGTTCCCGAAGCAGGAGATACACCGGACGCAGTCGACGCGCCGGAAGCAGGAGACACCCCCGACGCACCCGGTTCGGTGGACCTACCCGAGCCCGGTGATATCGCCGACGCCCCGGGGCAGTAGATCCACCGCGTCACCGCAGCGCCCGTCTGCTCCAAGCGACGGGCGCTGCCCTCTCTGAATCTCAACCCTGCTGCACACAAGTAGGTTTCAGCGTTTCTTCAGTGTCGTCCGCGCATGATCGAGTGGTCCTCGGATCCTTTCTGGCAGGAGCTACCCCATGCTCGCACCGACCCTTCCGACGCCTCCCGAGCACAGCTCCGATCGACAGATTTCACCCCGCGAAGTGTCGATCTGGAAGCTGGTCTCGGTGGCCGCGCTGATCGTGTTCACCCTTGCCTCGGTGTCCTATGTGCGAGCACTCGCGACCCCGGGATATGCGAGCTGGAACGACAAGACCTCGTCGTGGATCCGCGACCACGGCGGCGGCCCTGCATTGGACGCGTACGAGAACTGGCGGTACGCGAGCCCGCCGCCGGACACCTCACCCGATCCTTCTCAATTCGTCTCGGCTGCAGCCATTCCCGGCGGTACAGTGACGTCTTTGGCCGCCCTTCCCGTCCTGCCGACAGTTGCCGGATCGCCGACTCCGACATGGACACCTGGGCGCGTGGGAGCAGATGGAGCTCCTGTTGCCTACATTTCGCACTTTCAGCCCGACCCGGCCCACCGCAGCGCCGTGGCCGGGGTGGCGATCGTCTCCGGTACCGCCACGATCGCCCACCTCGTCGACGGTACGAGCCAACCCCGCGCCGACGACAACACCGCCGCATCGGTCCCCGCCGCCGAGGTGCCGAATCTGGTGGCTGCATTCAATTCCGGATGGAAGATGAACGATCTTGCCGGCGGGTATTTCTCGAACGGCGTGGCACTGAAGGCCTTGAAGAACGGCGAAGCCTCGGCAGAGGTGGACGATACGGGCCATCTGAGCGTCCTCGACTGGACGGGCGGCGCAGTCGTGGACCCACACATCGTGTCCGTGCGGCAGAATTTGCCGTTGATCGTCGACCACGGCTCGATCGCGGCAGGGTTGCACTCGAACGACGACAGCAGGTGGGGTAGCGCGAAGAATCAGCTGCAGTACACCGAACGCTCGGCACTGGGGACCACCGCGAACGGCGACCTCGTCTACATCGCTGCGTCGAAGGTCGACCTCCCCACGCTGGCTCAGGCTCTGGTGGACGCGGGGGCGGTGACCGGGATGGAACTCGACATTCACGGTGGCCTGACCGAATTCAACTCGTGGGCAGTGGACCCCACTGGAACCCTAACGCCCACAGCGATTGTGCCGACCGTCCAGAACCGTCCCGACCGATACCTGGCAGCGGATCAACGCGATTTCTTCTATCTCACGCTCGCGACACCGACGCCCACTCAGCAGTGGGCCGCAGCAGACACCACCGGGGCGGAGCCGGCGACATTCACCGCCGCGAGCATCTCGGGCGCGAAGTGACGCCCACCATCGGCTGCCCTACGCCGAAAGCTGTTGAGGGACGGTAGGTGTCGCACGTGACGATAGGTTCCACGCACGTGCCGCAGGGCGAGGTGCTCAGTCGGTCGCCCCGGCGGCCAGGCGATACCCGACCCCGCGGATCGTCTCGATGCTCTTGCGCCCGAAGGGCTGATCGACCTTCTTCCGGAGATACCCGATGTAGACCTCGACGATGTTCTCGTCCCCGTCGTAGTTGACGTCCCACACCGACCGGACGATCTCGGATTTTGTGACCACGACGCCGCTGCGCCGCATCAGGAACTCGAGCACGCTGTATTCACGCGGGGTCAGCGCCAGTTCCGTACCGCCCCGGGTGACACGGTGACGCGCGGGATCCAACTCGAGATCGCCGGCAACAAGCACGGCGGGGCGTTCGGGAGCGCCCCGTCTGACCAGCGCGCGTAAGCGCGCAACTAGGACCACGAAGGAAAACGGTTTGACCAGATAGTCGTCCGCGCCGAGATCGAAAGCGTCGGCCAGATCGTATTCACCGTCCTTGGCCGAGAGCATCAGAATCGGCGTCCACACGCCCTGAGCGCGGAGATCTCGCACGATGTCGTACCCGTGTCTGCCCGGCAGCATGATGTCGAGAACGAGAACGTCGAACTCGCCGGTCGCGGCACTGTGGAACCCGTTGTCACCGTCGTGCTCGACCTCGACGGTGAACCCGTCGGCCACCAGACCGCGCCGGACCATCTCCGCCAGGCGCACTTCGTCCTCGACCACCAGAACCCGCATCGACAGCTCCGTCCGTGTATGTGACGCAAGTACAACAGACCCACGCCGACGCCGACGAGCCGCTCTCAGCGGTTCTTCAGGAGCTGCTCGGCACACTGATCGGCGTGCTCCTCTCCTCATCGATGTCCGCCGTTCACGCAACGGCCACCGAAGTGTTCACCGAAGCCGCGACCGCCGACGTCGAGATCGCCGGGCTGGTGATCGCAGTTGGCCTTCTCGCTGCCGGGATCATGCTCCGCGTCCGCTCCGACCGGGCCGGAGCGACGATCTTCGGCACGCTCGGCTTCGCGTTCGCAGTGGTGGTGCTCGCCTTCGCAGTACACAGCAACGGGTGGCTGACTCGGGCCGACGCACCTGTCGCGACTTGGTTCGTCGATCACCGATCGCACGCGCTCGATGATCTTGCCCTTGCCGTCACCACAGCCGGTGGCCCCGCCGAGACCGCCGCGTTGGGCCTCGTGGTCGCGGTGCTTCTGGTGTGGAGAACCAAACGCTACGGCCCTGCACTGGTGCTGCTGGCGACCGTCGCCTCGGCATCGATGCTGTGCACCATCGTCAAGATGATCGTCGGACGCGAACGGCCACCGCAGTCGATCCAGTTGATGCTCGAAACCGATTTCTCCTTCCCGTCGGGTCACGTCACCGGGACCGCTGCCCTGTCACTGATGCTCGCCCTCCTCGCAGGCACGCGGCGATCGAGGGCGGTACGGACACTGCTCCTCGGGATTGCTGTCGCTCTCACCGTTGCCGTTGCCTGCACACGGATGTACCTCGGCGTCCACTGGCTCACCGACGTTCTCGCCGGCGCGCTCCTCGCAGCCTGCGCGGTCACCCTCGGCAGCTACGCACTCCATCGGCTCGACTCCGGCGGCGCCACCGATGCGGTGCCACCTCGCCTGCTCATGAACAGGATCTCGCTGTGACGATGGGATTGACCGGCGGCGTCCTCGACCCGGGCACCCTCGTCGCGACATTCGGGTTGATCGGGCTGCTCGTCGCCTTGTTCGTCGAGACCGGTCTACTGATCGGGTTCTTTCTCCCCGGCGACTCTCTGCTCTTCACCGCAGGAGTGCTCGTTGCGCAGGCCGATCCGTTCGTTCCACTGTGGGTGATCCTAGTGTCCGCGCCGATCGCAGCCGTACTCGGCGATCAGTGCGGCTACCTGATCGGCCGCGCAGCCGGGCCTGCAGTCTTCGACCGCCCCGGTGCCAAACGGCTCGGCCCTGCACAGCTAGCACGCGCGCAGTCGTTCTTCGACACCTACGGTGCCCGCACTGTCGTACTCGCCAGGTTCGTTCCCGTCGTCCGGACACTCGCACCCGTCATGGCGGGGGCGTCGGGCATGAGATACCGAACGTTCTTCGTCTACAACGTCATCGGGGCCGTCGTATGGGGTGTCGGCGTACCTGCGCTCGGCTACCTACTCGGCGGAATCCCGTTCGTGCGCAACCACATCGAGGTCATCCTCATCGGGGTTGTCGTCCTGTCGATACTCCCGATCGCCGTCGACTACCTGCGCTCCCGTTCCAGAGCAGGCAGAACACCATCCCGACCCGGGCACCGCCCCGACCCCGATACCAGTTCCGCCGCCCGGCACTGAACGACGGATGACCGGGGCACCTCGACAGACCGGGCGACTCGAGCACCGTTGTGGTGCCATGTCCGCCGTCGAACGTCCTCGATCTACACCTGCTGCCTCGACGTCAAACAGAAAAGTGACACTCATGACCTCGCTCGACATAGCTGCACTCGGGGCTGTTGCCAGGTTCATGCGACTGCGCACAGGGATACGTGCACCGCAGACCGATCGGTGCCTGCGTCAGCCGATCTACTGTTCGACTGACGACGAGCAACGACCGATTGCGTACGCGTCGGAAGTACACTCGTGCGATGCCCAAACTGACGCGACGCCACCTGCTGTTCGGTGCAGCCGCCTTGGCCGGTGGTGCACTGCCGAACCTGCGTCCCTTCGGTGCGTCCGCCGATCCGCTCGTCGCGTCGACAACCATCACGCAATTGAGCCCTCCGGACCCGGAATTCGTGCGGTTGTTGCAGCGCGGTTACAACCCGAGATTCCTCGCGAATCCCGAAACTCTTTTCGTGCCTACCAACACCGAAGAGACCGTGTCCGCGGTCGAGACAGCGGTCGCGCGCGGTCTGCGCATCGCCGTCCGATCGGGTGGACACTGCGTCGAGAGCTTCGTCGACAACGCCTCCACTCAGGCCATCATCGATTTGAGTCGGCTCACAACCGTGGAGTTCGATGCAGAAAACAACGCCTTCTCCGTCGGGGCCGGAGCGGATCTGGGCACAGTGTACGAGCAGCTATACCGAGGCTGGGGTGTGTCGCTACCCGGAGGAAGTTGCCTGGGCGTCGGCATGGGAGGCCACGCCGCGGGAGGCGGCTTCGGTCCCCTGTCGCGCGCCTTCGGGTCTGTTGTCGACCACATCTACGGCGTGGAAGTTGTCATCGTCGACGCCGACGGCCGTGCCTCGTCCGTCCTGGCAACTCGCGACGGTCGGAACACGGATCTGTGGTGGGCGCACACGGGCGGCGGCGGAGGAAACTTCGGGGTCGTGACCCGCTACCTCCTCCGCACGCACGACGCGGACGGGTCGGATCCCACACTGGCCCTACCGACCCCTCCGGCGAACCTTCTCAGCACACAGGTCGTACTGCCCGTGGTCAGCGAAGACGCTTTCGTGCGGTTCGTCGGTAATTTTCAGCGATTCTTCGAGCGCAACAGCGAACCGGGGTCGAGGTTCGCGAGCCTGTACGCGCAGTTCTTCGCCAGCGCACACCTGTGCCAGCTCACCCCACGGCTCGATGCCGACCTGCCCAACTCACGCGCGCTGCTCGACGAGTTCGTCGCCGCACTGGGCGAGGGTGTGCGGCCACCACCGGTCGCGGTGCCCGCTTCGCAAGGACCGTTCATGGATGTTTCGACACAATTGTCGGCACCCCGTGGCCGGGCACCGTTCTCGGGCAAATACAAGAGTGCGAATTTGCGTCGGGCACACACCGACGAGCAGCTGCGCACCCTGCACAGGTATCTGTCGGACCCCCGTTTTCAGAGCCTGGACTCGGGGATCGAGCTCTTCCCTGCCGGTGGTGCAATCAACGACCGATCCGCAGACGCGACGGCGATGCCGACCCGAAATTCGTTCATGAAGGTCGTTTTCGTCGCTGCCTGGCGTAATCCCGCGGACGAGGCCGCCCATGTCGAGTGGTCACGAAACATGTATCGCGACATCTACGCCGACACCGGCGGCGTTCCGGTACCGAACGACGCCAACGCCGGCGCTTACATCAACTATCCGGACTCCGACTTGAAAGATCCCGCCTGGAACACCTCGGGGGTACCGTGGTCCACGCTGTACTACGGGGACAACTACTCGAGGCTGCAGGAGATCAAGGCGGCGTGGGATCCCGGCAATCTGTTCCGGCACGACTTGTCGATCGAACTCCCCCGCACCTGATCGAATCAAGTGCGCGTCGCATTCCGGAACAACACTCCGATGATCGCTTCCACGGCTCGGAGGAACGTCGAGCGGACTCGAGTCAGTCGCGATAACACGATCGGCCATCGACATCGAGTCGGACAAGCCAGGTGCCGACTGCGAGACCTCGACTCGAATTGGTCTCATTCCGAGCTGCCGAACAGGCTGGGCAGTCCGATCAGTAATGACATTCAGAATTGCAGTCGAATCTGACATCAGTTGTACTGCACCGGATTGTGCTCGGTGCCACCATCATCACGGCGCAATTTCTGTCGATGGTCTTGAACGGCTTCGCCGGCCTCATCACCTCGCTGTTCGAGGCCACCGGACGAATACTTCCGGCGACGATCACGTCGACGCCCTAAGGAGTCGTGGTCATCCCGATCGTCGTCCTCGCCGGCCTCTAGTTCGGCGTGACCGGCCTGATTTGGGCACTGCCCGTCAGCGAGGGCCTCGTGCTCGTGGCCGGCGTCGTGATGCGGCTGTTGACCCGGGACACCATCGCTCGCGGGCTGTCCCACGGCAACGCGGAGAAAGCCTACGCCGTGGTGTAGGCGCTATTTACGAGACGCACGAATCCAGCAGTTCGTCCACAGCAGCACAGGCACCCACAGCGCCGATGCCATCCGGACTCGGATGTGGCCGGATCACGGAAATTACTCCGACAACCGACGTCGCAGGAGTTCCGTGCCAGCTGCGAGCGCGACCATCTTGTCTCGCGCGACGCGTCGAGCGAGTGGGGCCATACCGCAATTGGTACTCAGGTAGGGCTTGTTTGCGTCGACGAACGCAATTGCGCGACTGAGAGTTTCGGCGACTTATTAGACGGACTCGGCGGAACAACTGACCGCAGCGACGCTGCGGTACACCGGTAGGGAAGTCCGCACCCTGAGCTTATTTTTGACGCCGCTCGAAGCAGTGCGAAGCAAGAGGCGTCGGAATCTCGGCAAGCCCCGGTCCTCCGTTGCAGAGCCAACCTGCAATCTCTTCCTTCATTCCTACGCCCAGAACGAAACCGAGCCACGTTGGTCTGCCAACGGTTCGATGTCCGTATCTCGATGGGGCAACCAAGACAACGTTCGATCGTTCGCATGGTCCAACGCACTCGGTGACCCGAAAGTCAGCGACACCATCGACCAGGTGACGCAAACTCTCGAGTTCGGCGTCGTGGTCGATGTCCAGATGCTTGTCAGCAGTGCCGCAGCAGCATCCGCCGCCTACGATGACTGTCGGTCTGGATCGATCGAATGCCATTGGACCCATCTTCTATCCACATACAGCGTTTCGCGGCGCTCCGACGTATCAGTCACCTAGGTAGGAAGCGTCGTCCATGATTGCTACTTTTTGTTGATTTGCTGCGAAGTACGCGGACACTTTTTAAGAACGCGATGTCTTTCTCCTACTCGTAAACCTGCTTGCTAAGCCGAGAGAACTAGGTGCGCTCCGCGGCGGTCAGCGGCTGATCACTCATACGCCGGCGGCTTCGATACGGCGGCGTTCGTCGGCGACCCAGCGTCCGAGCAATGCTTCGTTGATAGCCAGTTCACGGGCGACCTCGGGGATGGTGCGGCCGGAATCGATCAGCCGACGTGCGGCCTCGACTCTGTGCTCGGTCGTGAACTCCCTGCGTTTGAGGGACACGAGGACATCTTTCCTGCGGAACCTATGGCCCTGCTAGCTCGGTGTCCACTATACGGGGGCAACCGCACAGTTCAAGTAAGCCGAACAGCGCTGTCTCACTCGGTCACCAAGTCGACGCATAAGTCATAGCATCCAGCATCAGGGGTCAGCAGCCTGTAGCTCGCCGGGCCTGGGGTGTCCGTAGACCGAGCGAAAGAGTAAACCGATGTCGATGAACGACCGACCTGCATCGCCTGGCCGGATCTTTGTGCGGTGAGCGAGAGAATCGAGGTTATGGCAACTTGCATGGACGGGTCATGTCGGCAAATCCTTCCCACGTACAGGACGCACATGCTGCGTAGTCGTTTGTGATGTGCTCGTTGGCGGATAGCCTTCGCCGCACCGTTTCTCCGAGACATGGCTTACCACAGGCTGGGCAGCACCTGTGAAATCTTTGAATTCCGGTCGACTGATATTTGGGCATTCTTCTCACCTCCCGCCCCGACCTACAGCAATTTAACGACTTAAAGCTAAAATTTTAGATGGAGATATCTCCTTTCACCTGCGACAACGGTGCCGTTAGTTGATAAACGCTTTTTCCATGCGCTCTGGCCGATGGGAGGAGACATTGCTCCGATGCGCCGTTGTGGCCTCGTTCGCGTGAGTAAGTGAACCCTAGATCTACACCGTCGACACGTTGACAGGAATCCAGTCGAGGGTGAGTCGAGGATTTTTGTTTTGTTAGGTCAGCAGGACGGGTCATCGTCGCCTCACGTAGTACCTGGCTTGGTATGCCACGCATCATCGGATATCGATTACACCAAATCACACTCCCTTCAAGGCCTCGCTCCATCTCTTCCAGTATGCGGAACTGCTACTCGTGAAGCGCAGTATCTGCGGCCATCTCAAGCCATCAGATTCAAACCGCCGGATGCCGGGAATGGCTTGACCACCCATCCGGATATGCGGTGATACCCTCGCTCGACCAGATGTGCTTTCCAATCTTGGTGCCACTCAACCAACCCTTATCTGGCCGGCAATCTCTATGCGGGTGACCGGCCACGGCACAGTTCCGATTCAGGCTCATCCCTCGAGTTCCTCACGGATAAGCTGTACCCGAGCATAAAACTGGGGTCTATCGAGCCCGAACTCAACGAGAGCCTGGCCCGTTTCCACGCCGCCGTAGGGTGCCCATCGGCGTGCCAATTCAAGCATTTGAGAACCTAGGAGAGATGGTGTTCCCTCCGGTCCGGAGTCGCGTCGGCTACTCAAATTACCGATGGGTGGTATCGATACGAGTGGATCATGTGCGGTGTCGGTAGCAGCGTTGGACGTGGTCAAAAAATTGTCCTTTCGAGTCGTATTTCATTGTTGCGGAACACATCAAGAGCGATTTGAGTCGAGAGGGTGGCGTGAACGCCACGACGACCTGCCCGCCATGCAGACGAAGTAGTTCCTACTGTGGCGCAACGTATACATAGCTACCTACGGCTCCATGGGCGACCGCCCATCCTGAGATTGCGCTCAGTGGGGGTGGCATGGTTTCAGGCGCGTCGATCAGCCTCGAGTAAGACCCGAATCGCATAAGCTTCAGAAACCGCATCCACATGAGTCCGGGTTTCACCGCCCGTGCCCGCCATCGGAATTGATGACTGTTCCGGTCACCACACGGGCTCCTACCGGATCGGCCAGATAGACGTACGCCGCGGCGTGATCGTCCGGGGTGGCTGCGAAACCCATCAACGAACCTCCCGCGATTCGCTCCTCACGGCCTTCGACCGCGTCAACTGTGACGTGGTCCTGCCGGAGCGCTTGCAATCCGGAGAACGCCGTGCCCGTCGTACCGCCGGGAGCGACTCCGTTCACCCGCACCCGGGGTGCAAAATCGGTAGCGAGATGGGACACCGCGCCACGCAGTGCCCACTTCGAGGCGGCGTACAGGACGCCGCCCCCGGTGGGGTGAAAGGCCGACTCGGACAACGTCAGTGTCACCGAGCCCCCAGCCTCTTGTAACGACGCCCAGGCCTGCTTGACCGAGTGGAGCGTGCTCAGCACGTTCACGCGCCACATCTCTTCGGCGGCCTGCTCGAATTCCTGGTCGGTCAGAGTGCGAAGCGAGGCGTAGTGGTCGAAGACTCCGACGCAGCAGGTCAGGTTGTCGATCGACCCTCGCGACTCCACAACCGATCGAATCGCATCCCCCACTACGGCGGGGGATGTGGCATCGCCGACGATGACGGAGACATCGGCTTCCTGGGACAGCCTTCGTGCGTTCTGCGCCGACCGTTCCACCACGGTCACGTGAGCGCCCGCTCTACGGTAGCCCTCTGCGGCGCCGCGACCGATCCCCGAACCGCCACCGAGGACCAGGATATTGCAGCCGGTCAATCGGTTGTCCGCCGAGGTCATTGCGGCTTCCTCGACAACAATCCGGAGATGAGGCTGGGTTCTTGAAAACTGAGGCAGTCCAACGCCACCGCGTCGAGCAGCACTCTGGTTCCCCGCCTCGGCGACCAGATGTCGAGCCGTACGCCGTTCCTCGTTGCGACCTTCCGAACGACGACGTCCGCGAACTCGTTGGCGATGACGATGGGACCCTCGGATCTACCGTGCGTCGGGTATTCCGATACTTCGCCGATTTCGGGACTCTCGAAAATTGGTTCGGGTGCGTCGTCGTTCATTTCAGACCTCGCTGTCAGATAAATATCGAGAGATTGTGCGCATTGATCAGGGCTTGGTCGAATGCCGCCCATCTGCGTGCCAGTCGCCATCCGTCCTCCGTGAGCCGAACGGTGTCCTTGCGGAACATCGAGTAAAGACTCGGATTGGGATCGTCACCGCGACTGCGGTATATCAAGCAGTTCGAAGAGACGAGATATTCACCCTCAACCTCGGTGTGGTCGACGAGAACGTTCGTGACGTAGTGGCGTGTTCGTGACGGGGGCTGCTCAGCCCAGCGAAATCGGTTTCGAGGCGACGGACCCGTACTTCCAGCGTCTCTCGGTCGTCGTCGAAGATTCGCGAGGTTGGGGATAACTCCCATTCCGCCAACGCTTCCCGCGTTACCCGGACCGGAACTTCATATCGGATGTCGACGGTGAGGTATGCCAACCAGTCGCGAAAACGCCGCTCGTCGACAGCGAGAGCTTCTCGGTAGAGAAACTCTTGAATATCCCAGACGATTTCGCGCGGTACCGACTCTGTCTTAGGCATCGCGGTCACACCTCTTTCGCGAGGTAGTCGCCCCAGCGGGACCATAGATTACGGAAGTTGGTGTCGTTCACGTACGGGGTGACGACGCGACCGGGTCCGGGGAAGTCCGGGTCCGGTACGCTGTCCATTCCCATCGAATACGGGAAATCGACATCCTTGACCATCGTTGACGCCGCTGATCGCGTCACCTTTGCCCAATTCTCGAAATCGTCCTGCTCGAAGGTTCCGGCCTGGCCGAAAGCCAGTGTGTACGCGCGATATGCCGCTTCCTTGTATTCCTGTGATGCACCCTTGGGGACGAGGCACCACGAATACATTTCCATTCGCCCCGGTCCGACAGGGTGGTACAGGCGCATTGTCACGAATCGCACACCGGGCTCGCCCGGCACCAAACTGAACGGCTGCATCAGGAACGACAGATTAGGAAATACGGTACCGACGGCGGTCCGAACCTTCGAGAACACCTCAGTCTGTTCAGGGCTGAAAACACCCTTCATCTCCTCGGCGAGTTCAGGAGGAAAGCCCCCGAACGGAGGGAAGTTGGGACTGTGGCCCAACCCAACTCCGTGCCCACGCCCTGGCACACTCGCGGCCCAGCCCTGGCTGTGTGTCGCCCCGGAGGACGGGAAGTAGCCGAGGTGGAAACCCCATTGATGCGCGACAGGGGTGTGATATCCGTCGCCTGCGAAGTTTTCGGCACAGATCTTCCAATCTGTATTTGCAAGCCAATGGTCTGGCGGACCGTGTACCTCGCAGCCCTGTTCCCCGTGCTTGAGATAAAGGTCCAAGTAGAACCGGAAGTCGCCGAGATAGTCGTCCAGCGACTCCGATTCGGGGTCGAGCGTGCCAAAGATCAAGCCCTCGTACGAGTCGATGCGAACGGAGACGAGCGACCAGTCCTTGCGCTTGAGGCGACCTTCGTAACCAATTGCGCCGCGGTAGTGAGCCCTCTACGGCCCTACACGAGCGTAAGACCGGTCAATACTGTCGCGGTATCCGACATGCTTGCACTGTGCCGTGACAGCGGCGGGGCCGTGTTTCACCAAATCTCCACCATTGGCGTCGCTTTTGATGGGACAACCCTCGAGTTCATCGAAAGCCAGGACCTGACAGGATATTTGGCTAGCAAAGCTATTGCCGAGGAAATCGTCCGCGAAGCAGGACTCGCTGGTTTGCCGAGCTCGATCATCCGTCTTGGGCGGGTGGTTGGTCCGCGAAAAGCGGGTGCAGTCAATACCGAGGACGCTCTGTGGACCGTCTTGCGGGCGTGTGCGGTCACCGGCTTCTATCCTGTCGTCGATATCGCTGAGCCGCTCAGTTGCGTCGACGACGTCACAGCGGCGATCGTGGAGCTGGCGCTGAAGTCACCTGTCTCCGGCGTCGTCCGCACCATCGGCCCACCGAGCTCGACGCGGTTCGTGGACATCGTTCGTGCGGTCGGTCTGATCGATCGATCGCATCACGGCGTGACGATCCAGCAATGGCAGACACTCATCGAAATGTCCGAAGCTATTGCGGATGAACACAAGCAGCTGATTTCGGCCTGGTGTTCCATGGTGCATTCACGTGATATCCACGAAAGTGATTGGGCTGCACCAATCTCTGCCGATGAATATTTTCAGCTACCGGGTGTATCGAACGCACTACTACAACAACTTGCCGCTCGTGATTCCCAGTTTCGAACCCAACCCGAACCCGAACGTCACGCACAGGTCCCTTTTCGTTAGCCGATCGTGCTGAATAGCTATCAGGTTGCGATGCTCAGGAACTCCGCCCCGGCCCGACGTCCGATCCTCCGACTCAAGAGATTTGTCTCGTTCGAGCGGATATCAGGCCTGCGGTGCTGAAACGCTGCCGATACTCCGAGGGGGGTACTCCAAGGGTGCGGATAAAAGCTCGTCGTAGCGTCTCGCTACTTCCGAACCCGCTACGAGTGGCCACCGTGTTCATTCCGAGTGTGGTCCGTTCGAGCTGCTCGCGCGCGACTCCGATCCGTACCCGTTCCACGAACTCAGCTGGAGTCATATCCGCATGGAGGCGGAAGAGCCGAGTGAGGTGACGTTCGGAAACACCGGCGCGCGCGGCCATCTGAACCAGCCGGTGATCGGCGGCCGGCTCCGCGACCACAGTGTCGACGACCGCCCGAAGCGGGGATTTCGCAGGAATTCGATGAACCGGATGTTCGGAAAACTGCGATTGTCCGCCCGGTCGCTGCAGAAACAGCACCAACTCCTGCGCGACCGCTCGCGCGACGTGTGCATCGTGATCGGTCTCGACAAGTGTCAGAGCCAGATCCATCCCTGCACTGACGCCACCGGACGTGAAGACGTCACCGTCCTGGACAAAAATGCGGTCGGGCTCAACAGAGATATCGGGAAACTGTTGCGCTAAAGCCTGCGTGGCCGACCAGTGCGTAGTCGCCGATTTCCCGGACAGCCACCCTCCTGCAGCAAGAACGAATGCGCCCGTGCACACCGAACAAACACGACGCGACCGCCGACTTACCGTCGCAAATGTCGAGAGCAATTGGCGTGAAGCGGCGGCAGCTACCGCTCCCTGCCCACCTGCCACGATCAAGGTGTCCACCGGCTCGCCGACATAGTCCAGGGCAACGTCTACACCGAGATGCAATCCCGAATCCGATCGGACCGGTAGACCGTCGAGGGAGGCGATCAGAAGGCGGTAAGTGCCCGAGCCACTGTGCCGTGACGCGGAGGCGAACACCTCCGCGGGCCCGATGGCGTCGAGCATCTGGACGCCATCGAAAACCACTATCACCACCAAACGCTCGTTGTACATTGCCCCAAGATTGCAGAACCGGCGCACTATGTCTATTTAAGTGTGTAACCCTCGTTTTCAGACATGCCACGATGTGGGCGCACTCTGACGAGGCTGATGTTTTCGCGGACCGGCACGAAGGTAGCCATCGAGCGGTTCAACGACGCGACGCACTGCGCGAACAGCAATCAGAATAGAACGTGATGCTCTAGGATCAAAGAAAACCCCACACGCACAACAATACTGCGATGAGCGCAGCGGGATGTTGACGTGATTTCTGAAAGTTGGAGTTGAGCGTGACACGAGAACTAAAATTAGGGTTCAAGGCTTCGGCCGAGCAATTCGGTCCGCGCGAACTTATTGAGCTCGCCGTGCTGGCGGAGTCCTCGAATATGGACTCCGCGACGGTAAGTGACCATTTTCAGCCGTGGCGTCACGAAGGTGGCCACGCGCCGTTCTCTATCGCATGGATGACCGCCGTGGGGGAACGCACAAGCACCCTTCAATTGGGCACGTCCGTGATGACCCCGACGTTTCGATACAACCCTGCAGTGATCGCACAGGCGTTTGCAACAATGGCATGCCTGTACCCGGACCGCATATTCTTGGGTGTCGGTACTGGTGAAGCGCTGAACGAAATTGCGGCCGGATTCGACGGTGATTGGCCCGAATTCAAAGAACGATTTGCACGATTACGCGAGGCCGTGTCGCTGATGCGTGAATTATGGGGTGGGCGTCGGGTTGATTTCGAAGGCGACTATTACCGCACAAAAGGGGCATCGATCTACGATGTTCCCGACAGTGGAGTTCCCGTCTACATCGCGGCCGGCGGGCCCGTCGTCGCACGTTACGCCGGCCGTAGCGGTGATGGGTTCATCTGCACATCAGGGAAAGGTATGAGCCTTTATACCGAAAAATTGATCCCTGCAGTAGCGGAAGGAGCAGAAAAAACGGGCCGATCGACCGACAGCATCGACCGAATGATCGAAATCAAGATCTCCTACGACACTGATTCGGTGGCGGCGTTGGAGAACACCAGGTTTTGGGCACCGCTATCGCTGACCCCGGAGCAAAAACATTCTATAGAGGACCCCATAGAAATGGAGAAGGCCGCCGACGCATTGCCGATCGAGCAGGTCGCGAAGCGATGGATCGTTGCTTCCGACCCGGACGAAGCAGTCGAAAAGATCAAGCCGTATATCAACGCAGGGCTCAACCACCTGGTCTTCCATGCGCCCGGCCACGATCAACGGCGCTTCTTGGAGCTATTCAAGGCTGACCTCGAACCGCGCCTACGGCGTCTGGCGTGAACCTACCCCGTGTCGCGTACTCGAAGAGCCCACGCGACACGGGGGGCTATTGGACTAGTGTTCAATCGCCTGATGCCATGGGTGCCCCCATCCCCGGATCGATTCGGATCGGACCGGCAGACGTCGGTTCCAGACTGAAATCGAAAATTGCGGTTGGAATATAGACCGTCGCGCATGAATTCGGAATGTCGACCACCCCGGACAGACGTCCTTCTATAGGTGCAGATCCCAGAAGCAAGTAGGCCTGCTCGGGACTGTAACCGAACTTCGTCAAGTAATCGATCGCATGAAGGCACGCCCGCTGATACGCAAGATCCGAGTCCAGATAACGCTGCTCTCCGTCGAGTGTTACCGACGTTCCGGAGAAAGCGATCCATTCAGAGTAGAGCGGGTCGGTATTCCCTGGCATGAAAATGGCATTCTCTTTCACCCCATAGGTCTCCATTCCACCTTTGATCAAGTCGACACGGAGGTCGATGAAGCCTCCCATCTCGATTGCCCCACAGAATGTGATCTCACCGTCACCCTGGGAGAAATGGAGGTCGCCGAAAGACAGGTTGGCACCGGAAACGAAGACCGGATAGAAGATCCGTGATCCCTTTGTCAGATTCTTGATGTCCTGGTTCCCGCCATTCTCTCGTGGCGGCGCAGTACGGGCCCCCTCGCCGGCGACCCGTGCAAAATCGGCACCCGTCAGCGATCCCAGGATCGCGCCGTCCGGTTCCGGTGGCAGAGCCAGTGGAGGAACACGGTCGGGGTCTGTGGCAATCAACACCGCTTCGCGCGTGTTCCATCTTCCCAGCAGGCCGTGAGACGGCGCTGTGCCCATCAAGCCCGGGTGAACCATGCCGGTGAACCGGACGTGTGGCACATGGCGCGACGTTGCCTGCTGACCGGAAAAGTCCCAGATGGCTTTGTACGCGTCAGGGAACTGATCGGTCAGAAAGCCGCCGCCGTTGCGCTTCGCGAAGATACCGGTGTAACCCCATCCCTGTCCTGCGAGCGGACCCGAATCCTCCTGCGGTATCTGACCTATATCGAGAATATCGACGATCAGGAGGTCTCCCGGTTCAGCGCCTTCGATAGCGAACGGACCGGACAACGTGTGAACGTTGTTGAGGGGGGCATTGCGTATGTCATCGGCCGAGTCGTCATTCCGGATCGCGCCGTCGAACCACTCACGGCAATGGGCTCGGAAACTGTCACCGGGCTTGACCGTCACAGCGGCGGGAATGTCGGGGTGCCACCGGTTGTGTCCTACCAATTTTTGTTCGGTGAAACTCTTGGACGAATCCAGGGGAAAAAGAAGCTCGGGCATGGATCTCCTCGCTGCGCGGTTCAGTATCACGTTAGTTTAATTCTTTTGCGTCAGTGTATCTTCCAGGTTCCTGTTTAATTACGAAACGTCTCGAACCTCTCCGGAAGAGTCGTGCACATCGATACATCCCGCGCTAAAATGATCTTATGCCGACCTACACCTTCCGCTGCTCAGGCGGATGCGAACCAACCGAAGAACAGCATCCGATGAACCACATTCCACTCGAGGTCCCCTGCCATATCTGCTCCACCTCCGCGCGGCGGACAATAAGCGCGCCCGCGCTCGGTCGCGGGAACACGCGAGAAATGCGTTTGCATGACGCAACGCGTGCTACCGCAGAGTCGCCCTCCACCGTTCGCTCACTCCCAGGGGGTGGAGCCAGGAGGTCGAGCAGCACCAACCCGCTGCACCGAAAGCTACCGAGACCCTGACCTGGTCGGGCCTGGCCTGGGCAAACCAATCCCGTTCAGCGCCTTGGCCTCGGTCGCTGGGCACCCGGAATCCGACATCAACCGCCGAGACACTGGAAAAGACGCAATTTCGCAGGATCCATCACGGCACCATGGCCTCGAACGTTCTGTTGATGAAGTCTTCGGTGACCTTCCGCGGGTGGCCGGAATCGAACGGTGGTTGCGGGTCGTATTCGATCACCAATTGGATCATCCGAGCTCGATCCTCCCCACAAATTTCGCCGGCCAGCCACAACGCCAGGTCTATTCCCGCCGAGACTCCCGCTGCCGTGGCGACCTTTCCATCACGAACAATGCGATCGTTCGGTCGCGACTCTGCTCCGAGATCTGCAAGCTGGTCCTGCACTGTCCAATGCGTCGTAGCAGGAAGTCCTCGGAGGATACCTGCGGCACCGATGACAAGAGCTCCTGTACACACAGACGTTGTCCACGTGGTGGTTTCGTGCACCTTGACAAGCCACTCCTGCAGGACGGGGTCCTCCATTGCGGCCGTGGTGGAATTCGAGCTCCCCGGCACCAATACGATATCCGGCCGTTCGACATCGGCGAAAGTGCCTGTTGCCAGTATTGACAGCGCGCCGCTATCGGCGAGCACCGGGCCTTCCTCGTGCGCCACGAAGCGAACCTCCGCGTCGGGCATGAGCTTGAGTACTTCGTAGGGTCCGACGACATCGAGTGCCGTGAAACCCGGGTAGAGAACAATCGCGATCTGCATAGGAACTCCCAATTTCAGTGGACCGGTACGGGCGATAATGGTGCGTGCGTCTGCAACGCAGGTTTGCACACCTCTCCTGACTGCACAACGACCCTTTTCCCTCGAATCGGGACATTGAGGAGGGGCGGTCGAGTAAAACTGACCTCCTTGAGATATTACTTGATCAAATATGCGAAGATCAAGTACAGTCGCACTCTACTACCCGAACACCACTGCCTACGCATCGAATGGACGAATGATGATCACGAGCAAAGTGTTGCGAATCTGCTCCGTTTCAGCCGTGGCGGTCACCGCGCTGATCGGCTGCAGCAACGGCACAGCCAGCGAAACGAAAACCTCGGTGGTCAGCAAGCTTTCGGTCGAAGTACCGACTGACTACACGGGGCCCGATGCAGGACGTTTCCAGACTCTCGCCGATCCGACGATCACACCGAACGCGTCGTTCACCGTGGGTTACCTCGGTGTCAGTACGGCTCAACCGTCGCTGGTGGCGATACAAGATGCGATCGAGGCAGAAGTGACCTCGCTCGGTGGAAGCTTCGTCCCGAAAGATGCGCAGCTGGACCCACAGAAGCAAGTCAGCCAAATGAACGAGCTGTTGGCGGCAGGAGTCGATGCGATCATCTGTAGCCCGGTATTCGCCGAAGCGTTGTCTCCGTCGATCGCACAGGCAAAAGAGAAAGGAATCCCGTTCGTCACCGTAATCGGATCGGCCGGGCCGGAGGACACCGTTGCGGGCGCAGTGGCATCGATATCCCAAGGCTTCGACTACTCCGCATACCGAACGGTGAAGGCGGTAGCCGACGAGACCCCAGGAGCCAGCTTCGCGACCATGGGGCTCGGCCTCCCAGTAAAAGTGCTCTCTTATCTGGTTGAGCGCGAACAATTCTGGGCTGAAGAAATGGGACTCGAGTACCTCGGCAATGTCGACTCCACTGACGACACGCCTTCCGGTTACAGCACTGCAGCATCGACGATTCTGACGAAGTATCCGAATGTAGATGTCATTGCCGCGTATAATGACCAGTCATCGGTTGCTCTCAGCACGACTGTGGCAACGCAGGGGTCCGACGCCATGGTCATCAATCCTAGCGCCGGCCAATCTATTACCGGCGACGCAATCGAGGCGGGACGCGTCGACATCGCATATCGCACGCCCTTCGAGGCAATCGGAAAGCAGTCCGCCATAGCCGCGTACAAAGCCGTCACCGAACAGGGTGTACCGATCGAGCCGTACATCGTGGTCCCCTCGTACATCGTGTCGGCCGATAATCTCGACCAGGCCGTCTGGTTCGACTGAAGCGATGCACCCGCGCCACGCTCTTCGCACTGGTCACTCGGTCTACCCCAGACATTACTGACGCCCATATGCATCGACAACGATCGACAAGAAGGACGTGGTGATGGTGGCGGGACTCGCACCGACTCAGCAACCGGAGTCCGGTACTACGGGCGGCGGCGTTCCGCTGCTCGAACTCCGGGGCATCGAAAAATCTTACGGAGGCTCAGTTGCTCTCAGAGGCGCTTCACTCGTCGTCGAACGGTCCGGGGTAATTCACACCCTCATTGGACAGAACGGATGCGGAAAGTCGTCGATGCTCGGAGTTCTTTCCGGCCAAATCCAACCCGACGCCGGCGAGATCCTCATCGACGGCCGACCCCTTCGGTTTCATGATGCGGCCGATGCAGTGAGACACGGAATCGCAATGGTGTCACAGGAGACTGCCGTCGCCGAACACCTCACGGTCGCGGAGAACATTCTTCTTGGTCGCCTCGCGCGAACCCACGGAATGGTGGATTGGCGGGAATCACGCCGTCGTGCGACCGAGGTGATGTCAAGGATCGGAATCCATTACGATCCCGCGCAAATTGTCGGTACGTTGCGGCCCGACCAGAAGCAGATGGTGGAAATCGCGCGCGCCATCTCCTTGAACAGCCGCATCTTGATTCTCGACGAGCCGACGAGCTCACTGACCGAAGGTCAAGTAAAGGAACTCTTCACGGCGCTGCGCACCCTTGCGGACAGTGAGGTCAGCATCGTGTTCGTCTCGCACCGTCTACCGGAAGTGTTCGAGATATCGTCCGCCGTGACGGTCATGCGGAACGGCCTGACGATCGCGAGCGGTCCGACTTCGCACTTCACTCCGGATTCTCTCGTTGCAACAATGGTGGGGACCGAGATGGCGAAGGTGAATTCCGACAGCGGCCGACGTCGATTCGCGAACCCGAATCACACTGCAGCAGTCCGGCTCGACCGGGTCGATTCCGCAGAGGTCGTGCGCGGAGTCGATCTCGAACTCCACCACGGACGCATCATCGGAGTTGCGGGGTTGGAAGGGTCGGGACGAAGCGAGCTCCTCGAAGTGATCTTCGGTAGTCGCGACGTCACCGGTGGTGCCCTGAATATTCTCGGAACTCAGAGCGGGAAACGCTCACCGCGTACGGCGATCGCTGCCGGGATCGGTTACGTCCCACCCGATCGCAAACTACAAGGCCTCGTCCTGTCGATGTCCATCACCGAGAACGCCGCGATGGTGAGCACCCATTCCGCAGCCCGCTGGAACATCATCAAAGGGCGAACCGAATCCGGACTGGTCGCGCGCGCGGTGGCAACCTTCGCACTCCGATTCGCCTCTGCGGCAATGCCGGTGCGATCGTTGAGCGGGGGAAACCAACAGAAGGTCCTCTTCGCCAAATGGCTGGCCTCACAACCCAGAGTTCTTCTACTCGACGAGCCGACCCGCGGCGTCGACGTGGCGGCCAAGGCCGAACTGCACGCGGCGCTACGCGACGCAGCCGACGGCGGCCTCGCTCTGCTGGTGTCCTCGTCCGAGGTCCCCGAGCTCATCGATTTGTGCGACGAGATCGTAGTCATGTACCGCGGCGCGATTGTCCGCCGCTTCGAATCCCACGATATGACCGAGGTTGCTATCGCGACCGTAGCCGCAGGAGGACAGTTGTGAGCACCACCGACGAGCGCACCGTAAAGCCCGAACACGAGACTGCGACAAGCAATATTCTGAGCCAGGCATGGGCAACGACGCGGTTGTTTCGACCCGTCCTCATCCTGCTCGTCCTTCTCATCGTCTTCATGTCGGTCTATCAAGACAATTTTCTCAATCAGACCAACCTCATCAATATCGCAACCTCGATGTCCGTCCTTTGGCTGGTCACGTTGGGTGCCACTCTGGTTCAGATCAGTGGCGGGATCGACCTGTCCTCCGGTGCCGTAGTCGCGCTCTGCGGAGTATTCCTGGCGACGACGCTCGATCAGGGAGTGCCCGGAATCGTTGCCATTCTCCTCACAATTGTCTTCGGCGCTCTCGTCGGCGCGGTGGCCAACGGCCTTATGGTCGGGTACTTCGGTCTCAATGTGTTCGTCGTGACGCTGGCCTCGATGACGGCCTTGACGGGTGTAGTCAGCCTGTGGTCCGGAACCAAGGCGCAGTTCGTGCAGTCCGACGCGGTGAACCTGATCGCAATCGATCAGTTCTTCGGACTACCGATGCCGATATTCATCATGATCGGCGCACTCTTGGTGTTCTCGTTTGTGCAGAACAGAACCTATTTCGGTCGTGACGTCTATGCAGTCGGTGGAAGTATGACGGCCGCAAAGCTTTCCGGCATCAGGACCGCCCGGACTCATATTACCGTGTACGCGGTCGCAGGAGGAATGGCTGCCCTTGCTGCCGTGATCGCAGTAGGAAGAATTGGTGCATCGACGCCATCGCCTGACAACACGCTCCCCCTCAATGCCGTGGCCGCCATCCTCATCGGCGGAACAGCCCTCGCCGGCGGAGTCGGCGGCGTCGGCGGTTCAATGTTGGGCGTGCTCTTCATCGGGGTGCTCCAAAACGGACTGAGTCTGTCCGATGTCCCCACGTTCTGGCAGCAGATCATCACCGGAGTCATTCTGCTCGCTGCTGTACTGGCAGACCAGGTCCAATGGCGGCCGCGTCGTCGTAAAACCCGCATTGTGAATGCTGAGTAGTGCGGCAACTTCACCTTTCGGCGATGATCGTTGGACAAGGACAGCAACAACTTCACGCGCAACGGTATTACCGGTGAGGGTTTTCGATGGGGTCAGTGCAATACCTCGAACCCCGCGGCTCTCAAATGAACGGTGACAGCGGCATTGGAACCGTCGACCTCAACCGCGCTCACTCCGAGGTCGCGGAGGATCTGACCGACTTCGTCGCAGACGCTTCCATCGACTGTCGGGCACGTCCCACCGATTCCAGAGCCTCCTGAGCGTCGTAAGTAGATCAGCACACCAGCATCAGCAGCAG
Organism: Rhodococcus sp. 05-2256-B1; assembly: GCF_002258465.1. Taxonomy (NCBI): domain Bacteria; kingdom Bacillati; phylum Actinomycetota; class Actinomycetes; order Mycobacteriales; family Nocardiaceae; genus Rhodococcus; species Rhodococcus sp. 05-2256-B1. Next base: position 415,564 of record NZ_NOZA01000011.1, on the reverse strand, counting down.
CCAGTCGGGCCAGGTCGACATCCAGATTTGCCGCGCACCGGCACCCGATTGTTCGAAACACATCACCGACCGGGCACTCGCGGTGGATGCGGGTGACCACCGACCGAGGACCCGCCACAGAGCCTCTCACCAGGGCGACAATCTCATCTCCGCTATGCGCTCGTCGGTACCCGAATACCGTGAATAGCCCATGGCGCGTCGGCAGCCGGGTTGCGGCCACTCGATCGATCAGAACTTCCCTTTTTCTACGAAATTCGACGAGGGAGGCGATCGACACTACCGACAGATTCTGCATTCGAGCGAATTCGCGCAGCTGCGCATCACGTTTCACCGTCCCGTCGTCATTGACCAGTTCGGCCAAGACCCCGACCGAAGCCAGCCCTGCCAACCGAACAAGATCCACCGCCGCCTCTGCACGGCCGTGCTTGCCGAGAACTCCACCGGCGCAGGATCTCAGCGCCATTACATGACCCGGACGATGAAAATCCTCTGCCGTCGCACTCGGGTCTGCCAGCACGCGCACGGTACGAGCGCGGTCGGTTGCCGAGATTCCGGTCGATACGCCGGAAGCAGCATCGAATGACACGGTGAACGCGGATTGCCCACCAGCAGAACTCATCAGCGGAATCTTCAACCGGTCGAGTAGCTCGCCCGGCGTCGCTGCACACACCAAACCGCTGGTATGTCGGACGGTGAATGCCATTGTCTTGGCGGTGGAGTTTTCTGCGGCGAAGAGAATATCTCCACTCCACTCACCGCCTATTTCATCGGCCAGAACAATTGGCCGGCCTGCGGCAATATCGACTATCGCGCGCTCTGCAGCATCCGAACGAAACATGGCAGACTCCCGTTCCATTTCACTTCTTCGACCGAGCGCCGTACAGCCGGCATCAGGTCATCGACGAGTCACAGCAAAGCCACCGAGCGCCCAGCTCCGGGCTCGAACCAGCTCACCAGAGCACAACGGACCGGCTACTCCCCCGACAGAGAAGGACAATCCTCGTGTGACGGACGTGTACCGTTGGACGCCGCTCAGGAAGAAAGCTTCGTCTGCTGCCGAAGGCGCTTCCCCCCAGCTACTTTCGACCGTGTCGAACAGGATTATATCCGGTTTCGTAGTGAGCTCGACCTTGGCCAACCATTCGCGGACACCCTGTGTATCAGTCGAATCCTTGGCACCGATACCCGCCGCGCGCTTGCGGGTGGCGGGTGTGGACAGCATTCCGTTGTGGGTGGGCGCGCCGACCACGAGCGTATGGACGCCTTCGGACAGCGTCGAGGTGGCCTCGTGGGCGAGCCGGACTACGCAGTGCACACCGTTGGCGCACAACGCAGCGGCCATCGCTTCGCCCAGTGCCACCGTGTTCCCGAAGTGTGATTCGACGATGATGAGGATCTCGCCGGAGTTGTTCTCGCGCACCATTGTGTCCTCGGTATCGGTCATGTGCTCGTCAGTGGTTGAGCATTGCTGCTCGATGCCACCAGGAACTGAAGCCGATGACCTTTGCGTCGACGACGAGGGGGCGCTCCAGCCCTCTCGAAACCCGGGCCGCAAGCTCGCGCAGGTCCTCCTGCGTGCGAACCGTGATCGCATCGCAGCCGAATCCCGTTGCGATGGAGGCAATATCGGTCTCCGGGAACGTGACGATATCCGTCTGATAGCCGTCCGGCCCGAAGAAATGAACTTCGGCACCGTAAGCGTGATCGTTGTATACGACGACGAGCATCTTGATATCCAGTCGGACAAGCGTTTCGAGCTCCGAGATACCCATGAGAAACCCGCCGTCGCCGCACGCCGCGACCGGAAAACGGTCCGGCTGCGCGAGAGCTGCACCGATGGCGGTCGACAAGCCGAGCCCGATCGATTGAAACGCCTGGGTGAACGAGAAACACTGTTCGTTCGGCACGGCAAGGTACATGCTTGGGTAGCCCATGAAGTTACCCGAATCGACACCGATGACGCGGTCGGCGGGCAGGGCATCGTCCAGAGCGATCGACAACGTCCGGGGATCCATCGCCTCGGCAGTACCGACGTCCTCGTACGGGTGGTCCCGCCAGAGAATTCGGGTCGCTATGTCCTCGGCTACAACATCGGTTCGATAGCCGACGCTGCGATGATTCGCAGCGACGAGCTGTCGGTTCAGCGCCTCAGCGGTCCGCGCAACATCTGCGACCACACCTAGGCGTATCGGACGATGTCGACCGAGTGCGGAGGCCTCCAGATCGACCTGGATCAGTGTGGCTGTAGGACCGATCAGGGTGCCGTGTCCGGTGGTCCAGTTGTTCAGTGCCGAACCCCATCCCACTACGACATCGGCATCGGCAATGAGTGCAGCAGTGGTCGGTGACGAAAATCCGCCGGACACGTCGATGGCCCACTTCTGGCCGGCGAAGAGCCCTTTGGCGACTGCTCCCTCGGCGAGCAGTGCCCCGGTCGTCTCGGCCAGCGCGGTCAATGCCGCGCGTGCCGACTCGCCCCGCGCGCCGCGTCCACAGATGAACACCGGGCGCTGCGCTGCGACGAGAAGTGTTGCCATGGCGTCGATGTCTTCGGCGGCGGCGACGGGTTGTGGTTGCACCGGAACCGGGTGAAGGTCATCGAGGAGGGATGCGTCGAAGTCGTGCTCCTGAACATCGAGAGGCATACGGAGGACGACGGTTCGTCGTCCGTTGAGTGCCGTGACATACGCTCGACGGGTGTCTGAGACTGCTGTCTCGGCTGTTCGGACGAGGATGCTTGTCGCTCCCACCGAGCGCACCATCGCATCTTGGTCGACGTGGAAGTTCGATGCCGGGTCAGTAGCTTCGCCCACGACGACGACGAGGGGAGTCCGGCTCTTCGCGGCTTCCCCCAGACCTGTCATGGCGTTGGTGAGGCCACACCCTTGGTGCAGAGATACAACGCTGACCTCTCCTGTCATCCGCGAGTACGAATCGGCCATGGTCGCCGCACCACCCTCGTGTCGCGTGGCCACGAAATCGACGCCGGAGTCGACTAATCCGTTCGTGAAGTGGAAATTTCCACTTCCGACGACTCCGAAGGATCGGCGCACCCCGAAGCGACCGAGTGCGACTCCGATTGCCTGTGCAACGTTCACGTTGTTCCTTTTCTGATCATGCAACTGAAGCCATCAAACGAGCGAGTTCGTTCTCGTCGATCCCACTGGGGCCGGCTATTCCGGACGCCACGAGTATGTGATCGACGAGACCGTGGTAGTCGACGATGTTGTCCGGCGTGACCCCGCTGGCCAACGCCAAAGGCCGACCGGCAAGACCCTCGCGAAGTGCTCGAAGCCGAACTGGGTCGGCGGCTTTGCCCGTTCCTTCCCCTGACGTCGTAGCAACGTCCACGCGATTACGGGCCGCCGCACCGACCTCCGGTAGATCGGCGAGGACGACCGGCGGCTGATGCTTGAAGGCAACACCGCCGAAATGCAGACCACGCCAGTGTTTCGGGGCAGGTGGCCCGTCGATATCAATGAAATCCGTCCAGATGGCACTGACTGGAAGCTCGTCGCCGAACATGCCCTCGAGAACGCCGATCGCGGCTGCCAGCGGTCTTCGCATCACGTTGACTCCGACGAAGAAGTCCGGGTGTGCGTATGTCACGGCTGCAACGGCTTTCAGCAACCGCGCATCGTCCTCGTCGTGATCGATCAGGAAGACACCGGCGACGTCGTGACGGCGCGCGATATCGACCTCCCTGTGCACATCTACATCGTGAACGTGAATCACCGGATAGATCTTCATGAAGCGATGATCGCCAATACCCTTGCGGGGCTTCCAGTTCCACCGACGATGGGGAGGGGGCTGACGATGACTGCGGCACCGGTCGCGGGAAGGGATGCGAGGTTCTGCAACGATGTCACACCATACTTGTCCGCCTCCAGCAGGAAGTGATGTGCCGGCATCGGCGGCTCGAGCACGAAAGCGTTGCCTGCGTCGATGCCGACGGTTTCCACCCCGTATCCGACGATCGGCGACTGCTCGGCCAACCATCGCGCTGCGGCAGCGGAAATTCCCGGTGTGTGGCTTACGCCCTCGCTGACGTTCAGAAATGCTGCCTCGTTGCGGGCGAATTCATCCCACCCACTACGCACCAGTAGCCAACTTCCGGGGAGCAGTGGTCCGTGTTCCGCTTCCCAGGCGAGCAGATCGTCGACTTCGAGCAGGTAGTCCGGATTCAACTTCACCTTCTCACTGATGTCGATGACCTGAGCCGGTCCCACCAGCCGCCCGACCGGGATCTCGGAGACGCCTGCACCGTCGCGGTTGGATATCCAATGTCGCGGCGCGTCGAGGTGGGTGCCTATGTGTTCCCCGGTGTGAATGTTGTTGTGTCGCCACAACGGACCGGAGTCGTCGAAGGCGCTGACCTCTTCGAGGCTGAAATCGATCAGGTTCGAGAACGGCTCAGGAAGCGTCAGCGTCGGTGTCTCGGAACTCAACTCGTTGGTCAGATCGACCACGCGCAGACGGCCGTCGGACAGCGCCGCCAGCATGTCTTCGATCGACCCGTGACCTGATTGCCTTGGTGCGCTCATAATGTTCTCGTCTCTGATCTTGGAGTTTGTCAGTATCGACCGGACAGCAGGGATCCTGCCCCTGGCACGTGCGTCTCCAGCCCGAGCGCACGAAGCATCTGCCACGTCGTAGCTATCGCCGCGGTGATCACGGGTTTGCCGATTGCATCTTCGACATCTTGCACGGCTTCGAGCGAGGGCATCTGCACACACGCCGACAGCACCACAACATCGGCCTCTGCGTGATCGAGAGACTTGACTATGTCGATCAGCGCTCGCGGATCACGCGCCGCCACCTCGAGGTTGTCCGGGATTTCGAGCGCGATATAGTCCAGCACACGAACTCCCTCGTTCTCGATGTACGCGACGACTTCCCGAGTCAGCGGCTCCATGTACGGAGCGATGAGGGATGTCGTCTTGGCCCCGAGCGCATGCAGCGCCTCTACCAAGGCCCCGGCGCTGGTGACCACGGGTGTCGGAACTCCGTGATCGACGGCGACCTTCTCGAGCTTGGTGCGAGAGACCTCGTGGTAGCCGCTACCGCGGCTCATGATCGCAACCAGGCACGCGTAGCCCATGACGTTCACGCGGGCGTCCACGAGTTCGACGGCGCACCGCCCTGAGTCGTCGTCCATCGCCGCAAGCTGCTCTTTGGTCACCTGAGTCATCCGCATTCGACTGGAGTGAAAGGTGAAACGTTCGGGTCGGATCGCTTCACGAGCACGAAACATAGCGGGAATCTCTGTTTCCATCGTCACGTTGGAGCTGGGTACGATCTGTCCGATGCGATACGTGGTTGTCATGCAATAGTCCTCGGGGAGAGTGTTGTTAGTGGATCCCGGACGTGGCGGGTGTCAGACTCCGACGACAGGGTTGGCGAGGGTGCCGATGCGATCGATCGTGAGTACAACGTTGTCACCCGGCTGCAGGAACTGCGGCGGCGTCTGGGCTGCACCGACCCCCTCTGCGCTTCCGGTGGCGATCACGTCACCCGGCTCGAGCGTTACGCCGGAACTGATGTCCGCAATCAGTTCGGCGATGGAGAACAACATGTGTCGCGTGTTGGAATTCTGCTTCTGTTCGCCGTTCACTGTCAGGCTGAAGTCCAGATTCTGCGGATCATCGATCTCGTCCGCCGTGACGATCCACGGTCCGAAAGGCGCGTAACTGTCCTGACCTTTGGAGAAGAACCATTGGCCCGAACGCCGCTGATCGCGCGCACTGATGTCGTTGACGATGGAATACCCGAAGACGTGGTCGAGGGCGTCGCCGACCGAAACCCGGCTGGCACGCTTTCCGATTACGACCGCGAGTTCGCACTCCCAGTCGAGCTGAGCCGTTAGATCGCCGTCGTGCCTGATAGGTTCTCCGTGCCCGATGACCGCTGTGCTGGGCTTCGAGAACAACACCGGTCGAGTCGGCTTGTCCTTGTCGGTATCCAGCGTTCTGCTCGACTCTGCAACGTGTGCAACGTAATTGAGTCCGACGCCGACTACTTTACCCGGCCGCATCGGCGCGGTCAGTGTGAGATCCCGCAACGCCTTGACTGCAGAGTCGGGATACTGCGATGTTTGGACGAGTCCACTGAGTCGGTGCAACGCTTCGGGATCGCCGATGAGCTCGAAGACGCTGTCGGGGAGTGCGGTACGTGTGGCCGCAGCGATCTCCGCGATGTCGAGGACGTGGTCGTCGTCGATCAGCACCCCGGATCGAGGGCATTCTCGGCCGATTCGGTAAGACAAGATCTTCACAGGACTACTTTCTGATAAGCATGTTTCGGTAGCCGTTTGCACACGACGCGCAAGCGACCGGAAATATGGGGGGCGTGGTCAGAAGTCGAGGAACTGCTGACCGCTGTTGGCGTCGTATGTTTCTTCGGTGTAGAGGTCAAGAGCCTTCACTGTAGGAAAGTCGTTGAACTGGAAGAGAACTACGTCTTCGGTCGCGCTTGCGTTGTGGTGCTCGTGCCATGCCCAAGCCGGGACGACGAAGATATCCTTCTCGGTCCAGTCGAATCGCTTACCCTGGATGATCGAGTGTCCGGCCCCCTTGGCGACGGTGTAGACGACGTTTCCGGTGTGGCGGTGTGCGCTTCCCTCGAATCCAGGATCGAGGAGCTGGATCTGCGCCCCCATCGTTGGCATCACCGATCCGCCGGTCACCGGGTTGACGAACTCGAGAGCGTGTCCGTCGATGGGGCTACCGTCGGCGATCTTCGCCAAGTTCAGCAGGGATTCGTAGGACTTCTCCCACGGGTAGGCGAACAGCGGAGAGTACCGACGGGTCCACGTGGGGGCATTGATAGGTCGCAACGTGCCTGCGCCGTATCGAAGCAACGAGGTGTTGACCTCCTTACCCGGCACCTGATGTAGATCTGGGTGCACTGCATAGAAATTGGTGTCCAACGCATTGGTGAGGGGGATATCCAGTCCGTCCTGCCAGATGACCGGATCCGTGGTCGATTCATTGCCGTGCTCGTGCCAGGTGCCACGCGGGGTGATCGCAAAATCGCGCGGTCCGACCTCGAGCTTGTCTCCGTCGACGATGGTCCACGCGCCTTCGCCCTCCTGGACGAACCGCAGCGCCGAGGCCGCATGCCGATGAGCGGTCATGGACTCGCCGGGGTTCATGATCTGCAGACCTGTGTAGAGCAGGCCGGCAGCAGCGGCGATGTGTCGTAGGCCAGGGTTGGCCATGTAGATGACACGGCGGCCTGCGTCATCTCCGGTGACCAACCTTGCTGCCTCGAGCAGCTTCGGTCGTAAAGCCTTGTAGGACCACAGCATGGGAACGCCCTTCGGCTGCGGGAACCAAGGCTCGATATCGTTGGCGACGGTCCAGAGAGCGCCTGCTTCGTATTCTTCGAGGCTCTCGTAAAACCGCCGCAGCTCGTCGGTTTGCTGCACACGAGCGCGACCGATCTGGTCGTCGGCAAGCGCGTCGCCGTCTACTCGTGCTTCGTTGGTCGTCATGCGATTGGTCTCCTGTCGCGATTCACTGATGTGGTGTTGTCGGAGCGGTGTCGCTCTCGTCACGCCGACCGGCGCTAGTCGCACCCCCGATACCCGGCTGCCGCAGCGCGTCGGCACCGCCGTCGGCAATCGACACCGCGCTCCTTACGCGAGTGTCGACGCGGAAGTCGAAGATGTCGAAACGGTTGTAATGTCCGATGATGTCGTGCATCTGCTTGGGCTGTATGCACTTTGCGAGGTCGATGTCTGCATAGACGATTCCTTCGTCATCAATGAGCGGTTCTGTCATCAATCGTCCGTCGGGTCCGAAGATTCCGCTGAACGCGCTATGTCGTCTGGTCAACATGGACCGAGCGGCGTCGTCGGTACCGGCGACGGCATCGACAATCTCGCGGGAAATGGTGGAACAAGCCACCACATTGAAAACTTTCCCCTCGAAGGCGTGGGCAGCGGATCGGGTCTTGATTGCCTCGACCATGTCGTAGTCGGCGGGTGCGGTCGGCAGTGCGATGTAGCCGGCGACGTGAACCATCTCCCCCTGTGCCAACAGTGCGAAGCGAGCCAGCGTGTTCGTATTCTCGCCACAGGCAAGAACTCCGAGTGGTCCGACCGCAGTCTTGTGCACCTTCAGCGAGCTGCCGTCACCCTGCCCCCAGGTGAGCTTCTCCGCCCAGGTGGGCACCAGCTTTCGGTGAACACCCAGCACCGCACCGTCGTCGGAGATGGTCACGGTGGTGTTGTACAGCGTGCCGACGCCCACGGCTGGTCGCTCGTTGACTCCGATAACCACGGTGACGTGAGCGTTCTTGGCTGCGGCACACAAGGTGGCCACCTCGGGCCCATCGATCTTGATCGACGCTCGGTAGAGCTTCTCGAACCAGGGACTCCCCTGAATCGGTGTCATGGTCCAGTTCCAGTAGGGGTAACCGGCGACGAAGACCTCCGGAAATGCGACGAGGGTTGCACCGTTGTCAGCGGCCTCGCGAATAAGAGAACAGGCTTTGTCGACCGTTGCGTTCGGGTCGAGGAACACAGGCGATGCCTGCACCGCCGCCGCACGAAAACGGGGAAACTCGTCGTCTGCGCGATGATCTACGGCCTGGGCACTCAAGATCGGCTCCAATCCATCAGCATTTCCTATTATATGATCAAATCGTTTGATGTGGCGATCCTAGCAGCAACTCGTTGGCTGTCAACGCCTCGATCGGCACCGAATGTGATGTCATAGCATTTGATGTAATTGTTCGGGGTTCTCTGGATAGAAGACGCGAATCTGTACAGCGAATCGCTAGGCGGGTGAAGCGACCAATGAGCAACGAGAGAGTAAGAGGTGTTCCATGAGCAAGCACGGACTGAGTGCCCCCGAACGGACGACGACCACAGATCAAGCGCGAGATGCGATCCTCCGGGCCATCCTCGACGGCCGAATTCCGTCGGGAAGTCCACTGCGTCTGCAGCAACTGGCCGACGACCTCGGAATGTCGATGATGCCTATCCGAGAGGCGATCAGACACTTGGAGGCGACCGGCATCATCGAGGTCGAGCGGCACCGCGGAGCGCGCGTTCGGCCGCTGAGCGACGAGGATCTGGCCGATACTTATTTCACTCGAATCGTGCTGGAGGGCACTCTTGTCCGGCAGGCCGCGCACTCGCTCGACGCGACGGCAGCGAAGGAGGCGTCGGATGCACTGGACGCCCAGCAGCTGGCCCTTCGACTCGGTGATCGCGATGCTGCGCGGATTGCACACGAGAGATTTCATTTCACGATCTACCGCGCAGCAGACCTCAGCTGGTTGATGCGATCGATCGGTCCGACGTGGCAGAACAGTGAGCGCTACCGAGCTCATTCGCTCTCCGACGAGGCCGAGGTTGCGATCCGCCGCCGAGAACACGAATCCATTCTGGCCGCGTGCACGGCCAGAGACTCCGACGCCGCCGTCCACGCCTTGCAGGAACATCTGTTGGCAACCGTCGAGGGTGTCAACCCGAAGATTGCCGCGCAGATTCGGCAGAAGCTCGCCGAACACAATTACTGACGCTGTCGAGCACTCCGCAGTGGTACCGAACGGCACCACTGCGGAAATGGAATTGAGGGACTACAGCTTTCAGGAAGATCGCGGCTTCAGGAGCGGCACGACTTCCTCGGCGATGATGCCCATCATCTCCAGCTGCTCTTCGACGGTCGCGACGCTGAACATCAGTATGAGGTGATCGATTCCACTGTCGACGTAGTTCTGGAGCTTCGCTGCGGCGGTCTCTACACCGCCGATGATGTCGGTCTCGTGGAACGGGATTGCAGAATTCTCCCGGAAGGGAGCTGCCGCCTGGTTCGCCGCCTCGTCGGTCCGATACACCAGAGCATGATGGCCCATGACCACCGTTTCGTGCTCCATGGAGCGGCCGAATTCGTTCGCAGCGATCTCTCGCGCCGTATCCTGAATCCGCACAACGAGCTCAGGAGGTCCGTACGGCATCATGCCGTCGCAGAACTGGGCCGCGCGTCGAATTGCTTTGTCCGCGAGCGCAAACTCACGGTCGTCACCCTCACCCACGAACCTGACGCCACCTCCGTACAACAACGGAATTTTGGCGGTCTTCGGGAAGAAGTACGCCTTCTCCACGCTCACGGTTTCACCCTCGAAGCTCACTTCCCCTCCCTGAAGGAGGGAGTTCAGGCAGTCCAAATATTCCTCGGTCATGGAGACGCGGTTCTTTTTGGACCTGCCGGTCAGCGCGAAATCCCCCACGTAATCGCCCATGCCGCAGCCGATGACGAGTCGGCCGTCCGACAGTGTTTGCAGGGTCAACGCTTCCTTTGCATAGACCCTTGGATCGCGGATCGGAACCGCCAGCACTGCCATCCCCAGCTTCACACGTTCGGTGAGTCCCGCCAGATAGCTGAGCGTTGTGTGGCCTTCGTAGTAATTCATCTCGGCGTTGTCGGCCCGATCCTTCTGGTACGAAGGGCTGTGATTGGCGTGCGACTCCCCGTAACTCAGGTGGTCGCCGACCCAGACCGACTCGTAACCGAGGCGCTCAGCGGCCAGCGCGGTCTCCTTCAGTGCGGGAAGAGTTGCGATACGTCCACGAGATGGTAAGAAAACTCCAAGCTTCATTTTCGAAGCCCCCTGGTTCTATGGTCATTTCTGATGAACTCTGCAACATCGCAGAGACTCGCCGGAAGGCGACAATGTGATCAAATCATAGAGTATGAGCCTCGACTGTCCACCCTGAACGGAGGTAATCGTTCGATTTCCCCACCCGACCCGCCCGAATCGACTTCAGTAAGGGCTCCTATGACTGACGCTCACGAAACCCTGGGCTGGCTTGCCTCGCTCACAGAAACGCTGTCCGAGGCAACTGACGCCGCGGACCTCAGCAACCGATTCCTGCAGTTCGGCCGCGATGTGATCGGTGCGCCGTCCGCAGCCTTGTACTTGCTCAAACCACAGTCACAATCTGTACAAGGCGTCGCGATGTACGGGGTGAGTGACTTTTTCCTCAGCCGGTACGAAGAATTCGGGCGCAATCTCGATCCCGTCCTGCAGCGGGTGCTCGAAACCAAACTGGCAGTCGACAACCACGAATTGATGAACGAAGAGGAGTGGCGGGCGAGTGCCCTGTATCAGCAAGTTCTGCACCTCCACAGCTTCGACTACATCCTCCAGATACCGGTACTGTGCGCCGGCGAAATCTCAGGAATTGCCATCTTTGCCGGCACCGGACATTGGGAGGGTCGCGAAAAGTTGCGATCGGCTGCGTCCGCCATCGGCCGCATCGTGGGAACTGCTCTGATCGGCCAGCGCCGCTGCGACGCTGCGGAGCGGCATCGGGATCAGGTCGTCCGCGCGCTCGAACTCGTGGACGAAGCAGTAGTGGTGACCGATGCCCAGACAGGACAGCGTCATCACAACCGGCAGGCGAGAACTCTGCTCGACACGCTGAGCCGCTTGGGCATCACCCACTTCGACGACTTGCTCACCGAACGGCCGCGGCAGGACGGTGTCACGGCTATCGAAGTGCGCGTAGCGGAGTCGGACCGGGGTCAGCTGCACCTCTCCGTCCAGTCCGTCCTCGCCGACGACGACCCCAGCACGACGATTACCATGTTGAGGTTGCGTACGCACGGTCAGTGCAACATCCCCGAGGTCTACGCGCACCTGCTGAGTAGGCGTGAACTCGATGTCGCCACGCTGGTGGTCGACGGTCTACACGACGTCGACATCGCTCAAAAACTGTCGATCAGTCAGCACACCGTGAAGCAGTATCTCAAATCCGTCTATCGCAAACTTGGCGTGAACTCTCGCGTCGATCTGGTCCGCCTCGTTTTTCTTCAGGGGATGAAGTAACAAGAGGCGTGAATGCGTCCTACGAAGTCAGGGCTGAAAATTCGCCGATCTTCCGCCCGGGCGCGCCCCGTCGCGGATGCGCCCAGCGGCCATATGGTCCGCGGGACTGTCCGCAACAGAAGTCCGCCGCGACGGGCCGACCACGGCACCGTCGTCGGCCTGCGAACCGTCGGATAGTAATGCGACGCAGACTCTTCGCCGTGACCAACCCTCAGACGAACGACAGCGCACCGAGCAAGAAAAGTATCTCGGACGGCCATGTGCACTTCGGACGACCTCACGCAGAAGATCGTTCGAATCGGTAGATCAGCAATCACTCGCGGCGGAAGCGTGGCGCTCACCTTGATTCGGATTCCCCCGTTCGAGGGAGCGGATGTAGCACCCGGACGAGGCCTAGCTACGGTGCGCCTGGTTCGAATAGGTTGACACACATGAGATTTGAATCACAGGTAGCGATCATTACTGGTGCGGGTAGCGGAATTGGTGCCGCAGTGGCGCGTCGCCTTGCCGACGAGGGGGCGAGACTGGTCTTGAACGATTTGCGACGTTCTTATCTCGACGAATTGATCAAGACTTTGCCTGGCGACGGTCACATCGCCATTGCCGGCAACATCTCCGAAGAGTTGGTAGCAAAGTCACTTGCCGACGCAGCACTCGATAGTTGGGGCCGCATCGATGTTTTGGTGACCAATGTCGGAATGATGTTCTTCGGCGACATCACCCAGACGAGCGTGGAGGACTGGGATCTCGTCATGGAAACCAACGTGCGCGGCCAATTCCTGTCCTGCAAGCACGTGCTGCCGGCCATGATCGCTCAGAAATCCGGATCCATCGTCAACGTGGCTTCGGTATCGGCGTTCGTCGGACAGGAGTTCGACAGCGAAAAAGACGGTTCTCAAAGCTCTTTCGCGTACAACGCATCGAAGGCCGCGGGCCGGCAGCTGGCAACGTCGTTGGCCACTCGGTACGCCCGAGATGGCATCCGGGTCAATTCGGTCGTTCCGGGTACCACTCGTACGAACCAGCTTCGACACTTCGTTCCGGACATGACGCAGGAAGTCGAGAACGAAATCTGGCACGCAGGGGACGCGGTAATTCCCCTCGGACGTGTTGCTCGACCGGAGGAAATCGCCGCTGTGGCGGTCTTTCTCGCCTCGGACGAGGCATCGTTCGTCACCGGTGCGGCGTGGGTTGCCGACGGTGGTTACCTCGCTCGTTGATCGACTCGTGCACGGCCACCAGGAGAGAAGTCCATGACCACAATCCACACTGCACCGGCTCTGACAGCAGACCGTCTTCGAACTGTGCTCGGCCACTTCGCAACTGGCGTCACAATCGTCACAGCACACGGTGGCGACGGTCCGATCGGTATGGCAGCCAATTCGTTCACCTCGGTATCGCTCGACCCGCCGTTGATCCTGCTGTGTCCCGGCCGCAGTTCATCGACGTGGCCGGCCATCCGAGACGCGGGTAGGTTCTGCATCAACATCATGGGCCGTGAGAATGCCGCTGTGACAAAACGATTCAGCCAGAAAGGACTCGATCGATTCGCCGACATCGGTTGGATCGACAGGCCGACAGGCCCGGCGCTCGAGAGTGCGATGGCGTGGGTCGAGTGCGCCGTCCGCGACGAACACGATGCGGGTGATCACACCATCGTTGTGGCCGACGTCCTCGACGTGGGCGTATCGGAGGTGGTTGACCCCCTTGTGTTCTTCCGTGGCAAATACGGAACGTTCGACGCTTCGCAAGAGAAGTAGTCGGCGCACATCGACCACCGCATATCCCCAGCAACAGGAACTTTCTAGAATAAGGAGATTTCATGACCACGATGGATATTCAAGCCCCGGCAACGATGGCAACCCACGACGAACTCGTCGATCGAGCGCGGGCACTGGCCCCAATTCTGCGTGAACGCGCGGTCCCCGCGGAGCTGGACCGGAACGTCTCCGCAGAGACCATGGCCGACATCGTCGCTGCGGGACTCGGTCGTGTGATGACCCCCCGCAAATGGGGCGGTTACGAGCTCGGCTTCGAGACCGTGAGCGACACCTGCATGGAGCTGGCCAAGGGCTGCACCTCATCGGCGTGGCTCGCCTCGTTCCTCGGTGCTCATGCGTGGCTGCTGTCCCATTTTCCTGAGCAGGCGCAGGCCGATGTCTGGTCGAAGGGCCCCGACGTGAGCATCGGCGGCATCTTTGCACCGATGGGTAAGGCAAAGGCAGTCGACGGTGGCTATGTACTGAACGGCCGCTGGCCGTGGAGCAGCGGAATCATTCACGACGAATGGACAATCCTCGGTGCCTTCATAGAGGGCCAGACACCGCCCAAGCTGCACATGTTCCTCGTCGCCCCGGGCGATTTCACGTGGGAGGACACCTGGCACAACGTAGGACTGTCCGCGTCCGGCAGCAATGACACAGTCGTCGAGGCCGCCTTCGTACCCACACATCGAGTCATTCCCTTCGAATGGGCACGCGACGGCGTCGGACCGGGAGTCGAATCCCTCGGGAGCACCCTGTATCAGGTGCCCCTGGCCCCCGGTTTTTCCTACAACGCCGCGTATGTTGCGCTGGGCGCGGCCCGTGGTGCCTATGAATACCTTCGGGAATGGACCAAATCCCGTGCCTCGAGCGTCACTGGTGCCGGAGTAGCAGAACATCCCGCCACCCAGGCCGAGCTGACCGAAACCGCGGTGGAGCTCGACGCAGCGCAGCTGCTGCTCGAACGCACCGGACGCCGAATACTGAACCCCGCCGATCTCGACCTCAAGACGCGCGTCGAATGCCGACGGGACAACGTGTACTCGGTCAAGGTCATCCTCAGCGCACTGGATCGGATGCAGCGAATGGCCGGGGCGCGCGGCATGTACGTGAGCAATCCGATCCAACGTGCATGGCGAGACGCGCACGCAATCGCAACTCATGTCGTCTTCAATTTCCAGACCGTCGGTGAGTTCTACGGGCGCTTGGAGCTCGGCCTCGAGCCACCCACGCGCGACCCTTACTTCTGAGCCGACTTGCATACCCCGACCACAGGAGAGCACATGACAAACACGACGAGCCGCAACTACGAGACCGCAGCGACTCCGCACGACGTTGTTCGGATCTATTCGGGCTACCTCAACGCCGGCGACGTCGCCGGGCTCATGACGATGTACGACGAGGACGCCACCTTCTCACCCGAGCCGGGAACGTTGGCACGAGGTACCGAAGAAATTCGCGAGTTGATCACCACGATGACAGACCCGCCGCCGGCGGTGGAAGGGGTCGTCACGTGGGTCCAGCAGGTCGGTGACTACGCACTCATCCTGCACGACTACACGATCACGGCAGATGGCCCCGACAGCCGCCCATTAGAAATCAAGGGCCGTAGCGCAGATGTCGTGCACCGCGGGGTCGATGGCGCCTGGCGGTTCTTCATTGATTGTGTGTGGGCGGGAAACGGTTAGCATTCGCCACGTTCAGGGTTAGTCGTCGTTACCGCGCCAAGCCCGGTGAAGTTCCCTCCGGATAGTGAACACCGAGCTAGCAGGGCCACAGGTTCCGCTGGAAGGATGTCTTCATGTCCCGTAAACGCAGGTCGCTCACGACCGAGTACAAGGTCGAGGCCGCACGCCGGGTGATCGATTCCGGCCGCACCATCGCCGAGGTCGCCCGTGAACTGGCCATCAACGTCTATGGTCTATCGCAACGCGGTGGACCTGACCCGGCACTCCCGCACAGGGCTCCCCGATGTGCCTCCGAGCTCGCGAGGCGACCAGTACGCAGGATGACAGCGGTGCGGTGATGATCGACATGGATCGGTACCGGAGACGGGCTCCCATCAAGTTTCTTCGTCGGCGGTACCACGCGAGTGTTTGCACGATCGCCACCGGGCTTTGGCTCCCACTCGAATACGGTGTGCGTATTTTTAGTTCGCCTCGGATTCGGACCAATAATCGTCGAATGTGGACGCGCTTCGAGGTTCAACAACAAACTAAACTCCGGCGGCGCAGAATTCGCCTTCTGGAGCGCCACGGCGACGTGCTTACTATGAGTGCCCCTGTAGACGAACCCGAGAGGGTGTAAGGCGAAGGGTTTCTCACAACGGGGTCTGACGCTGAAGGAGATAAATAGGGTCGGGGTTTAAGGATCGCAAAATGTTCTACGAATACCTGGGTATTCCGGGCGGCTTCTTCACCAGGCAGTGCCCGGCTTGCGGAGGTGCGTGTACTGCAGAGATCGTGGGGCGCACCCTGAGCACAGGTGAGCATCTGACAAATGCCTATGCAGCATGCTGCGCGTGCAAATGGGAAGGGTTCGCAGACATGACGCGAGCCCGATGACGATGCGTCTTACATAGGATCCGCCCTGGGCCGAGCCACTCGTCATCCGTGACGAGATCCTAGTCACGGATAGCTGACGGCGGCTTCCTGGGAATTGACGACCAAACAGGACAGCGCCAGGGCATGGGCTGAAAGTTTGTTGCGCAACAGTCTGAACTGCACGGTTCGTCAACTCGACCTTCTAGACGATAGGCCAGTCAGTTGAGCGAACGGCCGCACTTTTTACCAGAGCCAGTAGCGAGCGCTCCGCCGAAGAAACCTTGACAATGCCCGGAGAATTTTTAGATCGAACATAATCCGAGCGGGGAAACAGAGGCGAGCCGTTCACTCGATCTCTTGATCCAGAGCGTCACCCCTTCAGAATATTCGGAAGGGCAGTCGAAGCCGAGGGGTTACCGACGAAGCCAATTGTTCGGTCTGTCCGCGGAAAAGTCGTTACCCCCGAGGGACGTGTCCCGAGAATCGTTCCTCGGGTAGTTGCCGCCGCCCTCCTGCGCGGACGAGATCACCGAGCGCTGGGTTGCGTCGACGACGGCGCAGCGGCGACTATTTCGCAGGCGCGCCCTTGGCTCGAAGGTCCTCTGCCGCCTGGTTCCACAGTGCGCGGATCGACGGGCGAACAGTGATCGGGTTCGTGCCGCCGAGGTCCTCACCGATGTACATCTTCGGGACACCGAATCGCAGTCCGTCGAGCGAGTCTTCCTGTGCCAATTCGTCGTATCGCTGTGGTCGGACTTCCGAGGCTGCTGGAAGTTCGACAGCGGTCTGC
Organism: Rhodococcus sp. 05-2256-B1; assembly: GCF_002258465.1. NCBI lineage: Bacteria > Bacillati > Actinomycetota > Actinomycetes > Mycobacteriales > Nocardiaceae > Rhodococcus > Rhodococcus sp. 05-2256-B1. The sequence continues at coordinate 398,624 of NZ_NOZA01000011.1, read as the reverse complement.
TCGCGCCACAGATCATTGGAGGAATCCGGATCGTCCTGGACGACGACGTCGAGGGGCGCCAGCATCTCCCCGACCGTCCGTGTGTGTGGTACTACGACGTCGCGCACGGGGAAGAGCGGCCAGTTGCCGCGGATCGAGATCACCCCGCGCGACGGCGTGTAGGCGACGAGTCCGTTGTTCGACGCAGGTGATCGGCCGGAGGAGACTGTCTCCTCTCCCATTCCGAATGCCCCGAAATTGGCTGCGGTGGCGGTCGCGGATCCGTTGGACGACCCGGAAAACCACGCGGCAGTGAGATACTCGCCGTTATAGGGACTCTTCGCATGCCCGTAGACCCCGTCCTGCATGCCGCCGCCGGCCATCGGCGGCATGTTTGTCTTGCCGAGCAGCACACCCCCGGCCTCGCGGATCTGTGCAACCGTGAATGCGTCATCGGTGGCGGTCAGGTTCTCGAATGCGGGTGACCCTGACGCGACTGTGAGCCCCGCGACCTTGTAACTGTCCTTGACCGTGTAGGGAATGCCGTCGAGCGGTCCGAGGGTGGCACCCGCGGCACGGCGTGCGTCGGACGCCGCTGCGGCCTCCAGTGCCCCGCCATCAAGCACCGGGATTGCATTCAGGGCAATGCCGTTCCGGTCGTACGCCTGAATTCGGTTGAGATACATCGAGGTCAACTCGACGCTCGTGACCGCTCCGGACTCCATCGCCTGCTGCATTTCAGCGATGGTGGCCTCTTCGAGAGTGAAAGAGCTGATGGTCGGGGGGTCGACAGCGGTATCGGCGGAGCACGCCGACAGGGCGAGGGTTGCGGTGACAAGAGCGCCTAGCGTTTTCGCCGTCCGGCCGCGTCGTGGTGAAGCGCAGTTCGACATGTTCATTCCTGACGTTCGTGTGGGTTTCGAGGCAGTGAGCGTCACAGTCGCCACCATTCGTCATCGATGGTGCGCACTGCGTTGGTGCCACAATGGATTTCACCGCCGAAGACGTGGTGAGTTCGGTAGTCGTCGATGAACGTGACCGTCATCCCGACAGATCCGTAGGCATCGATCAGTGCACGTTCAAAGATGTCCGCGCCGTCGATTATCGGGCCCCACTGCTGTGGTGAGAATTGAATGACTTATCAAGACGCTCTATGATCGGTGGCGAAGCTCCTTCCTCACGGGTTGTGGTTTCGACGCCCTCGGTCTCAGTGCTGGTAACACTGAGATCTTCCGGGGGCGTTTTAGTTTCCTGAGGGACAGTTGGCCCTGGGCCTCACGCGACGCCTGAGCTGGCGTCGGATTGCGCCTCGAGACCTTCGATGTACTCGTCGATGGCCGTATCCGGGATCAGCCGGCGCTTGCCGCCCTTGACGCTCCGGATTTCTCCGGACGCGATCTTGTTGAAGAAGTTGGATCGTCCAAGTCCCGTGCAAGCCATAGCCTCCGGGACCGACAGCAACCGTCTGGGCATCTTCAGCACCTCCACTGAATTGTGTAGTGAAGCCACATTTTGCAGGACATATTCGGTCAGTCCACGTGGTTCCACCACAGAGTAACAAGTACGTAGCCATCCCACAACGGCAAGCCAATCTCCGCTAGACTGCGTAACCATGACGCAGTCGTGGGCGGAAACGATCGTTGCCCGGGTCGCCTCGGAAGTGCGCCGACTCCGGGGTAAAGACCACTCCGCTCTGTCCGCAGCAAAGCTTGCCGACAGGACGGTTGACTTCGGGTGGGGGATCTCGCGATCTGTAGTCGCGGACTTGGAGACCGGACGCAAGAAGAGCTTGGACGTCTCGGAACTCCTGGTTTTGGCTGCGGCGCTCGGAGTCTCACCAGCGCAACTGGTCTATCCAGACCTCCCCAAGGGGACAGTCGAGGTACTCCCAGGGCTGCAGCAGGAGTCTCACGATGCTCTCCGCTGGTTCAGCGGGGAGGCCGGGCTGATGCGGCCGAGCTCCGAGTGGACCGAGGAGGACTCCGACGCTCCTTTCGAGATGTGGGTACGTGACACCTTCGACCCGAAGAACGATCGCGTTGGGATCACTCGTGAATGGCTCGATGCATTGCAGGCGATGCGGCGCGCCCGGGTGCAGCTCCGAAACGGCCTTTCCAAGAACGAATCAGCTGAGCACATCGAGTCGATGCAGTACCTGTACGAAGATGCACGCAAACGTTCGGAGGACCTGTTTCGGCGCATGACGGATCTGGGCATGAGCATGGGAGACGAGGACCGCGATGGCTAGAAACCAGCTACCACCTCAGATTCGGAAGATCACCGTCCGCGACAGGAAGTCACACAAACCACTGATTCGTTATCAAGTCGCCGTCGATACGGGCACCCGTACGGCCGTGGAGGTGGACGCAGACGGAGTACCTAGGACTGTGTCTAAGCGATCACAGACTCGCCGACGGTACAAAACCGAGCAAGAGGCCAGGACCGCGCTGGCCGCCACACTGAACTCGGTCAACGACGGGCTCTACGTGCATACGTCGGAGTTGACCGTGGAATTGGCGATCGAGTATTGGCTGACCTCGAAGCACTCGCTCAAGCCGTCTTCCCTTCACGGTCATCGAACGAACCTTCGCCCGGTCGTCTCAGAGCTCGGGCAAATTCCCATTCAAAAGCTCACCAAGCCCCACATCGAGTCCTTGGTCAAGGCATTGCGAGCGGGTGGCCTGCCGACACCACAGGGCCGCCCACACAAACCATGGTCGGCGCGCACTGTCAACTACATGCTCGGACTCCTGTCTTCGGTTCTCCAAGACCAGATGAGACAGGGCAACATCGTTCGAAACGTTGCTGCGATGGTCGACCGGTTGCCGTCCGAGGCTCGCGAGATGGACACACTGTCCAGGACCGAGGCGGCTAAACTCCTCGCCCATGTTGGCCGCGAGCCCTTGCCCCAGGCATGGCAATTGGCGATGCACGGATTGAGAAGGGGCGAGATCGCAGGCCTGCGCTGGTCGGACGTGGACTTGACCAAGTCGAAGCTCAAGATCACGAACACCCGCATCGCGGTAGGCAGCACGATAATCGAAGGACCACCGAAGACGAAGAAGTCTCGGCGCACGCTGCCACTTACCAAACCCCTTGCCGCCGCACTGAAGGCAGCGAAAGCGCAACAGGCCCAGGAGAAATTGACGCTCGGCGAGCACTACCAGGACTCAGATTATGTAGTGCGCCTTCCGACTGGACTTCCGGTGCACCCGAATCTACTGACGTTCAGGTGGAAGAAGATCCTCGAGTCGGCCGGCCTCAAGCACGTGCGCCTTCATGACGCGCGCCATACGTGCGCGACTCTCATGCACCGGCAAGGAATTCCCATTGCTGTCATTGCAGCCTGGCTCGGGCACGCCTCGGCCGCCTTCACCCTGAGCGTCTACGCACACTCTCAGGAAGAGGCCTTGATGGAAGCGGCAAGCAGCTTCGAGTAGCGCCGTTTCTTCTGCCCTGCGGAGGGCTCCATCAGCAATGTTCTACGGTCGCTCGGGGAACTCACATTGGGCGGTTGGTCCGGGCGAATCCATGTGGATTCGTTGGCGTGTTCGAGCGCCGATCCAGAGCAGTTAATTCGAGTTGTGACATTCTGTGACACCGAAGTGCGTGTTCGAACCATGATTGAAGCGCCATAACGCTCTGACCTGCCGAAACAGAGTGCCCCCAGTCGGACTCGAACCGACACTGTGCGGATTTTAAGTCCGCTGCCTCTGCCAATTGGGCTATAGGGGCCACCGCTGGAGTCGCGCTCCGGCGGTGACGATCATATCGGGCTGCTATTGCGCCGGGATGACCGGCGGCACGAAGTCGAAGGTCATGCCGAGGAGCCACACGAGCAGCAGGACCACCGGGAAGTGGAAGATGAACTGCAGGAACGTGAACCCGATCAAGTCTCGTGCTCGAAGTCCAAGAACGGCCAGCAGCGGCAGCATGAAGAACGGGTTGATCAGGTTCGGCAGCGCTTCGGCGACGTTGTAGATCTGGACGGTCCAGCCCAGGTTCATCTGCACATCGGTGGCCGACTGCATCACGTACGGCGCTTCGACGAGCCATTTGCCACCACCGGAGGGCACGAACAATCCCAAGACGACGGTGTAGATCGCGATGACCACGGCGAATCCGCCACCGCTGCCGATGTCGGTGAAGAAATTCGCGAGATGCTCGGAGATCGTGACGCCTCCCCTGCCCTCCGCCTTGGTCAGCATGGCCGCCATCGCGGCGTACAGCGGAAACTGCACTAAGATGCCTGCGGTGGCGGGGACTGCCTTACTGACCGAATCGAGGAATCGGCGCGGCGTGCCGTGCAGGACGAGTCCGAGCATCAGAAACACCAGCAGGTATCCGTTGAGACTGCTGACCACGGACAGAATCGGCAGTGTCAACAGTTGAGAGACAAGCCATCCCAGAGTCATCGCTCCGGCGAACAGCGGCAGTATGCGGCTGTACTCGAGCCACTCCCCCGGCCTGCTGCGCGGTGCCGGTTCGGTGACGGTGTCGTCGAGATCGACCTCCATGTCCGCGGCAGTTTTGATTGCTGCGCCCTTCGGTGCCGACACGTGCGCGATGACGACCGTCAACACGATGATGATGACGCACATCAGCAGCGACTGCCACGTGAAGATGGTGGTACCGAAGTCCAGGACACCGGTTATCGAAAGGAGTGTCGGCGGAAGCGATTTGGCGGTCGCTTGCAACTGAGCGGCCGAGGATGACATACCCAAGGCCCACACCGCTCCGAGGCCCATGAACGCCGCAGCGCCCAGCGCTCGGTAGTCCGTCCGCAAATCGTCACGCCGCGCGATGGCACGGGCCAACAGACCGGCGAACACCAGACTCAGACCCCAGTTGAGGAACGAGACCGAACAGGACAGCAGCGAAACGAAACTGACTGCGCTACTGGAACTCTTGGGCACCTGCGCCAATCGGGTGATCAATCTGGCGACCGGTGGAGAGGTTGCCACCACGTAGCCGGTGAGAACGACCATTGCCATCTGCAGCGTGAAGGCCGTCAGGTCCCAGAAACCGTTTCCGAATGCGTCGACCACATTCTGCGGAGACGACCCGTTGGCGAAGGCAGCAACAGCAACGACCACCACGCCGACGAGGGCGAAGATGTACGCGTCGGGAAACCATTTCTCGGTTCCCTTGGCGAGCGCTTGCGCTACGCGCGCCAGACCTTTCTCGGCCGGGGCCTGCTGGGCGGGTGTCGTCATCGGTGGTCCTAGCCTCGTCGGGAGCAGTGACGTGAGCCACAGCGCCTATCAGGCTTCACCGAAACACGAAGCGATGCAACCTACATCGCCGCAGAACGGGTCTGCAGAATTGCAGATCAGATCTTGATCGACATCGCGATGCCGTCGAGGATGTCGTGCTCACTGACCGTCAACGAGCTGACAGCCCCGCGTCGCTCGAACTCTTCGGCCAGCACGCTGCACACGATCGCTCCGCCGCCGATGACGTCGACCCGTCCGGGATGCATGGGCCCCAACGCACTTCGCTGCGTGTGGGTCATGCCGATCAGGTCCTCGCATACCGCGAACAACTCCGAGAAGGGCACACGGGACAAGTGCACTGCGTCGGCGTCGTACTCTGGTAGTTCCTTGGCGATGGCCGCGATGGTCGTCATTGTGCCGGCCACACCCACCCAGCTCGACGCGTCGCCGATCGAGACGTCCTCGAATGCCTCCGCCAACTTCTCGCGGGCGTACTCACGCGCACCGTTGATCTCGTCTGCGGTGGGAGGGTCCGAATGCAGGAATCGTTCGGTCAGACGGACGCAGCCGATGTTGGCCGAGAACGCCGCCTTCACACCTTTGGCGTCGCCCAGTACGAGCTCGGTGGAACCGCCGCCCAGATCGACGACCAGGAAAGGCCCTGCGGCAGAATCGAGTTCACCGACCGCACCGGCAAAGGACAGCCGTGCCTCTTCGTCTCCGGTAATCACCTCGGCCTCGGCACCGGGAATGACCTTGCCGAGTACCTCACGCACCATCGAGAAGAAATCCTCGCGATTCGACGCATCACGGGTGGCGGAGGTGGCGACCATGCGCACCGCGGTGGCCCCGGTCTTGCGGATGATCTCCGCGTACTCCACCAATGCAACACGGGTGCGCTCGATGGCCTCGGGCACGAAGGCTCCGGTCGCGTCGACGCCTTGCCCCAAGCGCACGACCCGCATCTCACGAGCGACGTCGGCGAGGGTCTTACCGTTGTTGTCTGCGACGAGCAGGCGGATGGAGTTGGTGCCGCAATCGATTGCTGCAACCCTGGTCATGATTTCTCCGCACGTAGTTCTTCGATGGTCGGCCAATCGGCCGGAATAGCTTTGCCGCGCAACGAGTTCTCGGCTGCCAATGCCACCGACTCGTCGCCGAGCGGATTGACTCCTGGCCCCTTGGCCAACGAATGCGCGATCAACACGTGCAGGCACTTGACGCGGTCGGGCATACCGCCGCCGGTGAAATCCGTTCCGAGAGGCTCGATTTCGTTGCGCTCAGCCAGGTACGACTCGTGTGCACGCAAATAGGCGGCAGCCAATTCCGGGTCTGTGCCCAAGCGTTCGGTCATCTCACGCATGACTCCGGCCGATTCCTGCCGACTGGCTTCCGCCGTCAATCGCGGGTCGGTCAGGTAGTACAGGGTGGGAAACGGAGTGCCGTCGGGCAACTTCGGGGCAGTTTTCACCACACCCGGCCTGCCGTCCGGAGATCGATACGCGATTTCGAGTACGCCACGCGGTTCACGTCCGAGCTGCGATGCGACCGCATCGAGATCTTCCTGCGAGACTGCCGAGGAATTCACCCGACGGGTCCCCCTTCTGGTTCTGGCACCGGCGGGGCCGGAGCGGGTTCTGGCTGTACGACGGGCATGGGCGCGGACGTGGGCTCCGACGGCTCGTCCGATCCCTGCGGCTGCACCGCGGTGTTCCACAGGTCGGTGTACCACGGCCCGGTCGGGGTGTTGTCCACCTCGAGATCCTTGGAGCTCGGCGAGTAGTCGCCGGGGAGCTGCACCTGATACGGCGTCTCCCCCGGCATGACGAACCGCAGCCGCTCGCGAGCATCGGCGGCGATGCGGGACGGTTCGTTCAGCTGAGATTTCTGGGTCTCGAGCGCATCGACCTCGTCCTGCAGGGTCTGACGCTCGGCCAGCACGGACTCGAGCTCACCGCGCTGCGAGAAGTAGGTCCTGAGCGGCACGGCCAGCGTCAGTGCCAACGCGCACACCACGACACCGAGAATGACTGCGCGGCCGGTGGACAGCCCGAAGAACGTGCGCTCGGGCATCTTGGGCCTACGAACACCGACGCGCCTCGGAGCAGCTTTGCCACCCACCACCGCGTCACGCGCCTGATCGGACGGCTCCGGTGGAGTGGCCGGCCGGCCGGAGGCGGTCTCGTCGCGAGACGCACCCCCGGTCGGCTTCGAGCGATTCGGAGAGGAAGGACGGCCGCGGGGTCGGGGATCCCGTCCACCTGGACTGGTCCCGGACCTTCCGCGTCGTGCCATCATTCACTCTCCACTTCGTGCATACGTATCGGTTGACTCAGCCCTCGTAATTGAACCGGGGGAAAGCCAGCTCGCCTGCGTAACGCGCCGCGTCACCCAGAGCTTCTTCGATTCGCAGCAACTGGTTGTACTTGGCGACGCGCTCGCTTCGGGCGGGGGCACCGGTCTTGATCTGCCCGCTGCCGACGGCAACTGCCAGGTCAGCGATGGTGGTGTCCTCGGTTTCGCCGGAACGGTGGCTCATCATCGTCTTGTAGCCGTTGCGGTGGGCCAGATCCACTGCATCGAGGGTCTCGGTCAGCGTGCCGATCTGGTTGACCTTGACCAGCAGTGCGTTGGCCGCACCCTTGACGATGCCGTCTTCGAGACGCTCGGGGTTGGTGACGAACAGGTCATCGCCGACGAGCTGAACCTTGTCGCCGATCGATTCGGTGAGTGCGACCCAGCCGTCCCAGTCGTTCTCGTCGAGCGGATCCTCGATGGATACCAGCGGGTAGGCGTCGACGAGCTCGCCGTAGAAGGCCGACATCTGCTCGGCGGACTTGGTCTCACGCTCGAAGGCGTAGCCGGTGCCCGCGGTGTAGAACTCGGTGGCCGCCACGTCGAGGGCGAGCGCGACATCCTGGCCGGGCTTCAGACCGGTCTTGCCGATGGCCTCGAGGATCAGGTCGAGAGCTGCCTTGGTTCCGGCGAGATCGGGAGCGAAGCCGCCCTCGTCGCCGAGGCCGGTGGACAGGCCCTTGGCCTTGAGCACTGCCTTGAGTGCGTGGTAGACCTCGGCACCCCAGCGCAGCGACTCCTTGAACGTGGCCGCACCGATCGGCGCAATCATGAATTCCTGCACGTCGACGCCGCTGTCTGCGTGCGCGCCACCGTTGATGATGTTCATCATCGGCACCGGCAGGATGTGGGCGTTCGGGCCACCGAGGTAGCGGAAGAGCTCGAGTCCGGTGGACTCCGCAGCAGCCTTGGCGACGGCGAGCGAAACACCCAGCAGGGAGTTCGCGCCGAGGCGGGACTTGTCGGGAGTGCCGTCGAGGTCGAGGAGGGCCTGGTCGACGGTGCGCTGCTCGATGGCGTCGAGGCCGATGACGGCGGGTGCAATCTCGTCGAGCACCGCGTTGACGGCCTTCTCGACGCCCTGGCCGCCGTAGCGGTCTCCGCCGTCACGAAGCTCGACGGCCTCGTGCTCACCGGTGGATGCGCCGGAGGGAACGGCTGCACGGGTCAACGTCCCGTCGTCCAATGCGACCTCGACCTCAACCGTGGGGTTGCCACGGGAATCGAGGATCTCGCGAGCTCCGACCTGCTCAATGATGGCCACGAATGCTTCTCCTAGTAACGGGGACCGGCGGACTGTGCCGGGTGCAAGACTAGCCGCTCCGCTCTGGCTGGGTCGTTCCGCAGGCTCCACTCCCGCGGCAGTGCCCGCGATGCACGGACTTCTACGGCCTGGTGCCCACCGAGTACGCGGCCGCTCGATCTCGCACGTCGCGCAGGTACTGGCCCGACAGGTTGTACGCCATCAACGCGCTCTCCCACCCCTGCGCCGTCCGCAGATCACCGCCGCGCGCGCAGAGATAACGCGCCGCCGTCAGAGCGGCGTCGTCGATATTGTCAGGATCTGCGATGCCGTCGCCGTTGGCGTCGACACCCCATTTCTTCCACGTCTCGGGGATGAACTGCATGGGTCCCATCGCACGATCGAACTCGGCATCGCCGTCCATCGATCCGCCGTCGGTGTCCGGGATCTCGGCGACGCCCGGGCCGCCGTCGAGTGGGATTCCGCGAATCGGCGGTGCGACGAGTCCGTCGGGCTGCACCGCCGACCCCTGGTAGGTGCCGTGCCGACTCTCGATGTACCCGATCCCGGCCAGTGTCGTCCAGGCGATGCCGCAGTCCGCGTCGGTCTCGGCCATGATCGCGGCAGCGTGCCCGTACGACGCGAGTGCGGTCACCGAGATACCGAGCGCATCGGTCTGCGGCTCTGCCCAGGCAATGAGCAGATCGGCCGTTCGGCCGGGCGCATTGAAGTCGATGATCGGCACCTCCGTGCCCGGGCCGGGCGGAATGCCCTCGGGAATCTCACGCTTCGGCTCGCTGCTGCCACATGCGGTGAGCGCAAGGAGTACCGATGCGGTGGCGAGCACGCAGATTCGTGAGATCACCTCACCATCCTGCACACGGAAGGTAATAGAAAGCTAAAGGCCGATAAAACCCCAGTACAACGTGCATAAGGACCAGGTTGCAGGGTGTATGTTTCTGTCAACCTTCACGCATGAGGGTCGCCTACCCTTCGCGAGGCAAGGCGTACCAATGTTCGACGCACAACAGGAGCACCATCCGTGTCCGTACTGGCTGCCGCAGGATCTGCGCCGTCGATCGCTACCCAGATGTTCGGCAGCGGTCTGATCGGTCTTCGCGAGGGTCTCGAGACCGGCATCGTGGTGATGATTCTCGTGGCGTTCCTCGTCAAGGCGAACCGACGCGACGCCCTCAAGTGGGTGTGGCTGGGAGTCGGCCTGGCCGTCGCGATGGTGGCGGCGATCTTCTTCGTGATCCACTACGGCACGTCCACCGTCACCGGACTGACGGCCGAGATCATCGCGGGAGCGGCCTCGCTGGTCGCCGTCGTCATCGTCACGGCCATGGTCCTGTGGATGCGTACCGCCGCCAAGAACATCTCCGGCGAGCTGCGGGCGAACATGGAGAAAGCACTCACCGTCGGGCCTGCTGCAGTGCTGACGCTCTCGTTCTTCGCCGTCGGCCGTGAGGGCGTCGAGACGGCACTGCTCATGGTCGGGTACGCCGAGAACACCAACGGCAGCCTGTGGCCACTGCTCGGACTTCTACTGGGCATCGTCGTCGCCGCAGTACTGACGGTGTTCCTGTACTTCGGCGCGGTGCGCATCAACTTTGCCGTGTTCTTCAAGTACACCGGCATCTTCCTCATCGTGGTCGCCGCCGGAATCCTGGCCTACGGCATTCGCGCCCTGCAGATCGGCGGAGTTCTGCCCGGTGGCAGTGCTGTCGCCTTCGACATCACCGCACACTTCGATGCCTCGAGCTGGTACGGCACCGTGCTCGCCGGGATCTTCAACTTCCGCCCCGAACCCACTGTCTTCCAAGCGATCGCATGGGTGCTGTACATCGTCGTCGTGTTGTTCTTCTTCCTCCGCCCGGTCCGCGTTCCCGCGGCTCCCGAGCCTGTACTTCAGAACTCCTGAAAGGCACCACCATGCGTCGTACCACCTACGCTCTGGCCGCGGTCGCGGTTCTACCGATGGCCCTGGCCGGATGCACCGAGAAGTCCTCGACCGAGGCCGCGTCGGGCGATATCGCCGTCACGGCCACCGACTCGTCCTGCGACGTCGGTGCATCCGAAGGCACCACCGGAAACTCCACGTTCCAGATCACCAACAACGGCAGCAAGGTCACCGAGTTCTACGTCTACGGCGAGGGCGACCGCGTCATGGGCGAGGTCGAGAACATCGGACCGGGTCTGACGCGTCAGCTCATCGTCGCTCTGCCCGACCCCGGCACGTACCAAACCGCCTGCAAGGCAGGCATGGTGGGCGACGGCGTCCGGGCCGATTACGTCGTGACCGGCGATTCGGTTCGCCAGACGGACGAGGACGGCTTGCTCACCGAGGCGGCTGCGGGCTACAAGCGCTACGTCGTCAGTCAGATCGACGCGTTGCAGGAGACCACGACGTCGTTCGTCACCGCGGTCAAGAGCGGCGACGTTGCCGCAGCCAAGGCCCAGTTCCCCATCGCGCGTAGCTATTACGAGCGCATCGAGCCGGTTGCCGAGAGCTTCCCGGACGATCTCGATCCGCGCATCGACCTGCGCGAGCCCGACGTCGAGCCCGGCGCGGAGTGGACCGGCTTCCACCGTATCGAGAAGGACCTGTGGACGCAGGGACTGCAGCCCGACACCAACGCGATGGCCGATCAGCTCGAGGCCGACATCACCGAACTTGCAAACAAGATCAAGGCCGACGACTTCACCATCGACCCCGTCCAGGTCGCCGGTGGCGCACAGGGATTGCTCGACGAGGTCGCCAAGACCAAGATCAGCGGTGAAGAGGACTTCTTCTCGCACACCGACCTGTGGGACTTCCAGGCCAACGTCGACGGCTCGCAGGCAGCCATCGCGGCCGTGCGTCCGATCCTCGACGAGCGCAACGCCGAACTGGGCACCGCGATCGACGCCCGCTTCGCAGAACTCGACGCCGAACTCGCCAAGTACCGCAGCGGCGACGGCTTCGTCTTCTACGACACCGTGACCGAACCGCAGCGACAGGAACTGTCGAACAAGATCGACGCACTGTCCGCCGAAGTGAGCCAGGTGCAGGGTGTCGTTGCCGGACAGTAAGACTGGACAGTTCTCCCGGCGGCGCCTGTTCGGTGCCGTCGGGACCGGGGCTGCACTCGTCGGAGTCGGGGCCATCGCGGGACACGCGACGGCCTCGGGAGCCGAGGTGCCGACGTCGGACGTCGTCGAGTTCCGCGGCGACCATCAGGCCGGCATCGTCACCCCGGCGCAGGACCGCATGCACTTCGTCGCGTTCGACGTCACCACCGACTCTCGCGAGGATTTCGTTGCGCTGCTGAAGAAGTGGACGCTGATGGCCGAGCGGTTGGTGCATGGCGAGGAGACGTTCGACGGCGGAGCTGTCGACGGCGGCCAGTACAACCCGCCCACGGACACCGGCGAGGCTCTCGGCCTGACGTCATCGTCGCTGACGCTGACGATCGGGTTCGGTCCGGCGCTGTTCGACCGATTCGATCTGGCGTCGAAAAAGCCTGCGTCGCTTGCCGATCTGCAGCACTTCCCGGCCGACAACCTCGACCCCCGCCGCTCCGGCGGAGACCTGTGCATCCAGGCCTGCGCCGACGACCCGCAGGTTGCCGTGCACGCCATTCGCAACCTCGCCCGCGTCGGGTTCGGCACGGTGTCGGTCAAGTGGTCTCAGCTGGGCTTCGGACGCACCTCGTCCACCTCGACCACCCAGGACACCCCGCGAAACCTGTTCGGCTTCAAGGACGGGACCGCCAACCTCAAGGCCGAGGACCCGTCTCTGCTGGACGACAACGTCTGGGTTGCCCCTGACGACGATCAGGAATGGATGGCAGGCGGCTCCTACCTCGTCGCCCGCCGCATCCGGATGCTCATCGAATCGTGGGACCGCACCACTCTGAAAGAACAAGAGCGAGTGATCGGACGCAGCAAGGGAACCGGCGCACCGCTCGGCCAGAAGGACGAGTTCGACGCACTCGACTTCGAGTCACAGGGACCCGAGGGCACCTTCATCGACAAGACCGCACACGTGCGTCTGGCGTCGAAGGAAAACCTCGGCGGCGTCCAGATCCTGCGTCGGGGATACAACTTCACCGACGGATCGGACGGCTTCGGCCACCTCGACGCAGGTCTGTTCTTCATCGCGTACTGCCGAGACCCACTGACCCAATTCGTCCCGATGCAGTTGGCCCTGTCTCGCAAGGACGCACTGAACGAATACATCCAACATGTGGGGTCTGCGGTATTCGCGTGCCCACCCGGCGTCGGAGAATCCGAGTACTGGGGTTCGACGCTGTTCGAGTGATTCTTCGCCGGCCCCACCCCGTCCGGGCGGTGAGTTCGTGCACGCGGTTCGGTCTACATCGTCGTATGTTTTCGTCATCGACATCGGGAGCACATATGGGTCAGCTGGTTCGGGTACAGAATTTCACCGTCTCGAGCGACGGGATTGCTGCGGGCGAGGACCAGAGCCTCGAGAGCCCGTTCGGTCTCGACCATCTGGCACTGATGAGGTGGTACTTCGCCACCGCCAGTTTTCCTGGAAACGCCGGTTCGAGCGGTAGCCGCGGACTCGACGACTACTTCGCCCGCGACTTCGCCCGCAACATCGGTGCCGAGATCATGGGCCGACACAAGTTCGGGCCACAACGCGGACCCTGGGCCGATCACGAGTGGCAGGGCTGGTGGGGTGACGAGCCGCCGTTCCACACGCCCGTCTTCGTGCTCACCCACCACGAACGGCCGTCGATCACACTCTCCGACACCACTTTTCACTTCGTCGACGGCGATCCCGCCGACGTACTGAAACAGGCGAAGGAGGCGGCCGACGGGAAGGACGTGCGACTCGGCGGTGGCGTCACCAGCATCCGCGAATTCCTCGACGCCGATCTGGTCGACACCATGCACATCGCCGTCACACCCATCGAATTCGGCACGGGCTTGAAGCTGTGGGATTCACCCGACGAATTGAACGACAGATTCGAGCACGAAGTTGTCCCGAGTAGCAGCGGTATGACTCATCACCTGTTCTGGCGTAGGTAGCCGGGCCGGATCAATGCGCCTTTGTTGCACTCTGACCGACTGAAACCCACATTGATCCCAACCCGAGGGACGAGGAATACCCCCAGCGCGAGTATTGGGCGAGTGAGAACAACTCAGGCGGAGTCGGCGTCGGAGGGGAAATCCGATGCCGACATTCCGAGGTGCTCGATGTGATAGACGGCCTCGTCGAGCAGCATCGCGACGTGGTTGTCGTACAGGCGATAGATGACGCTTCGGCCCGAGCGAGTCCCGGTGACCAGTCCCATGGCGCGCAACAACCGGAGCTGATGAGATACCGCCGACTGTTCCATTTCCACTGCGTCGGCCAAATCGTTGACCCCGCTCGGCCCCTGCCGTAGCTGCGTCAGAATGCGCAGTCGGCTCGGCGTGGCCAGAGCCTGGAGGGTCGCGGCCACCGTGGCGGCAGATTCGGCATCGAGCTGCGCAGGTGGCGTGCTGCGTCCCTCGACTCCATGTCCCATGCGACAACTATAGTTTATGTACACATGTAAAGGTCTTCATGTAATCCTGTACGGTGATGTTCGCACTGTCCGACGGAACGAAGGCCCGCATGACTTCCACCAGCACCGCCCCTGCACCGGCCGACGTGCGACATCCAGCCGGCGCAAGCCGCACCCGTCTCGTCGACATCGCCGAAGTGAGATGGGCGCTGGCCGCGACGGCACTGTTCGCCCTCGGACTTCTCGCGCAGTTGATCGACGCGCCGACATGGACGTACTGGGCGCTCTACCTCGCCTGCTACGCCACCGGTGGGTGGGAGCCTGCGCTGGAAGGACTCCGGGCGCTGCGGGATCGAACGCTCGACGTCGACCTGCTGATGATCGTCGCCGCACTCGGTGCCGCCGCGATCGGGCAGATCTTCGACGGCGCACTGCTGATCGTCATCTTCGCCACGTCCGGTGCCCTCGAAGCGGTGCTCACCAGACGCACCGCCGATTCGATCCGGAGCTTGCTGGATTTGGCACCCGAGACCGCGACCGTGCTCGACGCCCCCGGCCACGAACGAACAGTCGATGCATCCGACCTGCGCCCGGGCGACATCGTGACAGTGCGCCCCGGCGAACGCATTTCGGGTGAAGGCACCATCGTCGACGGTGCATCCGACATCAATCAGGCCTCGATCACGGGGGAATCGGTACCCGTCTCGAAATCCGTGGGCGACGAGGTGTTCGCCGGGACCATGAACGGCACCGGCGCACTACGGATCAGGATCGACGTCGACCCGTCCGACACGATCATCGCGCGCATCGTCACCATGGTCGAGCATGCGTCCGAGACCAAGGCCGAGAAGCAACTGTTCATCGAGAAAGTCGAGCAGTACTACTCGAAGACCGTCGTGCTCTGTACCGCAGCGATATTCGCGGTGCCGATGCTGCTCGGCAACGACCTCGAATCGTCGTTGCTGAGGGCGATGACGTTCATGATCGTCGCCTCGCCGTGCGCGGTGGTCCTGGCGACCATGCCGCCCCTACTCGCAGCGATGGCCACCGCGGGCAGAAACGGCGTGCTGGTCAAGTCTGCCGTAGCGATGGAACAGCTGCGCTCCATCGACACGGTCGCCTTCGACAAGACGGGAACCCTGACCGAGGGAACACCGCGAGTCGAACGCATCGACGCGCTGGGTGAGTTCACCGAGCACGAGGTACTCCGCCTGGCAGCTGCAGCGGAGAACGGGAGTGAGCACCCCATCGGGACTGCCGTCGTCGAATTCGCGAAGGCTAGAGGTGTGTCGATACCGACCGCAACGCACTTCGATTCGACACCCGGCATGGGAGTCACGGCAACGGTCGACAGCCGCATCGTCACGGTCACGAAACCCGAAGCCGCACAGCACAACACGAACGCCCCGGCCGAGCGCACCGCCGCCCTTCGAGAAGCCGAGGGCATGACGGCGGTGATCGTGCACCTCGACGGAGAAGCGATCGCCGTGATCGGACTCGTCGACATCGTTCGCGCCGAAGCCGACACCACGGTCGCAGGTCTCGAAGAACTGGTCGGCACCCGAGCGGTGCTCCTCACCGGCGACAACGACCGCGTCGCTCGAGCAGTGGCAGCGCGCGCCGGAATTGTCGACGTACGCGCGGGGCTGCTGCCCCAGGACAAGGCCGAGGCCGTCACACAACTGCAGAACGAACGTACTGACGGCGAGACCCCGCGGCGAGTGCTGTTGGTCGGCGACGGCGTCAACGACGCGCCGGCGATGGCCACGGCCGACATCGGTGTCGCCATGGGACGTCGAGGATCCGATCTCGCGCTCGACACCGCCGATGCCGTCCTGATCCGCGACGACCTCGGGGCCCTGGCGTCCGTCATCGCGCTTTCGCGGCGGGCTCACCGCATCGTGGTCGCGAACCTGGCGATTGCGGCGACGTTCATCGTGGTGTTGGTCGCCTGGGATCTGATCGGTACCCTTCCGCTACCGATCGGCGTGGCCGGTCACGAAAGCTCCACGGTCATCGTCGCTTTGAACGGGATGCGATTGCTGTCCTCGCGTGCCTGGAAGCAGACAGCGTCCCGGTCAGCCCCGTAGACCCCAGTGTTCGATCCAATCCAACGCACTCATCTCTCCCGGCGTGACGCCCGCATTGCGGGCCGATGCCTCGGCATTACGGATCAACGCCGCGAAATCGAGTACTCGACGCCGTAATGCGTCCTCGGCACTGTCTCCGCCGTTCGAATGGTCGACGCCGATGTGGACGACCCGTAGACCGTCCGGAACGAGCTCGTCGGGCAATCCTGCTTTGCTGGCGCGTCCGATTACCTTCTGCGCCAATGCAAGTGACGGCTGAGACATCGCGATGCCGTCCAGGCAGGAGCCCCTGGCTTTTTCCGACGCCTTCTTCTCCTCCCACATCCGCTCCTGCTCGACGATGTCGATCGGTCCGGTGTCGGTTCGGCTCAGATGCGGGCTGCGGTGTGTCAACTTCCGCACCAGACCTGCGGCAACGTCATCGACGTCGAAGGGGTCCTCGGCGGCGTCCTGAGCGATCCGGGAGTGAAAGAGCACCTGTAACAACAGGTCTCCCAGCTCTTCACGGAGGTCGACCAAGTTGCCGGCGGCGATCGCGTCGAGCAGCTCGTAGGTCTCTTCCAGAAGATAGCCGCGCAGCGACTCGTGCGTCTGCTGAGCTTCCCAGCCGCCGACGCTACGCAAACGGTCCATCAGCTGGACCGCCGCGATGACGTCGTCGCCCGGAAGCTTCTCAGCCGCGACGACGCGTTCGCCGCGGGCGATCCGGTTCTGTACATCGGGATTGGTCCGGTCGGTGCTCACCAACACGGCATCGACGTCGTCGGGCGCGGCGGTGCCGGAGAACAACCAGCGCACCTTCACCGGAACCTCTTCGGTGAACTGCACTGCGCCACCGAGAAATTCGACGGCGTCCACCGGTACCTGGGTAGGACGAACAGGGTCGAGCAGAACGATCGTCACCGCTACACCCCCACAGTTTGCTCCAACAGGACGGACCGAGATGGCTTCCCGTCCAAGGATAGGATGAGATCGGCGATGAACTGCACCAATTCGACATCGCGGACGCGCGCCGCTCCGACACCGCCGCCTTCGACGCGGGGCAACGGCAACTGCACCACTCCGGTGGTCGCACGATACGTCGCGCTCGGGTAGAGGCGCTTGAGCCTGATCTGCTTGGAATCGGGCAGGTCCATCGGAGCCAATTTCACCTGTGTCCCGGCCACATTGACGTCGGTCAGGCCGTATTCCTTGGCGATCAGGCGCAGCTTGGCGATGGAGACCAGGCGTCCGACCTCCTCGGGTAGCGGGCCGTAGCGATCGACGAGTTCGTCGATGACGGCGTCGATGCCTTCGGAGTCGGCCGCGGCGGCGAGTTTCCGGTAACCCTCGAGCCGGAGCCGGTCGCTGGTGACGTAATCCGGCGGGATGTTCGCGTCGACGGGAAGGTCGATACGCACTTCCTTGGGTGCCTCGTCCGTCGTGATCGGCTTACCGTCGGCGGCAGCGCGGTAGGCCTCGACCGCTTCACCGACGAGCCGCACGTACAGATCGAATCCGACGCCGGCGACGTGGCCCGACTGCTCGGCTCCCAGAACGTTTCCGGCACCACGAATTTCGAGGTCCTTCATCGCCACGGCCATACCGGCTCCGAGGTCGGAGTTCTGCGAGATGGTCGCCAAACGGTCGTAGGCGGTTTCGGTGAGCGGCTTCTCCGGCGGGTACAGGAAGTACGCGTACCCGCGTTCGCGGCTACGACCCACTCGACCGCGCAGCTGATGCAGCTGGGACAGGCCGAGCGAATCGGAGCGTTCGACGATCAGCGTGTTGGCGTTGGAGATATCGAGACCGGTCTCGATGATGGTGGTGCACACCAGCACGTCGGTCTCGCGTTGCCAGAAACCCTGCACGGTGCGTTCGAGCGTTTCCTCGTTCATCTGACCGTGTGCGGTCGCCACTCGCGCCTCGGGGACGAGATCCCGAATCTTCTTGGCGGCCTTGTCGATCGAGCTCACTCGGTTGTGCACGAAGAACACCTGGCCGTCGCGCAGCAATTCGCGCCGAATGGCGGCGGCAACCTGCTTGTCGTTGTAGGCACCGACGTAGGTCAGCACCGGATGCCGCTCCTCGGGCGGGGTGAGGATGGTCGACATCTCGCGAATGCCCGCCAGGCTCATCTCCAGCGTTCGCGGAATCGGGGTGGCCGACATCGTCAGCACGTCGACGTGAGTACGGAGCGACTTGATGTGCTCCTTGTGCTCGACGCCGAAACGCTGCTCCTCGTCGACGATGACCAGGCCGAGGTCCTTCCAGGCGACACCGGTCTGCAGCAACCTGTGCGTGCCGACGACGATGTCGACGGTGCCGTCGGCCAATCCGGCCATCACTTCCTTCGAGTCCGCACCGTGGGTGAAGCGCGAGAGCCCTTTGACCGTCACCGGGAACGACGCCATCCGCGCGGTGAACGTCTGCAGATGCTGTTGAGCGAGAAGGGTTGTCGGGACCAGGACGGCCACCTGCTTGCCGTCCTGAACTGCCTTGAACGCGGCACGCACAGCGATCTCGGTCTTGCCGTAACCCACGTCGCCCAGGATGACGCGGTCCATCGGTACGGCCTTCTCCATGTCGGCCTTGACCTCGGTGATGGCCGTCATCTGATCGACCGTCTCGGTGAACCCGAACGCATCTTCCATCTCGCGCTGCCACGGAGTGTCGGCCCCGAAGGCGTGTCCCGGAGCCGCCTGACGAGCGGCATACAGCTGCACGAGTTCGCCGGCGATCTCGCGAACCGCCTTGCGCGCCTTGCGTTTGGTGTTCGCCCAGTCGGACCCGCCGAGCTTGCTCAGTGTCGGCAGTTCGCCGCCGACGTAGCGCGAGAGTTGATCGAGTGAATCCATCGGCACGAACAGTCGGTCGCCGGGATGACCGCGCTTGCTCGGCGCGTATTCGACGACGAGGTATTCGCGCCTGGCGCCGCCGATGGTGCGCTCGACCATCTCGACGAACCGGCCGATGCCGTGCTGGTCGTGCACGACGCTGTCGCCGGCGACGAGAGCCAGCGGATCGACCTGATTGCGACGCTTGGCCGGTAGCTTGCGCCCCTCCCCCGCCGCCGCGACACGGTTACCGGTGAGATCGCTCTCGGTGACGACCACGAGCTTTGCGTCGGGAAACACCAGACCGTCGTGCAAAGATCCGCACAGGACGTTGACGACGTCCGGAACCGGGACGGCACCGGAATCGAGATGTGCGGCAGGAACTTCGGCCTCGGCGAGGCGTTCGATGATGCGCTTGGCGGTACCGGCTCCGGCCACGCAGATGACGGCCCGTCCACCGGTGGCGATGTGGGCTCGCAGGGTGGCGTACAGCGCCGTCAACGCTTCCTCGGAACCTCGCACCTCGGGCACCGGATCGACGGCGAGCTCCACTTCTTCGCCGTTGCCCGACGCCAAGGGGCTGATGGTCCACCACGGCCGGCCGTGCACCTGGGCCGACTCGCGTACCTGCCGCAGCGAGCGGTACGCGGAGGCACCGAGATCGAGCGAGGCCCCCTCGAGGCTGGACGTATCGAGGGTGGACGTATCCAGTGGCGCGGCTCCACCGATGGATGCCGCAGTCCAGGACGCTTCTAGGAATTCCTGTCCGGTGCGGACCAAATCGGTTGCGCGAGTTCGGATTCGCTCGGGATCGCAGAGCAGGACGTGGGTTCCGGCGGGCAGTGTGTCGGCGAGCAGTTGCAACTCGCCGGGTTGCAGCAGCGGCAGCAGCGCCTCCATGCCCTCCACCGGGACTCCGGCCGACAGCTTGTCCAGCATCTCGACCAACGCGGTGTCACCGGCATTGTCGGCGGCGAGCACGGCCGCGCGATCGCGAACCTCCTGCGTGAGAAGCAATTCTCGACACGGCGGCGCGATGACGAGATCGACCTCGTGATCGGGGAGCGATCGCTGATCGGAGACCGCGAATGCGCGGAGCTCGGTGATCTCGTCGCCCCAGAATTCGACGCGGACCGGATGATCGGCCGTCGGCGAGAACAGGTCGAGAATGCCGCCGCGGACGGCGAATTCGCCGCGCTTGCCCACCATGTCGACGCGCAGGTAGCCGAATTCGACGAGGCGATGGATCAGCCCGTCGAAGTCCAGATCGAGACCGACTTTGAGCGTGACGGGTTCGATCTCGCCGAGACCCGGGGCCATCGGCTGCACCAGCGAGCGAACGGTAGTGACGATGACACGCAGCGGATCGCCGTAGTCGCTGTCACCGGGGCGGGCGAGACGACGGAGCACATCGAGCCGCTTGCCCACGGTATCGGCGCTCGGGGAGAGCCGTTCGTGCGGCAGCGTCTCCCACGACGGGAACATGGCGACGCCGTCACCGAGAATCTGGGTGAGTTCACTCGTCAGGTCGTCGGCTTCGCGTCCCGTCGCGGTGACGATCAAAAGTTGGGTGCGCTGCGCGATTGCGGCGGCCACGAACGGGCGCACCGAGTGCGGCCCGATCAACGTGTGCTCGGCCGTTCCGATCGCGTCGGCGACCGCGACCATCGACGCATCCGTCAACGCGACACTGGCGAGCCCCGAAAGGTGAAGCGCCGCGTCGGGAACGATCGGGGCCGGCCCGGACGTGGTCATGGCAGGCAGGGAATCGGAAGACAACAGCAATGCTCCTGAACGAGTCGAGGCGATGGCTGCGCACGCACAGTCCCGTCGAGTCTATGGGAGCGCACCGACACCGTGACACGCGGGAGATGCCGTCGAACCAGGACCGAGCCCGAGAATCAGAGCCTCGAAATCAGAGCCTGGGACTGGGGGCCCGAACTACGGACCGAAGCGAATGACGCGACGGGCCGCGAATTCGCGGAAGTAGTCCAACTTGTTGGTCGGCACCAGCGCGGGGAGCAGGTAGTACCAGAGTCGCTCCATGCGCGAGGGCAGTTCCTCGGTGGTGGAGGTGGCGACGGCGACCATGTGAACGCCGGTGAGGATTTCCAGCACGAGCGAACCGATGGTGCTCGGATCCGAACTGGGGTCGATGTCACCCTGTGCGATGGCCTTGGCGGCGAGCTTGTCGAACGCGACGCTCCAGCCGGCCATGACGTTGCCCTCGGTGCCGCGATAATCACCGATCTGATGGCTCAGACGCAGCATCGCCGACACCATCGGGTCGGTGACGGAGAGGTCGACGACGATGTAGGAGATCCCGATCGCAGCTTCCAGGGCCGGGATGCGCCCGTCGTTGAACTGCATGCAAGCCGTGCTCAGACGCGCATTGCCCTCGTCGATGACGGCACGTGCGAGTTCTTCCTTCGAGCCGAAATGGAAGTACAACGCGCCCTTGGTGACCTGGGACTGAGAGATGATTTCACTGAGGCTTGCGTTCGCGTACCCGAGGCGCAGGAAGACATTCGCTGCGCCTGCAAGCACGGTGTCGCGAGTGATCTCAGCGCGAGCCTGCCTGACCATAGGATCCGCCTCTGCGATTGAACTTCCACTGCGCAAATTACGCCCGAACGGTACCACTGAGCAGCTTTACGTTTGACGCCAACATGCATCGGTCCGGATGACAATCGCCCCTGATGTGTTGCGGCCCTCCCGCCCGACAAAGGGGACGATACCCCCTTTTTTACTCGGTGAGAGCCGAAACAGAGTTGTCATTCCTCGGTCAGTCGAGGGTCCGCCTCCAGATTCGTCAGCCCGTTCCAGCACAGGTTCACCACGTGGGCCGCAACCACTTCCTTGGGCGGCGTTCGCACGTCGAGCCACCACTGGGCCGTCATCGACACCATGCCGACCAACGCCTGCGCATACATCGGCGCGAATTCCGGATCCAGACCGCGCCGGGAGAAATCCCCCGCGAGCATGTGTCCGACGCGTCCCACGGCCTCGTTGAGGAGAGATGAGTACTTGCCGTCCTCGGCCGATGCCGGCGAATCACGGACCAGAATGCGGAATCCGTCGGTGCGCTCCTCGATGTACGTCAGCAGGGCGAGCGCGACTCGTTCGACCCGAATACGCGACCGGTTGAGTTCGAGAGAACTGGTGATCATGCCCAGCAGTGTCGACATCTCGCGATCCACGATGACGGCATAGAGGCCTTCCTTGCCCCCGAAGTGTTCGTAGACCACCGGTTTGGACACGTTCGCGCGTCCGGCGATCTCCTCCACCGACGCCGCCTCGTACCCACGCTCGGCGAACAGCGTGCGCCCCACCTCGATCAACTGCTCGCGTCTCTGCGTCCCCGTCATGCGGACACGAGGTGTGCGTTCCTGCTCGGAGGCTGCGCCTGTCATCGAAAACCGCTTCCGTCACCGACCGTGGGCAATGCGGACGTCGAATCGACGCCTACTTACAGACTAACGATGCCCGATCCATCCGTTTTTCCTGTCGCAGGGGCCGCGCCGGAACGACGCGAGTGGTCTGTTATGCGTCGCGGTTCGACTCACCGCCACCTCTCATGCGAGGATCGGTGCGCTCAGTGGGAGCGCAGCGGCTAACGAAGGCGTCGTTCGATTCGTCGGCCACTGCTGCCACCGCTGGTCGATTATCCGCCGTGGTGTAATGGCAGCACCTCTGATTTTGGTTCAGATAGTTCAGGTTCGAGTCCTGGCGGCGGAGCGAGCAAGACCATTCGTGCATGCCCGTTTCGCGTCATCGCCCCGAGGAGCTCAATGCCTGTGCAGACCGCCGTGGTCGTTCTCGCTGCGGGTGCAGGTACCCGAATGCGGTCCAAGACTCCGAAAGTTCTGCATCCCCTGGCCGGGCGCACCATGCTCGCCCACGCGCTGCACGCCGCCGCCGATCTGGGCCCGGACCACCTGGTCACCGTCGTCGGCCACGATCGCGAACGGGTGAGCGCCGCAGTTCACGATCTGGCCGCCACGTTCGGCCGCACCATCCACACCGCAGTGCAGGACCGACAGCTCGGTACCGGGCACGCCGTCCAGTGCGGCCTCGCGGCGCTACCGGACGACTTCGAGGGCACCGTCCTCGTCACTGCCGCCGACGTCCCGCTGCTCGACGGCCATACCCTCAAAGCTCTGCTCGACGAGCACCTGAGCGCTCCCCGCCCAGCGGCGGCGACGGTACTGACCTTCCTCCCCGAGGACGCCAACGGCTACGGCCGCATCGTGCGTACGAACGACGGCGAGGTGGCCGAGATCGTCGAACATGCCGACGCCACCCCCGCTCAGGTCCTCATCGGTGAGGTCAACTCCGGCGTCTACGCATTCGACGCGGTCGCTCTGCGCACGGCATTGGGCAAGCTCAGCACCGCCAATGCGCAGCACGAGCTGTACCTGACCGACGTCGTCAAGATCAGCAAGGCCGACGGCAAGGCCGTCTACGGCACCCAGCTCGCCGATCCGGACCTGGTGGTGGGCGTCAACGATCGCGTTCAGCTGGCGCACGTCACGTCCGTGCTCAACCGCCACATCATCGAACGGCACATGCGCGCAGGCGTGACCGTCGTCGATCCCGCGACCACCTGGATCGACATCGACGTCACCCTCGGCGCGGACGTACGCATCGAACCCGGCGTTCAACTACACGGCAAGACGCACATCGCCGACGACGCGGTCGTCGGTCCCGACTCGACGCTGCGGGACGTCGAGATCGGCGAGCGCGCGTCGGTCGTCCGTACCCACGCCGAGCAGGCCGTCATCGGACCGGATGCGACGGTCGGGCCGTTCACCTACCTGCGCCCCGGGACCGTCCTCGGCACGGGCGGCAAGCTCGGTGCCTACGTGGAGACGAAGAACGCGACGATCGGCAACCACACCAAGGTCCCGCACCTCACCTACGTCGGCGACGCCACGATCGGGGAGCACAGCAACATCGGCTGCTCCAACGTCTTCGCCAACTACGACGGCGTCAACAAGAGCCGCACGGAAATCGGATCCCACGTACGCACAGGATCCGACTCGACGTTCGTCGCCCCTGTGCACGTGGGCGACGGCGCTTACACCGGTGCAGGAACAGTGGTTCGGGACGATGTTCCTCCCGGCGCACTGGCCGTGTCCGGTGGCAAGCAACGCAATATCGAAGGCTGGGTCGTTCACAACAGGCCCGGAACCGAAGCTGCACAGGCAGCGGCGCGCGCAGATCGTGCTCGGCAAGAACTAAAGGACGGCGAAAAGCAGTGACCACCCCTAATTGGATCGACAACCAGAAGAACCTCATGTTGTTCTCTGGCCGAGCACATCCGGAGTTGGCCGAGCAGGTCGCCAAGGAACTCGGAATCGACGTCACCCCGCAGACGGCACGTGACTTCGCCAACGGCGAGATCTTCGTGCGCTTCGAGGAGTCGGTCCGCGGATCGGACGCATTCGTTCTGCAGTCGCACCCGTTCCCGCTGAACACCTGGCTGATGGAACAGCTCATCATGATCGACGCACTCAAGCGTGGATCCGCCAAGCGCATCACCGCGATCCTGCCGTTCTACCCGTACGCACGCCAGGACAAGAAGCACCGCGGCCGCGAGCCGATCTCCGCTCGCCTCGTCGCCGATCTGCTCAAGACCGCCGGTGCCGACCGCATCATCACCGTCGATCTGCACACCGACCAGATCCAGGGCTTCTTCGACGGTCCCGTCGACCACATGCATGCACACAGCCAGCTCGCCGATCACATCCGCGGCAAGTACAGCCTCGAACACATCACCGTCGTCTCCCCCGACTCCGGCCGCGTGCGCGTCGCCGAGAAGTGGGCCGACTCGTTCGGCGGCGCACCGCTCGCCTTCATCCACAAGACGCGTGATCCCCTGGTGCCCAACCAGGTCAAGTCCAACCGCGTCGTCGGCGAGGTCGAAGGCCGCACCTGCATCCTCATCGACGACATGATCGACACCGGCGGCACCATCGCAGGCGCAGTCAAGGTACTCAAGGAAGCCGGAGCCGGTGACGTCGTCATCGCCGCAACCCACGGCGTGCTGTCCAACCCGGCCGCCGAGCGCCTCGCCAACTGCGGCGCCAAGGAAGTCGTCGTCACCAACACCCTGCCGATCAGCGACGAGAAGCGCTTCGACACGCTGACCGAACTCTCGATCGCACCGCTGCTCGCCCGCACCATCCGCGAGGTCTTCGAAAACGGCTCCGTCACCAGCCTTTTCAACGGCAGCGCGTAACAGTAGGTCTGTTTCACTCGATCCGAAACCCGCTCCGCCCGCTCCCCACCTGCACTGCATGAACTACGTCACGCCCGTGGCCGGAATATGCAGCTCGCGAGACGGGGGCGTGCGGGGCGGGTTTTGTTGTCACCTAAGATGACTCGTCGTGATCGACGCACATTCTCTCAACGCCCCGGCCGGAACTACTACCGTCAGAATCGCTCGATGGACGCCGGGCGGGTGCGTCTGGTGCGGCAGCACCGACAGCGTCGAAACCTTCCGTAACGAGCCGCGGTGCGGCCTGTGCCGAGAGAAGGAAGCCGTCATCGACGAGGCGAAGCACTTCATCGGCATGTACGGCCTGCGGCCTCTGGGTGGCACGCTCGCGTCCGACGACGAGGAGGAGCGCGAGTACCGCGTCACCGCCCGCGATGCGCGTGAGGTGCTCAACCGCATTCGACTCGAGAAGCTCCCCGACCCGGCCGCGGTCCGCAAAGCATTGCGGCCCAGAGCCGCTGCTGCAGTGAACGCAGCGGCGTCTTCGTCGGCGACGACGTCGGGGTCTGCTCCGGCGAAGGCACCCACCAAGAAGTCGCAGGCCGGTGTCACCGGCATCGACGCGATCGAACTGCAGTCGCGGGTGGAGAAGTTGCTGACTCAACTCACCTCGGTGGACGAACAGATCAGCGCACTCGACGGCGCGCAGGGCCTACCGGCACGCGCACGTATGAAGGATCTCGAGAAGCAGCGGACGACCGTTCTGACGACGCTGGCCGCCCTCGAGAAGGCGCGTCGCCGCACCAACTGATGCACGTAGTCTGATCGAGTGCTGCGCAAGCTATCGATCTCACGGCAGGTACTCGACGCCGCGTACGCGGTCGTGTTCGTCCTGCTGCTGCTGGCGTCCACCGTGAACGGAGTCGCCGGCACCGCAGGTGTGGGCGTTCTGGTCGGGTTCGGCGTTGCACTGGCCATCCGACGCCGATCACCACGATGGTCCTTGGCGCTCGCCTGGGTGCTGGCCGTCGTGCAGATGGTCACCGGAGTGCTGCCGCTGTCTGCGGACACTGCGATCTTCGCAATTCTGTATTGCACGGCCGCGTACGGCGACAACGTGGTTCGACGCCTCGGGCTCGCGTCCGCCGTCGGCGGCGGAGTGATCGCAGCGGTGTATCTGGCCTACGTGGACGGTAATCCGTTCGGCCCACCGACGGAAGAGGGCTTTCAGGAACCCCGACTCCTACAGTTCGCTTTCCTCCTCGCGGGCCTGTGGGCGATACTCGGGTTGTCCTGGGCCTTGGGTCGCTTGGCTTACGCGCGGCGCACATCGATCGAATCCGCGCACGCCCGTGAGCTCGCTGAGGTTCATCAGGCCCGCGCCGAGCACGAGGTGGCAATCGAGCAGGAGCGCAACCGAATTGCCCGCGACATGCACGACATCGTGGCGCATTCGCTGGCCGTGGTGATCGCACAGGCCGACGGCGCGCGGTACGTACGCGCTGTCGATCCCGCCGCGGTGGACACCGCACTGACCACCATCTCCGATACCGCTCGCGCCGCGCTGTCCGATGTACGGGTGCTACTCGGCCAGCTGCGGCACAGCCAAGGCGACCTGCCGAACCCGACATCGGAGGACCTGGATCGACTGCTCGCCTCGATGCGGGCCACCGGTCTGCAGATCGACGCCACCATCGACACCACCGGCTCGTCGTTGGGGGCCGGAGCGCACCTGGCGCTGTACCGCATCGCACAGGAATCGTTGACCAATGCGCTGCGCCACGGCGACCCGGACGAGCCGGTGTCCGTCACCATCGAATCCGATTCTGCCGGCGTCGAACTGACGGTCCGCAACAGTGTCCGTCCCGGCCGTTCGGTCACCGAATCCTCCGGCCACGGGGTCGCCGGCATGAAGGAGCGTGCCGGCCTCTCGGGCGGTACGTGCATCGCGTCCGGTGACGACTCGTCGTGGACCGTCACTGCGTGGCTGCCTGCCGCGTCCGAAGCCAGCAAGGGAAAAGTGTCATGAGCGAACGCATCAGAGTCGCACTGGTGGACGACCAGCAACTGTTCCGGGCGGGCATTCGTATGCTCATCTCCTCCCAGTCCGATCTCGAGTTCGTCGGGGAAGCCGGGAACGGCGTCGAGGCCGTTGCGCTCGCCGCGTCCGCAACGCCGGACGTGATGCTCATGGACGTGCGGATGCCGGTGCTCGACGGTATCGCCGCCACCGAGCAGATCCTGGCCGCATCCGAGCACCCGCCCCGGATTCTGGTCTTGACGACGTTCGATCTCGACGAGAGCGCTGCACGTGCAATCCGTTCCGGTGCAAGCGGGTTCGTCCTCAAAGACGCCGACCCGGAGTTCCTCCTCGCGGCGATCCGCACGGTGCACGCGGGCAACTCGGTCATTGCTGCGTCGGCGACGACCGGCCTGCTCGCGCACTTCACCCCGACTCCCGCTGTACCGAAGGCACCGGCCGAATTCGCCACTCTCACGGCGCGGGAAAAGGAGCTGTTCAGGCTCACCGCACGCGGGTTGAGCAACTCCGAGATCGCCGAGCTGGAGTATCTCAGCGAAGCCACCGTGAAGACACACATCAGCCGCATCTTCGCCAAACTCCACCTGCGTGATCGGGTGCAGTTGGTGGTCTACGCCTTCGAGCACGGACTGACTGGAGACTGACACCGAAGTCATCCTGCAGATGTACGACGCGAAGACTCGCGCCTGATTACTTCGGTCCGGCGAATTCATAGCGTTGTTGCCATGACCATCACAGCAGGCCCTGTTGCACGGGCATTTCAAGTCAGCAAGCATTTCGGCGACTCGTCCAACCCGGTGAGCGCGCTCGACAACGTCTCTCTCGACATTCACGGCGGCCGGTTCACCGCCATCATGGGGCCATCGGGTTCCGGCAAGTCCACCCTCATGCATGTCATGGCAGGGTTGGACACCCCCAGTTCCGGGCAGCTCATGCTGGCCGGAGCCGACATCACGTCGGCGGGCGACGACGCTCTGACGACGTTGCGCCGCAAGCAGGTCGGCTTCATCTTCCAGTCGTTCAATCTCGTTCCGACGCTCGACGTCAGGGGCAACATTCTGCTGCCGTTCGAGCTGGACGGCCGCGCGCCCACCGCTGAGGAGTCGGCCTGGATCGAGCAACTCATCGACACCCTGGGGTTGCAGAGCCGCGTCGGGCACCGGCCCCATCAGCTCTCGGGTGGGCAGCAGCAACGCGTCGCGATCGCTCGCGCTCTGGGTACTCGGCCGCAGCTGATCTTCGCCGACGAGCCCACCGGCAACCTCGATTCCCGCACCGGGCGTGAGGTTCTCGGCCTCCTCGCTGCGGCGGTACATCAGTACGGTCAATCCATCGTGATGGTCACCCACGATCCAGTCGCGGCCAGTTACGCCGATCGCATCGTCTTCCTCGCCGACGGCCGCATCGTCGACGAACTGGGACGTTCGACGCCGGAACAGATCTCGAACTACATGCTGGGAATGGAAGGTGTTCTCCGATGAGCGTGTCCACATCTGCTCGGGCGTCTCGGGAACACGGTGCGAGCATTCTGGTGACGGCGCTCGCGTCGTTCTTCGGCGTCGTGCTGATCCAGGCCACTGCGTTTCTGGTCGACATCTTCGACGACGGCAGCGACAGCACCGGAATCGTGGCGTTGTACTGCGTGGCCCTGGTGTTCATCGGCCTTGCCCTGTATGTCGCGGCTGTCGTCACCTCCAACACGTTCGCGACGATCGTGGCCGGCCGCACCCGCACCATCGCGCTGCTCCGCCTACTGGGTGCCCGGGCTCGCGATCTGCGTCGATCGGTCGCCCGGGAAGGCTTCCTCGTCGGGTTGTTCGGTGGCGCAGTCGGTCTGGTGCTCGGTGTCGGTGTCAGTCACCTGGCCCGCGCCGTCGCGGTCTCGGCCCGTCAGTTGCCGGATGTGCAGTACACGTCCGTACAACCGCTGGTGGTCCTTCCCGTCGTCACCGTGGTTCTGACGACGACGCTGGCGTCGTACGTCGGATCACGGAAAGTTCTGGACGTCACTCCGATTCAGGCGACCGGCGGTGCCGTCGACACCGGGATCGAGACTCCACGGTCGAGGCGGGTACGGACGGTGTTGTCGATCGTGCTCATCGCGGGCGGTGTCGTGCTGCTCGGCCTCGGTGTGCTGATCGGGATGGTCAACCCCGGCGGAGTACTGGTCGCGTTCTTCGGCGGTGTGGCATCGTTCACCGGCATCATGGTGGGTGCGTACCGCATTCTGCCCGGCGTGCTCCGACTCGTCGGAAGGATGGCGGGCCGCGGGCCGGCCGCACGATTGGCGTCCGCCAACGCAATTCGCTATCCGGATCGCAGCACCCGCACTGCAGTGGGCCTTCTCATCGGGGTGACGTTGGTGGTCACCTTCGCGGTCGCGATGTACAGCTATCGATCGATGCTCGTCGACGAGTACGACGAGGAGACCATCGGTCAAGTGCTGACGGTGACCGTCGGAATCATGACCGGCCTCATCGGTTTCTCCGCCGTCATCGCCGCGGTCGGCATGGTGAACAACCTGCTGCTGAGCATCCTGCAACGCACCCGGGAAATCGGTCTGTTGCGCGCCCTCGGGTTCACCCGCAAGCAGATTCGTTCCATGATCGTCTCGGAGAGCACCCAGATGGTGGTCGCGTCGATGGGCTTCGGGCTGATCCTCGGAATCGGATACGGTTGGGCCGCAGCACAATCGCTGCTGGGTTCGCTGAGCGGCGGCGGCGTGTCTGCTCCGACACTCCCCTGGGCCGTCATCGCAGGCACGGTACTGTGCGGCGGGCTTCTGGCGCTCGGAGCATCGTTGGCACCGGCGCGGCGGGCGAACAAGATCTCGCCGGTACTCGCGTTGGCGGACACCTGACCTCGAGGCTTCGGGTTGGCTACCAGGGGCATGGTTGCGCACTACGGTCGCCGATCGACGGAATTCCGTCGATCGGCGACCGTAGCGTGCAACCGTGCCCGCTCCGCCGGGCAGTCCTGTTGATAACGTCGTCGAGTTATCCACAATTGCGAGATTGCCACTGTTGCGCGGGCCCGTCAGCCGCAACGGTGTAGCAATGGGGGTTTACACAGTGCAGCAATTGCTCGCACAAGGAATCAGCACGAGCACGATTTCGAGGCGGTCGCGGTCGGGTGAGCTGGTGCGACTGCTACCGAAGGTCTACGCGACGGAGAAGCCGGACTATTTCGGACTGTGCCTCGGGGCCACCCTGTGGAGACCGGACGCCGCACTGAGTCACGAAAGTGCGGCATGGTTATGGGGACTGATCCAATACGAACCGCATCCGGTCGACGTCACTGTCGGCCCGACCGGCCAGTCGAGGTCGGTGCCCTGGATCCGAGTTCATCGCCGAGTTCTCGGCGACACCACCACGCGACGCGGCATGCGAGTGGTGTCCCTGGAGCAAACGTTCGTCGATGTCGCGACCTGCTTGTCGACGCCCGATCTCGAGAAGTTCTTCGACAACGCCATCGACAATCACGTGCCGTGGCGTCGGGTCGCTGAACTGTGTGACACGGCAAAGGGCATGGACGGGATGGCTGCAGTGCGCAAGCAGCTCCGAACCTGTTGCCCGAGAACTCTGTCCGAGCCGGAACGGGTGGTGGCGCGGGCACTGAAAGCTCGCCACTTCACAATGGAGATCAATGCGCGCGTAGGTAGGTTCTACGGCGACCTGGTCGACTTTTCCGCACGAGTCATCGTCGAGATCGACGGACGAGAGTTCCACACCGATCCCGCGACGTTCAACAACGATCGTCGACGGCAGAACGAGTTGGTACTCGACGGATGGTTGGTGCTGCGATACTCGGCGGCCACAGCGCTTGCCGAACTCGATCGCGTCGTGGACGAAATCATCACGGTGGTGCGTCGTCGCCGGAAGTCGGTTGCAGCAACGGGACGTCGACTCCCGTGAATACGCGACGTCGACGGGCAGGGTTGCCCACTACCGACGCCGATCGACGGAATCCCGCCGATCGGCGAACATAGTGTGCAGTGGTGCCCGCAATGCCAGCGGTTCGTTCAGACCCTTCCGGCCAGGATCAGAGCGAAGCGCGAATCTGCGTCGGACCACAGATGGAGGACGTCGAAGCCCGCCATCTTCAATTCACCGGCAATGCCGTCCGGCCGGAACTTCGCGGAGATCTCGGTACGTAGATCTTCTCCGGACTCGAAGTGCACGTGCAGGTCGAGATCGTGCAAATACACCTCCTGCGCAGCGGTGGCCCGCAGGCGCATCTCGATCCACTCGTGCTCGGCGTTCCACAGTGCCACGTGCTCGAAGGCCTCGGGGTCGAAGTTCGCGCCGAGCCGAGAGTTCAGGACCGACAACACGTTTCGGTTGAACTCCGCTGTCACCCCGGCCGCGTCGTCGTACGCGGGAACGAGCACGTCCGGATCGATCACCAAGCCCACCCCGAGCAGCAGAAACTCGCCGGGGTCGAGTGCGTCCGCTACAGCCGCAAGGAATTCCTCGCGTTCCTGCGGGATGAGGTTCCCCAGAGTGCCGCCGAGGAAGGCGATGGTGCGGCCTGTTCCGGAGGGAAGATTGTGCAGGGTGTCGGTGAAATCGCTGACGATGCCGTGCAGTTCCAGCGTCGGGAACTCCTTCGAGATCTGCTCGATGGCACCCTCCAAGGCGGTACTGGACACATCCTGAGGCACATACGTTCTCAGCGAACCGTGTTCGATGCCGGCAGACAACAGCAGCTTGGTCTTCTCCGACGAACCCGAGCCCAGCTCGATCAACATCGACGATTCGGTGGCCCGGGCTATGTCGAGTGCATGCTCCTCGATCAGCGCGCGCTCGGTGCGGGTCGGGTAGTACTCCGGCAGCACCGTGATCTGCTCGAACAGCTCACTGCCGACGGCATCGTAGAAGTACTTGGGCGAGAGCCACTTCGGGTCGGCCGTCAAGCCCTCCCGCACGTCCTTGCGCAATTCGTCCAGCAGCGTCGTGTCGGTCAGATGTACGTCCACCGTGCTCATGACTCTCCTTCATTCTTCCAGGGTCGAAACGGTGACACCGGTCGCTGTCGCGACGACGATGCTGCGGTCGTCGATAGAGATCCATTCGGGATCGTCGTCGACGGGTTCGGAGGCGATCGTGACCGAATCCTCGGTCTGCAGTACCGACAGCGAATGATGCACCGCCGTGGCATACATGGACGTGCCGTCCGAGAGCAGAAAATTCAGGCGCGCCTTGGGCGACCTGGCCAGAACCTCTCGAACCAGCATGCGCAATGCCGACTCGGGATCGTGTGTGCGCAACAGGTTTCGCAGCACGATCCACAATCCGGCGGCGTCGGTAGGGGCCGGCAGCATCAACGCATCGGTCGGCGGAATCTCCGACCACAGCTCCGCCAACGATTCCGGCCAACCGAACACGACGCCGTTGTGGCTGAATGCCCAGCGCTCGTCGGTGAACGGGGCACAGGCACTGCGTTCGACCGGCATTCCCACGGTGGCCGATCGGACTGCCGCGATCACCGACGTCGACTGCAGTTGCGGCAGAGCATCGTCGACCGCAGGGTCGGTCCAGATGGGCATCGGATTGCGATAGCTGCGCACGGTGTCGTCGCCGTCCCACCAGGCAACGCCGAACCCGTCGGCGTTGATGGTGCCGCCGCCCCGCATGTCGGTGGGCGCGAACGATTGTGTGCGCAGGGAGTTATGGCCCCGGGTCAGCAGTGACCCGACCGAGGTGGTTGCTCCGAGGTACCCGAGATGACGGCACATTCAGTGCGACTCGACGTCGCGGGCCAACCGGAACCCACTGAAGATCTGCCGACGAATCGGGTGATCCCAATTTCGGAACGTCCCGCGGCAAGCCACTTCGTCGGTGCCGAAAGAGCCGCCGCGCAACACCTTGTAGTCGCCGCGCAGAAACACCTCCGAGTACTCGGCATACGGGAATGCCTCGAATCCCGGGTACGCCTCGAAACCCGAGGACGTCCACTCCCACACGTCACCGATGAGCTGATGGACCCCGGCCGAGGACACACCCTGCGGATACGCCCCCACATCGGCCGGTTCGAGATGTCGCTGATTCAGATTGGCATGTGCTGCAGTGGGTTCGGCGTCTCCCCAGGGATAGGCGCGGGAGGTGTTCGACGCCGCGTCGTACCGCGCGGCCTTCTCCCATTCCGCTTCCGTCGGTAGCCGCTTGCCTGCCCAGCGCGCGTAGGCGTCGGCCTCGAACCAGCACACGTGCACGACGGGCTGCTGCGGACGCACCGGCCTGCGTACCCCGAAGCTTCGACGCCACCAGGTGCCGTCGGAATCGGCCTCCCAGAACTGAGGGGCGGTGAGCTGCGCATCGACGCGGTGCGCCCACCCCTTCTCCGTCCACAACTCGGGGCGCTCGTAGCCACCGTCGGCGATGAAGTTCATGTACTGCGCGTTGGTGATCGGGGCCCGGTCGATGGCGAAGGTCGGCACGTGCACGGCGTGTGCAGGCCGCTCGTTGTCCAACGCCCACGGGTCGAGCGACGTCCCCATCGAGAACGGCCCACCGGCAATGATGGCTTCCCCCGCCACCGGCATCGTGGACGTCGGCGGTGCGGGAGAAGTGAGAACGGCTGGGCCGGAACGTAACTGGTGGGTTGCGAGCATGGTTTCGTCGTGCTGCTGCTCGTGCTGGGCGATCATTCCGAACGCGAACCCGTGCTTCTCGACCGGCCGACCCTCGAACGTGCTGTGCTCCAACACGTCCCAGGCCTTGTCTCGAACGGTATGCACGTAGGCGCGCGCTTCCTCGGGCGTCAGGAGCGGCAGGGACGTTCGCGACGAACGCGAGTGCTTGAACGCGTCGTACAACTCGTCGATGTCCGGCCGCACCGGATCGCGGCCGCCGACATCGCGCACGAGCCAGAGTTCTTCCTGACTGCCGATGTGTGCCAGATCCCAGATCAGCGGGCTCATCAACGGCGAATGCTGAGCCATCAGTTCGGTTTCGTCCACGCACTCGGTGAGCGAGGCGCTGCGGGACCGGCTCCGAGTCAGCACGGTCTCGATTCTGGTCCTGAGTTCTTCGGCGCTCACACCGATTCCTTTCGGCTCTGCGATGTCGGCGACACCGCATCGAATTCGTGGGGCGAAATACCGGCGCGACATCTCCGAGATGCCGCACGCAGCTGCTGGGAGAACTCTCCTCCCGCGGATGATGCGAGATCGAGCACTTCGCTTGCGGCCCTGCGCAACTCGCCATCGGCCAGACCTGCCCGGGCCGCATCGAGCCACCGACCGGCTGTGCCTGCGCCGAGTTCGGTGGCCTGGGAAACCAGATCGGGAGTGGACAGCAGCGCCTCGAACGCGGCGGCCGGTATCACCCATTGCCCGTCGGGTTGCGCGTCGAGGTAACGGATTTCGAGGTGCCCGCAGGCTCGGACATGCGGGAACAGCGTCGTCAGGTGGTAGTCGAGATCGGCGTAGGTTGCCGGGCGACCGACAACGCTCGGATCGTCGAGCCACTGCGCAAAAGTGATGCCGGACGGCGCTTCCCAGTTCTGGGTGGTTCCCCGAATACAGAGGAGCGGAACGTCGAGTGCCCACCGCGCGTAATCGGCGATCGGATCGCCCGTGTTCGGTACCGTGGTCCGACTGGAATCGAGTTCGAGCCAGGTGCGCATTCGCTGCGATGCCCACGCACCCGCCGGTGCCCCGGCGAGTTCGGGAGAGCGCGCGAACGCAGCGACGAAGGCCGGGCCGATGGCGTGCAGCATCTGCCATCGCGAAGTGACCTCGGCCCGATCACGTCCGGCGTCCACACTGACCTGGGTGGCGGCGGTGTTGCACATCATCAGCTTGCCGAAAGGCCCGATGGTGGTGAAACGGTTTTCCATCGCGCAGTAGCGCGGTAAGACCAGTAGTCGTTCGGGATCTCGCACGGCGTCGGCGGGAACTGCGCTGATGGAGATGCCGTCGCGACCGAGCATGTCGTGCAACAGTCGGGCATCGGCGTCGAGCAGCGGTTCGAGCTGGGAAACGGAAATATAAGGCGAACTGGACAATTCGACTTGGCCGCCCGGTTCGACGGTGACGATACTTCCGCCCGGCAACGTCAGGGCGGGTGACTCGGGAGCGATACTGCGCGGGGAGTGATCACCGAGCGCAGCGGCCAGAGCTGACAGGGAGGGCCGCGAACCGTCGTCGAGGGCGGTGAGCCATTCGAGTTCGGCACCGATGAGCGACGGTGGCCCCAGCTTGAAACACACCTTCGACACGTATGCCTCGATGGCTGGGCGCGTGCTCAGCTCGAGGGACTTCTCGTTGGAGGACACATTTCCTTCTTTCCCACTCACCGCGATCCGACTACGCAATGTACCCAGCTGCCAGGATCGAAAACGCCGAGATCCCGCGTCGTATCGAGGCTACCGATTGTGGAACCCTGATGCCCGAGAGTTCGCTACCGGAAGGACTATCGATGCTCGATCACGACCGCATTCGCCGCGACACCCCTGGTGCGTCGGGCCGGGTATTTCTCGACAGCGCCGGCTCCTCGCTGCCGCCCACCGTCGTCGTCGACACCGCGATCGCCCATCTGCGCCGCGAGGCGGAGATCGGCGGGTACCGGGCCGCGAGCGAACGCCTCGACGATCTCGCGGCGGTCAAGACGTCGATCGGAACCCTGATCGGGGCACCGGCGTCGACCATCGCTCTGAGCGATTCCGCCACTCGTGCCTGGACCGACTTCTTCTACTCGGTGCCGTTGTCGGCCGGGGATCGAATCCTGCTGTGCGAGGCCGAGTACGCCAGCAACGCCATTTCCGCGCTGCACCGCGCCGAGGTCTCCGGGGCCACCGTCGAGGTGATTCCGAGCGACGCGTCGGGGTGCATCGACGTGGACGCCCTCGAACAGATGCTCGACGACCGAGTCCGGGTGGTGTCGGTCGTGCACGCGCCCACCAACGGAGGCTTGATCAACCCGGCCCGCGCGGTGGCCGATCTCGCCCATCGACACGGTGCCCTCGTTCTGCTCGACGCGTGTCAGTCCATCGGCCAGCTGCGGGTTGACGTGGACGAACTCGGCGTCGATGCGCTGTCGGCCACCGGTCGCAAGTGGCTACGCGGGCCCCGAGGTACCGGGTTCCTGTACCTGCGTCCGGAATTGGCCGCGAGCTTGCATCCACCGGCTCTCGATCTGCACAGCGCGCAGTGGGAGGACTCGTCCACCTACCGGATGGCCGATGACGCAACACGTTTCGAGTTCTGGGAATGCGACGTCGCAGCCCGCCTCGCCCTCGGCGCGGCCGTCGACTATCTACTCGAACTGGGCATCGACGACGTCGCGGACGCCATCTCCGAGCGCGCCGAGTACCTACGTGCCGGCATGCGACGCATTCCCGGGGTCACCGTCCACGATCTCGGTGACCGCAAGAGCGGCATCGTCTCGTTCACCGTGGACGGTGAGGAGCCGGTGGCCGTCCGCGACCGACTTGCCGACCGAAACGTGACGGTCACGGTGAGCCATCGCGGTTCCACTCGACTGGACATGACAGGCCGGGGGCTCGACGCCGTCGTCCGTGCATCTCCGCACTACTTCGTCACCTTCGCCGAACTGGACACGATGCTCGCTGCCCTCACCGGTGTGTGAGCGGGCTCTACGGTCCGGATGTGCACTGAGGTAGGCGGCGACCCCGATCCCCGAGACCGCGAGGCCCGCGATACCGAACCACGTGACCGCGTCGCCGAACATCACGAAAGCCCAGAGCATCGTCGTCGGCGGTGTCAGGTAGAGCAGCACGCTGGCACGAGTCGGACCACTGCGGCGCACGACGAACAGGTACGCGCCGTAAGCGCCGAAGGTCGACAGCACCACCGTCCACGCCACCGCAGCCCAGAAACCCGTCGTCATGGGCGGTACCGCGTCGCCGGCGAATGAACTCCACGTCATGAAACCGACTGCGCTGATACCACATTGGATCGCCATGGCCAGCGCGATGGGTTCTTTCGGATCCAGTAACCGTTGCCCGATCGTCCCGGCCGACAGCGCCAGCATGCCCGCGGCCGGCAGCAGGTAGACGGGCCAGGCGAGATCGGCACCGGACAGGTCACCGACGACGACGAGCGTCACTCCGGCGATACCGACGACGAGGCCGAGAATTCCTCTCGATCCGACGCGTTCGCCGAAGATCCTGCTCGAGGCCAGCGCGACCACCAGCGGCTGCAATGCAGCGATCAGGGCGGCGACACCCGGAGGGACGCCCATGCCGATGCCGGTGATGGTGGCACCGAGGTAGAGGAACTGACAGAAGAGGCCGAGGACTGCGTGGATACGCAGCGCGTGCCACGTCGGGGTGAGTCGTCGCCATCGGCACCACGCGACGAGGAGCACGACTGCCACCAGGTACCTCCAGGCCAGCAGCGTGTGGGCCGGAGCTTCGGCGGTGCCGAATTCTGCTCCGATGAAGCCCGAACTCCACAGAATCACCAGAGCTGTACCGGCGAGAACATCGATGCGTGAG
Organism: Rhodococcus sp. 05-2256-B1; assembly: GCF_002258465.1. Lineage (NCBI taxonomy): Bacteria > Bacillati > Actinomycetota > Actinomycetes > Mycobacteriales > Nocardiaceae > Rhodococcus > Rhodococcus sp. 05-2256-B1. The sequence goes on along the minus strand of NZ_NOZA01000011.1, from coordinate 360,693 downwards.
GTCATGAGAGCGATGTAAACATACAGGTCTGTATACTCGCAGTGCACCCCACTCCGACCAGCGCTTTCGAAAGGTTGCCATGCACGACAAGCCACTGACCCCCGCAGCGGAACGAATTCTCGCCGTCGCGAGCGAGCTCTTCTACGACCGCGGAATCCGCGCCGTCGGCGTCGACCTGATCGCCGAGGAAGCCGGCACGACCAAGAAGACCCTGTACGACCGCTTCGGCTCCAAGGACGGTCTGGTGCAGCGCTATCTGAAGCGGCGATACGACCTCTGGTGTGCGCACGTGACGCAGTACGTCGACTCCCTCGACCAGGGTGAGCAGCGTGTACTCGGGGTCTACGACGCACTCGACCTGTGGATGCGCGACAACCATCGCGGCTGCGGATTCGTCAACGCATTCGCCGAGTTCGGCGGCACCGACAGCCCGGTGTTGGCCATCATCGAATCGGAGAAGGCGTGGACGCGATCGCTGTTCGCACGCCTGGCCGCCGATGCCGGATACCCCGATTCAGACGAACTCGGGACTCGATTGTCACTGTTGCACGAAGGTGCGGTGGTCATGGGAACCGCAGGCGGTCGGGACGACGCCATCGCCGTCGCCCGGTCGGTGGCCGCCGAGTTGCTCGCTGCGCTCGCACGTGAGCGGAAGTTCGTAGCAGGGGTCGAACTTCCGCGCACGTGACCTGGTCGTGTATTGTCTTCCAGGTTGTCTCGGCGAGGGTAGATCCGGCTCATCAGGATCCACCGTTATCGACGCGGCTCGGCCCCGTTGGCCGCGCTCGTTCGTGTCCGCCCCGACGAGTTTGACAGCCCGACGAAGTACGCCGCACGAACCACAGATCACAGTTATCAGGAGCATGTAGCACCATGGCATCGAAGGTAAACAACCTCACCGCACAGGTCCGCACCGAATTCGGCAAGGGTGCCGCACGCCGCGCTCGTCGCGACGGCCTCGTTCCCGCCGTTCTGTACGGACACGCAACCGACCCCCAGCACCTGGCACTCGACGCCCGCGCATTCGCTGCCGTGCTGCGTAACGACGGCACCAACGCTGTGCTCACCCTCGACATCGCCGGCAAGTCGCAGCTGGCACTGACCAAGTCGATCGTCGTGCACCCGATCCGTCGCAGCATCGAGCACGCCGACCTCCTCGTCCTGAACAAGGGCGAGCGCGTCACCGTCGAGGTCAACATCATCGTCGAGGGCGACGCCGCACCGGGCACCCTCGTCACCACCGACTCGACCGCCGTCGAGATCGAAGCCGACGCGCTCGAGATCCCGGAGAACTTCGTCGTCTCCGTCGAGGGTGCCGAGATCGGCACGCAGATCACCGCGGCAGACCTGGATCTGCCGTCCGATGTCACCCTCATCTCCGACGGCGAGACCCTCCTGGTCAACGTCGTCGAGGCACCGTCCGAGGAAGACCTCGAGGCCGACGGCGAAGGCACCGAGCCGATCTCCGAGACCGGCGAAGCCGAGACTCAGGAAGAAGCAGCTTCCGAGGACGAAGACAGCTCCGACGAGAGCTGATCCTCTCCCCTGCATCGCGAGCGGCGCGCTGTTCTCCTTCGGGAGACGGCGCGCCGTTCGTTTCGAACCATCGATGGAAGAATGACGCCCGTGAGCACCGAAAACGGCCCCGCCCTGATAGTCGGGCTCGGCAACCCCGGTCCGCAGTACGACAAGACTCGGCACAACGTGGGCTTCATGGTCGCCGACGCACTCGCCGGGCGCGTCGGCTCGTCGTTCTCGTCGCACAAGAAGTCCAATTCCGACATCGTGCAGGCCCGGCTCGACGGCCGTTCGGTCGTCGTCGCGAAGCCGCGAACGTTCATGAACCTCTCGGGCCAGCCGGTGGCGGCACTGGCTCGGTTCTTCTCCGTCGACCCCGCGAACATCGTGGTGGTGCACGACGAACTGGACATCGACTTCGGCGCACTGCGACTCAAGCTCGGCGGCGGTGAGGGCGGGCACAACGGTCTGCGCTCGATTTCTCAGCACCTCGGCACCAAGGACTACCTGCGGGTCCGCGTGGGCGTCGGACGGCCACCGGGACGGATGGATCCGGCGTCGTTCGTGCTCAAGCCCTTCTCGACGCCCGAACGCAAGGACCTCGGCGTCGTGATCGAAGAAGCCGCCGACGCCGCTGAGCTACTGCTGAAGGTCGGTCTCGAGGCGGCCCAGAATCGGGTACACCCGCGCTGATCAGTTCAGCAGCGACACCGAATTGGCCCGTCGCAGTTTGCCGCTCGACGTCTTCGGGATGCTGCCCGGTCCCAGGACTGCCACCGTGCGCGGGCGCACTCCTACCTCCGAATGCACCGCGTGGATCACTTCACGCTCTATCCGCTTGACCTCGTCGGGGTTGTCGATATCGTTCGTTTCGACTGCAACAGCGAAGCTTTCGCGTTTGTCGCCGGCGTCGAGGCGGATCGCGACGGCGTTACCGGGCCGAACTCCCGCGACGGTGCCCGCGGCTCGTTCGATGTCGGTGGGATAGATGTTGCGGCCGCCCATGATGATGACGTCCTTGACCCGGCCGCAGACGACCACCAGTTCGTCCTCGGTGATGTAGCCGACGTCGCCGGTATCGAGCCAGCCGTCGGCGTCCTGTGTCGGCACGGGGCCGTCGACGGTGATGTATCCGGGCGTGACGGCCTTGCCGCGGACCTCGATGATGCCGACGCCGCGGGCGGTGAGCACCTGCCCTTCCTTGTCCACGACACGGCCCTCGAGACCGGGAACGAACTTTCCGAGAGTGGCCAGGGATCGGGTGTTGCCGCGGGTGGACGGGACTGCGCGGCCGAGCGTTTCGAGCAGATCGGCGTCGACCACGTCGATCACCTGTCCTTGACCGGGGTCCGGAATCGACACGGCGAGAGTCGTTTCCGCCATTCCGTACACGGGCGCGAGGGCCGCGGGATCGAGCTTGTACGGCGCACCCGCTTCTGCCAACGCGATCATCGTGTCGGGGTCGACGGGTTCGGCACCGTTCCACGCGTAACGCAGCGTCGACAGATCCAGATCCAGATCGTCCTCCGCCTGACGCAGCCGACGCGCCAACAGTGAATACGCGAAATTGGGTGCAGCAGTGACTGTTCCGCGGTACTTGTCGATGAGCTTGGCCCACAACAGCGGCGAGCGCAGGAAGTCCAACGGCGTGATGCTCACGACCTCGGCACCCACCTGCATCGGTACCGACAGGAAGCCCACCATGCCCATGTCGTGGAAGAGCGGCAACCAACTGACCATGACGTCGGAATTGACGTCGAACTCGATGCGATCGATCATCGCGTACGCATTGACGTAGAAGTTCTCGTGCGTGATGCGCACGGCCTTGGGCGACCCGGTGGAGCCGGACGTGAGCTGCTGCAGCGCGATGTCGGTCTCGGCCGTCGGCACCGGATCGATGTCACGGCCGGACTTCATGTCGTCGATCTTCAGCACTGTGATGCCGCGCTCGACGAGCACCGGTGCGGCGATGTCGAACGGAGCTCCCAGAATCACCGCCTTCGCGTCGATCATCCGGACGACGGTTTCGGTGTCCTCGCCCCAGACGGCCAGATCTGTCCGCGGGGTGGGCTGATGCAACATCGTCACCGACGCTCCGCGCATCCACGTGGCCTGGCAGGCAGGTGCGATGTCGACGGGCTGGCCGGCGAGAATACCGATCGCGTCGCCGTGTTCGACCCCCGCGTCGGCCAGTGCGCCCGCCATCCGCCGCGCCTGCTCGTGGATCTCACCCCACGACTGACGCAACGCCGCCTCGGGCTCCCCGGTGACCAAACCACGTTTGCTGCTGCTTGCGGTCTCGAACATCTCGTCGGTGAACTTGCTCAACGCGTCATCTCCTCGTTCGACGGTCCTTCCGCGTCCCTCACCCTAAGCAATCCCGCGATGACCGGTGACCGTTACCGGCCGCGTATCCTTGACCTTTGCCGTTGCCGTGACTACGAGATAGAGGCCTTCGTGAGTACCCCGCCCAGTTCCCCCGACGTCGATGCAGCACTCGACGGGTCAGGACCGAACTCCGGCCCCGCTCGACACTCGGCCAGGGAACTCGATTTCGAGGTCGCGAGGCGTCGAACATTCGCGGTGATCTCACACCCCGATGCCGGTAAGTCGACGCTCACCGAGGCCCTCGCCCTGCACGCGCGCGTCATCTCCGAGGCCGGTGCCATTCACGGCAAGGCCGGCCGCCGCTCCACCGTCTCGGACTGGATGGAGATGGAGAAGGCGCGCGGCATTTCGGTGAGTTCGACTGCGCTGCAGTTCAATTACCAGACCTCCCCCGACGCCGAGGTCACCAACGTGATCAACCTCGTCGACACCCCCGGCCACGCCGATTTCTCCGAGGACACCTACCGCGTCCTGACGGCGGTCGACGCGGCCGTCATGCTCATCGACGCCGCGAAGGGCCTCGAGCCGCAGACCCTCAAGCTGTTCCAGGTGTGCCGCCAGTTCGGCATCCCGGTCATCACCGTCATCAACAAGTGGGACCGCCCGGGTCAGTCCCCGCTCGAACTGCTCGACGAGATCGAGTCACGCATCGGCCTGACGCCGACGCCTCTGTATTGGCCCGTCGGCATCGCTGGTGACTTCCGTGGCCTGCTCGATGTGCAGGACGGCAGTTACATCCGCTTCACCCGAACTGCGGGTGGTGCCACGATCGCGCCAGAAGAATTCATGACGGCCGAGGCCGCCGCGCAGCGCGAGGGCGTCGACTGGGACACCGCCGTCGAGGAGAGCGATCTGCTGATCTCGAGCGGCCAGCAACACGACCAGGAGATGTTCCTCGCCGGCCAGACGTCACCGGTGATCTTCGGATCGGCGATGCTGAACTTCGGCGTGCGCCAGATCCTCGACACCCTGGTGGCGCTGGCCCCCGCACCCGGCCCCCGGGCCGACGTCTCCGACGGGGTGCGCGCGGTGACCGATCCCTTCAGCGCCGTCGTGTTCAAGGTGCAGGCCGGCATGGACACCGCACACCGAGACCGCCTGGCCTTCATGCGCGTGGTCTCGGGTGTGTTCGAGCGCGGCATGGTCGTCACGCACGCACAGACCAAGAAGCCGTTCACCACCAAGTACGCGCTCACCGTCTTCGGCCGTGACCGGACGACGGTCGAGAACGCCTACCCCGGCGACATCGTCGGTCTGGTCAACGCCACCGCCCTGGCCCCGGGCCACACGCTCTACACCGACAAGAAGGTCGAGTTCCCACCGATCCCGTCGTTCGCACCCGAGCACTTCTCGGCACTGCGCGTCGACAGCGCCGACAAGTACAAGAAGTTCCGCCGAGCCGTCGAACAACTCGACTCCGAGGGCGTGGTTCAGGTGCTGCGCAACGACATTCGCGGCGACGCCTCCCCGGTTCTCGCGGCCGTCGGCCCGATGCAGTTCGAGGTGGTCACCGCACGAATGAAGACCGAATTCGGCGTCGACGCTCGGATGGAACCGTTGGGTTACTCACTTGCTCGGCGCACCGACGCGGCGTCGGCCGTCGAATTGGGCCGTCAGCGCGGCGTCGAGGTCTTCACCCGGACCGACGGCGCCCTGCTGGCTCTCGTCAGCGACAAATGGCGACTGCAGTACATCCAGAAGGAGATGCCCGAGCTCACCCTCGAGCCCCTCGTCGCCGCAGGCGATCAGTAGCCTGTCGCGGTGCTGACAGATCTGCTCGACGCCGAATTCAGTGTGCTGGGCCACCCGGTGCTGTGGCGCGAGGTGATCGGGAACGGCTTCGGACTGCTCTCCGCGGTCGGCGGAATGCGTCGAGTCGTGTGGGCGTGGCCGGTGGGAATCATCGGAAATGCGCTGCTGTTCACCGTCTTCATGGGCGGGGTGTTCCACACTCCGCAGGCGTTGGATCTGTACGGACAAGCCGGACGGCAGCTGATGTTCATTGCCGTCAGCGCCTACGGGCTGACCCGGTGGATGCGCGGCTCGAAGAACTCGGGGGCCGCCGTCGTTCCGCGCTGGGGCACTGCCCGTGAGCGACTGGTGATGATCACTGTCGCAGTCGTCGGAACGATCGTGTTCGCGCAGCTGTTCGGGTACCTCGGTTCGTTCGGCAAGTGGGCCGATGCGTGGATCTTCACCGGTTCGATGCTGGCGACGTTCGGCATGGCCCGCGGGCTCACCGAATTCTGGCTCATCTGGATCGCGGTGGACATCGTGGGCGTCCCGCTGCTGGTGATCGCTGGTTTCTACCCGTCCGCTGTCCTCTACTTGGTATACGCCGGGTTTGTGACCTGGGGTTTCGTGGTGTGGTTCAGGATCCAGAACAAGCCTTTGGACCAAAAAATGGCGATCTAAACAATCGTGATGCTACTCTCAGGCGGTCCGAACAAACTTCGAGTACGTTTTGGCGTGCTCGACGCCGAGTTGGGCGTCATGTGAGTTCTCCGATCATGGCGTCTCGGCGCGGAACCACCCGAGAATCACGATGAAGTGGAAAACGACATGACTAAGGGAACGAACTACCCATTGGCCGGGATCAAGGTCGGTGGCGCTCCCGCGCATCGTTTGGCGACGCCGCCGAAGTCCGATTCCACTCCGTCCAACGGTGCCCGCACCGACAGTTCGGTAGCTGCACCCGCCGAGAAGGCGGCCGAAACCACCACCGATTTCCCGGCGGCAGTGGTCACGTCCACCGACACGGCATCCGCTTTACAGCCCGCAGCATCAGAGAAGCCCGCCACGGAATCGAACGAGGTTGAAGTGACCACCAGCGATCAGATCTCAGAACACGGCCTGCCCACCAACGGCCGTTCCACCGCTCACGCCTCCAGCGGCAGCACGTCGCCGTCTCTCGGCCGCGGCCAGGCACCCGACCGTCGTACCGCCATGGGCGTCGCCTCGGTTCGTATCGCGGGTCGGCTGACCCAGAACGAACTCGGCAGCCGCACCGGCGACATTCGCACCCCTGACACTTCCGTCGGCCCCGACGAGCTGCTTCAGCTCCTCGGCGAATACCTCGTCTCCGGCGGTCTGCAGAACCCGGAGATCCACGTGCGTTCCAACGGCCAGACCATCGTGCTGGACCTGCAGAACCCCGCCAAGGGTTACCGCTGACCCACTGACGGTCACAGCAGCTGCTGGAAGGCCTCTGGTCGCACCATCTCGAGCACCAGAGGCTTCCACTGCGGCGCGCGGTCCTTGTCGACCAGCACTGCGCGCACCCCCTCGGCGAAGTCCGGTTCTGCGATGATCCATGTCGCCAGCCGCAACTCGCGATCGAGGCACTCCCGCAACGTACTGTCCGCAGCCCGCTCGATCAGGGCATCGGTGGCCATCAAGGACGTCGGCGACAGCGTTGCCAACTGAGTCTTGGTAGTGCGAGACCACGCGGTATCGCACTCCAATGCATCGATGATGTCGACGAGCGAGGTCTTCTCGAACACCGTGGCCACCGCTTTCGCGTCGAACGACAATTCCGTCGTCGGCGGCGGAGTCGTGTGTCGCTCGAGCGCTGCACCGAGATCGGTGCCGCCGAGAATGTCGTCCTTCAGCGCCTGGACGGCTTCGCTGGGGCAGAAGTGTGTCGCCAATCCCAGTGTCACAGCGTCGGATCCGGTGATCCGGGTGCCTGTCAGCGCCAAGTAGCGTCCGATGTGATCGGGCAACCGGGACAGAAAGTAGCTCGAGCCCACGTCGGGAACGAATCCGATCGCCGTCTCCGGCATCGCCAGAAGAGCGTTCTCGGTCACGATCCGAACGCTGCCGTGCACCGAGATTCCGAGCCCTCCCCCGAACGCCGCGGCCTCGATGACCGCCACATACGGCTTGGGGTACGTCGCAATGATCTCGTCGAGGTCGTACTCGGCAGAGAAGTAGCGCGGCCCGGCTTCTCGGTCGCCGTCGATCACCGCCTGCCTGATGGCCTTGATGTCTCCGCCGGCGCAGAACGCGCGCGGTGAACTGCTCGTCACCAGAACCGAACCGACGGTGTCGTCGTCCCGCCACGCATCGAGTGCCGCACGAATGCCGTGGATCATGGCCTCGTTCAACGAGTTCAGGGCCTCCGGCCGGTTCAGGACGATATGCCCGACACCACCGACTACCTCGGCTTCGACTACGGCCACTGCGGACTCCCTTTCACCTGCTTCGATCGACGCGTAACAGTAGCGCTATTCGCGTGATTCGATCGAGCGCGGCCGCGCGTCGGACGGTATGTCGGCGGGACGGCACTCGCGCTCCTCGGCGGTGAACCACCCGCGATACAGGAACAACTGGCCGAGCACCGGGCTCTTGACTTCGATCTCGATGCGGTGCCGTTCCTCTGCCGCGTCCCACCATTCCCGACCGATCGTGACCGCAGAGGCCACCTTCGGCAACTTCGGCGCAATGGGACCGAGCAGAAACCGTGGCACCTCGCTCTCGAGCACCAACCCACCGTCGGAGTCGACCGCACACGTGGTGTGCACCACCATGTCCGACGAGAAGCCCAGATAGTCGAGCGCATATGCGTCGGATTCGGCGGACGACACCATCACCGAATTCATCCCCTGCGGACGCGCAGCGAACGCGAAGCGACGCACGAAAGACATTGTCTCGCGGCCCAATTCGTCGACGTACGCATAGTTGGCAATGGTGAAAGGCACATCCTTGCCCACCCCAGCAGGAAACAGGCCTCGCTTACGACCGGCCCACAGCAGCGGCGGAGGAACGAGACGAGAGTGAGTCATCTCCTCCATCACACCGACCCCGAACTGAGCCCGATGATCCGAGGACTGCAAACCGAAACGCCATTGGACCTTGGGATGCAGACGAGCGAAATCCGAACCCATCACTTCTGCGACGACCGATGCCATGTGCACAGTATGCGCTGCGCGCATGTGCATGAAACTTCGTAGCAGGTCACGAGTTACCACTCACATGGCGCAGGCTCTACTCAACCACTCACATGGGCGAAGCCCTCTACTCCAACTCGGCGGCCAATTCCATCCAGCGTTCCTCGGCGACGTCCTTGTCGGCGAGGACCTGCTTGAGTTCGGTGTCGAGGGCCACGAGCTTGTCCGGCGCAGTGGCAGCCTCGGCGAGTTCGGCGTGCAGTTCGGTCTCCCGCTTGGACAGGCGAATGACGAGCTTCTCGAGCTTGCTGAGTTCCTTACGGGCAGCGCGCTCCGAAGCCGCATCACGGGTTGCCTTCCGAGGCACCCCGCCGGTGGTCAACGAGTCCGGCGTCGCGTCGGCGGCGAGGACGGCCCGCCTGCGCAGGTAATCCTCGATGCCGCCGGGCAGGTTGGTGAGCTTGCCGTCACCGAACAGTGCCCACGTCGAGTCACAGATGCGCTCGATCAGGTACCGGTCGTGACTGATGACGACGAGCGTGCCCGCCCAGCCGTCCAGGATGTCCTCGAGCTGCTGCAGGGTGTCGATGTCCAGGTCGTTGGTCGGCTCGTCGAGCAACAGCACGTTCGGCTCGGCCATCAGGACTCGCGTCAACTGCAGGCGGCGTCGTTCGCCACCGGACAGGTCTCCGACGGGCGTGCGCTGGCGAGCGGGGGTGAAGCCCAGCCTTTCCGCGAGCTGCCCGGCAGAAATCTCCTTGTCGCCCAACGTGATCCGCTCGGCCACCTCCTTGACCGCGTCGAGGACCCGCAGCTTCTTGGGTAGGTCGTCCAATTCCTGCTTCAGCCACCCGATCTTGACGGTCTGGCCCTGGATGCGCTTGCCCGCAGCGGGCTGCAGTTCACCGGCGAGCGTACGCAACATCGTCGTCTTACCCGAGCCGTTGACGCCGACGAGACCCACGCGCTCGCCGGGAGCCAGACGCCACGTGAAGTCCTTGACCAGCTCACGGCCGTCGGGAGTTTCCAGGCGCGCGTCCTCGAGTTCGATGACGACCTTGCCCAGACGGCGCTGCGCAAAGGAGGACAGCGCGACGGAGTCACGAGGCGGCGGTACGTCGGCAATCAATGCCTCGGCGGCCTCGATCCGGTATTTGGGCTTGGACGTTCGCGCGGGAGCACCGCGGCGCAGCCATGCGAGTTCCTTGCGGGCGAGGTTGCGACGCCGCTCCTCGGATGCGTCGGCCTGACGGGAGCGCTCTGCACGCGCGAAGACCCAATCGTTGTAGCCACCCTCGTAGGTTTCGATGCCACCCCCGACGACCTCCCACGTCTGATTGGCGACGGTGTCGAGGAACCACCGATCGTGCGTGACGACCAGTAGCGCGCTCCGACGGCTCACCAGGTGCGCGGCCAGCCACTGCACGCCCTCGACGTCGAGGTGGTTGGTGGGCTCGTCGAGCACCAACAGATCCAGATCCTGAACGAGGGCTGCTGCCAACGCGACTCGTCGACGCTCACCACCGGAGAGGTTGTCGATCGGCGCGTCCAGTCCGGAGCTACCGGCCGGACCCAGGTCGGCAATACCGATGCCGGTCAAAATGTTTCGTACCCGGGAATCACCGGCCCACTCGTGCTCGGCCATCCCGAGCGGATCGAGCACCACTTGACCGACCGTCGACCCGGGCGGCAACACACCACGCTGGGTGACGACGGCCATCCGCAGTCCGTTGACGCGGCTGACGCGTCCCGAATCGGGGGGTTCGATGCCGGCGAGAACCTCGAGGGTGGTGGTCTTGCCACCGCCGTTGAGGCCGACCATGCCGATGCGTTCGCCCTCCTGCACACCGAGGGAGACGCCGTCGAGCAGAGGCTTGACGCCGAAGGACTTACTGACGTTTTCGAGATTGACGAGATTGACCATCAGGAAAAACCATTCGATTCACTAGTGACCACACGAGCACCGGGAACCGGTCCACTCGCAACACGGACGGTGCGGCACACGCCTGCACCGGACAATTCAGCGCTCACCGACACCGCCGCATCGGCGTCGGCGCACAGGAACGCACACGTGGGGCCCGAGCCGGACACGATGCCCGCCAACGCACCCGCAGTGACACCCGCTCTCAGTGTGCGACGCAACTGCGGCATCAGCGAGACCGCAGCGGCTTGCAGATCGTTGCCCAACAGCGGGGCGAGGGCCCGCGCATCACCCGACGCGAGGGCATGCATCAAATCCTCGGTGCCGCCGAGCCTGGGCGGATCGCCCTTGGCCCGCAACTGATCGAGCTCGCCGTACACGGCAGGGGTCTGCAGACCACCCTTCGCCAACGCCAGAACCCAATGAAAGTTGTTACGCGAGAGCACCGGAAGCAACTTCTCACCGCGGCCGGTACCGACCGCCGTACCGCCGTGCAACGAGAACGGCACATCGCTACCGAGTTCGGCCGCCAGCTCGTCGAGCTCGTCACGCGAGAGTTCGAGATGCCACATCGCGTTGAGCGCAACCAACGTCGCGGCAGCATCGGCACTACCGCCCGCCATGCCGCCGGCGACCGGAATGCCCTTGTCGATGGTGATCTCCACCGACGGCTCGCGCCCGACCCGACGGCCCAACAACTCGGCGGCCTTCCAGACCAGGTTCCGCGCATCCGTCGGAACGACCTTCGCGTCGTCGCCGCGCACCCGAACCGACAACGCCTTCGCCGGAACGACCGACAACTCATCGGAGAGTGACAGCGCCTGGAACACCGTCGTCAACTCGTGAAAGCCGTCGGGACGCAGGTCACCGACCGAAAGATGCAGATTCACCTTCGACGGGGCCCGAACGACAACGGGCGTGGGAACGACAGACAGCACGTTTAACCACAGTAGTGGAGAAACAGGGGCCGGGTTCACCATCAGACGGCCCACCTGGGGGTACTCAATGTCACGTTCGGTGGACTTTTCGGGTGTCAATGTCACGTTGAGTGGACTCCGGTGGGGGGTCGGGTCGGTAAAGAGGACCGAAGATGTCCGCATTCGGTGGCATTGTGTGGACATGAAGGAAACCTCGGCCCGGCTGTTGCGGCTGTTGTCGCTTCTGCAGACCCGGCGCGATTGGGCGGGTGCAGAGCTGGCGGAACGGCTCGACGTGACGCCTCGCACGCTGCGGCGCGATGTCGACAAGTTGCGCGATATCGGTTATCCGGTCAATGCGACGCCGGGCGTCGGCGGCGGCTATCAGTTGGGGCCGGGTGCCGAGATGCCCCCGTTGTTGCTCGACGACGACGAGGCGTTGGCGGTGGCGTTCGGTTTGCAGTCGGCGGCCGGTGGGTCGGTGGCGGGGATCGGCGAGGCGTCGTTGCGTGCGTTGACGAAGCTCCGGCAGGTGATGCCGTCGCGCATCCGGCATCGGCTCGACGCCCTCCGGATCGACGTGGTGGAGCACACGCCGCGGTCTGCGGTGGATGCGGCGGTGTTGTCGACGGTGGCTGCGGTGTGCCATGGGCACGAGCGACTGAGATTCGACTACCGCAAGCACGACGGTTCGGAGTCTCGGCGCGAGGTGGAGCCCTACAGCTTGGTTCGGGCGGGAGCGCGGTGGTATCTGCTGGGTTGGGATGTGCTGCGCCAGGATTGGCGATCGTATCGGGTGGATCGGCTCACTCCGAAGATTCCCACCGGCCCACGGTTCACGCCGCGGGAGTTACCTGCGGGCGGCGCGGCGGCCTACGTCTCGCAGGGAATCGACCGCGCGTTCACCCAGGTTCAGGCGCGCATTCGCTTGCATGCGCCGATCGAGACGATCGCCCCGATGGTCGACGAGCACTGGGGCACACTCGAATCCATCGACGACACCTCGTGTGCGGTGGTGCTCTCGGGAGACTCACTGCCGTCGATCGCCCGCTGGCTGGCGGCGTTCGACACCGACTTCACCGTGCTCGACCCGCCGGAACTGAAAGAGGAATGCCGCGTGGTCGCCGCGCGTCATGCGGCCCTCGAACGGCGATACCTCGCCGCGGTTCACTCTCCGGTAACCGACGCGTGAGTCAATGGGTCCATGACGACCCCACTCGGTTTCGACCCGACCTTCCTGGCCGACATCGACGTTCCGCTGCCGGGTCGAGCAGGCCTGGTGGTTCTTCCGTACACGCATTTCTCGGTGTCCATGGATCCTGCCCGACGCCTCGCCGCGGTCACCGGCGTGAACATCGACGGCTCGAGTCTGAAAGACGTGGAGCGAGGCGATGATTGGCGTCTGGACGAGCGGCTTCCGGCAGCGCAGCAGGCGGGGAACGAGTTGTACTCGAACAACGACCTCGACCGTGGGCATCTCGTTCGCCGACGAGATCCGGTGTGGGGCGAGCTGTCGGTCGCGACGCGCGCCAATGCGGATACCTTCCACTACACGGTGTGCGCTCCGCAGACCGCCACTCTGAACCAATCGAAAACTCTGTGGCTGGGGCTCGAGGATTACGTACTGGGCCATGCCGAGCAGTACGGGCAACGACTCTCGGTGTTCAGTGGCTGCATCTTCGCCGACGACGATCCGATCTACCGAGGCATTGCCATACCGCGTCGCTTCTTCAAGATTGCCGCGTGGTCCCAGGATTCGGCACCGGCGTGCACCGGATACGTGCTCGATCAGTCGCCGTCACTCGACCCGATTCTCGACAAACCGCTACGGGTCGAGACCGATCCCCCACCGCTCGGCCCGTACCGCACGTATCAGGTTCCGGTAGCAGACATCGCGTCGGCGACCGGCTTGGAGCTGGGAAGTCTCACCGAGGCCGACCGGTACGCACCTGTCGCAGCGGCACGCGCCGAGGCGTCGAAGTGGAGCGAACTGACGCGACTGTCGGACATTCACCTGTAAGAACGAGACGTCAGGCCTCGGTAGCCGCCAGACGAACGAACGCAGCCGCGTCGATCGTTTCGCCGCGGGCTGTGGGATCGATTCCGGCCTCACGGAGTCTGCGCTCCGCGGCGACGGGTGAACCAGCCCACCCCGCGAGGGCTGCTCGTAAAGTCTTGCGGCGCTGGGCGAATGCGGCGTCGATGACAGCGAAGACCGACTTCCGGTGTGCAGTGTCGGTCGGCCACGGCGGCTCGGCGTATCGATCGATGCGCACCAGCCCCGATTCCACCTTGGGGACCGGCCAGAACACCGAACGGCCTACTGCCCCGGCCCGTTTGACGTCACCGAAGAATCGGGCCTTGACGCTGGGAATGCCGTAGATCTTGCTTCCCGGTACCGCGGCGAGGCGATCGGCGACCTCGGCCTGGACCATCACCACGGCCACCCGCAGGCTGGGCAGCTCCGAGAACAGGTGGATCAGCACAGGCACCGCGACGTTGTACGGCAGGTTCGCCACCAATGCCGTCGGGTGTCCCGGAATGTCCTCGGCCCGTACGCGCAACGCGTCGGCTTCGATGACCGTCAACCGTTCGCCGAGGGTGGGGGCGCGGTCGGCCACAGTGATGGGCAAGCGGTTCGCGAGCTTGGGGTCGATCTCGACCGCGACAACGGCGTCGGCCACATCGAGCAGAGCGAGAGTCAACGATCCGAGACCGGGACCGACTTCGAGGACGGTGTCCTGAGGTCCGACACCGGCGGAGGCGACGATGCGTCGCACGGTGTTGGCGTCGTGCACGAAGTTCTGGCCGAGTTGTTTGGTGGGACGCACGTCGAGCTCGGCAGCGAGAGAGCGGACTTCGGCAGGACCGAGCAGAGCCGCAGCTCCCCTCACATGTTCGGACACGGTGCGAACTCTACGGGCGGGCAGGTGATCAGCGGTAACCCAGACGCGAGGTGCATGCCGGCCATGCGCCCCAGCCCTGCGACTTCTGCGTCACCGATGCGATGGCGATCTGTTCTTCGCGGGTGGCGAGGTCGGCGCGCGGTGCGTATTTCAGGCCGCCCTGGCGTTCCCAGGTGTTCTGGTCGAATTGCACGCCGCCGTAGAACCCGTTGCCGGTGTTGATGGCCCAGTTGCCGGTTGCCTCGCATTGAGCAAGCGCGTCCCAGATCGCACCGTTCTCCACGGGTGGGACCTCGGTGCCGGGCTTGGCTCCGACTCGAACGGTCTTCGGCTGCGCAGGCACCTTGACGACTTCGTCGATCTTCTCGCGTCCGGCCTCGACCCCGTTGACCATGTTGATCTTCCAGGTGATGTCGGAGACGCCGGGAGCGCCGGGGTTCTCGACGACGGTCTTGCTCATGTTCATCGTCGGATCCTCGATGCGCTGTTCCGGGGCATCGGTGTCGGTGGTCTCGGTCTTGGTGACGGTCCGGTCGCGCGTGACGACGATCTCGGCACCGTCGGTGACGGCGGCATCCGGATCCGGCGACACGGTGTCGGCCTCTTCCAATGGCTTGCCCGCTGCTTCGAGGAATTCGCGCACGGTCGGAGCGGCGAGCGTCACCGGCGTTGCCGGACTGCCTCCGTCGACCAGCGAGACCTGCTTGGGCAGGGCCACGTCCAGTTCGGTGCCGTCGAGGGGCAACCGCTCGGACCGAGACGCCGACACGTGGACGTCCTCGGCGAGGCCCGTCTGCTGCAGAGCTTCCTCGACCGTCAACGCAGTGGTCCAGATCTCCTCCGGCTTGCCGTCGACGTTCAGCGTGATCTCGCGAGCGCGGCGCAGCACGACGGTGTCGCCGTCACTCAGCCCGGAGTCGGGCGCGGGAACGACCAGATCCTTGTCCGACGGCGTGTAGCCGGCATCGACGAGAGCGCTGTTGACGTCGGTCTTCATCGTGCTCAGCGAAATCATGTCGCCGTCGACGTCGATGGTCACGGTTTTGTGACGGCTCACCGCCATCACGCCCCCGGCGACCAGCGTCATCAACAGGGCCGCGATGACCAGGTAGAGCGTGGTCGAACGAGCGGAGTTGAGGCGTCTGATAGTCGACAAGTTTCGTATTCCTGGCGGTTGCAAGCGTGACTTCGGGGTCGAAACGCCCGAGTTCGGTCACGGTACGGTAACGAATTAGTACCTCCGCCGCAACCCAAGGAGCTACAGCCCGTACACCCGCTCGGCATTCGCCGTGGCATGCGCCGCCAGTTCGGCCGGGTCCTGGCCACGAACCTCGGCCAGCGCCCGGGCGGTGTACGGCAGGCAGTACGGCTCGTTGGGTGCACCGCGAAACGGATGCGGCGTGAGAAACGGAGCATCCGTTTCCACCAGCACCAACTCGTCGGGCACCAACACTGCGGCCTCACGCAGCGCATGCGCGTTCTTGAAACTGACCGTCCCAGAGAAGCTGAGAACGTAACCGGCGTCGACGCAGGCCTTGGCGGTCTCGGGCCCGCCGGAGAAGCAGTGGAAGATCACCGTCTCCGGAGCGCCCTCGGCGACCAGGACCGCGAGCAGATCCTCGTCGGCCTCGCGGTTGTGAATCATCAGCGGCTTTCCGAGGCGCTTGGCGAGATCGATGTGCCAGCGAAATCCCTCGTGCTGCTCCGGGACCGTCGCACAGTCGTCGAGCTTGCCGGGCCAGTAGTAGTCCAGACCCGTTTCGCCGATGGCGACGACGCGGGGATCGGCCGCGAGTCGTTCGATCTCGGCCTTCGCTGCGTCGTCGAGCGCATTCGCGCGGGTGGGATGGATCGCGACCGCCGCCCACACCCGTGGATCCCAGGATGCAGCGTCGACGGCGAAGCGCGCGGCGTCGAGGTCGTCGGCGATCGTGACAACCCGGGTGACCCCCACCGACTCGGCGCGATCGACGATCGCGGCCACGCTCGCGGCATCGGTCGCTCCGCAGGCATCGAGGTGGGTGTGGGCGTCGACGAGGGTGCCGACGGCATCGGGCAGCGGTGGCGCGGGACGTTCTCTACTCACGCTGGATAGAGTAGGCGCACCATGACTGCGCCAGCTGATGCCTCACGGCCACCCTTCTACGTCACCACGGCAATCGCGTACCCCAACGGAGCACCCCACATCGGGCACGCGTACGAATACATCGCCACCGACACGATCGCGCGCTTCAAGCGCCTCGATGGCTACGACGTGCGTTTTCTGACGGGAACCGACGAGCACGGCCTCAAGATGCAGCAGACCGCGCAGAACGAGGGCATCGACGTCCGCGAGCTCGCGGCGCGCAATTCCGACGCCTTCCAGGCGGCGCACGATCTGCTGCAGAGCTCGTACGGCCGCTTCATCCGCACCACCGATGCCGACCATCATGCCGCGAGCCAGGAACTGTGGCGGCGGATGGAGGCGAACGGCGACATCTACCTCGACTCCTACTCCGGCTGGTACTCGGTCCGCGACGAGGCGTTCTACACCGAGGCCGAGACCACCCTGACCGAGGACGGGTCCCGCGTCGCGACCGAGTCGAACACACCCGTCGAGTGGACCGAGGAGTCGTCGTACTTCTTCCGGCTCTCGCAGTACCAGGACAAACTGCTCGAGATGTACGACGCGTCGCCCGATTTCATCGCGCCGAACACGCGCCGCAACGAGATCGTGAACTTCGTCAAGGGCGGTTTGCGCGACCTGTCGATCTCCCGAACCACATTCGACTGGGGTGTGCCGGTACCCGGCGATCCCGCGCACGTCATGTACGTGTGGGTCGACGCGTTGACCAACTACCTCACCGGTGCGGGTTTCCCCGAGACCGACTCGGAGGCGTATCGGAAGTTCTGGCCCGCCGATCTGCACGTCATCGGCAAGGACATCACGAGGTTCCACACCGTCTACTGGCCTGCATTCCTGATGTCCGCAGGCATCGAGCTACCCAAGCGAGTGTTCGTGCACGGGTTCTTGAATGTCAAGGGCGAGAAGATGTCCAAGTCTCTGGGCAACGTGCTGACTCCCGACTCGTTGGTGGAGAACTACGGCCTCGATCCGGTGCGCTTCTTCTTCCTCCGCGAGGTCTCGTTCGGGCAGGACGGCAGCTACAGCCACGAGGCGATCGTCGCCCGCGTCAATGCCGACCTGTCCAACGAACTGGGCAACCTCGCGCAGCGTTCGCTGACGATGGTGGCGAAGAACCTCGAAGGAGAGCTTCCGACACCGGGTGACTTCACCGCCGAGGACGAGGCGATGCTGGCCCGCGCGGACGCGCTGCTGGAGATCTGCCGCCGCGAATTCGACGTGCAGGCAATCCATTCCGCGCTCGAAGCGATCTGGTCGGTACTCGGCGAGACCAACCGCTACTTCTCGCTGCAGCAGCCATGGGTGCTGCGCAAGACCGACCCCGATCGCATGGCCACGGTGCTGTACGTGACGATCGAGGTGTTGCGCATCGTGAGCATCCTGGCTCAGCCCGTCATGCCCGATTCCGCGTCGCGCATCCTCGACCTACTTGGGGCGTCGAACCGCGAATTCGCGGACATCGCAACACGTTCGGTGCCCGGCACCGCTCTCCCGGCCCCGACGCCGGTGTTCCCCAAGTACGAGGAGAAGTAAGCCCTTGTGAGTGGAACTTCGTAGCCCACTACGAGGTTCCACTCACGTGGGGCTACGCCGCCTTTTCGAGCTCCTCCAACGTGTTCTCCAGATGCGTGAGCATCCGCTGCAGATGCGGCACACTGCGTCGGCAGCCGATGAGCCCGAAGTTCAATGAGTCGCCGTTGCTGGCGACGGTGATGTTCAGCGCCTGTCCGTCGCACACGATGGACGCCGGGTA
This sequence comes from Rhodococcus sp. 05-2256-B1, assembly GCF_002258465.1. Taxonomy (NCBI): domain Bacteria; kingdom Bacillati; phylum Actinomycetota; class Actinomycetes; order Mycobacteriales; family Nocardiaceae; genus Rhodococcus; species Rhodococcus sp. 05-2256-B1. The sequence goes on along the minus strand of NZ_NOZA01000011.1, from coordinate 342,273 downwards.
GATGCCGTCGAGTTTCGCGCCGTTCCAGTAGAGATCCTCCTTGGAACCCGGCACGTTGGAGATGATCACGTTGAACGGCGGCGGGGTGTAGTCGACGAATCCCGGCACCGGCCCGAACAACAACGGGGCCATGGTGATTGCACCGACGGCAAGCGCTTCGAGAGTGTTGAGCTCCCCCATCATCTGCTTGCCTCGGACGGTGGACTCCTTGATGCGTTCGAGGCGAAGCAGCGGATCGGATTCGTCGGTCCCCAGGTTGCACAGAATGGTCGTCACGGAGTTACCGGCGTCCTTGCTGTCACCCTCCTTGCGCAGCGAGACCGGCACCATGGCGATCAGTGGCTCCTCGGGGAGCGCGTTCTGATCGATGAGGTAGGCACGCAACGCTCCGGCGCACATCGCGAGCACCATGTCGTTCAGCGTTGCATCGAGAGCGGTACCGACCTTACGAATACGCTCGATCGACCAGCTCTCCGCCGCGAAGCGTCGAGCGCCGCCGATGGGCACGTTGAACATCGTCCGCGGTGCCCGCAGCGGTAGCTGTGCGCCTTCTTTCTTCAACGCGCGCAACCCTATTCGCGCGGAGGCAGGGGCGAAGTCCACCAGGTCGCCGGCAATCTTGCGTCCCATGGACAGGCCGCTGCCCAGTTGCGCCAGCCGCCCGGGCTCGGCCTTGTCGACCTTCTTTCTGCCGCGACCGAACAACGACGGGTCCCAGGTCGCCACTCCGCTGCGATCCTCGGGGTCCGTCGAGAGTGTGCGCTGCATGAGCTTCAGCGCGCTGACGCCGTCGACCAGCGAGTGATGCACCTTGGTGTACAACGCAACTCGGCCGTCGGCCAGACCCTCGATGATGTGCAGTTCCCACATCGGCCGGTAGCGATCGAGCGGGGCACTGTGATTGAGCGAGAGAAACTGGAACAGCTCGCGGATGCGTCCCGGCGAGGGCAAGACAGCGCGCCTGACGTGGTACTCGAAGTCGACGTCCTGATCGAAAGCCCACGCGAGAGTTCCCATGATCTGCACCGGGCGGGCCGGCCGCTTGCGGAACAGCTCGTGCACTTCACCAGTGGTGAACTTGCGATGCACTTCCTGTGCGAACTCGTGCGGATCGCCGGGCGGTACGAACAACTCCAGTCCGCCCACGTGCATCGGGTGCTCCCGCGATTCGGCGATCAGAAACATCGATTCGGTGATGGGCATGAGTGCCATGAGCTGTCCTTTTTCCATTTGTTTTATGTCACGGTACGGCACCGAATGTGACTCAGAACACGACCTTACGTGCGCTCACGAAATCCCACCCGCTATTGTCCGTTACCAGGGGTTCCAAACAGAACGGGGATCCGACGCACGGCGCACACGCGCCCTGCAACAGCCAACGGGGATGGAGGCGACGGCTATGAATCCGGCGCTCACCGTAGTGAAAACGTCCGACGCGGCAGCCACTGCGCGCCGCCGCGATATCCGCGGAGCAAGCCTGCAGTCGCAGATCCTGTCCAAATACCTGCAGTTCACCGTGCGCCCGTTCCTGACGGTGTGGGCGCAGGCACCGTCACTGCCGTGGCCGATGGGTTTGGTCGATTACGCGGGTCTGCTCGTCCCCCAGATCAGCGGCACCACCCGCAGTCGCGTCATGCTCTCCGAATGCGAGGCCGAATGGATTCGGGCCGAGGGCAGCGGAACCGATCGTGTCGTTCTGTACATGCACGGCGGTGCCTTCGTGTGCTGTGGATTGCGGACTCATCGGCGGATGACGTCTCGCGTCTCCAAGAGCGTCGACGGCGCAGTCCTGTCGGTGAATTACCGCATGATGCCGCGTAACCCGATCGCAAACGCCGTCGAGGACGGGGTCGACGCCTACCGCTTCCTCCTCGATTCCGGCTATCGCCCGGACCAGATCATCATGGGCGGGGATTCGGCGGGCGGATATCTCGCTTTCATGGTCACCTTGGCTCTGCGTACCGTCGGCCTTCCGGCACCTGCCGGCATCTTCACGATGTCGCCGCTGACCGACATGGATCCCACCGGCAAGCTGACTCACGAGAACGCCAAGAAGTGTTCGGTGTTTCCGTCCAACGCCGTTCCCGCACTGACCGCCCTCGCCGATCGGGTCGACGCACGGATCGTCATCGAAGGTGAACGCGGCCCTCGGGTCTCACCGGTCGACGGTGATCTCGCCGGCCTGCCGCCGGTGCTGATCCAGGTCGGATCGACCGAAATGGTCTATGCCGACGCCGAACTCATGGCGGAGCGCCTTGCCGTCGCCGGAGTCGACTGCGAACTACAGGTCTTCGAGGATCAGGTGCACGTGTTCCAGGCCGCCGATTTCGTCCCCGAAGCGCGTCGCGCACTACGCGCCATCGGCGAGTTCGCCCGTAACGTCAGCCCCCGTACAGAAAGCTGAGATACCTTCTCCCCATGGCAGTCACAGTGAACAAGTCCGTCGACATCGAGGCGGACGCAGCGACAATTCTCGACGTCCTCGCCGATGTCGAAGGCATCCCCTCGTGGTCTCCCGTGCACAAGAAGTGCGAGGTGGTCGACCGCTTCGACGACGGTCGGCCGAACCACGTCAAGATGAAGGTCTCGATCATCGGTATCAACGACGAGCAGCTGGTCCAGTACACCTGGAGCGAGAACGAGGTGTCGTGGAGCTTGGTGGAGAGCACCCAGCAGAAGGCCCAGGAAGGCCGATACACGTTGACGCCCAAGGGTAACGGGACGCACGTCGAATTCGAGCTGACCGTCGACCCGAAGGCTCCCCTGCCCGGCTTCCTGGTCAAGAAGGGCACCAAGACCATTCTCGAGGCAGCGACCGAAGGGCTACGCCAGCACGTGGTGGGCTGAGCGTCACTGATCCTTGCGGGCGGCGAGAACGGCCTCGTACACCTCGCGCTTGGACACGCCTGCGACGGCCACCTGAGCGCAGGCGTCCTTCAATCGCATGCCCGACGCCACGAGCGATTCCACCTCGGCCACGAGATCCTCGGGTTCCTCGGCGACGGCGACCGCTCCTTCGAGTACGACGGTGATCTCACCGCGGACTCCGTCACGTGCCCAGTCGAGCAGCTCCCCCAATCCGCCGCGGCGGACCTCTTCGTAGGTCTTGGTGAGCTCTCGGCACACCGCAGCGCGGCGGTCTGGGCCGAGAACGTGCACCGCGTCCTCGAGACATGCGACGAGCCGATGCGGGGCCTCGAAGAAAACGATGGCACGCGGTTCGGCGAGCACCGACTGGAAATACGTGCGCCGCTGTCCCTGCTTGCGCGGGGCGAATCCGTCGAAGCAGAAGCGCTCCACCGGCAGCCCCGACAGTGCGAGGGCGGTCGTGACGGCCGACGGTCCGGGCAGGCAGGTCACCGGCAGGTCGGCGTCGACGCAGGCCGCGACCAACCGGTAGCCCGGATCGCTCACCGACGGCATGCCCGCGTCGGTCACCAGCAGTACGGTCTTTCCCTCGGCGACGGCCTCGACCAGTGCGGGTAGCCGCGCCGTTTCGACCTGGTCGTAGAAACTGACGACCCTGCCCCCGATCGTCACGCCGAGGGAGGACGCCAGTTGTTTGGTGCGTCGGGTGTCTTCGGCGGCCACGACATCGGCACTACCGAGGGCATCACGCAGGCGCTGCGAGGCATCTCCGACGTCGCCCATCGGGGTGGCAGCAAGGATGAGCATGTCTCCAGTGTCTCCCATGCGGTGCAGCGGCCTGCCGCCCACTCCGGAACACCGCCTACGATCGGTACGTGACCTTGCTGACCTCTGAGCGCTCCGGCGACCGGTCGATGGTCAGTCCCGGGCCCACCGTTGCCGCGCGCGACTGGTTCCACGACACCGATGTACGACGCGGCTGGATCGTCACCCTCGTCGTCACCGCCATCTGTGCGATCACCCGCTTCACGATGTTGCGGTACCCCACCGACGCCGGAACGCCGGTGTTCGACGAGAAGCACTACGCACCGCAGGGCTATCAGGTGCTCACCGGCGGCGGGCTCGAGGACAATCCGGCCTACGGACTGGTGGTGCACCCGCCGGTCGGCAAACAGCTGATCGCCGTCGGCGAGGCGTTGTTCGGCTACAACGGTTGGGGATGGCGTTTTTCGTCCGCGGTCGCCGGAACGCTGTTGGTACTGCTGGTGATTCGCATCGTCCGACGCCTCACCCACTCGACGCTCATCGGTGCGATCGCAGGCATTCTGCTCATCGTCGACGGTGTGACGTTCGTCAGCAGCCGCATCGGCATGCTGGACATCTTTCTGGCGTTGTTCGTCACCGCTGCTCTGGGTTGCCTGGTCGTCGACCGCGACGACGTGCGAAAGCGACTGTGGACGGTGCGAGCCGAGGGCCGCATGGACGTCAGCGATCTCGGCCCTCGAATGGGTGTGCGGTGGTGGCGTTTCGGGGCCGGCGTCATGCTGGGTCTCGCATGTGGCACCAAGTGGTCGGGTCTGTATTTCATCGCGTTCTTCGGCTTGCTGAGCGTGGCGTTCGACCTGGCTGCTCGTCGCTCGTACGGGGTTCGCCGACCGTGGCGGGGAACTGCGGTGCGCGACATCGGACCCGCGCTGTACGCGCTGGTGATCGTTCCGATCGCCGTGTACCTGATGACGTACTGGGCGTGGTTCACCTCCGAGACCGGTGTCGACCGACACGAGGTGGGCAACGGAATCGGATTCGGCGGGCCGTTCTCCTTCGTTCCCGGTGCCCTGCGGTCGCTCTGGTACTACAGCGGCAGTGTGCTCGATTTCCATGAGGGACTGACCAATTCGGCAGGCAATCGGCACCCGTGGGAATCCAAGCCGTGGACGTGGCCGATGGGCCTACGCCCCATGCTGTACTACTTCGCCGACGGCGAGAGCGTCTCGGGGTGCTCGGCGTCGTCGTGCGTGAAGGCGATCATGCTGATCGGCACGCCCGCGATGTGGTGGTTGGCCTTGCCGATGCTCGCCTGGACGCTGTGGTCCGTTCTCGTACGACGAGATTGGCGCTACGCCACGGTTCTCGTCGGTTACGGTGCCGCACTGTTGCCCTGGTTCGCAACCCTCGACCGGCAGATGTACTACTTCTATGCGGTGGCGCTCGCGCCGTTCATGGTGATGGGCTTCGCGCTGGTACTGGGCGACATCATCGGAAAAGCGAGCGCCTCGGCCGAGAGACGCGGCACCGGACTGCTTCTGGTGTGCCTGTACATCGCGGTGGTGATCGCCAACTTCGTGTGGCTGTGGCCGATCCTCACCGCGATGCCGATCACCAAGCAGATGTGGCAGGAACAATTGTGGTTACCGAGTTGGCGCTGAGCGCCCCACTCGGCTCGCTACCGACTACTGCAGAATTGCGGTCTTGCCCTTGGTGATTCCGTCGATGCTGATGCGACCGGCACCGAACGCCGCGAGCATCAGTGCGCCGACGCCGAGAGCGACGACGAGCTCGTAGCCGTTTTCGGTGGCGAACACCCCGTTCTCGAAGTGGACGAGGAATGCAGCTCCCAACATATCGGCGAACAGCAGCAGACCGGCGATCGGAGTGAAGATGCCGAGAACCAATGCGCCGCCGCCGATGAGCTCGACGAACGTTGCGAAGTAGGCAGACGCCGTGGGTACCGGAATGTTCATCGCCTCGAAGCTGGCAGCAGTGCCGTCGAGGCCGAAGGTGTTGAGCTTCTGCCACCCGTGGGCGATGAAGACGACTCCCAGGCCGATACGGGCTACGAGGGCGACGGCGTCACGGACGAGTGTTGAGTTCATTGATAGGCATCCTTCTGGCGCGGCTGAATGGGCAGCACCACCCTGACAGAAGGAGGTTGAAGCGTCAACTTACCGGCCGCCTGCCCCTTTCAGAGCAGCTTCGAGAAACGTTCGCGCCTGGTCGTCGTCGAGGCCGATAGATCTGACGGCCCGGACGAATTCCGTTGCGGCCCTGGCTGCAATATCTCGTGACGGGTCACCGCCGGACGCCACGAACGATCCGGACCTACCCCGCGTCTCGATGATTCCCTGCTGTTCGAGCTCCCGGTAGGTCTTCGCCACCGTGTTCGGCGCGATCTTCAGCTCTTCGGCAAGCCCACGTACCGTGGGGATCTTTGTTCCGGCGATGAGATCCCCGGACCGCACCAATCCCAGAATCTGCATCCGCAATTGCTCGAACACCGGGGTCGTGTTCGACGGATCGATGCTTACGCGCACGATCGCCTCATCGAACCGCGTCGACAGCGTCGGCGATGGACGTCGATCCGGACGTGAGCATCAGCGTTTTGCCGATGGCACTGCCGGTGTCGATCAGACGGGCGACGACCGCTGCCACGTCGGCACGGGTCACCTCGCCCGGGTCGAGTGGAGGCTCGGTGAGCGAAACCGAGTCCGTCGCATCCTCGTCGGTCAGCTTGCCGGGGCGAAGAACGGTCCAGTCCAAGCCCGCGCGGGACGAAACATCTTCTTCCGCAGCAGTTTTGGCCCGGATGTATGCTTTCCATCCCTCGTCGAGGTCGTCCGCGACCGGCTCACCGGCCCCGAAGGAACTGATCAGCACGTAGCGGCGAACGCCGGCCTTCTCGGCGGCATCGGCCAACAACACCGCACCGGCCCGGTCGACGGTGTCCTTGCGCTCGGGACCGCTGTTGGGACCTGCACCGGCCGCGAACACCACTGCGTCGGCACCGGAGAGAACGTCGGCCAACTCGTCGACGGACGCAGACTCCAGATCGATGACCTCCGGCAGCGCACCGAGGGCCGTGACGGCATCGACGTGATCGCTGTTGCGAATGAGCGACACAGCGCGGTCACCGTGCGCCGTGAGAACCTGCGTGAGATGTTGGGCGATCTGGCCGTGCCCACCTGCAATGACAATGCGCTTGTCGGTCATGCGACTACTCCCGTTCCTGACGTGATCTGTCGCGTTGGCTACCCGCGTGACAGGATTGCAAACATGACCCGGGCCGCAACCATCTATCACAACCCACGCTGCAACACCTCCCGCACCGTTCTGAAGACGATCGAGGATGCGGGCATCGTCCCCCAGGTCGTCAAGTACCTCGAGACGCCGCCGACCGAAGACGAACTCCGCACGCTGCTCGCCGACGCGGGACTCGAACCACGTCAGGCTGTTCGCACCCGCGAGAGCATCTACAAGGAACTCGAACTGGCGGTGGCCGACGACGAGACCTTGATCGCGGCGATGGCGGCGCACCCCATTCTGATCGAACGCCCGATCGTGGTCACCGACAAGGGAACCGTGCTGGCTCGCCCCTCCGACAAGGTCCTCGCCGTCCTGTAGAAACGCCTGTCCGTCAGAGCCTTTCGCGCGACACCGGGCACGACATACACCGAGGGCCACCCCGGCCCGAGCCCAACTCGGACCCGGAGATTCGCAACACCTCGATGCCCGACGCCTCGAGCCGCGCATTGGTCTCGACGTTGCGCTCATAGGCGACGACCACCCCCGGGGAGATGGCGAGGGTGTTGTTGCCGTCGTCCCATTGCTCGCGTTCGGCGGTCACATGATCGAGTCCGGTGTCGATCAACCGGAGTTTGCCGATTCCCATCGCATCGGCGGCGGCTTCGAGGAACGGGTCGGCACCGCGAATACTGACGCCCGCATCCTCGCGGTGAATCGTGAACGCGGACAACGTGTCCTGAATAGCCGGATACATCACGACCGCGTCGGTGTCGACCATGGTGCAGACGGTGTCCAGATGCATGGACGCACGCTCCTGCGCGATCGGCACCACCAACACGCTGTGCGCCAGATCGTCCTCGAAGAGACTGCGTGCCAACGCTTCTGCGCCCGCAGGGGTGGTGCGCTCCCCCACACCCACCGCGACCACTCCAGGAGCGAGCAGCAACACGTCACCGCCTTCGACCGGAGCGGTACGGGATTCGTACGCACGTCGCACGCCTTTGAACATGGGATGGAATGCGTAGATCAAGTCGGTCAGCGACGTTTCCCGTACTCGCGCAGGCAAGGCGAGGGAGGTGATCGCCACTCGGTTGTCGATCCAGAACGACGAGTCACGGGTGAACAACAGGTTGGGCAGCGGATCGATGACGAAGTCGCCCCCGTGATGCATGCGGCGAACCAGCGAGGCACCACTGGGCTCGGCCTCACCCGACTCGGCTTCGAGCAACTCGTCGAACGTCATGCCCGCCATCAGGATCTGGGCCAGTTCGGCTGCCGGGATACCGCGCAGGTACTGCGCGAGATCCTCGGCGAGCGCCCGTCCGAGCCGCCGAGCGTCGACGGCAGCCGAGATGCCCTGCATCCGAGCGGCACCGCTGACCGTCATCGCTTCGGTGAGGAGTTCGCCCAGCAGCAGCACCGTCACGCCGCGGCTGCGCAGCAGCTCCGCGAACGCATCGTGCTCGTCCTGTGCCCGGTCCACCCACGGCAATCCGTCGAACAGCAGTTGGTCGTTGTTTCTCGGAGTCAGGCGCCGCAGCTCGTCGCCCGGGCGGTGCAGCATCACAGTGCGGAGCACACCTACCTCGGAATTGGCTCCCAACGGGCCCGCAGCGGAGTCGACGCTCATGAACGAACGGTAAACCCATTCGTCGTTCAGCGCTGGCATCCGGACCTGAAGTAATGTCGAGGTCGTGCCGATGCCCGAGTGGAACGTCCGTGAACTGACTCCAGGCCAGCTGTCGGAGCGCAGCGGCGTCGCCGTGTCCGCGTTGCATTTCTACGAGAAGCAGGGCTTGATCAGCAGTCGACGAACATCGGGCAACCAGCGCAGGTTTCACCGCGAGACTTTGCGCAGAGTGGCGTTCATTCGTATCTCGCAGAAGGTGGGAATCCCTCTCGCGACCATCCGTCAGGCGTTGAGCGAACTTCCGGACGAGCGAACGCCCACCCGCGAGGACTGGGCCAGGCTGTCGACGCGGTGGCATCGCGAACTGGACTCGCGTATCGAGCAGTTGGTTCGCTTACGGGACGATCTGACCGGGTGCATCGGCTGTGGTTGTCTGTCGTTGGCCGGCTGCGCTCTGGCCAACCCGCACGACCGGCTCTCCTACTCCGGCCCCGGTGCTCGCACACTGGACGTCGACTTCGACGCCCCGTCGGTGCCACGAGGCTCGAGCAGCTTGGAGAACTGATCGTTCGCTCGTTGCAGCACGAACTCGTACGGTGGCGCGAACTTTCGCGAGATCCAGTAACCGAAGCGAATGTCGTTGGACGAGTACACGAGGTACTTTCGTTTGGCGATACCGGCGAGAATCGCATCGGCCACGACCGACGGTTCGACAGCACGCTTCTCGAACCGGTGCTGCAGCTTCTGCACCCGAGGATCGTCACGATCGACACCGGCGATCTGCAGTGTCTGCACCAGGCCGGTCTTGACCCCACCGGGCACAACGAGGCTGACGCCGATTCCGTGACGTTTGAGGTCGTATCGAAGAACTTCGGACACACCACGAAGGCCGTACTTGCTGGCGCTGTACGCAGCGTGCCAGGGCAGAGGAATCAATCCTGCCGCGGACGAGACGTTGACCAGATGCCCACCGCGGCCCGCCTCGATCATCGGCGGGAGGAATTTCTCGATGACATGGATGGGACCCATGAGATTGACATCGACCATGGACTTCCAATGCCGATGATCCAGATTCTCGACGGTGCCCCACGCCGAGATGCCCGCGACGTTCATCACGACGTCGAGGCTGCCGAACTCGGCGTGAATATCGTCCGCGAAGGCGGCGACCGCATCGAAATCGGAGACGTCGAAGGGCAAGGAGTGACTGACCGTGCCGCCCGCTCGACCGACCAGGTCCACGGTCTCGGCAAGCCCGGAGGCATTGATGTCGGTCAGAAACAGTTCAGCTCCCACAGCCGCAGCCGCGATGGCCGTCGCCCGGCCGATTCCGCTGCCCGCTCCCGTGATCAACGTCTTCTTGCCGCGCAGATCGTATGTAGCCATCGAAGCTTGTTCCCCCACCGGTTGCCACGTGTCAGGTCGATTCCGACCCTACGCGGTGACGACCGACAGGGCCGTCACAATCTCTGCGACATCTCGTCTCGGTAATCGGCGACGGTGTTCTCGATACGCGTCGCCTCGTCGTCGGCACCTCGTTTCCGCGCATCGTCCGCGCGGTGCTGCAGAGTGCCGATCGCTTTCCGGAGCTCGTTGTCCGACATCCTGTGTTCCATGTCACACAGTGTGCGCCTCACGTCGGCGTGCAGCAAGCACCCCGGGCGACGAGAACGTCAGACGGTGACCGAGCTCGAATCGATGTTCTCGCGCACGAAGCTCGAGAGGCTGCGAGCTGCGAATTCGCGGAAGTAGGCCAGCTTGTCGGCAGGCACCAACGACGGCAGCACGGTGTTCCACACCTTCTCCATACGCGACGGCGCATCCTCCAGACGCGACTGCGCCTCGGACACCATCAGAACTCCGGCCAACATTTCGCACACCAGCAGCGCCGCGTTGCCTGCGTCCAGGTGGTCGGCGACGTCGCCGTGCTCGATGGCCCGCTCGAAAAGATGCTCGAAGATGTTGCCCCAGGTGCCGAACACGCTTCCGCGAGCGGTGTCGGACCCGTCGATCTCCATCTGCAACCTGTACATCACACGAACGAGCGGATCCGACGCTGCCAGTTCGAGAACCGAGTACGAGATTCCGATGACGGACTCGAGGGCTGGGCTGCGGCTGTCCACCAGCCCCGCGCAGGCCGTGGACACGCGCTCGTGACCTTCGTCGACGATGGCGCGAGCGAGTTCTTCCTTGGACGCGAAATGGAAGTACAGCGCGCCCTTGGTCACGCCGGACTGCGCCGACACCTGACTCAGCGTGGCATTGGCATGCCCGACGTCGAGGAAGAGATCTGCTGCAGCGCGCAGCGCCGCCGCGCGAGTGGCTTCGGCCCTGAGTTGTCTCACCATGTTGCTACACCCCTGCTCAGTCGATCCTGCGATGACATCGACACCTTGTGGTCCGCGCTGGCTCCCGGGTGCTGAACCCACGAACTCGAATTCACGTTCCCTATACGGGCTTGTCAGCGCTCGCCAATAGTAACCGGTTCGTCGGCGATTTTGTGATTCGAAAGTGACAAATACATGAAGAAGACCTCGTTTACAAAACGATCGAAACGAAAAGTTCCACTTCTCCAGCATTCGTAACGACTTCTACTTCCTCGGCGTAAGCACGGAATAGCGTCCCGGATCGAACGCACTCGTCGACTTGCGCCCAGACGTCTTCGATCGGATCCGCGAGACCACCACTGGGCACGAACACTGCAAACACACCAGTCGGTATGGATACGAACACATCTCCCACAGCGACGTCACTCGGCGAGTCCAGCGGGACACCGACGAGTGCATTGACGGTGCCGTGCGCATCGGGGACATACACGGTGGCCACCTCCGTGGCATCGATGTTCTTCTCGCGCACGCGATCTCGGAGGAATCCCATCCATTCGCTGCAACTGGCCTCGGCACCGGGCTCCACCCGCGGTGCCACCAACCCACCGAACAATTCGGCACTGCGCGCGGTGATCCGAAAGCTCATCACGAACCGCCGGGCTGCGTGATGGCCAAATACAGGTCGACTTTGTAGGCGTGCGGGTAGCACTCGTAATCACCGGTGAACGATCGCACTATCTCCCCGTTCTCCTCGGCGTGATCGATCTGATTCCACAATCGAGTGAGAACGTCGGGAAAATAACCCACCGCGGAGAATCGGGCATATTTTGCAGACGGCACTTTTGCGATCAAATGCCCACGCGTCACCTGCCCGAGCGACGAGCACTGGTAACCGACTATCTGTGTATTGTACGATCCGATTCCAGGGGCGAAGTCCGTGTAGATCGACGCAAGCGGTCCGGCAGTCTCCTGATTGAGCACGGCGGACCACGCCTGGTTGAGGGCAGGATCGTTCAACCGCCCGAGTGCTCGTTTGGGACTGCGAACGGGGAGACCGGCGACCCACGTTTCGGGGAGGTCGACGATCTCGAACGACATTCACACTCCGTATGGAAGTTGCAGGGGCAGATCCAGCGCTCGGATCGTCGGTTCACGATATAACCCGTCAATCTACCGGGCCGACCGGTACGCAGATGATCGTTTGTTCAACAGGATGTGTCACCGGGCGTTGTCCCCGCGCATTGTGACCGACGACGCGACGTCACCGACCGATTGCGTCGAGCACCAATCCCGCCATCGCAGCGCTGCCCAGCGGGGTCGGATGCAAGAACGGTGTCGGACCGAACGTCATCGAGCCCGTGAACCAGCGCTCGGAAATCGGTGCGCATGCGTCGTGGCCGACGGCCGGCCCCGCCACATCGACGAACGTCGCCACATGCCTGACGGCACTGTCTCGAAGCACGGAATCGAACCGGACGAAGAAATCCTGCACGAACGCCGCGTCGGCACCGTGCAGATTCGAGTCCGGGAAACAGCCCTGATGGTCGAAGTAACCACCGTGACCGACCAGCACGCCGACGGCGAGTGGTGAACGCTGCGTAATGGCGTCGAGTACCCCGTCCAACACCGGCCCCAGCTGCCCGAGCCTCTGATCGATCTCCTGGAGGACCACGGGGTTGTTCCGGCACCGAGGATCTTCCTGCGGCACAGGTTGCAGGCACGGCCCGATCAACTGCGCCCAATTCAGGTCGTTGCCGCCTATCGAGAGGGTCACCAGCGTCGTATGAGGCCGCAGCGCATCGATCTGAACCGGGACACGATGAGGCAGTGGCGTGTACGTGCTCTGCGGCGTGGACACGACGTGTGCGCTCGTCGCCCCACTGCACGCCACGCTGGCGAAGGACACAGGGTGCAGTGCGCTCGCGATCATGGCCGGATACGCCGCGTCGGATCGTCCACAACCGTCTCCGCCGGCATTGGACAACCACGCGGGCCCGGCAGCCCTGGAGTCGCCCAGAGCGACGTAGTGGACGGGGTTGTCGACGACGACGTCCGCCGACGCTGTCCCGACGAGCTGTCCCGTCAGCAGAGACACGGCAAGACCGACGACGAACGTCCGAACATCGAAGCGCACGACACGCCCCCGCCTGCTACACGGCCGCCCGACCGGCCCACCCCGACTCGACTCTCGGATGCCCGCGGGTCGAAGAACTACGAGACAGTAACACCGCGTCGGCGATCACGCGGGCCTGTATCGGAACCGTGGGACCGGTTCCGGGGGCGGCAGCAGATACAAGGAGTAGATCGGCGCTACCGATCGGACAATTGTCGCGTACCGCTCGAATCAGCCGTGAATTTACTCGGCCGACGCCGTGGTGGCATATTCGCCATCGCGAACAGGTGACGAATATTGTTGCGATGTCACGCCCTCGTTCGAATGCGACACCGGCAGAATTCGCGACTCGCATCCGGACAAAATTCGAGTCAACGGCCAATGCACGGTATGCAGAATCATGTCCGCGATCAACAGTCGACGCAGCGCCTTGTTCGCCAAATCGTGGTGGGCCCATGTTCGGTAGGAACTCAGCACATAATGACGATATTCGAGGGGCGGAGTCAGCAGCCGCCGACCGGACACCTCGACGCACATCGTTTTGATCAGAGCGATCTGTAGACCGACGCGGTACAGGCACAGCGAGAGATCGATATCCTCGTGCAGGTCGGTACGCAGACTCACGCGGTCGCGGGCGGCTTCCCAAGCGGAGCGGCGAATGGCGAAGTTGTTACCCGAGGCCGCCGAGACCCGTAACTCGTCGGGTTTGCGCTTGGTGGAGTAGTCCACGTACGCGCCGTACGGTGCAGCCCACGGGGAGTCGTACAGGTAGATCGGCCCGGTCACCGCCGCGTAGTCCAGTCTGCGGTCGAAGAAATCCAGAATCGACTCGGCCCAATCCGGAGCTACCCGAGTGTCCGCATCGATACGTCCGATGACGGATCCTTCGGCCCGATCGAAACCGGCGTTGCGCGCATGAACGACGCCTCGCTTCGACTCCCGGACCAGAACTATCTCCGGAAACCGTCGGCTGTAGCTCGCTACCACGCCGGCGGTATCGTCGGTGGAATTGTTGTCCACCACGATTATTTCGTGAATGTGTTCACGTTGCGCCAATAAAGCGTCCAGGCATCCACCCAAATGCGCCTGTTCGTCGAATGCGGGCACAACAACAGAAAGAGTGTTCACAACGCCAACCCCTGACACCTTTTTGGCAATGCGTAGCTCGACAATTTCCGAAGCGAATGCAAAGAGTGCCGAGCCTCTGACGCTGATGATGCTACATCATCAATTAGACGAAATAAGTCGTCCAATTTCGGATCGATAATAGCCTTTTGTCGATATCGACAAGCGCTTTATCGATCGTTCGTCAGAGTATTGCTCTCGAAATCAGGCGTCGCGCCCGCTATGGCTCGCGCGTCGGGTAGATCGTTCAACTCCCGGCGACGAGCGGCTGGACTGCCGACGTACACCGCGTCCGGTTCGCAATCCTTGGTCACCAACGAGTTCGCCCCGATGATGCATCCCTCACCGATGCGGACCCCGGGCATGATCACCACACCGGACCCGATCCACGTGCCTCGCCCGATGGTGACCGACTCGCCCCGCAGCAAGCCTGCCCGTCGCCACGACGGTCCGACGTCATGGGTACTGGTGATGATCCGAACGTGGTCCGCCAGGAACACATCGTCACCGATCACGATGTCGGCAACAGTGTCGAAGTGGCACCCGAAATTCACGAAGACCCCGGTGCCCATCCGTACCGACCCGCGACCCTGGATCATCGCGCCGCCGTATATCAAGCACGGCCCGTCCGTCCGGACTCCCGCCGGCCGCAGCAAGGTCGCCCGCAGTACCGCCGGAACGAACGGCAGGTTCGCCACCGACACGAGGGTTGCCTGACGCATCTGAAAGAGGGCCCACTTGACGTTCGATGAGTCGCTCGCCCAAGTTGGGATCAGGGAGCGCAGGTTCACGCGGCCTCTCGCATCCGTTCGTCGGAGAGCGCACGGTCGTCGACGGGCAGTGCGCGCGAGGGCACCGCCGAGAACATTCTCGAGATGGGCCAGCGCAGCGTGTGCAGGAGCCAATCGATCGCAACGATCCGGGCCAGCTTGGCCGATGCGAGGCCGTGCTCCTTGTAGGAGCGGTAGCCCGCGATCGCGTAGTTCACGTACTTCACCGGAGAGGTAGCCGATCGCCGGCCGGATACCGCAGCCTTCATACGGCCGTTCTGAGCAAGCGGCAACTTCTTGCCGACCAACGACAAGCACAGATCGATGTCCTCGTGCACGCAGGTCTTGTCGCTGACCACATCCCGAACCTGGTGCCAGGCAGATGCGCGGATCGCGAAATTGTTGCCCGATACCGCCAAGGCGCTGCGCACCGACGGGTCACGCTGCTCCGCTCGTGCATGTTGCCACGCCAAAGGCCGGGCCCACGGCGACTCGTACAAGTAGGTTCGCCCGCCCGCTGCCGCAACCGTGGAGTGCTCTCCGAAGAATTCGATGATGGAGCGGGCCCACCCGGGCCGGACGCGCGTATCGGCGTCTATGCGGCCGATGATGGACGACTGCACGAGATCGAAGCCTGTGTTCCGGGCATGCACGACGCCCCGATTCGGCTCGTGCACCAACTGGACCTTGTCATTGACTTCGCGCAGGGTCTCGACCAGATCGAGCGTCCCGTCGGTCGAGCCGTTGTCCACCACGACGATACGGTCTATGTAGTTTCCCTGATCGAGCAGCAGATTCAAGCATTCGCCGATGTGGTCGACCTCGTCGAGCACCGGAATTACCACACTGAGAGTGTTCATTTCGATCCCCTGATTGAATTCGACACCTACCGAACGCGCAGGCACGCGTATAAAGATACGACATCAGCCACGCGAACACTAAAGTCAGCCGAAGAAGCAGCCCCAGCTCAGAGCACCGAAAACTGCAGCGTGACGCGGTTACAGGGTGCTAAGCAATCCAAATGACCGTTTCAGGTCAATGGTGCTCATAAGACGTTCGAAAGAATTCGATTCTTGTTAATGATCGAATGTTGTCCGAATACGCCATATTGCCGGAAATGCCTCAGCTCACGCGACGACGTATGAGGCCGATGGATATCGATCGTGCGCGTCGTAAATACGACGCAGCCTGTCGCCAGTGTCTTCGGCGGATCGCCGTGTCTACTGCCGCAACCACACCATCGTCGGTCACGCCTGCCTCCTCCATGGCAGCAAGTCCGTTTCGCAGGTGGTGGCACTGGCGGTTCGTCAACGTCAGGGACCTGACCGCATGGAGATCGATGGGTCCAGGCAGGGCCTCGCTCTCCGCACCTGCAGCGGCCAACCCGATCTTCGTCCTGATGCACTTGAAGCACACTCCGCAGTTGAATCGACCGTCGCGATTCTCCCAGCACACCCGTAGATGCTTCATCGCCGTCTCGTCCAGGCCTATCCGCCGGAGCTTGCCGAGCCGATTCACCTCCAACTCGTGGTGATCGAACGTGACACTGCCACTCGACCACAGCGGGTCGAGATCGGGATGGGAACCCCACGGCAGCAGATCCCAGCGACTGTTGGACGACGGAATCAAGACGGTGCTCAGGTGACCGGACAACGCCAGCCCGACATGGGCCAAGGCGGCTCCGTGAAGGTCGTATCCCCAATCGAGCGGCAACCGGTCTCCGAACGCCGACCTCAACGTGGTCTTGACCTCGATCAGCGGCTTGCCGAGCTCCGCGGCCGCGTCTCGGGCACTGGCCAGTGCTCGACCCGCCAATTCCTCGTTCCCGGCGGAGATGTCGAAACCGTGAACGAATATCAAATGGGTGATGCGATCGGATTCGGTGATTGCCGAATAGAAACTGTCCACACCTCCACTGAAGAAGCAACCCACCCCTCGGACGTCGGACAGTGCATCGGAAGGTTCAGCCGATACCGATATCCCATGAAACCGTCTGGGATACCAGTCGAGAAACACTCTCTGCGCCTCGGGAGCGCCTCGAAGTGCCGTCGAATCCACCGGGCCGTCGAAAGCGATACTCCACTTCTTTCGCATTCCCGCTACCAGCATCGGAGGAAGCCACGGAGTCGCCGAATGGTCCAACTCGTAATTCGACGCGGTCGTCACCACAGCCTCTTTGCCGAGAGGCGTCACTATCCGGGCCGCAATTCGATGAGCCTCGGTGTCCTCGACATGCACGGTCATCTGGCTGGTCACCGTATGAAGTGTGACACAAGCGCCGGCGACGTAACGCCGCACCGACAATTTACGGAACCGGCTGGTCGGTAGGGTCGGATGTGTGCACACGGTCAGGATCGAGACGGCCCTGTACGACGACGTCGAACTCGTCTATCAGGACGACTCCGTGGCCGGCTACTACCTGTCGACGCCATCTAGCCGCGCCACGTTCGTCCGCACCGGACCGCAGACCGCGGAAAGAACTCCCCTGGGCACCCGACGGTCGACAGATATTCGCGCGACGGTCGGCGGTGACCCGATTGCGGTGCAACTGGGGTCCGCACGAGTAATGAAACGCTCGTATCGAGTACGTCTGGCCTACCGAGACCGGGTAGTGGTACTTGCCGCGAAAGATCTCGAGTCCAGCGCACTGATCCGCGGCGACAGGGACAACGGCAACGACTCTTTCGGCGACCTCACTCGCGAGTACGACGGCGGAGTGAGCGCGTTCTGGGGCCTACCGTTCACGTTCTTGCGCACGAAGCTCGAACCGCCGACGCCGACGGCGGACGAAGCGTTGGTCGGCATGACCGCCGCAGCGGCATTCGGCACCGGAGGACTGTCCGTCACCACGATCGCAATGAGTGCACTGAGCTCTGTATTGCCTTGATTCACAACGAAAGCCGCCACTCGAGGTGAGTGGCGGCTTCGTTTCGGGGTGGAGCTGAGGGGAATCGAACCCCTGACCTTCTCGATGCGAACGAGACGCGCTACCAACTGCGCCACAGCCCCGTTTGCCGTCGTCTCGACCGGCTGGGCAACTCTAGCAAAGCCCCTCGGGACCGCTGTTACGCGCCCTGTGCCCGACGGAAATCGCCGTCATCGTCGCGGCGTGCCTGGAACGGCTCCTCGTAATGATCGAGATGCTCGAACTCCGGGTCCTCGTCGTCGATCTCGAGCACCACGGCTCCGGGTCGACGCAGACGCTGCGGCACGAGTTCGAGCTCTTCGTCGGTCTCCGATTCCACACCGAGGCGCGAGCGACCCATGCGTGTGAGTCGTCGTCGACGAATCTCTTCTTCGATCTGCACCTGCCTGCGCAGGTAGTACAGGTATCCGACGAGGACTGCGACGGACAGTCCGCACAGCCACCACACCGTCGGGGAGATGATGAACGCCAGTGCCGCGGTCGTGATGGCGGCGAACACCAGGCCGAGAACCGCGCGCTGACGGAAGGCGTATCGGGCGGCCCGGGCGATGGCGTCGGCCTCGGGATCGAACCCGCCGCGGCCGCGTCGGCGAGGCACGAAGTCGTCGTCGACGACTCCCGGCTCGTGTGCGGGAGAGCTCGCGCGAGGTGCGTCGTGGACCGGTTCGTCGCGTTCGAGGTCGTTTTCTTCTTCTGCGTGAGTGTCCATGGGGTCCTCCGCGGTACCGGGTAGATCGGGTGAGTCCGAACGAATCGACGCGAATTTCGGGCCGAAGATCTCGCTGGCGGGCGCGGAGACCCGCAGGTCGTCCTCCGGCCGCCAGTCGGGATCACTGCGGTGGCCGGTCGCGGGGCCGCGCTGCTTGCGCTTGGTGCCACCCCGATGCAACACGCGCGTGGCGAGTGCTGCGTCCGTGGTCTGCATGATCTGCGGACGCTTGGTCATCAGCATGGGAAGAAGAACGAAGAGCCAGACGGCCACGAGACCGATCCAGATGATCGAGTTCGGCATCGGCGATGTTCTCCTCCCTCAGGCGACGGCGACAGTCGAGACGCCCTCAGGTTATGTGGAGCAGGTCCGAGAACCCCGCAGACGCGCCGACCCGAATTACACTCCTGTCACTTTGACAACATCTGCAACCGAACACTGTGGAGTGAGCGCTATGCCCACGCAGCCCTGCCCGCGCGGACCAATCGATCGACGACCGATCCCTGCACCTCTCCCGAGGTGATCGCGACGAGCTTGTGGTCGCGCCACTCGCCGTCGACGTCGAGGTACTTGTAGAGCAGGCCCTCTTCGCGGAAACCGACGTTACGCAGCACGGCCTGGCTGGCGAGGTTCTCCGGACGCACCGTTGCCTCGACGCGGTGCAACCCGACCGGTCCGAAACAATGATCGAGTCCGAGCGCCAGCGCCGCGGTGGCGACGCCTTTGCCGTTGACTTCCTTGGACACCCAGTACCCGATCCACGCCGACCGGAGCGCGCCGCGCACGATGTTTCCGGTGGTGATCTGCCCGCAGAATTCGCCGTCGACCTCGATCACCATCGGCAGCATGTGACCCTTGCGTGCCTCGGACTTCAGGCCCGAGCACAGTGTGGGCCACGAGGAGATGTGGTGTCGGGAATTCCAACTGCCCTCACCGCTCGGCTCCCACGGCTCGAGGTGTGCGCGGTCCTGGGTGCGGATTCGACTCCAGGAGGCTGCGTCGCGCATGCGGACGGGCCGGACGGTCACCGTTCCCCCGGCCACTCGCACTGGACCCAATTTCGCCGGCCAACCCGGGTGGCTCGACCACGTTCGCGGCATCAGTCGATCGTATGCGCTGCGCGCGTGAGCGCGTGCGTCAGCCGCGCTGAGCGAGGAACGAGACCTTCACTTCTTCGCCGGTTCGGATCTCGGTGACGTCGGGATCGATGACGACCAGGCAGTTCGCCTCCGCGAGTGTCGCGAGCAGATGAGACGACGAGCCCGGAGCACCGCCGAGAGCCTGGACGAGATATTCGCCGGTGCCCTCGTCGCGCATCAGTTGCCCTCGCAGGAATCCCTTGCGGTCCTCGATCGATGTGATCGGTGCGACGGTCCGCGCGGTGACGGTCCGGCGCAGTGGCTGGCGACGGCCGAGTGCGATGCGAATGAGTGGACGGACCATCACCTCGAACACCACGAGCGCGCTGACGGGGTTGGCAGGCAACAGGAACGTGGGCACCTCGTCGCGTCCGAGCTGGCCGAATCCCTGCACCGAGCCGGGGTGCATGGCAACCCGCTCGACTTCCATGTCCCCGAGTTCGCCCAGCGCCTCACGGACGCCATCGGACGCGCCTCCGCCGACCGCGCCTGCGATGACGACGATCTCGGAGCGGATCAGCTGGCCTTCGACCACTTCACGCAGTCGCTTGGGGTCGGTGCTCACGATGCCGACGCGGTTCACGTCGGCTCCGGCATCGCGTGCTGCAGCAGCGAGGGCGTAGGAGTTGACGTCGTACACCTGGCCGGGCCCGGGGGTCCGATCGGTATCGACCAACTCCCCGCCCACCGAGATGACCGACAACCGCGGACGCGGGTGCACCAGCACCTTGTCGCGTCCGACGGCGGCCAACAGGCCGACCTGCGCGGCACCGATGATCGTTCCCGCCCGCACGGCCACGTCGCCGGGTTGAACGTCGTCGCCGATCTTGCGCACGTAGTCACCCGAGCGAACCGGACGGAACACCTTGACACGGGCGCGGCCGTTGTCGGTGCGATCCAGCGGCAGGACTGCGTCGGCCAACGTGGGCAGCGGCGCGCCGGTATCGACCCGCACGGCCTGACGCGGCTGCAGCCGGATGGGCTGACGCGAACCCGCGGAGACCTCGCCGACGACGGGCAGCGTCAGGTCGATGCGCTCGTCTTCCTCGTTACGCAGGTCGGTACCCGCGGAGGCGACGTCGACACTGCGTACGGCATAACCGTCGATCGCGGCCTGGTCGAAGCCGGGAAGGGGACGCTCGGTGACCACTTCCTCGGCGCAGAGCAGACCCTGCGCTTCCGAGATGGCGACCCGAACAGGCCGTGGAGCCACCGCCGCTGCGGTCACCCTGGTCTGTTGATCTTCGACCGAGCGCATCTGGCCCTTCCTCTATGGCATCGACCCGCGATGCTATTCGTACGTCGTCAGTTCCGGTGCCCAGCTGTCGCTCAAGCGTTCGTTCAGCCATTCACGCAGCGCGGGACCGTAGTCGTCGCGCTGCAAAGCAAAGTCAACCGCAGCGCGTAGGTATCCCCCGGGATTTCCGAGGTCGTGTCTCGATCCACGATGCACCACCACGTGAACGGGATGGCCCTCCTCGATCAGAAGTGCGATGGCGTCGGTCAGCTGCAATTCGCCGCCGGCACCGGGCTCGATGCGTCGCAACGCGTCGAAGATCGCGCGGTCGAGCAGATAGCGGCCCGCGGCAGCCAAGTTGGACGGTGCCTCTTCCTTCTTGGGCTTTTCGACCATGCCGGTGACTTTGAGGACGTTCGGATTGACGGCATCGGGCACGATTTCGACGGAGAAGACGCCGTAGGACGAGACCTTGTCGTCGGGAACCTCGATGGCGCACAGCACCGAGCCGCCGCGCTTGGCGCGCACCCGGGCCATGACGTCCAGCACGCCCCGCGGCATCACCAGATCGTCGGGCAGCAGCACCGCGACCGAATCCTCGTCGTCGTCGAGTGCTTCCTCGGCGCATGCGACGGCGTGGCCGAGTCCGAGCGGTTCGTGCTGAATGACCGATTGCACGTCCAGAAGCTTGGGGGCGACGCGTACCTTCTCGAGCATTTCGAGCTTTCCGCTCGCTTCGAGCTTCTTTTCCAGAACGAGGTCCTCGACGAAGTGGGCGACGACGCCGTCCTTGCCGGGAGAGGTGACGATGACCAACCGTTGTGCACCGGAATCTGCCGCTTCTCCGGCGACGAGCTCGATACCGGGAGTGTCGACGACCGGAAGTAGTTCCTTCGGAACGGTTTTCGTGGCCGGCAGGAACCGGGTACCCATGCCTGCGGCGGGGACGATGGCCGTGCGGAAGTGCACAGGCGTGGCGGCGGTCGTCGCTGAAGCGGCTTCTGTCATGGTGCTCACCCTATCCGTGGTTTCTGGAGATTGGCTCGGCGTGTGCCCCGTTCGACCCCCGAGTGCATATCGTTGAACGACAGCACGAGAGGGAGAGTGAACCGTTGTGAGCGTTCCCGAATTTTCGGAGAACACGCCGAAGGATCTGTGGCGGGAGCATGTCCTCGCCGAACGCCGACTGCTCGACGATGCGCAACGCGCGATGGAGTCCTCCGCACTCTGCCATGCCGTCGGCGAATTGGCGGCCGAACACTCGGTCGTGGCGGCGTACGTTCCGATCGGCCGGGAGCCGGGGTCGATCGAGATGCTCGACGCGATGGCCGCGGCCGGAGCCACGGTTCTGCTGCCGAGTGCCCATGAGCCGGGGCCGCTGAAGTGGGCGCGTTACGAGGGTCGCGATGCGTTGGTGCGGGCACCGTACGGGCTGCTCGAGCCGTCGGGTCCACTACTCGAGCCCGACGCCGTCGGGCAATGCTCGGTGGTGCTGCTACCTGCGCTGGCCGTCGATCGCCGCGGTGTCCGGCTGGGCCGCGGAGCCGGGTTCTACGACCGGACTCTCGACCTGTGCAGCCCCGAGGCCATGCTGGTCGCCATCGTGCGCGACGAGGAGCTGTTCTCCCGGCTACCGGCCGAACCGCACGACCGCCGCGTGACGCACGCGCTGACTCCCGGCGGCGGGCTCGTACGCTTGGGTACGGAATAACGCTACGATTCGATTCGTTGGCACTCCTGACTGTAGAGTGCTAATGCTCTCCCCAGTTTCGACGAACAGACAAGACACCGGCGGTGTTCGGCCTCGGCCAGCAGAGCGCGAACCTCCTCGGTGACCAGCGCGGAGGAAACACGATGCCCACCTACTCATACGCCTGCACCGAGTGCGACAACCGCTTCGACATCGTCCAGTCCTTCACCGACGACACGTTGACGGTGTGCCCGGCCTGCTCCGGCAAGCTTCGCAAGTTGTTCAATTCGGTCGGCATCGTCTTCAAGGGCAGCGGCTTCTACCGCACCGACAGTCGGGGCAACTCCGGCACCGCCAGCGAAGGCGCGAGCGAGAAGAAGTCCGACGCCGCGGCCACGAAGTCGGAGACCAAGAGCGACTCGAAGCCGGCCGAGAAGAAGTCGTCGGATTCGTCCTCGTCGAGCAGCTCCCCCTCGTCCTCCACCACGAAAGCTGCTGCCAGCCAGTAGTTTTCGGATCCATCCACAGGCCGGTCTGCTATCCACAGGCCGGCCTTTTCGGTCTCTTCAGACCAGTCGGCACCGCTACCGTTCCGGTCATGGCTGCCCGCAAGAACCGACTGGACTCGACGCTGCTCGACCGCTTCGCTCAGCGTCCCGCATGGGTGGGATCGGTGAAAGTTCGACGCATCGCCGCGGGCATTCTGGTGGCCGTCGCAGTCCTGCTGTTCGTCGACGACGCCGCAGGCGACGATCGAGTCCGCGTCGTCACGGCCGGCCGCGACCTGACGCCGGGAACGATACTGACGCCGGCCGATGTTGCCGTCGCCGAATGGGATTCGGCCACGGTGCCCAACGGCGCAGTGCTCGATTCCGCCGACGTGGACGGACGGACACTGACCGGACCGGTTCGAGCAGGCGAATTGCTCACCGACGTCCGGCTGTTGGGCTCGCGGACAGCCACCGCGGCGCTGGGGGCCGAGGCACGCGTCGTACCGGTGCATCTCGCCGATGCGGGCGTGACCGACCTACTCAGAGAAGGCGATCGGGTGGACGTCCTGACCGTCGAAACTGAGGAGAATCCCGACGCCCCACCTGCTGCTCGGATACTGGCATCGGGGGCGATGGTGGTGCTCATCTCCGCCGAGGCCGGTGGAGGTCGGCAACGAGATCGGGTGGTGCTGCTCGCCCTACCGACCGAGGATGCGACGACGGTGGCAGCCGCGTCGCTGGTGAGCGCTTTGACGGTGACATTGCATTGAGCCGGTGCCCGGGCGATTCACGGGATCCGAATTCGATCGATCTGGGTTAACGTCTGGCGAGACCGAAACATACCAAGAGATCGGAGAGCGGCTCATGCTGAAGGGATTCAAGGACTTTCTGTTGCGAGGCAACGTGGTCGACCTCGCGGTCGCGGTCGTCGTCGGCGCAGCATTCACGGCAATCGTCACCGCGTTCACGTCCAACATCATCAACCCGTTGGTTGCGGCCATCGGCGGATCCAACGAGTACGGCTTCGGCTTCAACATCACGTCGTCCCCCGAATCGTTCGTCAACGTCGGCGCAGTCATCACCGCCATCATCAACTTCATCATCATCGCGGCGGTCGTGTATTTCGTGCTGATCCTGCCGGTGAACACCGCGAAGAAGCGTTTCGTCAGCCAGCCGGAGAAGGAACTGAGCGACGTCGACGTGCTGGTGCAGATCCGCGACATTCTGGCGGGTGGAACCACTGCAGGACAGAAGCTTTCGACGGCGGCCGACACCACCGGCGGCAGCGGCGAAGCTATCGATTCCTCCTCCCCCGACCTCGGTAAGCACTCGAAGGACTGACACCGGTCTGCTTCAACGAATGAATGCGCCATTCACGCCGTCTGACGGCGTGAATGGCGCATTCATTCGTTGTGGGGCGTGCGACAGGCCGTGAGGGCCCGTCAGGCGATCAGTTGGTGAACGTGGTCAGCGGTAGCTCGTCCAGCGTGATCGAGGTGCCATCCGCCTCGCAGGCGGACTTCACTGCTGCGCCGTTGTCGACGAACGCCTTGCCCGACTCGCTGTCGGGTTCCGACAGTTCGAGCGTGTCAGCCGGAATGGCGTCCGCGAACGTCGTCATCGCGCTGGCGACGTCACCGGACGCGGTGCCGGACAGTGACTTCACCTTGTCGACGGCCGCCTGCTTGTCCGCAGTCCACTGCTCGATGTTGGCTGCCGACCCCGGGCCCGCCTTCACCAGACCGACGAACGCATTGTGGTCGGCTGCGAAAGAGTTGCACACGTCGGTGTTCTGACCGGTGGCTGCCGAGTCGTCACCACCACTGCAACCGGTGAGCAACCCGAGAGCAACGACGGCTCCGGCGGCGAACACTGTGAAACGGGCTTTCGGGTAGGTCACTGCTTCTGCGCCTCTCTACATGTCGAACTGCGTTCGAGCCGAACATAGTTCAGGCCCGCACGGAGAATCCGTGCGGGCCTGAACCGGAAGAACTAGGAAACCAGAATCAACCGATCGAGATCAGTTGAGGCGAGTTGCCGGGCCGTACGTGGTGATCGAGTCACCCTTTGCGCTGAGCAGGGTGACGTACGGACGAACCGTGACGTTGCCCAGGATGCCCGTAGCGGTGCCGTGGACGCCGGCGAGCTGGATGGAGCCCTGAGCGCCTGCAGCGTCACCCTCGGTCTTGGAGATGTTCGCCTCTTCGTTGAAGGTGGCGATTGCACTCTCGGACTGAACGACGCCGCCGCCGGGAGCGAGATCGATGGTCGCAGTTGCCTGCGGGATCAGCTGAACGCCGACGTCGAGGTTGGACTTGCTCTCTGCAACACCCGTAAGCGGGACGTCGGCGAGACCCTCGAGAGCGCCCGCGGGGTCAAGCAGGTCACCCGGAGTCGTCGCGAGCGTTCCGGTGGTCGTGTTCTTGGACCCGATGCCGAAGTTGGCCGAAGGCGAAGCCCACTCGACCGACACGCCGCCGTCGAGGCTCAGCGGGTAGCCGATCTGCAGGCCGGCGGTGAGGGTGCCCTCGAAGTCGTCAGCCGTGGGTCCCTGAACGTCGAAGGATGCGCGGCCGTCGTAGAACCACTCACGGGTGAGCGGGTTTCCGTCGAGAGGCGCAACGCCGCTGACGAAGGAGTCGGACAGCGTCAACGTCACGGTGTTGCCATCGGCGTCGACGATGGACTTCGCGCTGTCGACAGCGGCAGAAGCGGTTCCGGTACCGAGCACCAGGCCGACTACCGAAGCGCTGGCAGCAACTGCGACGCTCATGGACTTGAGTCCCCGGCTGCGCCGCGACTTCTGGATCTCCGTCATTTATTCCTCATCATGTTCAGTCCCAGCGCGGTGTCGCACGGGGAAGCTTGTGGCTTTCACCCTCGAACTGAATCGCACGCGTCAGTGTGTGCGAGCCCGAGCCGGATGGAGCCTGACGGCCACATCCTCGATTGTTCAGTTCCGAGATGAAGGGCGCGGCACCGGTTGGTCCCACGCCCTGATCCCTTGGAAGCTGAGGGGAACATTAGAGGAGATGCCTGACCGTGACAATCCCTACGATCGACGCCCAAACGTTGCCATCTCGTGATGTGTTTCGTCGGCGTGAACATCTTTCACACCCGTGTTAGCGATAACCTGCGTCACAGCATCTCCCGAGAAGTGGAAACCGTTACAGGAGCCGATCAGGAGTAAAACGACCCTGATATGGGAAGACGCAGCGGGAGTCCTGTCCGGATTGCACGATTGGACCGTTCCACACCCCGCCTGTGGTGTCCGTTTTCGGCGGCTTCGCCCGGCACTACCGCCGGGTAGGTCGCTAACGACAGGTAAACGACTAACTAACAGAGCTGTCATTCCAGCCGGAAAAATGTGTTGTGGATCACACTAAAAGTAATGGGGTGGTCGCTGCTGCTTCAACCAATCGACCGACAAAGAGTCGCCATCGGGCCCGTCGGCCCGGTCGTCTCCCGTGGTCTCCGGCAGCACGTCACCGAAGATACGAGCGAGCCGGGCCCGTTCTGCTCGGGCCCGGCTCGCTTCATCGTCCGGTCGATTCTCGATCGGCTCGTCGTTCATCGCAGTGACTACGCGTCCAATCCCGACAGCTCGGCAATGACCTGACTCGCCAGCGGAGTCAGCGTCGCCATGCCGTCACGGATGGCCGCACGGGACGACGCAAGGTTGACCACCAGCGTGCTGCCCGATACTCCGACCAGTCCCCGCGACAGGCCTGCGTCCAACGATCCCGCTGCCAGGCCGGAAGAGCGCAGCGCCTCACTGATCCCCGGTATCTCGCGATCGAGCACCTCGGCCGTGACGTCGGGAGTCACGTCGCGAGGCGAGACACCCGTGCCGCCGACGGACACCACCAGGTCGACGCCGCCGATCACCGCAGTATTCAGCGCATTCCGCACGTCCACTTCGTCGGCCGTCACTGCCACCACACCGTCGACCAAGAAACCGGCCTCGGTCAACAGTTCGGTCACCAGCGGACCCGTCGAATCCTTCTCGTTGCTGTGAGCTGTCCGGTCGTCCACGATGACGACCAACGCGCGGCCGGCCAAAGGTGCGTCGAGTTCCATACCGCTCACCGTAGTAGTAAGGCCCGTACCCGGCTCACGCTGTGCGTAAATAGTTGCAATGGTTCCGTGCCTACCGGCTTCCCTGAGCATCAGCGACCGCCCGGGAACGACGGGATCTGAAGTGAAGGAACCTGCGCAGCGGGTGCCGCAGCCGGCTCGGCCGTGCCCAGCGTCACGTCGACTGTCTTCTCACTGCCGCCGTCCGTGTACGTGATCTTCACCGAATCGCCGGGTGCGTGCGAACGCACTGCAGCGATCAGCGCGTCACCGCTGGCGACGATCCGATCGTCGACCTTGGTGATGACCGCGCCCTTCGGAATGCCGGCCGCCGCAGCCGGGCCACCCTCGGTGACCTCGACGACGGTTGCGCCGTTGGCATCGTCCTTGGACGGCACCTGCACACCGATCATCGCTTGAGTGGCTTTGCCGGTGGTGGTCAGCTCGTCGGCGATCCGCTTGGCCTGATCGACCGGGATTGCGAATCCGAGACCGATCGATCCGCTCTGAGCGCCGGAGCCCTCACTGCCGCCGAGTGTCGCGATGGCGGTGTTGATGCCGATCAGTTGCCCATCGGTGTTGACGAGAGCGCCGCCGGAGTTACCGGGGTTGATGGCCGCGTCGGTCTGAATGGCGTCGATCACCGAGTTCTGGTTGCCGGACTCACCGGACGTCGATACCGGGCGGTTGAGCGAGGAAACGATGCCGGTGGTGACGGTGCCGGCCAGGCCCAGAGGCGAGCCGATGGCGACGACCTGCTGGCCGACCTCGAGGTTGGACGAGCTGCCCAACTCGATCGGCGTCAGATTCGTCTTTCCTTCGGCCTTGATGACGGCCATGTCCGAGACGGAGTCGGCACCGACGATGGTGGCGTCGGCCACCGACCCGTCGGCGAACGCGACGGTCAGTTTGCCGTTGGCTCCTGCGCCGGTGGCGACGTGGTTGTTCGTCAGGATCAGGCCGTCACTGCTGAGGATGACGCCGGAGCCCTCACCTTCCTGCTGCGAGCCCTTCACCTGAATCTGCACGACACTCGGCAGCACCTTGTTCGCGACGGCCTGAACGGAACCGTCGGGGAAGTTGGCGGCCGGCTGAGCGGCGGTGATCGGTGAGTTCAGCGAATTGGTGACACCGGCGTTGTTGCCGTTGGCGTTGTTGGTCGCGATGGCACCGACCGCGCCGCCGATTCCGCCGCCCACGAGAACGAGAGCAATCGCTCCAGCCACCAGAGCAGACCGACCCGGGCGAGTCTTCACGGTGCCGGATGCCGAATGGGGTTGCGACGCAACCTGTTGGGGCTGCGCATGCTGGCCGGGGTTGTGCTGACCCGGGTTGTGCTGACCGGCCTGCGAGTCGCTGTGCTGGCCATAGGGGCCGTAGCCGGGCTGGTACTGATTCTGCCCGTAGCCCGCGTACTGCTGCGGGTAGCTCTGCTGGGGATGCGCCTGCTGGGGCGGGAACTGCTGCGTGGGATTCTGCTGAGCCGGCTGCTGCTGGGTGGGCTGGTGCTGAGTCGAGGGATCGTGCTCGCCGCCGTGTGAAGCCCGGTCCGCAGGATGATGCTGTGCACCGGCATCCCGTCCGGGCTGTTCTGGTTCGTTACGGTCGTCGCTCATCGCTGTTGCTTCCTTCGATAGAGACCTCGGCTTCGAGGTCGCCCGCCTTCTTGCTACTCACTGTGCAGGGCGGTACTGAGAGCGCGCTGAGACTCGCCTATCAGTTTGCCGAGAGTGTCTCGTGGTCCGCGGCACCCTCACCGGGCAACACGATTCGAATGAGCGCTCCACCCCGCTCGGACACCTCGACGGCAATCGTGCCGCCGTGTTTGACGACCACCTGTCGCACGATGGCAAGTCCCAGACCGGATCCGGGCATGGAACGCGATGCCGTCGAGCGATAGAAACGCTCGAAGACGAGTTCGCGGTCTTCCTCCGGAATGCCGGGGCCCGCGTCGTCCACCGTCAACTCGAGCAGGCCTTCACCGATCTGCCGCATGGCAATTCGGACTTCTCCGCCGCTGGGGCTCCACTTGGCCGCGTTGTCGAGCACATTGAGCACTGCCCTCGACAGGCCCGCCTGATCTCCGTAGACGAACCACGGCATGAGCGTGGCATCGAAGTCGATCTCGTTGCGACGCCTGCGAGCTCGTTCGAGGCTGCGCTCGACCGCATCGGCCAGATCGACCCGCTCGAACACCGTCTCGGGTGCGTCCTCGCGTGCAAGATCCACCAGATCACCGACCAGCGTGGACAATTCCTGAATTTGAGCGACCACGTCGGTTCGCAGCTCGGCCATGTCCTCGTCGGGAATGGACGGTGCACCCGGACGTCCCGCCGCGATCAACAGTTCCATGTTGGTGCGCAGCGACGTCAGCGGCGTCCGAAGTTCGTGCCCGGCGTCGGCGACCAATCTGCTCTGCCTGCCCCGAGATTCGGCCAGTGCGCGGAGCATCGTGTTGAAACTTTCGGTCAACCGGGCCAATTCGTCGTCGCCCGTCACCGGAATCGGCGTCAGATCGTCGGTACGCGCCACCCGCTCTGCGGCGGCGGTCAATCGTGCAATCGGCCGCAAACCGGTGCGCGCCACGGCCATGCCTGCACCCGCCGCCAGCACGACACCACAGGCTCCCACGATCAGCAGAACCCACGCCAAACGATCCAGCACTTCTCCGGTGGGCAGCAGTCGCTGCGCCACGATCAGGGTGCTGCCGTCCTTGGTACGCAGTGCGAGCACCCGCTGATCGTCGAGTGTGCGCAGCGACGAAGCCTGCTCTCCGCGCACCACAGCAAGTTCCGAATCGCCGACGGGCACCTTGGGTCCGGGCGGGTTGTAGCTGGTCATGTCGGGGTAGATCAACGCCACACTGACGTCGGTGCTGTACAGCGTGGCACCGGCCACGAACCGTGGGTCGTAGGACACCAGGTCCGATTCAGCCAATGCCGATGCTCGAGAACGCAACTGCGTGTCCACGTCGCCGTACAGCGCGCGCGAGACCACGGTGTAGGCCGCAATGGCCATGACTGCCACCGCGATAGCCACGACGGACGCAGCCAACAGCGTCACCCGCCACCGCAACGACACCGATCTCGTCAACGGCGTCGGTGGCCGCATCGGCGCCGGCGGAACTGCGACACCGTCGGGCGTCTTGCGCCCGAACGAACTGCCTATCACGGGGGCGTCTCGCGCAGGACGTATCCGACACCGCGAACGGTATGGATCAGCCGCGACTCCCCTTCGGCCTCGGTCTTGCGCCGCAGATACCCGACGTACACCTCGAGCGCGTTGCCGGAAGTCGGGAAGTCGTAGCCCCAGACCTCTTCGAGAATGCGACTTCTGGTGAGCACTCGGCGCGGATTGGTCATGAGCATCTCGAGCAACGAGAACTCGGTCCTGGTGAGGCTGATCGAACGCTCGCCGCGCGAGACCTCACGGGTGACCGGGTCCAACGACAGGTCCGCGAACGTCATGGTCTCCGAGTCGATGCCGGCTTCCATCGCTGTGCGCCGCAACAATGCCCGCAGCCGAGCCAGGAGCTCCTCGAGCGCGAACGGCTTGGGCAGGTAGTCGTCTGCACCCGCGTCGAGACCGGCTACGCGCTCGGACACCGAATCACGCGCCGTCAGCACCAGGATCGGTAGGTCGTCGCCCACGCTGCGCAATCGCCGACACACCTCGAGGCCGTCGAGACGCGGCATCATCACATCGAGCACCAACGCATCGGGACGCGCCGCAGCTACCTGTTCCAGGGCATCGAGGCCGTCGACCGCCAGGTCCACGGTGTACCCGTTGAACGTGAGCGATCTGCGCAGCGATTCGCGCACCGCTCGATCGTCGTCGACCACCAGTATCCGCATCGGTACAGTTTGTCCTGGTCGACTGAGACACGGCTGAGAGGGGTGGTCGGTCGGTACGCGCTCCGGCAGTCGGAGCTCACAGCGTGGGTAGGTTCCGAGCCTGCGGCAGATTCCATTTACGCCACAGAGCGAGCAATCTCAGGCCGGTCGCCAGTACCGTCCCCGCGACCAACCCCACGTTCTCCGGCAGGGTGAGCGCCTCGGCCACCACGACGGCCGTCGCACCGAGCAGCGCAGGTAGGGCATACAGGTCGCGGTGCAGCAGCAGGGGAACGTCGTTGACGAGGACGTCCCGGATGACGCCACCGGCTACGGCCGTCGTCGTCCCGATGAGCGCTCCGGACAGGGCACTACCGCCGACACTCAGGGCGATCGTCGCGCCCGTCGAGGCGAACAAGCCCATCCCGAACGCGTCGAGCACGAGCACACCCCGGCGCACCTTGCCCATCTGCCGATGCGCGACGAACACCACCAGCGAGGCGAAGAACCCGACGGTGACGTTCGGCCAGGTGTCCAGCGACGTCGGTGGATGGATACCGAGCAGCACATCGCGAACGATGCCGCCCCCGATGCCCGTCGTGATTCCGACGACGCAGACCCCGAACAAGTCGAGTCGTCGATATACCCCGACCAGTGCACCCGACGCCGCGAAGACTGCGATACCGATGTATCCGAGGAGGTCGAGAAGCACCGAACGAGCATGTCATGCGACTGACAGCTGCTTCACAGCAACGTCGAAACGCCGTCACAGCCTCCAGGAGCACGGTTGCGTTGTCAGAGAGCGCCGACGAGTAAGGACGAAGACATGGGTATCGGATTCAAGAAGACGATCGCCACCCTAGCAGTGGCTGGGGCACTGACCCTCGGCGGCGGCGCTATCGCCGACGCAGCACCCGACCGCGCGACGCTTCCCGCAGTGGCCGGAATGACCGAATCGGACGCGGTGCAGGCGTTGTCGGATGCAGGCTTCTCCGACGTCAGCTCCGACTACGACCGTCCCGACGCGACGGTCGTCGGAACCAACTTTCAAGCCGGTGACAAGGTCAGCGAGAACGCCGCCCTCCTACTGATAGTCGGTGCCGGCTAAGTCAGCCGAACCGTCCCGTCGTCGTCGACGCTCCAACCGGGGTTGTGGCAGATTTCCCAGATGACTCCGTTGGGGTCGGCGATGTGGGCGTGATAGCCACCGAACGATGTTCGCTGAGGTGTCTTGATCGGTGTCGCGCCCGCCGCGAGAGTAGCCGCGAACATCGCGTCGACGGCTGCCGCGTCGTCCACGTTGTGCGCCAACGTGACCGAGCCGAGGTCGTGCTCGCGCGGCGGCCGTCCCAGATCCCCGTCGAACGCGGTGGCGTCGTACAGACCGAGCACCGCACAGGGCCCGATCTGGAAGAACAGGATTTCGCCAGGAACGTCGAGCAACGGCGTCCACCCCAGCCCGTCGCAGTAGAACGTTCGGGCTGCATCGAGATCCGCAGTGGCCAGAGTGGTGAAATGAACTTGCTGCTGCATCGCCCCATTGTTTCAGGCGATAGTCTCGATCGGGTGCCGTCCGGCACATTCGAAGTTCTCGAACCGAGGTGACCCGAAGTGCCGATCGTCGACAATGCCGTCTACGTCGAGGGAAAGCGGACCGCGAATCCGGAGAGTCTCGACATCACGTTCGAGTGCATGCGTGACCGCCACGGCATGGCGTGGATCGGCCTGTACCGTCCCGAGATCAGCGAAATCAACGCGGTAGCTACGGAATTCGGGCTTCACCGACTCGCCGTCGAGGATGCCATCGCGGCACATCAGCGGCCGAAGCTCGAACGCTACGCCGAGCAACTGTTCGTCGTGCTGCGGCCCGCCCGATACATCGACGAGACCGAAAAGGTCGAATTCGGTGAATTGCACATTTTTCTCGGAGCCGATTTCGTCGTCACGATCCGTCACGCCGAATCACCCGAACTCGGCCTCGTCCGCCACCGGCTGGAGGAATCGCCCGAGTTGCTCGCGCTCGGACCCGAAGCCATTCTGTACGGAATCCTCGACCAAGTGGTCGACGAGTACGTCCCCGTGGTGAAAGGACTGCAGACCGACATCGACGAAATCGAGGATCAGCTGTTCACCGGCGATCCCAGCGTATCGCGGCGCATCTACTCACTGCTGCGTGAGGTGTCCGAATTCGACCGTGCTGCAAAGCCTCTGGTGGAGATGATCGAATCCCTCAAGCGCGGGTCCGACAAGTATCACGTCGACGTCGAACTGCAGCGAAACCTTCGTGACGTGTTGGATCACGCAATCCGCATCTCCGACCGCATCGAATCGTTTCGATCCAACCTGCAGAACGCGATGACGGTGCACTCCACCATGGTGGCGCAGCAGCAGAACGAAGAGATGCGGAACATGACGCAGGTCAGCCTCGAGCAGAACGAACAGGTCAAACGAATCTCGTCCTGGGGTGCAATCCTGTTCGCGCCGTCGCTCATCGCCGCGATCTACGGCATGAACTTCGAGGACATGCCGGAACTCAAGTGGCACTTGGGTTATCCGCTGGCGCTGATCGCCATGGTGATCTGCTCCAGCGCGCTCTACGTGGTGTTCAAACGTCAGAAGTGGCTGTAGAGCGGCTGCGCCGCACGTGAGTGGAAGTTCGTAGCAGGGGTCGAAGTTCCACTCACATGGGCACTCAGGAGGAACCGAAGATCGGGCCCACCGGGATGTCGCGCTCGAAGGTGAGGCGATCGAATTCGTTGCCGTATTCGTCGATCGCTCCGATGGACATCGTGCTGGCCTTGATGCCCGGAATACCCGGCACCACATCGACTCTGACGAACGAGTAGTTCAGGAATCTCACGCGCGACCACGTGATCGACTCCGCCGACTTGCTGCCGTCGGGTGCCCAGACATAGCTGTTCGGAACAGCCGTGTCCGGCAACTCGTGGCCCCGGTAGCTGACGCCCTCGCCGTCCTGGAACGTGTACCGCGGACGACCACCCCCGCCGACGGTGTAATACACGGTGCCGTCGGTCTTTCCGCGAACCGTGGCGTTGTCGCCGGCGACCCGCGTCGCACGGTTGGCGCGAATCGGATCGGTGCGCTCGAACACGTGGTTGTGCGCCTGGAGCACCACGTCGACCTCGTACTTGTCGAACAGCGATACCCACGCGTCACGTACGCCGCCGTCGCTCGCGTGCGTCGACGTGGTCGAGTAGGCGCAGTGATGGAAGAAGCAGACGATGAAGTCGATGTTCGGGTCTGCCCGATACTTGGCGAGAGTCTGCTCCACCCAGGTGTTCTGGGCTCCGCCGCTGTAGCCGGTGTTGGCCTTGATCTCGTAACTGACGTCGTTGGCGTCGAGCGAGAGCACCGCGGTGTTGCCGTACACGAACGAATACGCCGACGGGCACCCCTTCGGGCCAGTGCTGGGCTGATCGAGACGTGCAGCGTGGCCGCCGTATCCGTTGGGGCTGTACAGCGCCTCCATGTCGTGATTGCCGGTGGCGAACAACCACGGTGCCGTCGACGCGCTTCCCTCGATCGCTTGGAAGTAGCCATCCCAGACGAAGGGATTGAACTTGTCGAACCCCTTCGGCGGCGTCTTGCCGTGGCCGGCGAACTGCGGTGGCAGACCGGCACCCGACGGATCCGCGTAGGCGATATCGCCGGCAAGGATGTGGAAGTCCGGACGCGACGCCTCGATCTGGCGATTGATGTTGCGCGCGTGCTTGACCGACGGTTCGTTGTCGGCCTTGTAGTACAGGTCGTCGTAGTCACCGGCCACCAGATCCGCTGGCTGCGAGGGGGTTTCGTCGACGCCCTGGTCCCCCATCATGGTGAAGCGGAACGGAGCGATGCGTCCGGTCGGCAGCGCCGGAGATGCACTGCGAATGTCGCTGACGAAACCGTCTGCGGTACGCCATCGGTAATAGTGCGGCAGCTTGGGCGTCAGATCGTCGACGGGCACGTGCACGTAGTACTGCTCGGCCGACAGAATGCCGCCATCGGTCTGCGGGACTTGGCTGACGAGGTTGCGCACCTCGGCGGAGGTCGTCGCTCCCAGTGCAGGCGTCGGGCCGTGATCGAGAAAGACACCGGTAATGCCGGGATTACGGGAAAGCTGAGCGGAGAATCGCAACTGCGTCGCCGGGTCGTTGCCGAAGCCCATGTGTCGACCGGCCACCGCCAGCGGCGCGTCCTGCGCATAGGCGGTGCGCGTGAACGCCGAATTACCGACGCCCACCGCGGCTGCCGTCGCCGCGGCACCCACCAGAAAGTTGCGTCGACTCACCGGGTGTCGCCGCAGGAACGACCGATGCCAGTCGTGCTGCTCGGCCATCGTCATGTTCTCGGCGAGCGTGCCCGGAATACCGGTCGCGACGGTCTCGCCTGCGGGATTGAGCGTCATGAATCGATGGTGACCGCCGAGCCCCCTCGGACGCTGAACAGCAGAGCACATTGCAGGTGAACAGACGGAGAACAGCGAGGCACAACAGGACGAACGAGGACAATCTCGTCGAGACGGAAGGCCCCCACCGGACCAAGGACAACGGCGGTTCCCAAAGGCCGCAACCTCACAGAACACTGCGGTAAAGATTGATAGATATCCAGGCACACGAGCGCCCGCCAGAGCTCTCGACCTATCCGAATAGACAATTGCGACAATTTACTTGCCCATTCAGTGGACAACCAGCGCGCCGACGGCCGTACGCACTGCTACTGTGAGCACGAAACTTGAGGTCAGCGCCCGTTGGCTGAAGTTCGACGTGAGTTATACACCTCCGGTGATTGCACGCGCCCCTGTGGCTGCAGCCAGTCAGCGGGAGCCAACAGTTGAAAACCGAGGAGATGTCATGCTGAAGAAGTCGTTGACCGTAGCTGCACTGTCCATTGCCTGTGCGGTCGGATTCGCCCCGCTGGCGCAGGCCGCCGATGTACCCGATTTCAAGGACAAGATCGAGGGCAAGTCGATCTCCGCCGCGCGAGCAATCATCAAGGACAGCGGCAACCTGATGCTGGTCAAGCTCGACGGCCCCATCAACGATTGCGCACTCGCAGATCGCACAGCAACGGCCCTACGCTCGGTGTACTTCGCGCCCATCGACCGCAGCAACGTGACCATCACCTTCTCGTGCCCCGAAGAGGAGTGAGTCTTCTCCTCCCCTGAACGACACGCAGGACGCGCATCGAGAGTGATCTCGGTGCGCGTCCTTCGTCGTTCAACAGGTTCAGGCCCGGATCCGTCAGGTCCCCTTGACGTTGAGAATCTGGCGTAGCTCGTGCTCGACGCTCACCAGGTCGCGGGCGTCCTCCATCACGACATCGATGGACTTGTAGGCGTCGGGAATCTCGTCGATGAAGTCGGCACTGTCGCGAAACTCGATCCCCTTCATCCGCTCCTGCAGGTTCTCGTGGGTGAACCGCTTCCTGGCCTCGGTCCGAGAGAACTGTCGACCGGCACCGTGGGGCGCCGAGCACAGGCCGGCCTTGGAACCCTTTCCGACCACCACGTACGAGCGCGTTCCCATTGATCCGGGAATGATCGCCTTCACACCCTCGTGTGCGTCCACTGCACCTTTACGGGTGAGCCACACGTCCTTGTGCGCGTGCGTTTCCTTCACCGTGTAGTTGTGGTGGCAATTGATCCGCTCGACCTCGCGGTGGTTGTCAGTTCCCATCCAATCGGCGAACACCGCGCCGAACCGGTCCATCATCTCGGCCCGGTTCAGGTACGCGAACCGCTGCGCCCACTTCAGATCTCTGATGTACTGCCCGAATTCACGAGAGCTCTCGGGCAGGTACGCCAAGTCCTTGTTGGGCAACGAGATCCACCACTGCGCACACAGACGCTGCGCAATCGCGATGTGCTTCTTCGCGATCTTGTTCCCCACGCCCCTCGACCCACTGTGCAGAAACAGCCACACTCGATCGGTCTCGTCGAGGCACAACTCGGCAAAGTGATTGCCGCCGCCTAACGAACCGAGCTGCTCCCGCCACTGAGGTGAGTGATTCAGCTCAACGTCATCACGGGCCGCCAGCTCCTCGAGCTCCGACAATTTCGGCGCGGTGAAATCCCACCCATGGATGCCGACGTTGTAGTTGCCCGGAGACAGCGGAATGCTGGCCTCGATGGCGAGTCGCAGATCCTTCAGGTTCCGTCCACCCAGGTCACTGAAGGTGAATTCCGTTCGGACACCGATCATTCCACATCCGATGTCGACACCGACGGCAGCCGGAATGACAGCGCCCAGAGTCGGAATGACCGTCCCCACAGCACTTCCCATTCCACTGTGCGCGTCGGGCATCAGCGCGACGTGCGGATGCACGAACGGCATCGATGCTGTTTCGCGAGCCTGCTCGAGCGTCTTGTCCTCGAGCTGTGACGCCCAGTTGAGCAGCCGTAAGCCCACCTTGTTCGGGGGCATGATGTTCCTTTCTGCCCCCTCGTCGAGAGAGAGCTATTCGATGGGTCGCTGTTTGCCGGTGAGAGCAGCACACAGCTCGGGCGAATATGCGCGCAGCACAATGCTCAGACCGGCTCTCGTGTCGAGAGCCGCGCAGGGCAGACAAGTGGCGCGCATGGCGATGACCCTATCGAGCTGAAAGTCTCCGACGCGAGCTAATTAATTCGCCGGGCGAGGATGGGAGACGGGACAGAATGCACAGAAGTGCGCCGCTCGGACGGGATCCCGTCGATGTGCGTCGCTATTGTGCATTCCGGCCCAAGAAGCGGAACCTACACTCCCCCACCGAATGCGAGTCCCAGTAGATACGTCGCCCCGGCCGCGCCGTATCCGATGGCGAGTTGTCGCAGTGCACGTTTGACGGGCGGGCCGCCGCTGAGCAGTCCGACGATCAGGCCCGTACAGATCAGCGCCAGTCCGACGAGCACTGCTGCAACGGCAAGCGCCACATAGCCTTCGAGACCGAACAGGTACGGCAACACCGGGATGACCGCACCGGAGGCGAAGAAGCAGAAGCTCGCTGCGGCGGCACCGAGTCCGGTTCCGATGGATTCGTGCTCGTCGATGTCGGTGGCCGGTTCTTCGACGGCGGGGAGCAGTCGGATGACGTCCGCGGCTTTCGCATCGGCTTCCTCGTGGGTCATTCCGCGAGCGCGGTAGACGAGGGCGAGTTCGTTGGCGTCGACGTCGAGGTGTTGAACGGCCTCATTTGCGGCGCTGTCGGGCGACGAGGCCTCGAGCAGCTCGCGTTGCGAGCGCACCGAGACGTATTCGCCTGCTCCCATCGACAGCGCACCGGCGAGCAGTCCGGCGAGTCCGGTGACCAACACGATCTGGTTGGACACCCCGGATCCGCTGATGCCGAGCACCAGGGCGAGGTTGCTGACCAATCCGTCGTTGGCACCGAACACCGCGGCGCGGAAGGTTCCCGACAGTCGATTTCGGCCACGGGCAGCCAGTGCCCGGATCACCTCGGCGTGAATTTGCTCGTCGGCCGTCATTGCGTCCGTTGCGTCGGCGTCGGTCGCGTAGGGCGAGCGGGTCTCGGCGCGTTGCGCGAGGGCGAGCACGAACACCGATCCGAAGCGGCGCGCCAGCACGCCGAGGATCCGGGTACGAATGTCGCCTTTGAGTGGCATCCCGACGCGATCGCCGAGCAGATTGCGCCAATGCTGTTCGTGGCGACCTTCCGCGTCGGCCAACTCGAGCAGAATGTCGCGTTCCTCGCCGTTGCGCCTACCTGCCAGGTCGCGATAGACGGCGGCCTCGGCCCGCTCGTCGGCGAGGTACTGCCGCCATCGCTTGACGTCCTTCGACGAGGGTTCCGTTCCGTCCATCGAGCAAACGTACCGGGCTCCGCCCTCGTGCGCGTTGTGCGTACCTGGAAGGGTGCACAACGCGCACGAGCGGGGGGTCAGCTCGGGTCGTACACCCCGGCCTGGACCGCTTTGACCAACCTGCGCGGCACTCTGAACTCACGGCCCTGAAAACGCACGGTCACGAGATCTGGGGCGACGGCCTTCCACTGTGCCCGTCGGCTACGCGTGTTGGAACGCGACATCTTTCTCTTCGGAACAGCCATGTCTCACGCCTCCTTTCGGCTTCGACGGCCGTAGCGCTTCTCGAACTTCTCGACGCGTCCCTGGGTGTCCATGACGCGTGTCGCCCCGGTCCAGAAGGGGTGCGATTCGGACGAGACGTCGACGACGATCAGGGGGTAGGTGTTGCCGTCTTCCCACTCGGTCTCGCGGGCGGACGTGACGGTGGATCGAGTGAGGAACTTGTTCCCGGTGCTCGAGTCCTGGAACACCACCGGG
Source organism: Rhodococcus sp. 05-2256-B1 (assembly GCF_002258465.1). Lineage (NCBI taxonomy): Bacteria > Bacillati > Actinomycetota > Actinomycetes > Mycobacteriales > Nocardiaceae > Rhodococcus > Rhodococcus sp. 05-2256-B1. Next base: position 303,037 of record NZ_NOZA01000011.1, on the reverse strand, counting down.
TGGTAATCGGGGTGGATGCCTGGCTTCATTCTGTTGCCTCTCGTGACTGGTCTGCGTACGGGGATTCGCTGCTCTCGCAGGGGTCTTCGTGCCATTGGCCGAACGGGTCGGTCCACGTGGCCCACTGAGCGGGATCGGTCATCTCGTCGTCGGACACCAACGCCCACTGCAGAGTTCGGTCGATCTCGGTGGGGTCGGCCTGATGTACCAAGATCACCAACGACGTGTCTCGATCGCCGAATTGCTCGTCCCACCGCAGCGCAGCCATCGCTCGCCTGGTGGTGTCGACGCGATCCTGTTCCACCGGAGTCATTGCCGCAAGCCACTTTCCGGCGCTCGCCACCCGTAGTCCGCCGCCGGCCGATTCGATCCACAGCGCTTCGTCGGGTTGCGTGGCCACCCATGCCCGTCCGCGAGCGGTGACGACGCCGTCGAGCAACACGTCGATGGCCTCGTGCAGTCGTTCGGGATGGAACGGCCGAGTTGCAGTGAACTCCACTAGTGCGACTCCGCAGTCGACGGACAAGGGCGGCTGGCCGCGCAGCAGCGGCGAGTGGGCGTCGGTGATCTCACCGCGCCGGGCATCGAAGGGCACGGACGCGAGAACTGCTGGGCCGTCGACCATCGAGTCCTGCGGAACCCAGACGACGGGTGCGTTCGGTGCCAACCGCGCGAGGACAGCCGCAAGCTTTGCACGCTCCCACGCGTCGACATCGGGACCTGCGGTGACGACGAGCGCGTCGGAGTAGTCCACCTGGCCTACTACCAACTGCGCGACGGTTCGATCGTCGTCACCGCTGGCGACGATGCCGCGGTCGGCCAAGGTGTCGTCGCCGGTGGCGTCGGCCAGCCAGGTTGCGGCGTCGAGGCAGCCGATCACGGCCTCGATACGAACGTCCCGCGAGGCCGGTCCGTCGATCTGCCCCACCACGTCGGCGACGATGACGTTGTCCACCGCCCAGCACAACGCCTCGGGCTCGAGCGCAGGGTCCAGAACGAGCACGATGCGATCGACACTGCTGCGACTCGACAGTGCACGTAGCAGCGGCAGCAGGTCCTCGCGCAGCGTGCAGGAGACACAGCCGTGCGCCAGTTCCAAGATCGTCTCGCGCGGGTTCTCACCCAGGACGAACAACGTTCGGCGTACGACGCCCTCGGTGACGCGGCTCAGGTCGTGGCGGACTGCGACAGTTCCCGGCGCGAGCAGCGATGTCACGACAGCGTCCATGGCTCCGGTCCAGCCGGAGACGAGGACCATCGGGATTCGATCGTCCGGTGATGTGTTCACTAGCGCCTTTCTTCTCGACAACGATTGTCATTCTCTGAGGATGCACGCTACATTCGCTTGAACGCTTTGTCGAAAACGATTGTCATAACGGCAAGAAAGGAGTGCTCATGTCAGCGCACTGCCAGGTCACCGGCCGCACCCCCAGCTTCGGAAAGTCGGTCTCGCACTCCCACGTGCGCACCAGCCGCAGGTGGGATCCCAACATCCAGCGCAAGACCTACTACGCCCCCAGCCTCGGCCGCCGCGTCACCCTCACGCTCTCGGCCAAGGGCATCAAGACCATCGACCGCGACGGCATCGACGCCGTGGTGGCCAAGATCCGCGCACGTGGGGAGAAGATCTGATGGGCAAGAGCACCGACGTCCGCCCCATCGTCAAACTCAAGTCGACCGCGGGTACCGGCTACACCTACGTCACCCGCAAGAACCGTCGCAACGATCCCGACCGACTCGTGATGAAGAAGTACGACCCGGTCGTCCGCAAGCACGTCGATTTCCGAGAGGAGCGCTGACCGGTGGCCAAGAAATCGAAGATCGCGAAGAACGAGCAACGCAAGGTCGTCGTCGCCCGCTGGGCAACGCGTCGCGCTGAGCTCAAAGAGATCATTCGCAAGCCCTCGAGCAGCGATTCCGAGCGCGCGAAGGCCCAGGCGGCACTGCAGCGTCTGCCACGCGATTCGAGTCCGGTACGATTGCGCAATCGTGACGCTGCGGATGGACGTCCGCGCGGTTACCTACGGAAATTCGGGCTGTCCCGCGTGAAGATGCGCGAGATGGCTCACCGCGGGGAGCTGCCAGGCGTCCACAAGTCGAGCTGGTAAGGGAAAAGGTAGAGATGGCAGTCAAGAGAGCACCGTCGAAGAAGGTCCGCGCAGAGGCGGGTCGTCGACCGAAGAAGAACCCGTTGAATGCCGCCAAGGTCACCACGGTGGACTACAAGGACATCAACCTTCTTCGTCAGTTCATTTCCGACCGCGGCAAGATCCGTAGCCGCCGGGTCACCGGGCTCACCCCGCAGCAGCAGCGCCAGGTCGCTGTTGCAGTGAAGAACGCTCGTGAAATGGCATTGCTGCCGTTCACCAGCCGCTGAATCAGCTTTCGAGAAAGGCCACGTAGCCCTGGGGCTACGTGGCCTTTCTGTCGTTCCCAGCAAGAAACGAGCAGTTCTACGATGTCCGGCGTTCTCGAAGGCTTCACCGTCATCTTCGTCGTCATCGCACTGGGCTACCTGCTCGCCCATCTGAAAGTGCTCGGCGAACACGGCCAGTTCGTTCTGAGCCGTTTGGTCTTCTTCGTGGCGACACCGTCGCTGCTGTTCGTCACGTTGGCCAATTCGGACCTGTCGGTCATCCTGTCCCCCGTTCTTGCCGTCGCCGGTTCCACAGCGCTGCTCGTCGGGGCCATCTACTTCGTCATCGCGAAGCTCGCGCTGAAACGCGCCGTGCCCGACGCGACCGTCGGCGCCCTCGCGAGCTCCTACGTCAATGCCGCGAACCTCGGTATCCCGATCGCCGTGTTCGTTCTGGGCGACGCCAACTTCGTCGCTCCCCTGCTGCTGTTCCAGATCATGATCTACACGCCGATCGCGGTGACCGTCCTCGACATCTCCACCAAAATCGACGAGGTCTCTCTGTTCAAGACGGTCACGACGCCGTTCCGAAACCCGATCGTGCTGGCCGGGGCCGCGGGTCTCGTACTGTCGATCACCGGATTCGAGCTCCCCGAGGCGCTCATGCAGCCGTTCCAACTCGTCGGCAACCTGTCCGTTCCGGGTGCACTGCTCGCGTTCGGACTGTCGCTGTACGGCGCGCGGGTACTGCAGAAGGGCATCAGCCCGCGACGAGACGTGGCTCTGGCGACCCTGTTCAAGATGGCGCTGCAGCCCCTGCTCGGGTATCTGATGGCCCGATTCGTCTTCGGCCTCGACGGGCACGACCTGTTCGCCATCGTCGTTGTCTCGGCACTGCCCACGGCGCAGAACGTCTTCGTCTTCGCGAGCCGCTACCAGCGAGGGGTCGTTCTGGCCCGCGACACGGCATTCGTCACGACCCTGGTCTCGATACCCGTCATCGCACTCGTCACGGTGCTGCTGGCATGAGACGAACACAAAGGTTCTCCTCAGCTCCCAGCGCTACTTTGGGTTCATGAGGTTTCTCGCTGCAGGTGTCATGCTGTGCCTGCTCTTGGCCGGCTGCAGCACCGCCGCCGGTGACGACGACGAGACGACACCGACAACGAACTCCACCACCCCCATCGGGTTCGTCCAGCAACCCAGCGCGCCGCCCGTGCCCCACGAGGTTCCCGTCGGCGACGTCGGCACGATGTTCGAGTCGACCCCGGATCTGATCCGCGCGACGACCACTCCGTTCGAGTCGTGGAGCCAGGTCTCCCCCAACACCATCGCGGTGCACTTCGTCACCGGCACGCCCGAGTGCTACGGAGCCGACGCGACGGTGACCGAGACCGATACGGCCGTCACGATCGAACTGCGTACCGGGACCAGACCGGACGCCGAGGACAAGTCCTGCATCATGGTTGCCGTCTACGCCACCATGCAGATCACGCTGGCGTCGCCGCTGGGTCATCGCGCAATCCTGAATGCGGCCTGACCCGGTCGCCGGTAATGTCCGACCGGTGAGCGACCAACTACCCGACCGAAATCGAAGTACGGTGCGCGCTGCCGATGCCGATCGCAACCTCGTGGCGCAGCTGCTGAGCGACGCGTTCGCCAACGGTCAACTGACCGTCACCGAGTACGACGAGCGGACGGCCGCGGCGTACCGAGCGAAGACCTACGGCGACTTGGACCTGTTGACCGACGATCTGGCCCTCACCCCACCTCCGCAGACGACGCAGACCGGTGCGCCCCAGACCGATCGGGCCATCGCGATCATGAGCGGATCGGTTCGCAAAGGCGAATGGACCGTCGCCGCACGCATCGACGCGCTCGCCTTCTGGGGCGGAGTGGAACTCGACCTACGTCGAGCGACGTTCTCGGCCCAGGAAACCACGATCAACTGCGTCGCGATCATGGGCGGCATCGAGATCACCGTGCCGCCCGGCATCGGCGTCGAGGTCCGCGGCACCGGGATCATGGGCGGATTCGAGCACGTCAGCGCCACTCACCCCGGTGCGCCCCGAGTGGTGATCACCGGACTCGCCTTCTGGGGCGGAGTCTCGGTGGACATCAAGGCAGCTGAGAAGTAACTACGATCGCCGACGCTTGAGGTAGTCGCTCACCACTGCAGCACCCAATCCGTCCAGGTCCGGCGCGATGACCCTGCCAACGACCCGCTCGGCCATCTTGTCGACCACCCGGGCCAGACCGGGATCGTCGCCGAGACGGAAAATCGTCACCTGCGCACCGAGTTTCGCGACGGTATCGAGCTCACGCACCGTCAAACCCAACGTCTTCGACGACGGCGGGTAATCGAAATACGCATGGCCGTCCGGCTCCAGGTGGGCCGTCGGTTCACCGTCGGTGACGATCAAGACCACCGGCTGCGCATTGGGATGACGACGCAGATGCCGCACTGCGAGCATCAACGCGTGATGCAGATTGGTGCCCTGATCGTAGGCACCGTCCAGGCCGGCGAGCTCCGAGGCCGTCAAAGTCTGTGCATGCCTGCCGAATCCGATCAGCTGCAGATCGTCGCCGCGGAATCGAGTGCTCACCAGATGATTCAGAGCCAGTGCGGTGCGCTTCATCGGTACCCAGCGGCCGTCCATCACCATCGAGAACGACGTGTCGACCAACAACGCCACCGCAGCCTGCGTTCGGGTTTCGGTCTCGCTGATCTCCACATCTGTCACCTGTAGCTGCACCGGAAAGCCCGATCCCTGTGCAGCCGTACGCAAGACGGCGTTATTGACCGTGCGCGTCACGTCCCACGGTTCGGTGTCGCCGAATTCCCAGGTGCGCGACGCTCCCGTCGGCTCACCCATCGCGCCGGCCTTACGAGTATCTCGCTCGCCGCCGCGTCGAGATAGCTTTCCAGCGACATCCTTCAGCGCCGACTGCCCCAATTGGCGCATGGCCTTCGGCGACAGACGCCACTGACCGTCGGCACCCTTGTCCATGAAACCTTGCTGCTGCAGCGCCTTTTCGAGCTCGGAGAGCATCCGGGCATCGGCCGCAGCCTCCGGTCCGAGTTGTTTCAGCAGGGCATCGGCGTCGATATCGTCCAGCGCCGCCCCGTTGTACTGCTGCGAGAGCTGATTGCCCAGATTCTCGAGATCGGCAATGTCCTGCAGTGCCCCGGTACCGTCACCGAGGCCCATTCCGTTCTCGCCGCGGAAGTTCTGCGAACCGTCCCAGTCCTCACCGGGCCGGGCCTGCTGCAGATTCTGATCCAGTTGATCGAGCTGATCCAGCAGGTTCGAATCACCGAAGGCCTGCTGCGCCAACGCATCCAACTCGGCTCGCTGCTCGGGAGTCAGAGAGTTGCGTAGTCGCTGCGCGGCGGCAGCCCTTTCCGCCAGTGAATCGAGTAGCTCGTCGACATTCTTCGGATTCTCCGGAAAATGCTGACCGTGCTTGTTCATGAACTCGTCGAACTGCTCGTCGGTGTTCTCGCCCTTGTTGTGGGCGTCGAGCAGTTCGTTGAGGTCCTTCAGCATCTCGCTGATGGCCTGACGATCCTGCTCGGTGGCACCTTCGAGAGCCTGCTTCATGCCGGCGAATCTCTGATCGAGCATCTCGCGGCCGAGCAGATCCTTGATCTTCTCGTAGTTCTCGCGCCCCTCCGACGAACGCCAGTCGTAATCCGAGAGCTCCTGCACCGCTTGGGCGGTGGACGGAGACAGATCGCCGATCTGCATCTCCTGGAACCGCGCATCGTCGTCGAGGGCACGCGCCAACGCCTTACGCTCCTCGAGCACCGCCTTGTCCAGCAGCTCACGCACTTCCTGCAGCGTGCCGTCGAGGTTGTTCTGCTTCAACAGATCTCGGCGACGCTTGGCGGCCTGGGCCGCGAGGTCGTCGAGCCCGCGCATGTTCTTCGTTCCGCGCCGCAGCATCTCCTGCAACGCCCGGCGAGGCGACGCCCCCTCGAGGACGTCCTCGCCGATCGCATCCAGCGCCTCCCGCAGATCGACGGGAGGAGCCAGTGGACCCGGGCCCTCGTGATAGCGCCCGTACCTGGAGCGACGCATCAGCTGTACACCGTCTGGCCGTCGTCGTCGGGATCCTTGGAGATTCGCCGCGCGAGGTAGAGACCTTCGAGTGCCAGTTCGACGGCGGCTGCTTTCTCGCCGTCCGAGGTTGCCTTCAACCGCTCGGTGATGTCCCCGATCACGGCCACGTCGGGCAGCTCGTCGAGCAGAGCTTTTGCGGTGATGCGATCGCCGGTGACGATCGGGTCGCCGGTCTCGACGGCCGTCACCAACGCCGCGAGGTTCAGGCCGCCCAGGTGTGCCCGGACGGTATCGGCCGTCGCGCGTCGAAGCATGTGTTCGAGGACCTCGATTTCGCGGCCTTCTTCGCCCGACTCGAACTCGACCTTGCCGCGCAGCACCTCGATGATCGTGCCCAGGTCCACCGGCCGCGCCACGGCGTCCGCTTCGCCGAGTATCGCGGCGCGGTGAACCGCTGCGGCAGCGATCGTTTCGGCAGCGGCGATCGCGAATCGTGCCGAGACGCCGGAGCGCTGGTCGACCGACGGCGATTCGCGCAGCAGTCGAGTGAATCGAGCGAGCACCTCGAGCAGGTATGCCGGGACCTCGGCCTGCAGGTCCGCTTCCTGATCGATGACGGCTACCTCGTCGTCCAGCTCGAGCGGGTAGTGCGTTCTGATCTCGGCACCGAAGCGGTCCTTGAGCGGGGTGATGATGCGTCCGCGATTGGTGTAGTCCTCGGGGTTGGCGCTGGCCACCAACATGACGTCGAGCGGGAGCCGCAGGGTGTACCCGCGGACCTGAATGTCGCGCTCCTCCATGACGTTGAGCAGCGACACCTGGATGCGCTCCGCGAGGTCGGGAAGTTCGTTGATCGCCACGATGCCGCGATGACTCCGCGGAACCAGACCGAAGTGAATGGTCTCCGGGTCGCCCAAGCTGCGGCCCTCGGCGACCTTCACCGGATCGACATCGCCGACGAGGTCGGCCACCGAGGTATCCGGGGTCGCGAGCTTCTCGGCGTACCGCTCGCTGCGGTGCCGCCACTCGATGGGCAGGTCGTCGCCCAGTTCCTTCGCTCTACGAATGCTCGCAGGGGTGATGGGCTCGTACGGATGCTCGCCCAGTTCGGCACCGGCGATCACCGGCACCCACTCGTCGAGCAGCAGATTGAGGGTACGCAGCAGACGCGTCTTGCCCTGCCCACGCTCACCCAACAGAACGACGTCGTGACCGGCCAGAATCGCGCGCTCGAATTGCGGCAGCACCGTCGACCCGAAGCCGACGATTCCCGGCCACGGATCTTCGCCGTCACGCAACGCCGTCAAAAGATTTTCGCGGAGCTCTTCCTTGATCGACCGCTGCCGATGTCCGGATGCCTTGAGTTCGCCGAGAGTGGAGATGCCAGGTTTGGTGGAGGTCACTTCTCCACGCTACGAGCGTTTGACGATTGCTGCCATCTAGTGGTCCGTTGTGGTTCCGTCGAGTTCGCACTTATGCCACCCGAACTGGACAAATCCCCTGCACAACTGCGATCTCGCTAGATCGGTGCTCCTGCCTCACGGAGCTTGGCCCGAACTCGACGGACGACTTCGTCGGGACGACGGCGGAGTTGTTCGGAATTGACCCGAACGATATGCCAATCGCACTGCTGCAAGTCCTCGTACCGCTCGATGTCGCGGGTCCGCTGACGCTCGTCGAGCCAGTGCTGCACCCCCTCGTATTCCACCCCGACACGCCACCTCTCCCACCCCATGTCGATCCGCGCGACAAATCGACCACGCGCATCTCGAATGTCGATCTGGGTGGTGAGTTTCGGAAGTCCAGCGTCGATCAGCAACAGTCGGGTGCGCGTCTCATGCGGCGATTCCGCGCCTCCATCCACCCGACCGAGGGCGTCGAGCAGCACCCGGATACCCCGACACCTCGGACGCAGTGACGCGAATGCACTCACCGCATCCCGCTCGAGGCCGGTCGCGGCCATGAGTGAATCGAGGAAGATCACGGACTGCGGTGGCGGAACCCATCGCCCTATATCGAACGCGGTTCGTACGGGGTTGGTCACCGCCACCCCGCCGACAACGAGCACATCGGCGGGCTCGATCGAATCGCGCCGGATGATCAGCCCTGGTATTCGATGTAATTTTTTCGGCGCAAGCACAGTGGGCGGCACCGAGGCGTCGACCCATCGCGCGCCATGTATGGCGGCCGCCGAAGTACCCGCGACAATTGCGCTGTTGCCGACGCACACAGATGCCGCCACAGCCAGGGTCCGCGCATCCAGGGTGGTTCCCGCGGGCACATACGTGTCACGGAACACTCGTACATAGTCGCGGCTCAGTCGATGACGACTCAATGCTCCCGACTGCACTGCAACCGACCCACGAAACGGTCCTGACTCGATCCCCATCGCTCAACCCTGGCAGGGTCGAGCCCCTCGAAACGGCCGGCAGCGCGATCTGTGGACAACTATTCGGTCATCCACAGATCGCCGAGATCGCAGTTATGCGAGCGGAAATGGTGTAAAAGGCTGCACAACTGCGATCTCGACGGAACAGCTAGTGGGCGAAGTGCCGCGAACCCGTCAGATACAGTGTCACGCCCGCGTCCTGTGCAGCAGCGATCACTTCGTTGTCGCGGACCGAACCACCGGGCTGCACAACGGCTTTGACACCCGCGGTCATGAGGACCTGCAAGCCGTCGGGGAACGGGAAGAAGGCATCGGAGGACGCGACCGAACCGACGACGCGATCCCCGGCACGCTGGACTGCGAGGTGGGCGGCGTCGACGCGGTTGACCTGGCCCATTCCGACGCCGACCGACGCGCCGTCGTGGGCGAGCAGAATTGCGTTGGACTTGACGGCTCGTCCTGCGCGCCAAGCAAATTCGAGATCTTTCAGGGTCTGCTCATCGGCGGGTTCGCCGGCGGCCAGGGTCCAGTTGGCCGGATCGTCGCCGTCGGCGTCGATGACGTCGCGCTGCTGCAGCAGTGCCCCGCCGGAGATCGGCTTGAGTTCGACACCCGCGGTGGGCGGCGCTTCTGCGAGCAGAACTCGAATGTTCTTCTTGCGCTGCAGTACTCCCAGTGCACCGTCGGCGTAGGACGGCGCGATGATGACCTCGGTGAAGATCTCGGCGACCTGCTCGGCCATCTCGACGGTGACCTCACGGTTGGCCGCGATGACGCCGCCGTAGGCGCTCACCGGATCGCACGCATGCGCCTTTCGGTGCGCCTCGGCGATGTCGGTGCCGACGGCGATGCCGCACGGGTTGGCGTGCTTGATGATCGCAACGGTGGGCTCCGAGTGATCGAACGCTGCCCGCCAGGCCGCATCCGAATCGGTGAAGTTGTTGTACGACATCTCTTTTCCGTGCAGCTGCTCGGCCTGAGCGATGCCGGCAGCAGCGGAGGAGTCGACGTACAGGGCAGCCTTCTGGTGCGGGTTCTCGCCGTACCGAAGTACTGCGGAGCGGTCCCAGGTGCCGCCGATCCACTCGGGAAACACCGTCTCGGTGTCGGGGGTCAGGACGCTCGACATCCACGATGCCACTGCGACGTCGTACGCCGCGGTGTGCTGAAATGCCTGCGCGGCAAGAGATGTGCGCTCCGCGAGCGTGAATCCACCACCGGAGACAGCGGTGAGTACGTCGTCGTACCGGCTCGGGTCGACGACAACCGCGACCGACGGGTGATTCTTGGCCGCGGCGCGCACCATCGACGGGCCGCCGATATCGATCTGCTCGACGCATTCGTCGGGCGTCGCACCGCTGGCGACGGTCTCGGTGAACGGGTACAGGTTCACCACGACGAGCTCGAACGCCTCGATGCCCAGCTCGTCCAACTGAGCCAGGTGCTCGGGCTTGCGGGTGTCGGCAAGGACCCCGGCATGGACGCGAGGATGCAGCGTCTTGACGCGACCCTCGAGGGTTTCGGGGAATCCGGTGAGGTCCTCGACCTTGGTGACCGGGATTCCGGCGTCGGCGATCTTGCTCGCCGTCGATCCGGTGGACACCAGAGCGACGCCCGCGGCATGCAAACCGGTCGCAAGTTCGATCAGTCCGGTCTTGTCGTAGACACTGACCAGTGCGCGGCGCACCGCTTTACGTTCACTCATCGGATTATCTGAGCCTTTCGTCCATCGGAGGTGACACCTTTGGCTGCGACCGCTGCGATCACGTCGACCAGCAACCGTCGTTCCACAGTCTTGATGCGTTCGTGCAATGCCGCTTCGTCGTCGCCGTCGAGAACGGGCACGGCTTCCTGAGCCAGGATCGGCCCGGTGTCGACGCCGGAATCGACCAGATGCACCGTCGAACCGGTCAGTTTGACGCCGTGGTCCAGCGCGTCCCGAACGGCGTGCGCACCCGGGAACGACGGCAACAGCGCTGGGTGCGTGTTGACGATCCGGCCGGCGAACGCGTCGAGAAATCGAGGACCGAGGATCTTCATGAACCCTGCGGTGACGATCAGATCGGGCTCGAACCCCAGTGCAGCGTCGGTGAGCGCCTCATCCCAGGCCGCCCGATCGGCGAAGTCTCGCAAGCCGATACGAAAATGTGGGATCGCGGCATCGTCGGCATGACGAGCGGCCGCGCACTCTCGATCGACTCCGACGGCCACGATGCGCGCCGGGTAGTCCTCGGCAGTTGTCGCGGCGACGAGCGACTGCAGGAGCGAGCCGGTCCCCGACGCGAGGACGACGACCCGCGCGGGTGTCTCACGCAAGGCAGTCAGCGCACTACTCCTGAGGTATCGAGGGGATCGTTCAAGCCAGCAGAAAGCCTAGTCGCTCCGACCCGCGCCCCTACCGGGCAGGTCCGTCCTCCGGAGTGCTCGACGCGTCGTCCTTGGCCGGGGGCGGAGCGACGATCTCGGCCTCGAGCGGTTCCTCGGATTCGGCGTCTGCCGCGATCGGATCGTCTGCTTCCACTGTCGCGACCGGCTTCTCGTCGACGACCTCGGCCTCGACGACGGTGTTCGCGACAGCCTCGTCCGGCTCCGACGCAGGCGCTCGAATGGCCAGTTCTACTGCGGGCACGGTCGCCGGCACGGGCTGCTCGGTACCGGATCGGTCGTGGGGTTCGTGGTCGAGTTCCGGGTCTGCTCGACGCCACACGACGAGGGCCGCCGAGGCGGATCCGACGACGCCGAGCCAGGCGAAGGTCAGCAGTGCGAAGCTCCACACGGTGACTTCGACTGTGCCGAACGTGCCCAGGTTCCCGCCTGCGGCGTAGCCGAACACCGCGGCGAGGGCTCCCATGACTGCAGCGACGGCCCACACCGAGGAGACCGCGACCTGGACGTCCACGCTTCGGATCGCGCAGTCGCGTCCCAGAAGTAACCCGGCTGCGATGGGAACGACGAGCATGACGATCCAGATCGTCTGCGCGGAGCCCTCGGGGAGGACGGCGAGGATCGGGAGCGGCGGGAGCGGCCCGCCCGTCGTCGAGAACAGGCTGACCGTTGCGTCTCCGAAGCTCGCCGAGGACCCCGTCGCGACGGCGAGGGCACCGAGGACGATGTTCGGCAGGTACAGCACCGACAGCACGGTCAGTCCCAGCATGCCGACGAGGGTGCGTCCGTTGTCGAGCAGTGAACCGGCGGTGTCCCAGGAGGCGAGCAGTGCCAACAGCACGATGGCGGCACCGCCTGCCGCCAGCACCGAAACGGACCGCACGAGCGGCGCGACGAGTGCGCGTACCCAATCTGGAAGGTGTCGATCGATCACCAGGGAATCCCAGCGAGCGAGGATCAGGCCGGTGCCCGACGCCGCTGCGTGCACTCCCGCCACCCACGAGAAAGCGACGAGTGCGTTGGGGCTCGACAGTCCGATGACCGTCGACGCATCCTTGGCGACGGCCAGAGCGATGGCCGTGACGGCGAGGGGTCCGGCCATCGACGCGGCGAACACCCACCTGACCAGGCGGCGGTCGGTGGTCTCGTCCACCGCGTGGTGAACCGTGCGTGCGACGGACCAGGCGACGACGAGGGTGGGAAGCATCGGGGCGACGCCCATCGACGTGCCACCGATGCTCAGTGGCACCAGGTGCACCGCGAACCAGGAACCGGCGATGGCACCGAGGGTTCCGGTGAGGTCGCTGTTGACCGAGACGAGGGTGATCAGGACCAGGGTCGTGGCGATGACCACCACCAACCCGGAGGTCTTGAAGGCCACTGCAGCGAGCGTTCGTGACTGATCGGGCGTAGGCCCGGTGCTCACACGGGAACTGCGTGCGGCCGCGCGTCGAGTATCTCGGTTCAATAGATCGCTCATCACTACGAGATTCGCATCAACGACGCGGCACGCCGGTCAGGCGCGCCGCGAAGTCGAGTGTGACGTGCGAAATCAGTCGCGCTTGTTGTCGTCGTCGGCGGGAGTCGCACCGAACGACTGAGTCGGTGCGCCGTACGGCGTCGACTGTGAACCCGACTCGGACTCGTCGGGTGTGCTCGACGGCTGACCGTAACCGGACGGCTGACCACCGTACGGGTACTGGTTCGGCGGGTACGCCTGCCCTGCGGGCGGACCGCTCGGACCGGTGTAGGGCGGCGGCGAATAGCCACCCTGCGGTCCGGTGTTCGGCGCAGGCTGATTGCCGTACGGCGACTGTGCACCGGGACCGTAGGAGTGCTGGCCGGACGTCTGTCCACTCGGCGCCTGCCCGAAGTTCGACGAGCCCGCTGTGTTCGACGGGGCCTGACCGTAGGCCGGCGGGTTGCTGTAGTTCTGCGGTCCGGACGGTCCACCGAACGACGTCGTCGGCGCGTTGTACGGATTCTGCTGGCCGTAACCGGACTGCTGACTCTGGTTCCCGAAGCCGGACTGCTTGGGTGCCGGGGCCTTGACGATGCCTGCATCGAGCAGCAGCGCAACCACAGCGGCAGCCGCCTGCACGAAGCCCAACACAAGCACCAGGATCGCGCCAATCCCCAGCGAACTGGTGGTGCTGGCGAACTCGTTGCCCTCGGCACTGGGCAGGCTGAACGATTGGAAGACGAGCACCAGGAATCCGGCGATGGCCAGTGCCGCGATCACGGCCTGGTTCCGGGCGTCCTTCTGCAGCAGCGACGCACCTGCGATCAGACCGGCGGCGAGCAGAAACGCGATCGACGCCGCACTTCCGCCGGACTCGAAGAAGTTGGTGCTGAACGAGGTCTGGATGCCGCTGGGCAGTTGCTCGGACGACGACACTTCGGCGGTGACGAAATCGAGCAGGCCGAGCAGGAAGTTGACGACGCCGAGCCCCAGCACCACGAAGGTCAGAATCCTCGGCAGACTTGCCAGCCCGGCACCGGACGGCTTCGTCGAGCGCCCGGACGTGCCCGGCGCGGACCCGCTCGGTGCGGAGGTTCCTGGCACGGGCGGGCCGAACGGGTTGGATACCGACGGCTGGTGGAACGGCTGGTTCTGACCCGACTGGGGGTAGGCACCGGACGACGGCTGATTCGGCTGATTGGGCGTGGACTGATTGGGCGTGGACGGGGGGCCGTAGGACGGTCCGCCTCCGCCGTAGCCACCAGAGTTGGAGCCCCCGTTGTCAGGGCTGCCGGGCGAGTAGGTCATCGCGTCTCCTCATCCTGATAGTGCCGTACCCAGGTCGGTCGGGTCCGAGATCTCACGCTACTGCACGGACCCGACCGCTCGAGGAACTCCAGGTCAGTGGGACGTGACCAACTCGTGGTCGTTCGATTCGGCCGCTTCGAGCTCCCGCACCAGCGGCAGCACCTTCGCTCCGAAGTATTCGATTTCCTCCTGAAAGTGCAGGAAGCCACCGAGAACGAGGTCGACGCCGAGGCGTCGGTAGGCGACGATGCGTTCGGCAACCTGCTCCGGGGTGCCGATCAACTGCGTCTTGAACCCGTCGTTGTACTGAACGAGGTCCTCGAACGTCGAGTCGGCCCACATCCCCTTCTTGTCGGCCGTCGAATTGCCCGCCTGCTGCACCGCACCTCTGAAACCCTCGACGGCAGGCTTGTTGGCCTTGTCGATGATCTCTCGCAACGTATCTCGCGCTTCCTTCTCGCTGTCTCGCGCGATGATGAAGCCGTTGAGCCCGAACTTGACCTCACGTCGGTGATCGCGCGCGACCCGACGCAGGTTGTCGAGCTGCTCGGTGACGCCGTCGAAATCCTTGCCGTTGCTGAAGTACCAATCCGAGTACCGGCCGGCATTCTCCTGCGCGGCGGAGGAGTTACCACCCTGGAAGAGTTCAGGATTGGGCCGTTCCGGGGTGTTGAGCGGCTTGGGCTTCAGCGTGAAATCGTGGATCCGATAGAAATCGCCCCGGAAGTCCACGTCGTCCTCGGTCCAGATCTTGCGCAGTACCTGCAGGAATTCGGCACTGCGACGGTATCTTTCGTCGTGCTCGAGCCACGGCTCACCGAGGTGGGTGAACTCGTCCTTGAACCAGCCACTGACGACGTTGACCGCAAAACGGCCGTTCGAGAGGTGGTCTGCCGTCGCTCCGAGCTTGGCCAACACGGCAGGCTGCCAGAGCCCGGGATGCACGGCGGCAATGACTTTCAGACGTTCGGTGGCCAACAGCAACGCGAGCGAGAAACTCGTCGACTCGTGCTGGAACTCGGCCCCGTAGCTCGCCTCGTAACGGACCTGACTGAGCGCGTACTCGAAGCCGTTGTTCTCGGCGGTCTGCGCCAGCTTCTTGTTGTACTCGTAGTCCCAACTGGTCCGTTGCTCGATGGTGCTGGTGACCAGGCCACCCGAAACATTGGGAACCCAGTACGCGAACTTGATTGCGTCGGCGATCTTTTCGGTGCTCATGTGTGCGTCATCCTTTGTCGGATGAATGCGCCATCCACGCACTCAGATGGCGTGGATGGCACATTCATCGGAAATCGGGGGTCGGATCGGGGCCGGAGATGTCGGGACTACGAGTACCAGGTGGGCTCGGGCAGCTCCCCGGTGAGCACCCAGCGGCCGACTTCGCGTCGCTTGTAGGCAACCGGATCGTGCAGCGTGTGGGTTCGGACGTTGCGCCAGAAGCGGTCGAACCCGTACTTGCTGGCCGTGGCGCGGGCACCGAGGGCCTCGAACACGGTCGAGGTGATCTCGAGCGAGACGTCGGTGGCGCGAGCCTTGACTGCGGCCACCCGGACCTCGTGGTCACCGCGCTCCTCGGCGGTGACGTTCCACGCGTTGTCGTGAATCTTCTGGCCTTCCAACGCCACTGCGTCGGCCAGCGCTTCGACGGCCCACAGTTTGGCAGTCAGATCGCCGTAGATGTCGATGATGTACGGCTCGTCGACGGCCTTGTCCACCGTGCTGTGCAGCCACGCGCGAGTCTTGTCCTTGGTGTACGACGCGGCTTCCTCGAGAGCACCCCTCGCGATTCCGAGGTAGAAGTTGACGAACACCAACTGAATGGTCGGCACGTTGAGGGTGTTGTAGACGCGTGGCTGAAACACTTTGTCCACGAACCCCGCTGCACTTGCCCAGTCGACGCGAACCTTGTCGATCGTGACGCTGCCACTTTCGGTCTGACGCTGGCCGATGTTGTCCCAGTCGTCGTGGAAGGACAGACCCTCGATGTTCGACGGCACGATTGCGAACACGTGATCGGTGCTGCCCTCGAGCGCACCCTCGAGCACGGTCACGTCCGAGACACGGCTGCCGGTGGAGAACGTCTTGGAACCGTCGAACACGATGGTCTCGCCCTCGTCGGTCACCGACACGTCGTTATCCCGCGGATTGACGGCACCGCCGAAGAACCACTTGTTCTTCGTGGCGTCGGCTTCGACGGCCTCGATCTGCTCGGGGGTACCGACCAGACGCGCGGCCCAGAACCAGAGAAGGTGGTAGCCCAGCAGCTGACCGATCGAGCCGTCGGCCTTCGAGACAGTGCGAATCACCTGGTAGGCCGTGGGCCAATCCTGGCCGCCGCCACCGTGCTCGACGGGACCGAGCAGCGTGACGAGCCCGGCGTCCTTGAGCAACTGAACCTCTGCGGACGGAAGCTCGCGGCCCTTGTCGCGGGCAACGGCGTCGACAGCGAGCAGCTGCGCTACTTCACCTGCGCGGGAAATCCATCCGGCAGCAGTGGTGGGAGCGTCGGGCCAGTCCTTGGTAAGTGCACGATTTTCGGTAGTTGTCATGACGCACAGTGAAGTCCCGCGTCGAAGCGATGACCACAGTTCGACTCAGCGTGATTCTGAGAAACACTCTGGTATCTCTCAGCTGTCGGCGATCACAGGAAGAAGATTGCCAGTCGAACATGCCAGCCGAGTCGAAAACCGTGCACCCGATAAGACAGGCCGCCGCCCTGTTACGGACCGCCAAAAAATCTCCGTGACAGATAAGGCCGATTTGTAACGTGTCGCACCAATTGACGATTAGTGTTGTACACATCACAAACCGGCGGGTCGCAACACTCGCACTCCCCTAGGACGCCCCTCATGCGCAAGTCCCTCTTCGCCACCGTTGCCGTTGCCAGTGCCCTCGCCGCTGCCGTCATCACGCCCGCCGTCTCCAACGCCGTCCCCACCAACGTGACCTTCGTTGTCGCGGGCGGTGCACTCACCATCACAGCCCCGACATCCCAGGCGCTGACCGTCACCGGCAATACAGCGAGCGGAGGAATCACCCCGGTCGCCGTGTCCGACCAGCGACTCGGAATCAACGGCTGGACTGCGTCGGCGATCAGCACCGCGTTCGACAAGCCCGCGCCGGACCCCGCGTCCATCCCTGCGACCGCAGTAACCTACTCGGCACCGCTCCTGCCTGCGCGCACCGGCGTCTCGACGGTGGCCGGAGTACTGGTTCCTCAGACCATCGACTCCACCAAGCCTGTCGTGGTCGCGACAGCGGTCGTCGGAGCGAACACCGCCACCTGGACCGGTACCGTCTCCGTCGCACTGCCCAGCGACGTCGTGGCCGGTACGTACACGGGCGTTGTCACGCATTCGGTCGCCTGATCTGTACATGTCACTTCATCGGGGATTGGCGGCCGGAGTCCTGACCGCGCTGATGTTCGCTTCGGCGTTCGTCGCGCAGGCTCCGGCCGCCGCTCAACAACCAACCGAATCGGCACCGGTGGGCAGCGTGGGAATTCGTCTGCTCGAAGCGCCGGTATCTCTACAAGACGATCCGCGGGCACTGGCCTACATCATCGACAACCTGCCGCCCGGCACAACCATCACCAGGCGCATCGAGGTCAGCAACAGCACCGATCAACAGCAGCCGGTCACCCTGTACCCCGCTGCTGCATCGATCGGGGCCGACGACTCCGGCTTCGAGGTGGGTGACGACCGCGCCGTCAACGAGCTCACGACGTGGATGTCGGTGACGCCGACGGACCTCACGCTGGCTCCGAACTCGGCGGCCGAAGCGGTGGTGACCATCGCAGTTCCACCCGACGCCCCCGAGGGTGAGCAGTATGCCGTCGTATGGGCGCAAACTGCCGGTGCCCCAACCGGAACCGGAATTCAGAACGTCAGCCGTGTCGGTATTCGCACGTATCTTTCGGTCGGAGCCGGAAACGGTCCCGCCGCCGACCTGTCCGTCGATGGGGTCACCGCTGCTCGCAGCGACGACGGTGCCCCACAGGTCGTCGCGAACATCACCAACACCGGCGGCCGAGCCCTCGACCCGAGCGGAACCGTGGAGCTGTCGGGCGGTCCCGGCGGGATTTCGACTGCACCGGTCAAGGGTTCGGGGGGATCTGTCGCGCCAGGGCAATCGGGAAGCGTTACCTTCACGCTCGACCCCGCGCTTCCCGCGGGACCGTGGCAGGCGGCCGTGACCGTCACGAGCGGGTTGGTGAGCAAGACATCGGCCGTCGAGTTGACGTTCCCTGATCAGGGCTCGGTCACGGCGGCTGGAACATCGTCGGATTCCGGTGTTCCTGTATGGATCTGGGGACTCGCCGCGCTGATCGCCGTCGCGATCGCAGCTGCGGTCGTCGTGCTGATACGGCGACGAAAGGTCAGTTGAGATGCGACGCCACGCGGTAGCTGTCGGGTTGGCGGTGGTTCTTGCAGCCACCGCCAACCCAGCGGCGTCTGCGCAACAATTGGCAGATCCCCTTGCTGCCGAACAGAATTGCGTCGTCGCACCTACGACGACCACAAGTCCCGTGCCGACCACCACCACTGCGGTTCCGACACCGGCATGTACGACCACCGACACGACCGCCTCGATCCCTCCGGTACAGATCGCCACCACTGATGCTCCGGTGCCACCCGCAACAACCACGACCACGACCACGATGGATGTGTCCAGCGCACCGACCGAAACATCGAGCGTCGTACCGACTTTCGAGATTCCCACGACGGGG
This sequence comes from Rhodococcus sp. 05-2256-B1, assembly GCF_002258465.1. Classification (NCBI taxonomy): domain Bacteria; kingdom Bacillati; phylum Actinomycetota; class Actinomycetes; order Mycobacteriales; family Nocardiaceae; genus Rhodococcus; species Rhodococcus sp. 05-2256-B1. The sequence goes on along the minus strand of NZ_NOZA01000011.1, from coordinate 284,341 downwards.
CCGGCCGTGTCGCCGACAACCAATACGACGACACCGACGCTTCCTACGGTTCCGATCGAGACTACGACCGGCTCTGCCCCATCACCTGTTCCGGCAGCGCGCGCGGCCGCGGCACCTTCTGCGGCTAGCCTGCTGAATATCGAAACGACCAGCGATTTGACACCCAAGGCAGGACAAGATGCGCTCACGCCTGGTGTGCCGTGGACCGGAAATATGGGCCTCAGCGTCGTCAACGTGCTCGGCAACTGGACTTCTACGGTGAGCCTCTCGCCGTTCCGAGGCCAAAACACCGGTAGGACGGTCACGCCGGTCGCGTCCTACTCCGCTCCCGAGACAAACTGCCTGCTTCTGTTGGTGAAATCCCCTGGCGTCAGCAACGTGCCGCTCTCGGCTACGGCCGTCAATGCGAAAACCGGTGGGGGCGTAGCGTGCCTGACGAGTTGGACGGCCACCGTGAACATCTTGGTACCGAACAGCGATCTGCTCGCCGACACCTACACCGCAACGCTCACTCATTCGATTTACTGAGCAACGGTCATCCGCGCAAGATCTTCTCCATTGCTTTACCCTTGGCGAGTTCGTCGATCAGCTTGTCCAGCAATCGGATTTTCTTCATCAGGGGATCTTCGACATTCTCGACGCGGATGCCGCAGACCACTCCGGTGATCAGTGTCGTGTTCGGGTTCAGGTTCGCCGCCGCGAAGAAGTCCTCGAATGTCGTCTCGGCCTCGAGGTGTTCCTTCAGTGTCGCTTGGTCGTACCCGGTGAACCACCGGACGATCTCGTCGACCTCCGCTTCGGTGCGGCCCTTTCGCTCCACCTTGTTGATGTAGAGCCGATGGACCGTCACGAAGGCGGTGGTGAAGATGTTGTGCACGGGGCCAATCTAGTCCACCGACGCGCCCGCGAAGTAGGCCCGCACACGAGGCGTGAACAGCAGCACTGCGACCGTCAGCAGGATGACCACTTGAACCGCTTGCACCACGTGGGTCCAGGGAAGATTCGGGGTGAAGATCAGGTAGGAGTAGGCAGCCACTCCGAAGATGCTCCAGCTCAACAAGAGCCGATGTTCGGATGGACTGCGCCTGGAGAGTCGCTGGACAAGATACGAGTAGCCGAAGATCAGGCTGACCACGGTGATCACCCGCAGCGAGTAGGCCCCGTAGACGATCGCTTTCGCCGAGGCCGGTAGGGAGCCGTCGTCCATGCCCTGTCGATGCATCTGGAAATCCGCCAGCGACTTCGCCAGCGCCACCGAGGCGAGTGCATACAGACACGAGACCACCATGGCCGCGATCATCAACCGGCCGACCGGTCGTACAGCGGGGTCCGCGTGCCACCCCTGTCGATACAGACGGTGCAGAAATTCCGACATCAGCCCTCCCCGAACGGTGTCACAGAGATTGTGACATGATGTCGTTACTTTAGCTATTGACTCCCCTTTACCTTCATTGTGCACTTCAATTACTATGCAACACAACACTTTTCAGGAAGAATGGGGGCGACATCGTCGAACGGGAGGGCAAGACATGACACGCAAGAGGTTCGAGTACTTCAAAGTCGCGTTGTTTCTGATGTCCGCAATCGTCCTGGCTTGGGCTGCAGGAACTTTCGAATCGCTCTACTACGCACTCGCGGCGGCGCTGTTCGGAGCGATGACAGTGTTCGTCCTGTGGCGTGTGGACAAGTTCGAGGCCGAATAGCGCTGCCCATACGTCGTGCGCGTTTTGCGTACCTTCAGGTACGCAAAACGCGCACAAGGGATTGGGGCACGAAAAAGCCCGCCACCGAAATCGGCGGCGGGCTCTTTCAGAAGCGAGTCCTACTTCACGGACAGCGATTCCAGGATTTCGCGCGCGAGGGCAGCGGTCTCGGACGGCGTCTTGCCGACCTTGACGCCTGCGGCCTCGAGTGCGTCCTTCTTCGCCTGTGCCGTTCCCAGCGAGCCGGAGACGATGGCGCCGGCGTGGCCCATGGTCTTGCCCTCGGGAGCGGTGAAGCCTGCGACGTAGCCGACGACCGGCTTGGTCACGTTGGCCTTGATGTAGTCGGCTGCACGCTCTTCTGCGTCGCCGCCGATCTCGCCGATCATGACGATGATCTTGGTGTCGGGGTCCGCCTCGAACGCCTCGATGGCGTCGATGTGGGTGGTTCCGATGACGGGGTCGCCGCCGATGCCGATGGCCGTCGAGAATCCGAAGTCGCGGAGCTCGAACATCATCTGGTAGGTCAGGGTGCCACTCTTGGAGACCAGGCCGATGGGGCCGGTTCCCGAGATGTTGGCGGGCGTGATGCCGACCAATGCCTCACCGGGAGTAATGATTCCGGGGCAGTTCGGCCCGATGATACGGGTCTTCTTGCCCTTCTCCACGTTGTAGGCCCACGCGTATGCGGAGTCCTGCACGGGGATGCCCTCGGTGATGACGACGAGCAGCGGGATCTCCGCGTCGATCGCTTCGACGATGGCGTCCTTGGAGAATGCCGGCGGCACGAACGCGATGGACACGTCGGCTCCGGTCTTCTCCATGGCCTCGGAAACCGAAGCGAACACCGGCAGTTCGATGTCGTTGCCCTGTGCGTCGACGTGCTTGACCGTGGTTCCGGCCTTACGTGCGTTGACGCCACCGACGACCTGGGTGCCGGCCTTGAGCATCAGGGCGGTGTGCTTGGTGCCTTCGCCGCCGGTGATGCCCTGGACGATGACCTTGTTGTCCTTGTTCAGAAAGATAGACATTGTTTCCTCTACTTCGCTGCCAGCTCGGCGGCCTTGTCGGCGCCCTCGTCCATGGTTCCGGCGAGCGTCACCAGCGGGTGCGCGGCGTCGGCGAGAATCTTGCGGCCCTCTTCGACCTTGTTGCCGTCGAGACGGACGACCAGCGGCTTGTTGGCGTCGTCGCCCAGCTTCTTCAGCGCGCCGACGATGCCGTTGGCCACTGCGTCACACGCGGTGATGCCACCGAAGACGTTGACGAACACGCTCTTGACCTGCTCGTCACCGAGGATGACGTCGAGGCCTGCGGCCATGACCTCGGCCGAAGCGCCGCCGCCGATGTCGAGGAAGTTGGCCGGCTTGACGCCGCCGTGTGCCTCGCCTGCGTATGCGACCACGTCGAGGGTCGACATGACCAGTCCGGCACCGTTTCCGATGATGCCGACCTGTCCGTCGAGCTTGACGTAGTTGAGGTCGTTCTCCTTGGCCTTGGCCTCGAGGGGATCGGCTGCGTCCTTGTCCTCGAACTCGGCGTGGCCGGGCTGGCGGAAGTCTGCATTGGCGTCGAGCGTGACCTTGCCGTCGAGGGCGAGGATCTGATCGTCGGGGGTGCGAACCAGCGGGTTGACCTCGACCAGGAGAGCGTCTTCGTTGATGAAGACCTCCCACAGCTTCTGGATGGTCACCGCAGCGGCGTCGAGCACCTCGGCGGGCAGCTTGCCCTTCTCGGCGATCTCACGAGCGAACGCGAGGTCGACGCCCTTGACTGCGTCGACGGGGATACGTGCGAGTGCGTCGGGGTTCTCCTCCGCCGTCACCTCGATCTCGACTCCACCTTCGACCGAACACATCGCGAGGTAGGTGCGGTTGGTGCGATCGAGCAGGAAGGAGATGTAGTACTCCTCGGCGATGTCGGAGGCTTCTGCGACGAGAAGCTTCTTGACGACATGACCCTTGATGTCGAGTCCGAGAATCGCTTCGGCGTTCTCGGTTGCTGCTGCGACGTCCTTGGAGTACTTGACGCCGCCGGCCTTGCCGCGGCCGCCGACCTTGACCTGCGCCTTGACCATTACTGGCTTGCCGATTTCTTCGGCAATCTGTGTTGCTCCGGCGACCGTGTCGGTGACACGACCGGCGGAGGTGGGTACGCCATGCTTGGCGAACAATTCCTTCGCCTGGTATTCGAAGAGATCCATCAGCTCACCGTCTCGTCTACGTTGACGCCCGCTCCAGGGGTGTGAGCGGGTCTGAGCATGGACTTTATCCAGGTGCCCCGACGGCGCATCGGGCGCATGGATGCTATGTGGTCTATCTCACCGCTGCGGCCGCGGTGAAACCGGCGTCACCGATCGGTGCGACGAGCCGAAAGTGCCGCCGCGACACCGAGAACGACGATTCCAGCGACCGATGGCACCACACCGGGTCCCATCTCCGGGTCGGCTGCGCGAGCGGACGTCAGTGGCCACGACGCGAGATGAACGACGCCCGCGACGGCCGCACCGACGAGCAGAACGCTGCCGCGCGCGGGGCGGGCCCGGGCGGCAACGAGGGCGGCGACGACGACGCCGACAGCGAGCAGCAGCTGTCCCCAGGTGTCCCAACCCCACGGGAACTCGGTGATGGTCGCCGCGGTCAGATCGCTGCCTCGATACAGGGGCAGGGCCAATCCGACTGCCAGTAGAAGGGCCCCGACGAGCGCAGTTCCCAGCACCGGGAAGTAAGTGGCCGCATCCTCGGACGTGTCGACGTCGTCACGCTCGGCCGATCCGGCGAACAGGGCCAGCAGTCCGGCGACGGCCGCGAACACGACGCCCGCGATGATCAGCAGAGCACCCGTCCCGGTGTCGACGCCCGCGAGGTCCTCGGCCAGCACCACCGACTGCAACACGGCCGCCGCGGCCGACACCGCGGCGAGCCAGAAGACGGACAAGAACGGACGAGCCGCCGCAGCGAACTCGGAGAACAGCAGCGGCACCGAGGCCAGAATCGAGACGAAGCCCGCTATGAGCACCACGCGGGTCGCCAGGATCGTGGGCGCAGTTCCCGCGGCGTCGGTCTCGAGAATCGGCAACAGCGACCCCGCCACCAGCAGTACGCCGGCAACTACGCCCGCACTGCCTGCTGCCGCATGCCACCTCGTGGTGCCGGGCCCCGAGACCCCGCGCGGACCCCGACCACCCTCGGCGACGGATCGCGCCGCCGCCAGAGCGCGACGATCACGGCCGGAGGCAATCGGTGCCAGTACAGCGCCTCCGACGGTCAATCCGAGCCCGGCAACGGTGCCGAGGTACGCCCCGAGGCCGGCCTCGATCCGAGCACCGGTAGCCACTCCAGCGAGCAGACCGACACCCGCGAACGAGAGGACCCCGAGACCCGCGCCGACGGCGGCACCGGACGCGACCACCGGCGAGAGCGACGCCAACGCCGAGGCCGTGACCACGAGTGCGCCGATTCCGACCAGCGCGGACCCCACCGCCACGAACACCGGCGACTCCACCACCGCCGAGACGATCACCACCGGATCAGCCGATCGGTACAGCGAGGCGAATGCCGCTGCGGCGGCCACGACACCGAACACTCCGAGCAGGATCGACAACAGCGGACCCACCCGGCCCGCGGTCGCTCGTCCCACGTGCTCCGAGTAGACCGAATGTCCGTACCCGTCACCGAGCGCTGCGCGATGCACTGCGGACCACCCCGCCGCACCCGCCAGAACCGACGCAGCGTGACCGGCGAGCAGAACATGAGAGCCAAGGGTGGCGTCGAGCATCGCGGCGCTCAGGGGACGGAACAGCTCGAGCCGGTTCGCATCGATCGGATCGGACAGCACAGCGAGATCGAGGATCGCGATTCCGAGCGTCACCGCGCCGAAGCCTGAGAGCAGAGCGGCACCGAATTCGACGCGTCGCATCGCAGCACTGACGGCGGCGGCAACCGCCACCACGACCGGGAGCGCAACGGCCAGCACAGCGGCCGACGAGACCCCGTCGCCCACCGGCGAACCGTCGACGGCCTGGACGACGCCGATCAACGGAGCTGCAGCGGCACACAGTGCGGCGACGACAGCGAGCACGACGGCGACGACGATGCGCGACGTGGGCGAATGATCCTCCACGCCGCCGCGGGCGTCCTGCGGCGCGATACGTTGCGGTTCGGCTCGGTCGGAGCCGTGGGCGGACGATTCGTCGAAGGTGGGGGTCGGCACCCGTAGGACGGTATCGGCTCGGTCGCGTCCCCAGCCGTCGGTCACGGTGCGTGCCGCATTCGTGTCCGATTACGGATGTGGCGTGTCACCACATAAACCCTGGTCACCCTGTGAGCCATCTCACATATTGCCCTGGTTTCGGCTGTTAACTTGCGCGCGCCGCAACCATTTCGTTACCGTCTGCCGAGTCTTTCAGTAACGGCCAGGTCACAGATATCGGAGGTTGTAGGTCTTGCAGCAGCACCGCGCGTCCTTTACTTCCAGCCGATTCTCTCGCCCGACGGCGGACGACGCGACCACGGTGTACAGCTACGAGCCCACCACCGAGCCGAGTGCATACGAGGCCTATTCCTACCCCACGTACGAGTACGTCGAAGCCGATTTCGCCGGTGCAGTAGCAGCCGACGAGACACCGACCGTCGTCACGACCTACGCAACCACTGCAGACGCTGCACCCGTGGCTCGTCGCGGCGGAGCGCACCGCATCCCCGTTCCTCCGACTGCACTGAAGGGTCGCGCCGCCGTCTTGGCCGTGGCCGCCGGTGCCGTTGTTGCCGCAGGGCAAGCCGTCATCAACGACGATGCGCCCACCGCAGTCGCCACCTCCGAGTACGCACTCGCCGCGGGTGAAGCACCGGCCGCCGCAGCACTCGCGGCCACCACCGCACCGCAGGCCGACGAGCCGGTAGCCGACGTTTCGAGCGCAACTCCCTCGCAGGCACCGCAGATCCTCAGCGTCGCCGCACCGGTCGACCTCAGCCAGTTCAACGACCTGCTCGCCAAGGGCCAGCGTTTCAGCGAAGAGCGTGCCGCCCGCGAGGCCGCGGCCCGTCGCCCGCTGTTCTCCCTCCCGGCTCAGGGCACGTACACCTCCAACTTCGGCACTCGATGGGGCGTCCTGCATGCCGGCGTCGACGTCGCCAATGCCATCGGAACCCCCATCTACGCCGTCGCCGACGGCAAGGTGATCGATTCCGGTCCCGCGTCGGGCTTCGGAATGTGGGTTCGCCTGCAGCACGCCGACGGCACGATCACGGTCTACGGCCACATCGACACCTCGACAGTCACCGTGGGCCAGGACGTCATGGCCGGCGACCAGATCGCAACCATGGGCAACCGTGGCTTCTCCACCGGCCCGCACCTGCACTTCGAGGTTCATCTCCCGGGTGAGGTCAAGATCGATCCGCTCCCCTGGCTCGCGTCCCGAGGAATCTCCCTCGGACCCGAAATGGACTGAGTCCTTCTCCACCGCTTCACAACAAAGCCGGACCCCGCTTTCGCAGGGCCCGGCTTTCGCGTTGTCGGGACTTCTACAGCTTGGTCATCGGGACGCCGCCGATGAGCATCATCTTGACGCGACCTGCCGAGCCGAAATCGATCAGGACCATCGCCTTGACTCCGGCACCGGTGGATTCGAGCACCGTACCCAGTCCATACTTGTCGTGGCTGACTCGATCACCCACAGCCAGAACCAGATTGGAGTTTCGGCCCTTCGCGGCACCGAAGCTCGGAGACGAACTCTGGCCACGACTCGACGACCCGCCGTAGCTACCGGAGCCGTAGTTGCCCGAGCCGTAACTGTTCGATCCGTAGCTGCCGGATCTACCGCCGCCGATTGCGCGGCCGCCGCCGGTGCCCGGGTCTTCGCGACGCCAGTCGATCAGATGTTGCGGAACCTCTTGCAGGAAGCGTGATTCCGGGTTGGCGATGGGCTGACCCCACGCCGACCTCATGATCGCGCGCGTGAGATAGAGCCGCTGCCGCGCGCGAGTGATGCCCACGTACGCCAGCCGTCGTTCCTCGGACAGCTCGTTCGGATCACCGAGCGCACGCATGTGCGGGAACTGGCCGTCCTCCCACCCGGTGACGAAGACGACCGGAAATTCCAGCCCCTTGGCGGTGTGCAGCGTCATCAACGTCACGACGCCGGTGCCCGAGTCGGGGATCTGATCGGTATCGGCAACCAGAGAAACCCGTTCGAGGAACGCGGCCAACGAACCAGGCTCGGCCAGACCGTCGACCCCGCCGTCGTCGTCGTTTCGGTCGTCACCTGTCTCGAGCGCCTCTTCCGCCACTGCGGCCTGGTTACGCGCCTCGGACGTGAACTCCCGTGCGACGCTGACCAATTCGTTGAGGTTGTCCAGGCGAGCACCGTCCTGCGGGTCGCTGCTGGCCTCGAGCTCGGCGCGATAGCCGGTGCGGTCCAGAACTGCTTCGACCACGTCGCCGATATCGGCGATGTCGTTGCCGTCTCCGTCGGTGGCCGTCAGTACGGCACGCAACTCGTCGAGTAGTTCCATGAACTGAGCGATCAACTTCTGCTGCCGCGAGTTGAGCAACGCCACCTTGCCCGCGGCCGCGTCGTGCAGCGCTCGTGAGAAGCTGATGTCGCGTTGCTCGGCGTGCACGGCCACACACGCCTCGGCGCGGTCTCCGATGCCGCGTCGGGGGGTATTGAGGATGCGCCGCATGCTGACGGTGTCGTCTTCGTTGGACAGCACGCGCAGGTACGCAACGAGGTCCCGGACTTCCTTGCGCTCGTAGAACCGGACGCCGCCGACGACCTTGTACGGCAGGCCGAGACGAATGAAGATCTCTTCGAGCGCGCGCGAAGAGTTGTTGGTCCGGTAGAACACTGCCACCTCGTCGAAACGCACATCCCCGCTGTCGACGAGACGATCGATTTCCGACGCGACGAACGACGCCTCGTCGTGCTCGTTGTCGGCGACGTACCCGACGATCAGTTCGCCTTCACCGGTGTCGGTCCACAACTTCTTCTCGCGCCGTCCGATGTTGCGCGAGATGACGGCATTGGCCGCCGACAGAATGTTCTGCGTCGATCGGTAGTTCTGCTCGAGCAGAATCGTGCGAGCGTCCGGGTAGTCGCGCTCGAACTCCTCGATGTTGCGAATGGTCGCGCCGCGGAATGCGTAGATCGACTGATCGGCGTCACCCACCACGCAGAGTTCACCCGGGGCGACAGTGCCCTCGAGCGCGCCGTCTGCATCGGGCGTGCCGACGAGTTCGCGAACCAGCATGTACTGGGCGTGGTTGGTGTCCTGGTACTCGTCGACCAGTACGTGCCGGAACCGGCGTCGGTAGTACTGCGCCACCTGCGGGAAGGCCTGCAGAATTCCCACCGTTTCGCCGATGAGGTCGTCGAAGTCCATGGCGTTGGCTGCGCGCAGACGCTGCTGGTAGATGCGATAGACCTTCGCGACGAGTCGGGGCAGCTCGGCGGGGTCACCGTCGGCGTCCTCGGCGGCCTTGTCCGGGCCGATCAGCTCGTTCTTGAGGTTGGAGATCGCCGTCGAGAGCAGACGAGCCGAGAACTTCTTGGTGTCGATCTGCAGGTCTTTGGAGATCATCGTCAGCAGCCGGCGTGAGTCGTCCGCGTCGTAGATCGAGAAGTTGGAGTTCAACCCCGGCAACAATGCCGCCTGGGCGCGCAGGATGCGCACGCAGCTGGAGTGGAACGTCGACACCCACATCGCGTTCGCCCGCGGCCCCACCAGACCTGCCACTCGCTCGCGCATCTCGGCGGCGGCCTTGTTGGTGAACGTGATCGCCAGGACCTGCCCCGGCGACACCCCCCGCTCCGCGAGCAGATACGCGATGCGACGCGTCAGCACCGCTGTCTTGCCCGATCCTGCACCGGCCACGATGAGCAGCGGCGATCCCGTGTGCACGACGGCCTCACGCTGCTGAGGATTGAGCCCCTCCAGCAGCGCGTCGGACAAGGTTTTCTTACGGGACTCGAGGCCCTGGAGGAATGTGTTCATCGTCTGGCCAGGCTACCGGCGTGTACCGACAAACCCACATCCCGTGGTCGTCGGCGTCGTCTCCGACTTTTCAGGACGGTTACCCCGTGGCACACTGGATCGGTGATCGAAAAAGACGTGCGTCATCGCTTGCGTCGGATCGGCCACTGCGCAGCCGGACGAGCGGGAGCCTGTCGACAGTCGTAACGCCCCAGCTTTCCCGGCGGGAATCTCGTCGATCTCGGTCCTTCGAGACAAAACCCAGCCGACAGCCGCTGCAGTTCCGAATACGAAAGGCGTAACGGTGCCGGACGACGCAACGATCCAAGATGTGACCCGAGGAGAGACGATGGCTATGACGACGAAGATCGATTCAGAGACTGCATTGCCTTCCAGCGAAGCCGAGATCAACGACCTGCGTCAGGAGATCGACCGTCTCGACGCCGAGATCCTCGCGGCAGTGCGGCGTCGCTCCGAGGTCTCGCAGATCATCGGACGCACCCGCATGGCGTCCGGCGGCCCGCGCCTCGTGCACAGCCGTGAGATGAAAGTTCTCGAGCGTTTCAGCAGCCTCGGTCAGGAAGGCCACACGCTGGCCATGCTCCTGCTCCGCCTCGGCCGCGGTCGCCTCGGCCACTGATCGAACCCCGGTTGGGCGCGCAGGATGCACGCCCAACCGATGCTCTACTTCAGTGCGATGTACTTGGTCTCGAGGTATTCCTCGATTCCCTCGGATCCGCCCTCACGGCCGAATCCGGATTCTTTGACTCCACCGAACGGTGCTGCCGCGTCCGAGATCACTCCGCGGTTGACACCCACCATGCCGCTGTCGATCGCGTCGGCCACTCGTAGCGCGCGATCCAGGCTCTCGGTGTAGATGTACGACGCCAGGCCGTACTCGGTGGCGTTGGCTGCGTCGATTCCTTCCTGTTCGGTGTCGAATCCGACGATCGGGGCCACCGGGCCGAACACTTCTTCCTTCAGAATGCGGGCCGACGTCGGCATGTCGGTGAGCACGGTCGCCGGGTAGAAGTAGCCGTCGCCACCCGGTGCGCTACCGCCGAGCGCTACCGTCGCGCCCTTCTCCACGGCATCGTCGACGAGCTCCTGCACGGTCTCGAGCTGGTCTGCATTGATCAGCGGTCCGAGCTTGGTGTCGGGGTCGACGCCGGGCCCGAGCTTCATCTCGGACATCTTCGCCACCAACTTGGTGGTGAATTCCTCACGCACGCTGTTGTGCACGTGCAGACGGTTCGCCGCCGTGCAGGCCTCGCCGCCGTTGCGCATCTTCGCCAGCATCGCGCCGTCCACCGCGTCGTCGATGTTCGCGTCGTCGAACACCACGAACGGGGCATTGCCACCGAGTTCCATCGACGTCCGTAGCAACCTCGTCGCGGACTTCTCGACGAGCGATTTGCCGACGCCGGTGGATCCGGTGAAGGTGAGTTTGCGGAGTCGAGGATCTTCCAACAGCGGCCCGGTGACGTCGCCGGACTTCGACGTCGTCAGCACGGAGAGCACGCCCTCCGGCAGGCCGACCTCGTCGAAGATCTGCGCGAGCAGCAACATCGTCAGCGGGGTCTCCCGGGCCGGCTTGACCACGATGGTGCAGCCGGCGGCCAGAGCGGGCCCGATCTTCCTGGTGCCCATCGCCAACGGAAAGTTCCACGGGGTGATCGCCAGTACGGGGCCGACCGGAGCCTTCGTCACGAGAATGCGGCCGTTGCCTGCCGGGGCCGGGGTGTATCGACCGCCGATGCGCACTGCTTCCTCGGCGAACCACCGGAAGAACTCCGCGCCGTATTTCACCTCGGCCTTCGACTCCGCGAGGGCCTTGCCCATTTCCAGAGTCATCAACAGCGCGATGTCGTCGGCACGCTCGGTGACCTTCTCGAACGCCGCTCGAAGAATTTCACTGCGTTCGCGGGCAGGTGTTGCCGCCCAGCTCTTCTGCGCCGCAGCAGCCGCATCGAGGGCCTTCATCGCGTCGGCCGGAGATGCGTCCGCCACCTCCGTCAGTGGCTTGCCGGTCGCCGGATCGTTCACCGCGAACGTCTTACCGCCCTCGGCGTCGACGGCCTTACCGCCGATCCACAGTTTTGCCGGAATCGAATCGATCAATGCACGTTGGTCCATACCGTCCATGATGCCTCCGCAGCGCCCGATGCAAACGACAAACGACGCGCGCATGACTCGGCACCGGATTACTGTTGGTTCGTATGAGCGTCGATATCACCGGCACGGATGCCTGGCAGAAACTGACCGATCACCACTCCGAGATTGCCGATACTCATCTCCGAACTCTGTTCGCCGATGACGCCGACCGAGGGCGCACCTTCACCCTCGCCGCCGCGGATCTTCACATCGACTACAGCAAGCATCGCGTCACCAGCGAGACTCTCGCCCTGCTGATCGAACTGGCCCGCACCGCAGACGTCGAAGGCAAGCGCGACGCCATGTTCGCAGGCGAGCACATCAACACCTCCGAGGATCGCGCTGTTCTGCACACCGCGCTGCGCCTTCCCGCCGATGCGTCGTTGACCGTCGACGGCCAGGACGTCGTAGCCGATGTGCACGAAGTCCTCACGGCCATGGGCGAATTCACCGATCGCGTGCGTTCGGGCGAATGGGTCGGTGCCACCGGCGAGAAGATCTCCACCGTCGTCAACATCGGCATCGGTGGATCCGATCTGGGCCCGGTCATGGTCTACAACGCACTCCGTCACTACGCCGACGCGGGGATCTCGGCGAAATTCGTCTCGAACGTCGACCCCGCCGATCTCGTCGGCGCGCTCGACGGACTCGACCCGGCGTCGACGCTGTTCATCATCGCCTCCAAGACCTTCTCCACACTCGAGACGCTGACCAACGCCACCGCGGCCCGGCGCTGGCTCGTCGACGCACTCGGTGAGGACGCCGTCGCCAAGCACTTCGTCGCCGTGTCCACCAACGCCGAACGCGTCGCGGACTTCGGCATCGACACCGCCAACATGTTCGGCTTCTGGGACTGGGTGGGCGGACGCTATTCCGTGGACTCGGCAATCGGACTGTCGGTCATGGCCGTCGTCGGCAAAGAGGCGTTCGCCGAATTCCTCGACGGTTTCCATCGGATCGACGAGCACTTCCGGTTGACGCCTCTCGCCGAGAACGCACCGGTGCTGCTCGGCCTCATCGGCCTGTGGTACAGCAACTTCTTCGGCGCGGAAACCCGTGCAGTGCTGCCGTATTCGAACGACCTCTCCCGCTTCGCCGCGTACTTGCAGCAGCTGACCATGGAGTCCAACGGCAAGTCCGTCAAGGCCGACGGCTCACCCGTCACCACCTCCACCGGCGAAATCTTCTGGGGCGAACCGGGCACCAACGGACAGCATGCCTTCTACCAATTGCTGCACCAGGGAACACGTTTGGTGCCCGCCGACTTCATCGGCTTCGCCGAGCCCACCGACGATCTGCCCACCCGCGACGGCAGCGGCTCGATGCACGACCTGCTGATGAGCAACTTCTTCGCCCAGACCAAGGTGCTCGCCTTCGGCAAGACCGCCGAGGAAATCGCCGAGGAAATCGCCGCCGAGGACACACCCGCAGATGTGGTGCCGCACAAGGTGATGCCGGGCAATCGACCGTCCACCTCGATCCTCGCCCCCAAACTCACCCCGTCCGTCGTCGGACAATTGATCGCCCTGTACGAACACCAGGTCTTCGTCGAAGGCGTCATCTGGGGGGTCGACTCCTACGACCAGTGGGGCGTCGAACTCGGTAAGACCCAGGCACTCGAACTGACACCGGTACTCACCGACGCCGAAGCCCCTGCCGTGCAATCGGATTCATCCACCGACGCCCTGGTGCGCTGGTACCGGGCGCAGCGGGGTCGTTCGGCCTGAGTTCGGTCGGGCCCGGCCGGGACGCAGATCAGCTCCCCAGTTTCGGATTTATGCCTCCGATCGGCGTCGGATATCCGAAACTGGGGAGCTTTTTCGCTGCATACGGATCCGAATCGACGGTCGGCGCGTCCAAGCATCCATGGACCTACCTCACACCGACCTGTTCACCAGAGCTGACGCACTTACTTTCGGGTTGACCGACGACGACCTGAAAAGTCTGCGCCGCGCCGGTGAATTGTCGGTGCTGCGACCGGGCTTCTATGTGCCTACCACGCTGATGCACGAGGCCAGCCCGACCGAACGTCATTTCCTGCTGGCGCGGTCGTATCTGATGTCCGCACCGGCGCACGAAGTGCTCAGCCACGTCTCGGCGGCCATCGCCTGGGGCTTCGACGTCTGGAAGCTGCCGCTCGACAAGGTGCACATGACACACGGTCTCGATTACGCGAGCAAGCGTCGCCCGCTCCGAATTCTCCACGGGACTACATTGGACCCCGCCGAACGCACAACCGTCAACGGCTACCCGGTCACCACCGCGGCTCGAACGGTCGTGGACATCGCTCGCACCAGCAGTGTGGATCGATCGGTATGCGTCGGCGACAGTGCACTGAGATCCGGCCACACGGACTCGGACGCGCTGGCCCACGCGGTCGAATCCGCACGATTCCGAACCGGCATCGCAGCCGCCCGCCGCGCGGTGTCTCTGATGAACGGACGTAGTGAGAGTGTCGGCGAATCGCGCAGCCGAGTGCTGTTCGAAACCCTCCCGCTCCCCACACCTCTGCTCAACCAATGGGTGCACGACGGAGCCGGCCGCTTCGTGGGAAGAGTCGACTTCCTGTTCTGGGAGCTGGGTGTCATCGGCGAATTCGACGGCGAATCGAAGTACGACTCGAAACGCGTTCTGTTGGATGAGAAGTATCGCGAGGACCGACTTCGCGAACTGGGTTGGGTCATCGTGCGGTGGAACTGGCGTGAACTCGACGATCCCCGAGCACTGCTTCGCCGCTTCGAGCAGGCCTTCGCCCGCGCAGCTGCGCTACCGGCACCCAGCGGATGGTTCGGCGACCAGCGGATGGCGGCGGATCAGCTCCCCCAGTTTTGGATAACCGACTCCGATCGGCGTCACATTTACGAATGTGGGGAGCTGATCCGCAGGACACGAGCCAAATCGTCACACCCGCGCCAACACAGCTGAGGTATCGACTCCGACGGGCAGGGTGCCGAAGGCAGTGCCCCAGTCTCGGTCGAGTCGGCTCGCGCAGAAGGCGTCGGCCACTGCGGGGTTTCCGTTCATCACCAGCTGCGCACCCTGGAAGGTCAGCGCCATGAGTTCGACGACGCGGCGGGCCCGGTATTCCATGTCGGAGGTGTCGGAGAGTTCCTTGCCGACGCGGGCGATGGCGTCGTCGAGGCGAGAATCCACACCCGACGCCTTGCCGATCTCACCGAAGAAGGCCTCGACGCTGTCGGGTTGACGCGCGAGTGCACGCAGCGAGTCGAGGGCTGCGACGTTGCCCGACCCTTCCCAAATCGACATCAGCGGCGATTCGCGGAACAACCGCGGCATGCCCGATTCTTCGACGTAGCCGTTGCCGCCGAGGCATTCGAGTGCTTCGGCGGCGTGGGCCGGCGCTCGTTTGCACACCCAGTACTTGGTGACGGCCAACGCAATTCGGCGTAGGGCGCTCTCCTGCTCGTCGCCGCGGGCGGAACCGTCGGTGGCCTGCGCCAGACGAATCATGGCGGCGGTGGCGGCCTCGGATTCGATGGTCAAGTCTGTCAACACGTTTCGCATCAGAGGCTGATCGATCAGTTGCGCACTGAAGGCAGCTCGGTGACGTGCGTGATGCACCGCGCGGACGGTGGCATTGCGGATACCGGCAGCAGAGCCGATGACGCAGTCCAATCTGGTCATGTTCACCATCTCGATGATGGTGCGCACCCCGCGGCCCTCCTCGCCGACGAGCCAGCCGGTCGCACCGTCGTATTCCAGTTCTCCCGAGGCGTTGGATTTGTTGCCGAGCTTGTCCTTCAAGCGCTGCAGCATCATTCGGTTACGGGTGCCGTCGGGCAGCACCCGCGGCAACATGAAGCACGAGAGCCCGCCCGGTGCCTGGGCCAAGGTGAGGAACATGTCCGACATCGGCGCAGAGGTGAACCACTTGTGGCCGACGATCGAATAGGTTCCGTCCGACGACGGGGTGGCCGTGGTGGTGTTGGCGCGAACGTCCGAGCCGCCTTGCTTTTCCGTCATCGACATACCGGCGATCAATCCGCGTTTGCTCGACGGTTCGCGCAGCCCGAAGTCGTACTCCCGGGACGCGAGCAGAGGCTCGAACTGCGCGGCGAGAGAGGGGTTGTGCCGCAACGCCGGTACGACGGCGTAGGTCATCGAGATCGGGCACATGTGGCCTGCTTCGGCCTGTCCCCATACGTAGAATTTCGCGGCGCGGGCCACGTGCGCACCCACTCGGTCGTCCGTCCACGGGCTGGCGTGCAGTCCGTGCTGCACCGCGACGGTCATCAGATCGTGCCAGTGCGGGTGGAATTCGACCTCGTCGACGCGATGGCCGTACCGATCGTGTGTCCTGAGCACCGGTGGGTTCTCGTTCGCGAGCCTGCCCCACTCCTGCGCCTCGACTCCGCCTGCGAGAGCGCCCAATTGACGCACCTCGTCGCGCGCCCAGCCGCCGCCGGCTCGGTCGAGACCGTCCAGCAGCGAGGCGTCGTCGGACACGTCGTAGGGCGTCAGGTCGGTCGCCTGATTGAAGACCTCATGTGTGTTCATCTCGAACTCCTAACGCACGCAACGAATAAGCGACGAGACCGGGGACCACGTCCACGGACTCGTGCGAGGACAACGGACCGACCAGCACTTCGCCGACGGCACCCACGAGGCCGGCGGCCGAGATCGCCGCGTCCTGATCGGGAATTTCCCCGGCCGCGATTCCTGCCACGATCGCGTCGGCGAACGCAGCGGTGAATTTGCGCCGGAACACCAACCGCTCGGCGTCCACTGCTGGATCGACCGGTTCGGCGAGCAGCGCGTAGGCCATCGTGCGGTTCTTCAGGGCCCGCCCGGCGAAGGTCTGCACCACCGCGGCGACTCGCTCGGATGTGCTGCCGTGTGCGGCGACGGCGACCACCGCAGCCACTTCACGGGTGCAGACCTGCCGGAAGGTCTCGACGACCAGGTCGGATTTGCCGTCGAAGTGCGTGTAGACGCTGCCCGCGGACACGCCTGCGGCCGCGGCGACCGAGGCCACCGACAGGCCCGCGTATCCCTTGGTGGACAGGACCTCGACGGCGGCAGCAAGCAGTTTCGTTCGGCCGGCATCGAGCCGGGCTTGCACTGCGGGTGTTCGCCGGTAGGGCATTGAAGGATTGAAGCACTGATTCAGTGCTTCACGCAAGGGGACTCGAGTAGGTTCGTAACCATGCCGGTACGGATCGAACGATCAGGCCCCGTCACCACCGTGGTCCTCTCACGCCCGGAGGCTCGCAACGCCGTCGACGGGCCCACTGCTCAGGAACTCACCCAGGCCTTCGAGGAATTCGATGCCGACGAATCCGCGTCGGTTGCCGTGTTGTGGGGCGAGGGCGGCACGTTCTGCTCGGGAGCCGACCTCAAGGCACTGGGCACACCCAGGTCGAACCACGCGACCGAACACGGCGACGGTCCGATGGGCCCGACGCGAATGCGGTTGTCCAAGCCGGTCATCGCCGCGGTGTCGGGATACGCCGTCGCGGGTGGGCTCGAACTCGCCCTGTGGTGCGACCTACGCATCGCGGAGGACGACGCCACGTTCGGCGTGTTCTGTCGGCGCTGGGGCGTGCCCCTGATCGACGGCGGCACAGTGCGATTGCCGCGCATCATCGGCACCGGACGAGCGATGGACATGATTCTCACCGGACGCGCCGTGGCCGCCCAGGAGGCGTTGGACATCGGCCTGATCACCCGGGTGGTTCCGGTCGGCCGTGCCCGATCCGAGGCCGAGGCGCTGGCCGCCGAACTGGCGTTGCTGCCCCAGACCTGCATGCGCGAGGACCGGCTGTCCGTCCTCGAGCAGGACGGCCTCGACGAGGAAGCCGCGCTGAAGAACGAGTTTCGGCACGGTGCCATCTCGATCACCGCCGACGCGCTCACCGGAGCGAGTCGGTTCGCCTCGGGCGCGGGGCGACACGGTACCCCCAGTCCGTGATCTCGACCCGCCTGTCGGTGATCGACGAGATCTTTCTCCGCACACATCGCGGGTACGGCACACCGATTGCACTGCAGGGTATTTGGCGTACTGCCGAGTCGGTGACCCAGGACGAACTCGAACGGGTACACGCTGCGCTCGCACGCGGGCAGCTGGGTCGACAGGTCGGCGTGCCTCGCATCCCCGGTGCCCGGCTCCGATGGGACGTCTGTTCCACCTCGCTGCCGCTGACGGTCGCCTCCGAGCCGGTCGACGACGCCATCGAGTGGGCCGACCACCAGGCCGATGTGCAGTTGGATCCGCAATACGGACCGGGGTGGCGGTTGACGGCAGCTCCGCTGGCCGGCGGCGGTACCGTCGTATCGCTGGTGTGCTCGCATGCGCTCGCCGATGCCCGTGGGCTCATCGACGCTGCTGCACAGTCGTTTTCGGGCTCGGTAGAAACCGAACCGATCGCCTCCCCCGGTTCGGACGCAGCGGACGCTCTGCGCATGATCGTCACCGTGCTCGTGCGGTCGATCGTCGCGACCGCTCGACTGTGGGTGAGTGCGAAGGCTCGGGCCGAGCTGCGCGCATTCACGGCATCCGACTCGAATCGCACACGCCCCCACCGTGTTCGACGGGCCTCCTCGGTGGTCGTGGACGTCGATGCAGCGCAGTGGGATTCGGCTGCCGAGCTCGGTGGCGGCTCACCCAATTCGTTGTTCGTGTGCGTCGTCGCCGCGACCATGGCAGAACTCGGCTCACCCACGGTGACCGTCGACATCCCCTTCCGCACCGGATCCGGCGACGCGAACTCGATCGGGATGGCCACCGTCGACGTTCGCGGAGACGCTTCGCCGACGGCAGTGCGCGCGGCGTGCAAAGCTGCCTTCGCCGCGCCCGTCGGAGCCCCCGCGGGGTACCCGCCCGAGGTCGTCCAACTGCTCCCCCACCGCCTCGCGGCGAAGTTGACCTCGACGCCGGGGCGCGGAGAAGTGTTGTGCTCCAACATCGGCGACATTCCGCATGCGCTGACGACCCTCGGGCCGCATCGATCCTGCGGTCTGGCCACCCGCGCGATCCACCCCGCACCGACGGGACCGATCCCGCTGTCGACGATCAGGCTGTCGACCTACCTGTCCCGGATGGACGGGCGCTACACACTCTCCCTGGTGTGCACCGACGACGCGCTGGTCGGATCGGCGGCAGAGCTCACCGCAGCGGTGCACCGCGCTCTGGCGCGGCGAAACCTGGCCGGTACACCCTGGTAGGTCTACCGTTGCAGCCATGAACGAGCACGATATCCACACCAAGATTCAGCAGCTGATCGCCACCGAGCACAAGCTGCGCACCGACACCCAGGCCGGGGAGATCGACCCCGACACCGAGAAGGCGCAGCTCGCGTCACTCGAACACGCTCTCGATCAGTGCTGGGACCTGCTCCGGCAGCGCCGCGCACGCATCGACGCAGGCAAGGACCCCGACTCCGCGACGGCCAACAGCGTCAACCAGGTCGAGGGATACCTGCAGTAAACCGGTCATTCCGCAGGCTCCACTCCTGCATCGAACCGGTCATTCCGCAGGCTCCACTCCTGCATCGAACCGGTCATTCCGCAGGCTCCACTCCTGCAGTCAGACCATTCGATCCGTCAGCACGTTCGGCAGGAACCGCAGCGCCGCGTCGATGCCTCGCCATTTCAGGCCGGGCAGCGCGGCGCGGCGCGTTTCGCTTTCGATGGCCCGGACCATCGCGGTGACGCCTTCGTCCAGAGTGGCTGTGAGAGCAGCACTGTCGCCTGCGCCGGCCGACATGTCGGTGGCGATGAAACCCGGCAGAAGCGTCGTGACGACGATGTCGGTTCGGGCCAACTCGGTGGCCAACGATTCTCCCAGAGAGGCCACCGCCGCTTTGCTGGCCGAGTAGGTCGCCTTGGCACCGGGCAGACCCCGATCGGCGCTGATGGACGAGACGAACACCAGGTGCCCGTGCTTCTGGGCCCGGAATATCGCCAACGCGGCCTCGGCCTGCGACAGCGCACCGACGAAATTGGTGCGCGCGGTCTGCAGATTGGCGTCGGCGCGACCGGATCCGATTTTCGCACCCTTGCCGAGTCCGGCATTGACGACAACTCGATCCAGGCCGCCCAACTCGTCGCGCAGTTCGCCGAACACCGTCACCACGGCATCGTGATCGGTGACGTCGAGTGCGCGCACCGCCACGGTGATCCCGGGATGCTGCGTCATGAGTTCGGAGCGGAGCTCGTCGAGCCGCTCGACCCGTCGCGCACAGAGCGCGAGATCACGGCCCATGGCCGCGAAGCGGCGCGCCATCTCCTCACCGAGTCCTGAACTCGCGCCGGTGATCAGAATCTTGCTCCGAGTGGTCGCCATAAGCGGGGAGCCTATGTCACTGTGGAGCAATGGCCCCAGAGAGCTCGGAATTCGATGTGATCGTCATCGGCGGAGGACCCGTCGGTGAGAATGCCGCGCAGTACGCGATACAAGGCAGCAGCCGCACCGCCGCCATCGTCGAACACGAACTCGTCGGCGGCGAATGCTCGTACTGGGCATGCATGCCCAGCAAAGCGCTCCTGCGGCCCAGCGAGGTGCTCGATACCGCCCGAAACATGCCGGGTGTGAAAGAACTGGTCGGCGACCAGCCACTCGACGCCGACGCCGTATTGGCCCGACGCGAATCCTTCACGCACGGCCTCGACGACTCGTCGCAGGTGTCGTGGGCCGAGTCCGCGGGCATCTCGGTGATCCGTGGCCACGGACGGCTCAGCGGGGTCAAGACCGTCGAGGTCGACGGCAGAACGCTCACAGCTCGGCATGCGGTGGTGCTGGCCACCGGCACCACCGCGTCGGTGCCGAACACGCCTGGCCTTCGCGATGCCCGACCGTGGATCTCCCGCGACGCCACGAACATTCACGAGACCCCCGGCCACGTGGCCATCATCGGCGGCGGTGTCGTGGCGAGCGAGGCAGCGACGTGGCTGCTGTCCCTGGGGGCGAAAGTCACGATGATCGTGCGCGGCTCGTCCCTGCTGGCCGGCTCCGAGCCGTTCGCCGGGCAGCTCGTCGCCGACGCACTGAAACAACGCGGCGCAACGATCATGCTCGACGCGTCCCTGACGGCCGTGTCGCGGCAAGATCCCGCCGACACCGGCGTCGGCCGAATCCACGGTGGTCCGGTCACTCTCACAGTCGGCGGCGAGGACCTCGTCGTGGACGAGGTGCTGGTCGCGGCGGGCCGCTCCCCGGCGAGCTCGGATCTGGGACTGTCCTCCGTCGGTCTTCCCGACGGCAGATACGTCGACGTCGACGACCACCTCACTGTGGGAGACCACGACTGGCTCTATGCCGTCGGCGATCTCAACGGCCGGGCACCGTTGACGCACATGGGCAAGTATCAGGGACGGGTGGCCGGTGACGTCATCGCCGCCCGGGCCGAGGGAAAGCCGCTCGATCACAAGAAGTTTCGCGCCACCGCTGATCACGGACAGATTCCCCAGGTCGTCTTCACGCCCCTCGAGGTCGCCTCGGTCGGGCTCACCGAGGCCAAGGCGCGCGAAGCCGGTATCGACGTCGAGATCGCGGCCCAGGACATTGCCGTCGCGGGTTCCTCCATACAGCAGGACGATTACTCGGGTCGTGCGCAGTTGGTGATCGACAGGGCCACCGACACTCTCGTCGGGGCGACCTTCGTCGGGCCGGGGGTAGCGGAATTGGTGCACGCGGCCACCGTTGCCGTGGTCGGGAAGGTATCGCTCGACGATCTGTGGCATGCGGTGCCGTCGTATCCGACGGTCAGCGAAATCTGGCTCCGACTACTCGAATCGCGCCGGTGACAGGTTCAGCTCCGCGCATATGCCGCAGCTATGCCGGCGTAAGTTGTCGGGTCGGTTCGCCTCAGGCGTAGAGCCACCAGGACCCCGAGGATCGCTGCGAGTATCAGCACCACCGGTACCGCGTTGACGACGGCAGAATCGGATCCGGTGAGCACGCTGTAATGCGTTCCGGCGAGGATCAATCCGGTCGTGAACCCGAGAAATCCGATGCCCGGGGCAATCGCGGTGCGCCACACGGATCGATCGGGATGGCCGATGAAGAACACGACCACCGACAGTGCCGCGGCGGCCTGCAGCGCGATGACACCCAGAGTGCCGAGGCCGATGGCACCGGCCGCATAGCTCAGGTAGGGGTCGGCACCGGCCACCGCGAAGCCCGTCAGCGATACCGCTGCCACCACCGATGCAGTGACGCTCCCGACGTGGGGGCTCGCGTGCCGCGGGTGAATTCGGCCGAGCCACACCGGAAGTACACGCTCACGCCCCAGCGCGAACAGATAACGACTGGCGGCGTTGTGTACCGCCAGATACGACGCGAGCACGCTGGTGCACAGCAGCACTGCGGTTCCGTCGTACAGCACTGTTCCGCCGTACTCACGCGCCAGCGTGAACAGTAGGTTGCCCAGTTCGGTCTGGGCCAGCGCCGGAGCGTCGACGCCGCCTGCCGCACCAACGACGATCCAGCTCGTCGTGACGTAGAAGACCGCGATGATCGACACCGCAATGAACGTCGCACGCGGGATGCTCCGCCGCGGGTCCTTGGTCTCCTCCCCGTACAACGCGGCGGACTCGAACCCGATGAAGCTCGAGAACGCGAACATCATGGCGATACCGAGCGAACCGGAGAACACCTGAGTGGGTGTGAACGACTCCAGTGGCACTGCGGCAGCACCCTTCTGCCCGACGACCAAGCCGTCGAACACCACCAGAAAAGCGAACTCCAGCACCATCAGTGTCCCCAAGACCTTGGCGGAGAGGTCGGCATTTCGGAACCCGAGAATTGCCACGACCACCACGGCAACGCCGGTGAAGACGTACCACGGAATATCGATGCCCGAATCGGCGAAGACCAAATGGGTGAAATAGCCGAATGCTCCCGAAAGCCCGCACGCAAGTGACGTATACGCGACAACTGCGACATATGCGGCAGCAATTCCGGGCGGTTTACCCAACGCGAGACCGATGTAGGTGTAGAACGCACCGGTACTGTAGACCTGCTGCGCGATCGCCGCGAACCCCACCGAGAAGCACAGCAGCACAATTGAACTGATCGCGTACGCGGCAGGCAACCCAGCCCCGTTTCCGCGAATCAAGGCCAGTGGCACGTTACCGATCATGGCCGCCATCGGTGCTGCGGCAGCAACCACCAGAAATACCACTCGCCCGGTGGTCAGAGTACGTCGCTCGGACATCGTTGGGACGCTACCCGTACTGGGAGCACAATGCTGACATGGAATACGAGATGGGCTGACATGGAATATCAACGCGGTTTCGAGAGACTGGTCAATTTCAGCGATGCCGTGGTAGCCATCGCGGCCACGCTGTTGGTTCTACCGCTCGTCGAGTTGGCCGACCCTGGCCGGAGCGACAGCTTCGTGGACGTCTTTCGTGAGCACGGTGTGGAATTCTATGCATTCGTCCTGAGCTTTCTGGTGATCTTCACTCAATGGCTCAGCCACCACCGCGTCTTCCGAAATCTGATCGGCTACACACCTGCACTGATGTGGATCAATTTCGTGTGGCTACTGTCCATCGTGTTCCTCCCCTTTCCGACGAAGCTGATCGCCGAGAAGAACGGATACGACTCGAGTTCGTCGACGCTGTACGTCGCCACAATCGCTGTCTCCGTCATCGCCATGTTCGTCGCGGACGTCGTCGTCTCGCGGCACCCGTCGATCGTGGCCGCTGACTCTCGCGACGTGGAACGAGTCCGCACCGGCGCCGTCGGCTCGGCGTTGATCCTGATCGCGTTCGGTCTGGCGTTCACACCACTCGGCCTGTGGTCACTGCTGATCCTGCTGCTGGCCAAGCCGATCAACCACTTCGCCGATCGACGCACTACACGTAGATTGGTCGAGTGACCGAGAATTCACCGAAGCAGCAGCCGCTTCTCGTGCTGGGCAAGATCACCGAGATTCTCGATGTGTTCTCGTTCGATCGCCCGGCCATGACGCTGGGCGAGATTCAGCAGAGCACCGGGCTGCCCACCTCGACGGTGCAGCGTCTGGTCACCAACCTGGTTCAACAGGGCTTTCTGGATCGAGTCGGCGATCGCATCCGCATCGGGGTGCGGATGGCGTACTGGGCCGCAACGGCGACCAAGGATCTCGACGTGTTGTCGGTCGTCAACCCGATCCTCAAGGACATGCGCGATCTGACGACCGAGACAGCGTGCTTCTTTCGGCCCGAGCAGAACTACCGCGTGTGCGTGGCCATTGCCGAGACGCGGCATGCGTTGCGACGAGACATGTACGTCGGCAAGGTCATTCCGCTCAGCGCAGGATCGGCCAGCCGTGTCCTGCTGGCCTGGGACTCGGAACTGGCCGAGCGTGTTCTGTCCCGCGAACTCGAATCGTTGACCGAGCAGACGGTGACCGAGGCCGAGACGATGCGGGAACTGTTGGCGCAGACAAGGTCCCACGGCTACGCGATCACCACCGGTGAGCGCGAAACCGGCGCATCGGGGCTGTCCGCTCCGGTGTTCGATTCGGCCTCGGACATCGTCGGTGCCGTCACCATCAGCGGCCCGACATTACGGATGCCGCAGTCGCAGTGCGAGGCCTGGGTGGACCTGCTGATCTCGCATGCCGAACAGATCACCCGGACCCTCGGCGGCCGCTACCCTGCCTGACCCCAGGCCTCGGGATTGACCGGGTGCGGCGGGAGCTCACCGCGCAGCATCGCCACGGCATTGGTGGCGCACAGGCGCGCCATCTCCGAGCGCACCGAGACCGTCGCGCTGCCCACGTGCGGTAGGAGCACGGTATTGGACAGTTCGGCCAGGCCCGGTTCGAGCGCAGGTTCGCGTTCGTAGACGTCCAATCCTGCTGCAGCGATCGATTTCTCACGTAGAGCAATCACCAGCGCTGCCTCGTCGACCACTGGCCCACGCGCGGTATTGATCAAAATCGCCGACGGCTTCATGGCCTCGAACACGGCAGCATCGACCAGATGCCGGGTGGAGTCCGACAACGGGACGTGCAGAGACAGAAAGTCACTCGTTGCGACGATCTCGTCCCACGCCGCATGTTCGATGCGGCCGGCGAACTCACCGAGTTCGTCGTCGGAGACCTCGCGATCGCCGGGCGGCCGGGGGCAGAACTTCACCGTCATGCCGAAGCCCAGTGCCCGCCGAGCGGTGGCCCGAGCGATCCGGCCGAAACCGGCAAGGCCGAGCACGCGGCCCGAGACATCGCTGCCCAGAAGCAGTTCGGGCTCCCACCCGGTGAAGGATCCGGACCGAACGAACGCATCGGCTTCGACGGCGCGGCGAGCCGTGGACAGCATCAGGAGCATCGCGATGTCTGCGGTCGAATCCGTCAGCACACCCGGAGTGTTCGCGGCGGTGATTCCGTGGCGGGTCGCGGCCGCGATGTCGATGTTGTCGAATCCGACGGCGTAGTTGGATATCCCGGTGATCGACGCCGTAGCGAGAAGTTCCGCATCGAACCGGTCACGCAACTGCGAGACGACCACGGAATACGTACCCGATGCGCAGGCGTCGAGAAGCTGCTCGCGGTCCAACTCGCGGAGGTCGACCTCGCCGGCAGCCCGCAGAATGTCCATGCCGGGAGCCGGGATTTCCGACGTGACGAGAATGCGGCTCATACGACCCACTCGAACACGTGCGCCTCGGACCTGGCACCCTGCACGGTTTTCGATCGCATGGGCTCCTCCAGTTCGGCCAGCAGGCCCTCCGACAGAGAGACCATGCGTGCCAGCGTCTTCGGCTCGAACCAGTCCGGCCTCGTCGCGAAGAGAATGTCCTCGGACGAGGTGTTGCCACTGGCACCGGGGGCGAAGGGGCAGCCGCCCAGTCCGCCGAGCGAACCGTCGACCATCGCGGCTCCGGCCGAGATGGCGGCCAGAGTGTTCGCGACGCCCAGACCCCACGTGTCGTGACCGTGGAACACCACCCGGCGATCCGGCGTTTCCGCGCGTACCCGTGAGATCAGCGACGACACCTGAACCGGTACCGCCTGTCCGAGGGTGTCGCAGATGACAATATCCGTTGCGCCCGTGGCTCGTTCGTCGTTGGCGATCTCGATGACCCGATCCGGCGGTACCTGTCCTTCGAAAGGACAGGTGAACGACGTTGCGATACACAGCTCGATCTGTCCGCCCACCGAGCGGGTGATGTCGACGGCATCGGGCATCGCGGCCAGCGACACCTCGGTGGTGCGCCCGATGTTGGCCTGGTTGTGCGAGTCCGACGCGGAGAAGCAGTACTGGAAGTTGCGAGCCCCTGCAGCAGCGGCCTTCTCGACGTGGCGTGGAGTGGCGACCCACACCCAGCATCGCTCGAGTTCCTCGGCGGTCAGCTCGCCGATGACCTCGAGGGTGTTGGCCATGGGCGGCACTTTGTCGCCGCGTGCCATCGAGCCGACCTCGAGTGCCGGCACGCCGAGTTCGATGAGGGCCCTGATGATCTCGAGTTTGCGTTCGGTGGGGAGCATCTTGCCGGTGAGCTGCAGTCCGTCGCGCATCGTGACGTCGCGTAGCTCCGCGGTGGGGGTGAAACGGTACATCTACAGGCCCATCTCTTCGTCGGTCCGGCCGAGCAGCGTCGACAGTACTTCTCTGGTGTGCTCGCCCAGATCCGGCCCGACCGAACGGATCGGCAGGGATGCGTCACCGATCACCGGGACGACTCCGACGAACCCGACGTCGGTGGGCTCTTCCTGGCCGGTGTCGACCGGAAAGTGCTGAATCATGTTGCGGGCCGCGTACTGTTCGTCGGCGACGATATCCGCGGCGGTGTAGATCGGACCAGACGGCACCCCCGCGGCATCGAGGATCTTCAATGCCTCGGCGCGCGAACGCAATCCGGTCCAGGCCGAGATAGCGGCGTCCAGCTCGTCCCGGCGACGCCACCGGCCGGCGTTGGTCGCCAGGTCCGGATCGGCTCCCAGATCGGGACGGTCGATGGTTTCCATGTAACGCTGGAAGATGGCGTCGCCGTTACCTGCGATGATGATCGAGTGACCGTCGTTGCACGGGTACGCATTCGAGGGCGCGATGCCCTCCATCCGGCCGCCCGTCCGTTCGCGTTCGACGCCGTACGCCAGATAATCCGGGATCAGAGACTCCATCATCGACAGGATGGATTCGTTCAAGGCCACATCGATGGAACGCTGTTCGAGCGACAACGGGTCCGATTTCTCTGCTGCGCGCTGCGTCTGTCGTTGGAACAACGCCATGACACATCCGAACGCCGCATAGAGACCGGCGATCGAGTCGCCGATCGACACACCGACCCGCACGGGCGGCCTGTCCGGATCACCGACGAGGTTGCGGAAACCGCCGTACGCCTCTGCCACAGCGGCAAATCCGGGTCGCTGCGACATCGGACCGGTTTGCCCGAATGCCGAGATGCGCGTGATGATCAGCTCCGGATTGGCGGCACTGAGAACCTCGGGCGAGATCCCCCACTTCTCGAGTGTGCCGGGCCGAAAGTTCTCCAGCACGATGTCGCAGTGCGCGGCGAGGTCGACCACATCTCTGCGGCCCTGCTCGGTGCGCAGGTCCAACACGATCGATTTCTTGTTCCGGTTGATCGTGCGGTACAGCATCGACGTCGTACCGGAATACAGCCGCCAATTGCGCAATTCGTCGCCGGTACCCGGCCTTTCGACCTTGATCACCTCGGCACCGAAATCGGCGAGCATCCTGGCCGCCGTGGGTGCGGCGATGTAGTTGCCGAGTTCGAGAACTCGAACTCCACTGAGCGGCAATGCCATTGTGTTCCTTTCGATATTCGCGGAAGAGGTCACAGGATCCAGCTCATCGGCACGATCAAGGCAATGGCAATGACCGATGCCACCGACACACCCACCGAGCACGTCTTGAGTGTGCCCCTCGTCGACTGGCCCATCAAGGACTGCAGCAGCCAGAACGTGTTGCTGGTGACGTGCACGGCGAACAGCGATCCGGCACCGGCGGCGAGCGCGATGAACACCGGGTCGAGACCGATCAGCGGCGCGACAGGCGCGAGGATGCCGGCCGAGGTGATGGCGGAGATCGTCACCGATCCGACGGCGATGTGCAACGCGGCCGCAATGACCCACACCATCAACAGTGGAGCCGCGGTACTGGCCGTGAAGTACTGGCCCAATATGTCGCCGAGACCCGCCTCGTTGATGACGGCTGCGAGCGATCCACCGACACCGGTGAGGATGAGGATCTGGCCGCTCTCGGCGAAACCACGAGCGAGAGCTTTCTCCACCCGCTCCTGACCGACGTGGTAACGGCCGATGAGGCACGTCCCGACCAGTCCGAGGAGCAACGCGATGACCGGGCTGGCGATGAATTCGACCACCGGAACCGAGATCTCGGCGACTTCGAGAACGGCACCGATCGCGATCAGGACGAGCGCGAGCAGCAACGGCGAGAGCAACACCAGCAGCGAGGTCTGTTTCTCGGTGCGCACTTTCTGGGCCACGCCGCCGCCGGCGTCGAGTGGCTCGTCGTCGGTTTCGACAGGCTCCGGGCCCCCGGGCTCAGTGACTACGGTGATCTGTTGCTCGTCCTTCTCCTCGTTCCACCAACCGTGCCGGAAGACGAACGACATGATGGCCACCGACAGCACGACGACAGGAACGATGAGGATCAGTCCGTAGATCATCATCTTGCCCAGCGGCACGCCGAGCAATCCGGCCAGCGCGAGCGTCGCGACTCCGGGAACCATGAACACGATGCCGCACTCCAGGGCGATGGCCAGCGCCGTGGCCATCCTCGCCGTGCCGTATTTGCCGATCTTAGGGGCGAGGTTGCGTGCGAGCGGTGCGGAGATCACGAGCAACACGTCGAGGAAGATGGACTGCAACAGAGTCGCGATGGTCAGCGACAGCGCGTACGGGAGCCGCTTGGGGCCGAAGGCTCTCAGCAAGGTGCCGACGAGACGCTGGATGGCGCTCATCTCCTGCAGCACCGAACCCATCAGGACGCCGAACGCGATGAGCAATCCGACCTCGGCCATGATCTCGCCGAATCCGCCAGTGATCGTGTCGACAGTGGTCGACACTCCCAGCTTGGTCGCCAGGCCCAGGTACGCAGCCCCGAGCACCAGCGAAATCACCGGGTTGAAATGGAAACGAACGATGAAGACCACCACCGCCAGTACCGCGACGACGGTGTTGATCACGATCCACAAATCGGACATCGGTAGGTCTTTCCACCAGAGAGTGACCGCCGCCATGCATGACGGGCCGGTGTGATGCGTCGCACCATTGCTCACATTATGGGCACAGATTTACTTCGTGAGCAAGAGCGACCCCTGGCTTCGCGTCAGATGGGCTGCGCGCGCCGAATCGACAGCGCAGCTCGCGAGGCATCCAGTTCGACCGGGGAACGCACCGACAGCGGCCCGACTCGCAGGATTCCGTCCGAGAGCGGCTCGACCCGCAATCCACCGCGACCGATCAGTGCCTTGCGAGCGCCGTCGACCACCATGCGGTCCATCCACGCGCACGGATGGGCAGGTCGGCCGCCCCGGAAGCGAATCCAGCCGTCACCGGAATCGAGCTCGAATTCCAGTCCGCGCAGTGGGTCGAGTTCCAACCCGCGGACCACAACGTTCCGTCTGGCCACGGCCGGGTCGGGAACGTCGACGCCCAGTACCTCGCCGACGGCGTCCCACGCTTCGAGTGCCAGAAAGCTCACCGCTGCCTCGGTATGAGCCTTGACCCCGAAGAACCGATCGCCGCGGATGCCCTTGTGGGCGACGATCTCGACGCTGTCCGGCAATTCGGTCGGCACCTCGGCTGGGCCGTCCTTGGATCTCCCGAAGTACGCGTGCGAGGGCGCTCGCAGCAGCTCCACTATCTCGGCTCGATACTCGAAAGGCATGCTTTCGAGTCTGCCCGGTACCCGACCCTGCCGGTTCTTACCACCGGGTAAGAAGCGCCCGGTAGTATCGCGAAATGGCTGTGAAAACACGCGTGACCACTACGGACGGCATGATCGAGGGAAAGCCGGTCGGCAATCTCACCACCTGGCGGGGCATTCCCTACGCCGCCCCTCCCGTCGGTCCGCTTCGGTTTCGCGCACCTCAACCCACCCAGCCGTGGCAGGGCGTGCGCGACGCGACCGAGTGGGGCAACGCATCCGTTCAGCACAAGCGGGGCACGATGCTCGCAATCGGCAAGTACCAACCGTCGAGCGAGGACTGCCTGACACTCAACGTCCTGGCACCGAGCACGCCGAGCACGACACCCAGACCGGTCATGGTGTTCATCCACGGCGGTGCGTACACCCTCGGCACGTCGGCCACCCCGCTGTACGGCGGAGGTTCGCTGGTCCGGCGCTCGCTGCAGGACGGCGAAGGCATCATCTACGTGTCGGTCAACTACCGACTCGGCGCTTTGGGCTACCTCGACATGTCGCGATTCTCGACCCCCGAGCGGCCGTTCGATTCCAACCTGGGACTACGCGACCAGGTGGCGGCATTGGAGTGGGTAAAGCGCAACATCGCCGAGTTCGGCGGAGATCCCGGCAACGTCACCGTCTTCGGCGAGTCCGCAGGCGGCAATGCCGTCACCACCCTGATGACAGTGCCCGCCGCGAAAGGCCTTTTCGCCCAGGCAATTGCCGAAAGCTCGGCACCGGGCATGACGACCGCCAAGCATCGTGCGGACCAGTGGGCGAGCGAGTACGTCGGGTACCTCGGAGGCACCGCCGAGACCGCGGTGGAAACCCTGGAGAACGCCGAGGTACTGGCACTCGGCCGAGCAGGCACCAAGCTCGGACTCACCACGCTGCACCGCACTCCCGGCCTGCTCCCCTTCGGCCCGGTGATCGACGGTGACTTCCTTCCTGTCGATCCGGTCGAGGCGTACGCGAACGGCACCGCACACAATGTGCCGCTGATCATCGGCACCAACGCCCGTGAGGGAACACTGTTTCCGAAGTTTCTGGACGCGTTGCCCACCAACCCCGAACGCATTTCCAAACTCTTCTCCCTCACCGATCCCGCGGCAGAACCGGTTGTCACCGGCGGATACCGGGGATACCCGAGCGAGCGGGCCGCCATCGACTTCGGCGGAGATTTCACGTTCTGGAAGCCGTCTCTCGAAGTGGCCGAAGGACATTCGCGTCACGCACCGACGTACTTCTATCGTTTCGACTTCGCCCCTCGGTCGATGAAGTTGCTGGGCCTCGACGCCACTCACGGGTTCGAGTTGTTCGCCGTCTTCGGCATCAACGAGACGTTGTTCGGCAAGGCCCTGACCGCGACAGGGGGACGAAAGTCGTTCGCGGAGGTCACCGAGCACGTGCAGTCACACTGGATTGCGTTCGCCACCAACGGAAAGCCGTTGGAATCGTGGCCGGCCTACGACGAAGCCGAGCGGAAGACACTGATCTTCGACACGCGCACTCGGGTGCAGAAAGATCCGCGCAGCGATCGCCGCAAAGCGTGGGAAGGCTATCGCGGCTACGCCAGCCAGACGCTCGAACCCGCTACTTGAGCAACCGCGACATCCGGCGGTCGGCAAGAATCTTGCCGGCCGTCTGGCACGTCGCGCAGTACTGAAAAGAGCGGTCCACGTAGGCGACCTCGCGCACCGGATCTCCGCACACCGGGCACGGCAGCCCGGTTCTGGCGTGCACCCGCATGCCGGATCGCTTCTCCCCCTTCAGGCGCGCCGCATCCTGCCCGGCCGAGCGGTCCACCGCGTCGGACAGGACCGAGCGCATCGCGGCATAGAGAACCGAAACGGCTTCCGCGTCGAGCTTGCTGGACGATGCGAACGGCGAGAGCTTGGCGACGTGCAGAATCTCGTCCGAGTAGGCGTTGCCGATTCCGGCGAGCAACGATTGGTCCACCAACGAGGTCTTCAGACGAGCTGTGGTGCTGCCCAGTATCTCGGCGAATTCGAGCTCGGTGACCGTCATCGCGTCCGGCCCGAGCCGGGCGATGCTCGCAACCTGCTGAGGATCACGGACCACCCAGACCGCCAATCGCTTTTTGGTACCGGCTTCGGTCAGGTCGATGGCGGGCGTCGCGCCCTCGGGAGTGAAGAAGTGGATCCGCAGCGCCAACGGCCCCTTACCCGGTTTCGGCGGAGCAACACTGGGGTTGTCCACCCATCGCAGCCAACCCCCTCGCGACAGGTGGGTGATCAGCCACAGGTCACCCGCCTGCAGCGCCAGATGCTTTCCGAACCGCGCGGCATCGGTGACGTCGCGACCCTGCAGATCGGTGATCGGCGGATCGAAGGTCTTGAGAACGCTGAGCGCCGCGATGTCGATGCGGCCTATCACGGCACCGACGGCATGCTCGCGCAAGAAGCCGGCAAGGGCCTCCACCTCGGGTAATTCCGGCATGCGTCCAGTATGCAGCTACGATGGCCGTCGTGATGGTTCCGACTCCGTACGAAGATCTGCTGCGCCGCATCCTCGACACCGGTACAGCCAAATCCGACCGGACGGGAACCGGGACGACCAGCGTGTTCGGGCATCAGATGCGCTTCGATCTGGCTGAGGGCTTCCCGTTGATCACCACCAAGAAGGTCCATCTCAAGTCGATCGTCTACGAACTGCTGTGGTTTCTGCGCGGAGACTCCAATGTCACGTGGCTGCAGGAACACGGCGTCAGCATCTGGGACGAGTGGGCAGCGCCGGACGGCGAACTCGGCCCCGTCTACGGAGTGCAGTGGCGTTCGTGGCCGACCCCGTCGGGCGAGCACATCGACCAGATCAGCCAGGTCATCGAGACTTTGAAGACCGATCCGGATTCGCGGCGAATGATCGTCTCGGCGTGGAACGTCGGCGAAATCCCGCAGATGGCCCTGCCGCCGTGCCATGCGTTCTTCCAGTTCTATGTCGCCGACGGCAAGCTCTCGTGCCAGCTGTATCAACGCAGCGCAGACATGTTCCTCGGCGTCCCCTTCAACATCGCGAGTTACGCACTCCTGACCCACATGGTCGCCGCACAGACCGGCCTCGACGTCGGCGAGTTCGTGTGGACCGGCGGCGACTGCCACATCTACGACAACCACCGCGACCAGGTTGCCGAGCAGCTCTCCCGCGAGGCGTACCCCTACCCGACTCTGAAACTGGCACAGCGGGATTCGATCTTCGACTACACCTTCGACGACGTCGAGATCGTCGAATATCAGCACCACCCTGCAATCAAGGCCCCGGTAGCGGTGTGAGTGCATCGAGAGAAGTCGGCCTGATCTGGGCTCAGAGCACCGCGGGCGTCATCGGGGACGCCGGATCGATCCCCTGGCACGTGCCCGAGGACATGGCGCACTTCAAATCGAAGACGGCCGAGCATCCGGTGATCATGGGCCGGAAGACGTGGGACTCATTGCCCGCGAAGTTCCGTCCGCTGCCGGGCCGTCGCAACATCGTCGTCACCCGCAATTCCTCGTGGATCGCAGACGGTGCCGAGACCGCGCCGAGTGTCACCGACGCAGTGGCCCTGGTAGGCGACGGCCCGATCTGGATCATCGGCGGCGGCGAAATCTATCGCAGTGCAATGGGTATCGCGACCCACCTCGAAGTCACCGAGATCGACCTCGACGTCGACGGCGATACGAGCGCCCCCGAGATTTCGGACGAGTGGATTGCTGAGGCGGGCGATTGGCAGAACAGCCGCGTGGATGGAACGCGATTCCGTTGGGTGGAGTACGGGAAGCCTACCCAAACTGTTTGAGCGCGTTCATGATTCCCCCATCGCGGCTGCGGGTGGTGCGTCATACTGGCGGCTATGGACAAGAAGTCACTCACCGCACTTGCCCGTCAGCAACTCAAGCTCGCAGTCGGCGCGTCGAGTGGCCGCAGTTCGCAGACGGTGTACGGCGGCCACAGCCGCAAATTGAGGCAGACCGTCGTGGCGCTGGCCGCAGGCAACAGGCTGGCCGAACACGATCTCAGCGGTGAGTCGACCGTCCTCGTCCTGAGCGGCAAGTTGGAGCTGATCAGCGGTGAGAAGACCTGGAAGGGCTCGACCGGCGATCTCCTCGTCATCCCCGACGCACGACACAGCGTCGAAGCGCTCGAAGACGTCAGCTTCTTGTTGACCGTCGCTATGTGACCGCTTTCCTGACGACCAGCACCGGGCAATCTGCGGTGTTGACCAGAGCGAAGCTCGTCGACCCGAGCAGCATTCCCCCGAATCCGCCGCGTCCCCGATTACCCACCACGATCAGCGCTGCCGTTTCGGACAGTCCACTGAGCACCCGAACGGGGCGATCCTGGGCGACGACGCGTTGGACGTCGACCTCCGGGAACCGCTCTTGCCACCCGGCGAGACTTTCCGCCAGCAGCGCTTCCTCGGTGTCGGCGATGGACTGCCAGTCCGCGGGTGCCCGGCCGAACGAGCGCGTCAGATCCACGTCGGACCACACGTGTACCGCGATCAACGGAGCATCACGTGCCGAGGCCTCGGCGAACGCCCACTCGACCGCTGGCTGATTGACGTCGGAGCCGTCCACGCCGACGACGACCGGGCCCTCGGCGACGGGACGGCCGTCGATGTCCCGGCCGCGTACGACGGCCACTGGCGACACGCTGTGGGCTGCCAGAGAGATTGTCACAGCGCCCGTTTCGCTCGCTCCGATCACCAACAGCTCGGCTTGGGCCGACACGCCGATGAGTACGTCCATCACGCCGCCCTCGACGGCACTGGAGGTCACCTCGAACGTCGGGTCGTCGATGACCGACACGGCCAGCGTTTCGGCCGCCGCCAGACGCGATTTCGCAGTGGCAACGTATTCCGTTGCCTCGCCGGCAAATTCGCTCAGATCGACGACGCCCGGCATGTCGACGGCCGTCACGATGTGCAATCGCCGGTCCCGTCGCCGAGCGCACAGGGCCGCCCAGATCACAGCCTTGTCGGCCGCAGCGGAACCGTCGATGCCGACGATGATCGGTCGATGCCCTGTCACGTGTCGGCCTCCGGTAGTAGCCCCGAGCCCGGTGGCTCGGTGAATGACGAACAGGGGTTCAGGCTAGTCGATGAATGGTCGCCGAAGGCGTGATGCACTCACGTCAGCTGGCGCGCAGCGCGTCTGCGTACCCCTGAGTTCGGGTGCGGTTCGCCTCGGCTGCCGCGGCCCGGGTGTCGAGATGGACCAGGTAGTCGGCCAATTGGTCGCGGCTGCGGACACCGACGCCCAGGTCGGTCCGCTCGAAGACGCGCCACCGCGCGAGCGTCGGCAGCAGCACCTCGTCGAGATGACGTCGAAGATCGAAGATCCCGTCCCGCTCGATGAGCATGGCGCTCCGACCGAAGCCGGGCAGGTTGGTACCCGGCAACTGCGCGTTCATGACTACTTCGGTGATCGCCGTGACGGTCGGAGCGGGGGCGACGTCGAGCGCTGCCGACACCAGATTCGCAAAGAAGGTGACGTGCAGTTTCTGGTCGTCGACTATCCGGCCGAGCAAGCGATCGGCAACCGGATCGTGGCACTGGTGCGCGGTATTCGTATGGCAGACGCTGCTGATCGATTCGTCGAGAGTCACCTGCGCCAGCGAACGAAGGAGGTGAGCGCCGTTCATCGGGGAGTCGAATCCCACCGTCTTGCACTGTGCGCGAGCTCGACCGAGCGCCGCCGGATCGACACTGCGGGTAGCGACGAGGTAGTCGGTGACGGCGGCAGCATGCCGGGTGCGCTCGGCGCTCCACTCGGTGAGCCATGCGGGCCACGAGCCGGTACCCGAGGCCGCGACCTCGCACCGATACAGCGGAATGTTCTGCTCGGTGAGGAGATCGGTGACCAGTGCCGCCTTGGCGGCTTCGGTCAGCGGTGACGTACGCGTTCCCCAGTACATCTCGGTCCGGACGAAATCCGTGGGCTGCCAGGAGACAGCTGTCGAGCGGTGGCGCGCGAGGTTGTCGTCGATCGTCGGCTGCAGTTCCCGTAGAACCGTGAACTGCCCGATGTCGCTGCGCATACTCGTCCTCTCACCCCGCTCGTCCGGACCGATCCGAGATCAAAGTAGGCGTGTAGCGCAGGCGATGGGACCGCCTTCTGCATTGTTTAGGGCAAGTCGCAAGGCCCCTCGTGGCCCGCTCGAGATAAATCACAACGAGTTTTGCCGAAACCATGGATCACACGTAGATAACAACCTATGATCGATCCTGTTAGAGGCCAGGAAACAAACTCAAAGTTTGAAAAACCTGCCATTTCGGCTGAAGTTGCATAGATTCACGACAGGAAGCGCGTTTCTACGCGTGAGTACGTTAGCTCTCTCAAAACCTGAAGAATCCAACACGAAGGGTTGATCTGTGACCGTTCACAACTCGACTGGCCTCGGAATCATGGTCGCAGGGCAGCCTGCTTCGGCTCCCCTTCGCGATTTTCGCGCAGTGGCGCGCCTCCTGGTAGGCCACTTCGCCGCCAATACTCCCTGCGGTTCACTTCCCGGTGAACAACTCCACGGAGACGTCACCGAATTCACCGTCAAGTGCATCAGCATCGCCGTGCAGATGCTCGACGAGCGGCGCGCACCTGCCGAGTCCGACTTGGCCGAACTGCGCGCCAAGGCCAGTCAATGGGCTCGTGAGGGTGTCCCGCTCGAGTCCGTTCTCAGCGTCTACCACGAGGGCATTCAGATCGGTTGGAATCTGGTGTCCAAGCGGGCAGGAGAAGGCGACGCCGCCCAGTTGATCGAGGCTGCGCGCATGTTCGTGCTGCTGTCTGAGAAGGTCTCGATCGCGGCCAGCAAGAGCTACGTCGAAGAGCTTCAGGCAGTGGCGAGCGAGCATCACACAGCCGCGCACACGCTGGTCACCTCGTTGCTGAGCGGACACAACGCCGTCTCGATGGCCCGCCAGTCGGGCATCGAACTCGCCGACAGTTACCTCGTGCTCGCACTGTCGGTACCGCCGCACCCCGACGAGAACGACCCCAACATCCAGAAGACGGTGGCTGCACGACGCAAGCTGCGTCGCGTGCAGGCCGAACTGGCCACCGTCTGCGGACGCACTCCCCTGTCGCTGCTCAGCACCGAGGGCGGAACCGTCCTGATCCCCGGCGTCCACGACGACGAGTGGGTCGAGGCGCTGGTGCACCGCATCGGTACCGCCGCAGAGGTCCCCGTCACCGCCACCGCCGAGCAGGCTGCGACAGCCGACATTCCCACCGCCGCAGACCAGGTCCACGAACTGCTGTCCCTGGCTCATCAGCTGCACCGCCCGTCCGGGTTGTACCGGATGGACGACCTGGTGCTCGAGTACCAGCTCACTCGTCCCGGACCGGGTCGACGCCACCTCACCCAGATCCTCGAGCCACTCGATTCGTCACCCGAATTGCTCGAGACCCTCGAGATCCACATTTCGCACGACCTCAACCGTCAGCGCTCCGCCCGGCAACTCCATCTGCACACCAACACCGTCGACTATCGCCTCAAGCGAATCGCACAACTGACCGGGTTCGACCCGACTCGTCCCTCCGGTATCCGCCACCTCCAGGCGGCACTGGTGGCCAGACGGCTCGAATCTTCGCGCGGCGCAGCGTGATCTGAGAACTCCGACCGGTTTCTCGACCCGACGGCAGGTAGCGTCGGAAGTATTCGAGAAGCAGGGGATCATGCATGACGAAGTTGAAGCTCCAGTTGTCCGGCGTGGTCAAGGAGTACCCCACCGGCGAACAACCGGTCCGTGCGTTGGACGGCATCGATCTCACGATCGACGGTGGTCAGTTCGTGTCGCTGGTCGCGCCGTCCGGAGCAGGTAAGTCGACACTGCTGCACATGCTCGGCGCGCTGGACACCCCGACGGCCGGGTCCATTCGATTCAACGACGTCGAGGTCACCACCCTCGACGACAACGCACAGTCCGATTTCCGACGCCATCAGGTGGGCTTCGTCTTCCAGTTCTTCAACCTGCTGCCGACCATGTCGGCGTGGGAGAACGTCGCCGTTCCGAAGCTGCTCGACGGCACCCCCATCAAGAAGGCGAAAGCCGATGCAATGCGGCTGTTGGACATGGTGGGGTTGGCGCAGCGATCCGAACACCGCCCGGCGCAACTGTCGGGCGGCCAGATTCAACGTATCGCCATCGCCCGAGCCCTGATGATGGACCCGGCGCTGCTGATCGCCGACGAACCGACGGGCAACCTCGATTCCAAGACCTCCCACAACGTCCTCGAGATTCTTGCCGACGTAGCCCACGGCAGCGAGGGGCGTCGGGCAGTGGTGATGGCAACCCACGATCTCGACGCGGCTCGGTCGACCGATCGCGTCGTCAGCATGATCGACGGCCGCGTCGACACCGACACCGCTGGTACACCTCGGTGATCGGTACCGCGCTCAGCAGATTTCGCGTCATCAGCCTCCGAGACCTCCGAATGCACTGGGTGCGTTCGCTGGTCTCGGCGGGAGTCGTGGCCGTCGCCGCGGGTTTGCTCATCGCCGTCCTCGGCACCTACGGATCGCTGACCGGATCCGTCGAACGTCTGGCGGTCTCGATCGCAGGCAATGCGCATTACGAAGTGGTCGGCGTGACCGATTCGGGATTCGACCAGAACGAACTCGACGTCGTACGCGGTGTTGCGGGCGTCGATGCGGCGGTACCCCTGCTCCGCAGCATCGTGCGATCCGATGTCGGCGAGCTGACGGTACTGGGTGTCGATTCATCGATCACGGCACTGCAGTCCGATCTGCAAGGTGCCGTGGGCAACGCAGCGGGTCTGCTGTCCGACCCGTCGGGCGTATTGGTCGGAGCAGCAACGGGATTGACGCAGGGTGACACGGTCACGATCGCCGACCGACCCACTGCGGTGGTGGGCGTGATCGACGGCCCTGGTACGCAGCGCATCGGTGGGGGCATGTTCGCGGTCACGTTGCTGCCCACCGCGCAGGCGTTGACCGACCGTCCGGGTCAGCTCGATTCCATCTTCGTTCTCGGTGGCGGGGATTCGCTACGGTCCGACCTGGACGCAGCGTTGGCCGGCCGAGTCTCGGTGATGAATCCGGAATTCCGGGCCGACAGAGCCGATCAGGCCATGAGTCTGACGCGCAATGCGACGCTGATGGTCTCCCTCATCGCGTTCGTCGTCGCGGCGTTCCTGGTGTTCAACGTCATGAACATGGCCATCGCCAAGCGTCGCCCCACCATCTCTTTGCTCCGAGCGGTCGGCGGTCGGCGCGCGGACATCGTCCGCGACCTGTTGTTCGAGTCGGTACTGGTGGGTCTCGTCGGCGGTGCCGTCGGGGTGCCTCTCGGAATCATCATGGGCCGCATTGCCATCGAGAGCCTGCCGCCGTTCCTGTCGCAAGCATTCGATGCGCGAATCGAATACGTGTTGCCGAGCTTCGCCATTCCCGTCGCGATCGTGGCCTGCGTGCTGGCCTGCGTCGGCGCGTCCGCTCTGGCTGCTGTTCAGGTGTATCGCATCTCGCCGATCGAAGCATTGGCGGTCGGTGGCGGAGAAACAACCGGTGGTCCGAAACTGTCGTTCACGTTGGCTGCCACCGTGTTCGGCCTGCTCACCATCGCCGGATCGTTCGTGTTCGCCGTCAACGTGGACGGGCAACTGACCCTCGGTGCCGGTGCCCTGTTCATGTTCGGCGTCGTCGCACTGTGCGTCGGCGGAACCGGGCCGATCGTCTGGGCCACCGGCGCTGTGCCCCGCCGATGGGGTGGTGCCGGACGCCTTGCCACCGCGACCATCGAACGCGCTCCGCGGCGCATCTGGGCGACGGTGATGACCATCGTCATCGCCGTGGGAGTCAGTGTGGGAGTGTCCGGTTCGTTGACGAACATGACCGACTCCGCCGCCGAATCACTGTCGTCGCTCGCCGACACGGACCTGTACGTATCGATGAGCTCACCCGACGCGATACCGTCGGGCCCGATCGTTCCCACCGCCGTCGACGAGGCCGTGCGGGCGACGGCCGGCGTCTCCCGCGTCGTCGAAGGGCAGTGGGCCTACGCGACCATCGACGACGAGCTGGTCTCCATCCAAGGCGTCGCCGACGGAAGCAACGCGGTGACACTGGCCTCGCTCCCCACAGACGTACGCGCGGGATTGCTCGCGGGCGACGGGGTGGTGCTCTCGAAGGCGCTCGGTACGACGCTGGGAGTGACGGCGGGAGACTCCATCGATCTGCCGACGCCGACCGGGGTGCAGAACGTACGCGTGCTCGATCTCGTGGACTACATCAACGCCGCCGGCGGCACGATGGCGATCTCGCTGGAGTCGATGCAGCGCTTCTACGACCGCCCGGGTGCGACTTACCTCGAGATCACCGTCGACGGAGACGTTGCAGCCGTGCAGAATTCGCTGCGATCGACTCTGCCGCCCGAGGCATTCGTGTACACGGGCGCCGCGGCACTCGAGGGCACCAGCGCGGCCATCCGCCAATCCGGTGCGCTGGCCATCGCACTGCAGTGGATCGTCGCACTGGTCGCTGCCGTCGCATTGCTGAACACGTTGACGCTGTCGGTACTCGAACGTCGACGTGAACTCGGAGTACTGCGCGCCATGGGCGGCGGCCGAGGAACCCTGGCACGCATGGTGTTGGCGGAGGCACTGTCCGTGGGCATCGTCGGCGGCATTCTGGGGCTGATCATCGGTGCCGGCCTGCAATACCTGAGCACACTGATTCTCGGTGCCAGCATCGGAATTCCAGTGCAGTACAACGCCAGTTGGACGGTGCTGTTGTACGGACTCGTCGCGTTGGGCCTCTCGCTACTGGGATCGGCTCCGCCTGCGGTACACGCATCACGCCTCAACATCGTGGATGCTATTGCCGCGGATTGAGTGGTGGGGATCGGGCTCGTTCTGCGGTGCTGGGACCTAGGGATCCGCAAACGCGCGCGCGTTTGTCAGGTGCGAGCGAAATAGACAGCCAGCGGCTGACGACTCTGCGCGCGTCTGGAAAATGCGCGCGCGTTTGTACGAGGATGACCGACGTGGCCACATTCAGCGTCGAAGTAGAGAAGTACGCGGTCGAGACTCTGCGCGACTGTGTGGGTGGTCCCGAGTGGGAGTTGCGGCCCGAGCGCGCGGCACTTCTGGTCCACGACATGCAGCCGTACTACCTGAACGTGCTGCACTCCTCGGTTCGTGCGCGGGTGGCCGCAGAAGCGTCGGCGGTGCTCGCGTGCGCCAGGTCTGCCGGAGTGCCGATTCTGGCGAGCGGTCCGCGGGCGGCTGAGGCGATCGAACAGCGTGGACTGCTGGGGCCGATGTGGGGGTTGGGCCCGTCTGCCGAGGACGTGGCGGTCACCGAATCGGACTTCGTTCCGATCGCGAAGCGCAGCTACAGCGCGTTCTACGCGTCCGATCTCGAGGTCGAACTACGCCGACGAGGCCGTGACCAGCTGGTCATTGTGGGTGTCTTCGCCTCGGCGGGAATTCTCGCGACGACGTTCGACGCTTTTGCCCGCGACATTCAGTGCTTCGTCGGCATCGAATCGGTCGCCGATTACACCGCCCACCAGCACCGCACCGCCCTGAATCTGATCGCATCACTGACCGGTGTGGTGACCAGCAGCGCGAACCTGCTTCACGATCTGCGGTGCGGACCGCTAGACTGACGACCGCGATGTGGGCCCGCTGTGCAGTACGACAGCGACCCACCCGCAACCCGATTGTTCGACTGATCGAAAGACCTTGCCGCACAGGGACTTTGGAGCACTCGTTCGATCACCAGCCTTCGTAGCTCAGGGGATAGAGCAACCCTCTCCTAAAGGGTAGGTCGCAGGTTCGAATCCTGCCGAGGGCACCAGCCTCGCTTTTCGGCGCGCACTCTCAGATTTCTTACCCCGCCCCATTGCCCTCCCCTCCAAACCGGCGTATATTCGAACATGCATTCGAGTACTGGGGAGGAACTCGTGGTCACAGCTGTACCAGAATCACCGCTCACATCCGCCGAGGTGTTGAGGTTCGTTGCGCGTCTTCAGGCGTCCGACATCGTCGTCGACGCAGCAGCAGGCATCGATCTCATCTCTGCTCTCGAAACCGTCAAATGCGTCAGTGTGGCAACCCAAGCCGTGGTGACCGATGCCGTTGCAACCGTAATCAGCACCGAACGTCGTGAACGTGGCAAACCGAAAACGCAGTGGCGCACCGGAATTGCGTCGCAGATCGGCCTGGCCCGACGCGAGTCACCCAACCGCGGCGGCACTCATCTCGGGCTTGCTCGTGCACTCGTTCACGAAATGCCACACACCCTGGCCCGCCTGAAAGCCGGCGAACTCAACGAGTGGCGCGTCATGATTCTCGTCCGCGAAACAGCATGCCTCACCGTCGAAGATCGCCGGACCATCGACGAACGCCTGTGCGCAGACCCCGCCACCCTCGCCGGTGCAGGAGATCGCACCATCGAAGGTCGCGCCCGCGCACTCGCCAACGAACTGGACGCCGCCTCCCAGGTCAAGCGGCGTGCAAAGGCATACGCAGCACGCCGAGTCAGCACCCGCCCCGCACCCGAATCGATGGGATTCTTCACCGCGCTCACCTCGATGGAGAAGACCGTCTGCATGTGGGCGACCCTGCGGCGCGACGCCGACACCGTCATCAACGCAGGTGGCGACACACGCAGCCGCGACCAGATCATGGCCGACCTGGTGTTCGAGCGAGTCACCGGCGCATCGGCCGCTCAGGGTCCACCGGTCACCGTCGACATCGTCATCTCGGATTCCGCCCTGCTCGCCGGTGGCGACACGTCCGCATATCTGCACGGCTACGGCGACATCCCGTCGGACGTCGCACGCCAACTCGTGCGCGACGCACTCGACGGCACACAGGGCAATGAGACGCGCGTCGCATTACGTCGCCTCTATGCCCACCCGAAAACCGGCGCACTGACAGCCGTCGAATCCACATCCCGCGCATTTCCCACCGCATTGGGACGCCTCATCGATCTCCGCGATCGCACGTGCCGCACCCCGTGGTGCGACGCGCCCATCCGGCACCACGACCACATCACCGCACACACCGCGGGCGGAGCGACAAGCGCCGAAAACGGCGCAGGTCTTTGTGCCGCATGCAATTACGCGAAAGAAGGCGAAGGCTGGACGGCCGAAGCACTACGAGACAAACGGAACGCGCGACATCGGTACAGGCTCATCTCACCCACCGGGCACACGTACGATTCGAGCGCGCCGCCGATGCCGGTGGTCGAGCTCTACAGCTCGCCGGCGGAGAACGTCTACATCGACGGACTGTTCGGCTCCGACGCCGCGTGACCGTCGACCGCGGGAAGAGATCGGGTCCGCACTCGGTTACACTCGGTATCGACGCGCGTAACTGCACGTCAGACGTCGTGGAATGCTCCCGAATCACCATGTGCACCCCGCACAGGCTTCTCTTACGGCGATCGAAACTGCCCACCGGCAGTCTCGCCACCTTGCATCTCGGCCCGAAGGCCCGCAGGTGCAACACCCTGCCCGAAAGGCACTTTTCATCACAATGACGACCCCACAGACTTTTGCTGCACTCGGAGTACCCCAGGCCATCGCAGACGTACTCGCGAGCCAGGGCAAGACCGAGGCCTTCCCCATCCAGGCCGACACGCTCCCCGACACACTGCAGGGACGCGACGTACTCGGACGCGGAAAGACCGGCAGCGGAAAGACACTCGCATTTTCCATCCCCATGGTCGCGCGCCTCGCCGGCCAACTCCCCGGCAACCGCAAGCCCGGCCGCCCGCGCGGACTGATCCTTGCGCCGACGCGTGAGCTCGCCACCCAGATCGCCGTCGCGATCGAACCCCTCGCCGCCGCATACTCGTTGAAGGTCACGACGATCTTCGGCGGTGTCTCGCAGGTTCGCCAGGTGTCCGCACTCAAGTCGGGTGTCGACATCGTCGTCGCCTGCCCCGGACGCCTCGAAGACCTCATGAAGCAGCGCCACCTGACGCTCGACGGCGTACAGATCACCGTCCTCGACGAGGCAGATCACATGGCCGACCTCGGGTTCCTGCCCGTCGTCACCCGGATCCTCGCCGCTACCCCCGACAAGGGTCAGCGGATGCTGTTCTCGGCGACCCTGGACAACGGTGTCGACAAACTGGTCAAGCGCTTCCTGCACAACCAGATCACGCACTCCGTAGACGAGGCCACTTCACACGTCGAGGCCATGACTCACAGCGTGTTCGAGGTCGACGGCGTCGAAGCCAAGAAGAAGCTGGTTCACCAGCTCGCCTCCGGCACCGGACGCCGCATCCTGTTCATGCGCACCAAGCACCAGGCCCGCAAGCTCGCCAAGCAGCTCACCGACGCCGGAATCCCGTCCGTCGACCTGCACGGCAACCTCTCGCAGGCCGCACGTGACCGCAACCTCGCGGCCTTCTCCTCCGGCCAGGCCCGCGTGCTCGTCGCCACCGACGTCGCAGCCCGCGGCGTCCACGTCGACGACGTTCAGCTGGTCGTCCACGTCGATCCCCCAGCCGAGCACAAGGCATACCTGCACCGCTCCGGCCGCACCGCGCGCGCCGGCAGCGCAGGCGACGTCGTGACCGTGGTTCTGCCCGAGCAGCGCAAGGACACCGCAGTTCTGCTGCGCAAGGCCGACATCAAGGTCACCCCGATCCGCGTCACCGCCGACTCGCCTGCAGTGGCGAACCTCGTCGGCGAGCAGGCCCGCTACGTCGAGCCTGCACCGAAGGCAGAGCCGGCACCGGCCCGCACCGGAGCCCCGCGCAACAACAACGCGCGACGCGGCGGCCCGGCCCGCTCGGGTGGTCAGCCGCGCAGTGGTGGACAGCCGCGCAGCGGTGGCGGTGGCCACAGCCGTCGCGCAGCAGGCCCGGCCACGAGCCAGCGCAGCCGCTGACCCGAACTTCGGAAACAGGAAAGCCCTCGCTACGAGGGCTTTCCTGTTCTGATGCTCACGACGGCTGCAACCGCGCACAGGCCGGCCGCGCCGAACCACGCCATCGTGTATGCACCGGTGGCGTCGCGCAC
This sequence comes from Rhodococcus sp. 05-2256-B1, assembly GCF_002258465.1. Taxonomy (NCBI): domain Bacteria; kingdom Bacillati; phylum Actinomycetota; class Actinomycetes; order Mycobacteriales; family Nocardiaceae; genus Rhodococcus; species Rhodococcus sp. 05-2256-B1. The sequence goes on along the minus strand of NZ_NOZA01000011.1, from coordinate 239,657 downwards.
GACGCCTGCGACGACGGACGCGATGCCCGCTCCGATCTGGTGTGAGGCGAAGACCCACCCGAACACCAGAGAACCCTTGTCGCCGAACACCTCTCGGCACAGAGCAATCGTGGGCGGAACCGTTGCCACCCAATCCAATCCGTAGATCACCACGAAGATGACGATCGACGGTTGGATGGTCGCCGACAGCAACCACGGCAGAAACAGCAGCGAGATCCCGCGAAAGCCGTAATAGGCTGCCAACAGATACCGCGGATTCACTCGATCGGTCAGCCAACCCGATGCGATCGTCCCGACGATGTCGAAGATTCCCACCACCGCCAGCAGACCCGCTGCGGTGGTTTCGTGCATTCCGTGGTCGTGCGCCGACGGTATGAAGTGAGTTCCGATGAGCCCGTTGGTCGTTGCGCCACAGATCGCGAATCCGAGCACCAACGCCCAGAAGGTTCGTACTCGGCTCGCGTCGCGTAGCGCCTGCACCGCTGCGCGCGCGCGGGGTTCACGGTCGACACCGCCGCCGGCGGGACGTAGTCGGCGGGTGCGCCGTATGGAGTCACGCCGACATCGGCCGGCATGTTGCGCAGCCACCGCAACACGAACGGCACCACGATCAACGAGCCCCCGGCGATGAGGAACGACGCTGCGCGCCAACCGGATCGGTCGACCAGCTGTGCGATCAACGGCAGAAAGATCAACTGCCCCGTCGCGCTGCCCGCGGTCAACACGCCCGAGACGAGCCCGCGACGCTGCACGAACCATCTATTCGTCACCACCGCCGCGAACACCAGAGCCATCGACCCGGTGCCCAACCCGATCATGACGCCCCACGTCAACACCAACTGCCACGCCTGGGTCACGAACACACTCAGAGCGCTGCCCGCGGCCACGACGACCAACGCCGTCGACGTCACAGCTCGGATCCCGAAACGCTCCATCAACGCCGCGGCGAACGGTGCCGTCAGACCGAACAGCACCAGGTTGACGCCCACCGCCAGCGACAGCATCGACCGCGGCCAACCGAACTCTTCCTGCAGCGGCACCATCAACACACTCGGTGCGGCCCGGAACCCGGCCGCACCGACGAGAGCGAGGAAGGCCACCGCGGCGACGATCCATGCCGGATGAAGTCGCCTGCGGGTCGCGATCTCGGAAGTCACGCAGACAGTGTGCCTCAGTCGAGCTGGCACACTGGAGCGGTGACCGTCAGCGCTGCCCACCGTCCCGAGTCCGGGCCCCTCGGTCCGCAAGAATTGGCGACCGCTGCGGTGATGAGCAGCTTCACCGTCGCGCTGACGGTGATCGGCGTGCTGGTGCCGATGGCAGCGATTCTGCAGGTAGTCGCCGCTATTCCCATGTCGGTGGTGGCCCTTCGCTATCGCACGCGAGCATTGGTCACCTCAGCGGTGGCGGGCATACTCGTAGGATTCGTCGCGGCCGGCACTCAGACGGCGCTCACCGTGGCCAGTGCGGCATTGCTGGGCGGTCTGGTCGGCCGGGCGAAGCGCCGGAAACAAGGCCTGTTCGGCGTGCTCGTCACGTCGGCAATCGTCGGACCGGCACTCGGAGCCCTCGCGGTGCTGTTGCTGCTGATCCTCGTCCCGCTACGGCAGCTGTTTCTCGAGACGCTCCGCAACACCATCGAAGGCATCTCTCGTCTGTTCGAGCGCGCATCCGCCCCGCAAGGCATCCCCGATGTGATTCGCAGCAGCAGCACAGCGGTACTCGACAACTGGTGGTGGTGGGTCGGCGGATCCATCGCATTCGGCATCGTCACCGGAACGCTGTTCGCGTGGCTGATCCTTACCGCCATCCTCGATCGCCTCTCGGCCATCCCCACCCCGGAGCCGTTCGTCTCGGGCATCGACGACGAGATCGCGCCACTGCCCGTCACCCTGACCGCCGTGGGCTACCGGTATCCCGGCAGCAGATCGGCAGCGTTGAGCGGCATCGACCTGCACATCGAAGCGGGAGAATTCGTCGCGATCGTCGGCCATAACGGATCCGGCAAGTCCACGCTGACGCGCATTCTCGCCGGCCGTGAACCCTCGGAGGGCTCGGTGACTCGTCCCGGCTCCACCGGACTCGGACGGTACGGCGGCACCGCAGTGGTGTTGCAGCGACCCGAAAGTCAGATCCTCGGCACCCGCGTCGCCGACGACGTCGTATGGGGACTGCCGCCCGGCGACTCTCGCCCCGACGTCGACGCCTTGCTCGACGAGGTGGGGTTAGGCGGCATGGGTGCTCGCGACACGGCCTCGCTCTCCGGCGGCGAGATGCAGCGACTTGCCGTCGCCGCGGCCCTGGCTCGGCGTCCCGCTCTGCTGATCGCCGACGAGGCAACCGCCATGATCGACGCCTCGGGCCGAGAGCATCTGGTCTCGCTACTCGCGGCACTGCCCCGTCGGCACGGGATGTCGGTCGTACTCGTCACCCATCATGTCTCGGAAACCGTCGCCGCTGATCGCGTCGTACATTTACACGAGGGCATGCAGGTGGAGCACGACACTCTGTGGATGCAGACCAGGACCGGTAACACTGCTGTGCTGCACGACAATTCGAGCCCGCGCCTGCTCGAACTACGCGACGTGCGGCACGTCTACAACAGACGCACCCCGTGGGCGCAATCGGCGTTGAACGGCGTCGACATCACCGTCAAGCGAGGCGAGGGAGTTCTCGTTCTCGGCGGAAACGGTTCGGGCAAGTCGACTTTGGCGTGGATCATGGCCGGACTGACCGGGCCCACCACCGGCGTCGCGCAGCTCGACGGCAAGGCGATGACGTCGCGAGTCGGCGACGTCGGGCTGGCCTTTCAGCATTCGCGCCTGCAGTTGCAGCGGCGCACCGTCTCCGAGGACATCGCCGCGGCCGCGGGGCCCGAAACCGGTTCTGCCACAGTGTCGGCCGCGATGGATGCCGTCGGCCTCGACCGGTCACTGGCCGCACGCGACGTCGACTCGCTCAGCGGCGGGCAGATGCGACGCGTGGTGCTGGCCGGTCTGATCGCTCGTCGACCCCGCATCTTGGTGCTCGACGAGCCGCTGGCCGGACTCGACCCGCCCGGACGCGACGACATCATCGGCGTCCTCGCCGGCCTGCGTGAGCGCGGCGTATCGATCGTGGTCATCTCGCACGACGTGGACGGTATGGACGCCGTCTGCAGTCGAACCATCACGATGGCCGACGGCCACATCGTCTCCGATTCGATTCATGGGAGCGTGCATTCGTGACGACCGTCGTACTGCGCCAGGTTCCGCGGTTCTCACCCATTCATCGACTGTGGGCGGGCACCAAGCTCATCGTGGTGTTGCTGCTCAGCATCACGCTCGTCGTGGCTCCGACGTGGCCTGCCCTCGGCATCGTGTTCGCACTGCTGGTCATCGCCGCTGCCATTGCCCATATTCCGATCACAGCACTACCGCGCCCGCCGTGGTGGATCTGGGCACTCTTCGGCGTCGGAGCATTGATCAATCTGCCCATCGGCGGCGCAGCGGTTCTGCTGTACTTCCGTGCGACGCTGTTCGTGTTCGTTCTGCTCGGCGCATCGATGATGATCGGGTGGACGACGTCGATGAGCGACATCGCTCCGGCGGTGTCGAAACTCGGTGCACCGCTGAAGAAGCTGAAGCTGCCGGTCGACGAGTGGGCGATCGCCGTAGCGCTCAGCCTGCGGTCGCTTCCACTGCTCATCGAGGAGATGCGCACTCTCAACGCCGCCCGACGGCTGCGCCCGAAACCCGTGGTCAACAGTGCGTCGGACAACTCGCTGGTCGACATCGTGACCACGGTAATGTCGGTGGCCATCAGGCGCGCGGACGAGATGGGTGAAGCCATCACCGCACGCGGGGGCACCGGCATGATCACCGCCACCGAGGCACGTTTCAAGGCCTCGGACGCGGCGACTCTGGTGGTGGTGACGCTGGCCTGCGCGGCCGCGATCGCGATCAGCTTCCTGCTGCGGTGAGCTACTCCCCCGCGAGACGCTCGGTGCGTGAGTTCAACGCCTTGACGAACACGTCCGGGATATCGCGGGGATCCTCCGCGACATAGCTCGTACCACCGGTGGCCGCGGAGATCTGCTGCAGCGCAACCGGATCGGCATCACTGGTGACGCCGACCGTGATGATCACGATGGGACGCACCGGATCCTGCTCCTTCTGCAGGGCGGCGAGAAGCTGGTCCAGGGAAATACTGCCGTTGTCCTCGTTCGCGCCGTCGGTGAGAATGATGACGCTGTTGACGTAGTCCGGGTCGTAGCCCTCCTTGACACGTCGGAACGCCGCAAGAGTGGTGTCGTAGAGCCCGGTTCCGCCTCCGACCAGAGCCGGTAGCCCACGGACCGCATCGAGAATGGCCTGACGCTGCGGCTTACCGTCGAACGTGTTGCTGACCGGGCCGAGCGGCACCAGTTCTCGATAGTCCTGCTTTCCACCACCGAGTCCGATGGAGAAGGCCCACAGCCCCATCTGCGTCTGGTCGCTGAACAGATCGTTGGCACCGAGCGAGGCATCGACGGTCAACGCGATGCGGGTGGAGTCGCCGGATTTCGCCGCCATCGAACCCGATACGTCCTCGACGACGAGGGTCCGGAGCGGCAACGCGAGCACCGCCCAGTCGCGCAGCGTCGTCTCGATCGACAGCGGATTCTTGATTTCCAACGCGGCGACCGAGCCGACGCCTCTGCCGTCGGCCAAGGGGGTTCCACTCGACGTTCGGAAGCCGGCTGCAACGAGTGTGTCCGTCGCCGACTGCGAGGCCAGCACCGACGCCAACGCGGCCCCGGCGGCCTTGACGCGGTCGTACTCCGGCCCGGCCGGAGCCGTGACGGCGAGGGGGTAGTTGAGGAAGTAGCTGCCCGTCGGCGGCACCGACTCGGTGAGCGACGATCCGGGGTTCGCTGCCTCGTAGGCCAGCACGGCCTGTTCGGTGGCGACGCTGGTTCCGCCCTCGGTCGCCACCTGGGCGACGAGGTCCGGGGTGTCGTGGGGCGTGTCGGCTATCCGGCCGAAGTCCTGTGCCATGGGCACCAGAGCGGCGGACACGGCTTTGGCGTCGGAGATCGCGACCTCGGACTCGGCCAGCGCACCGAGGATCGCAGCGTTGGACGCACTACTGGTGAGCGGATCGCCGATGCGTTGGCCCGGCATCTGCAGCACGCTGAGCCAGGTGTCGGTCACCGGAGCGGTATCGGAGGCCGACACCAGCACGGGCAGCGTGTTCGCCACCGACGTCTTGGCGAGTTCGGGCAGGGCTCCGGTCGAGCGCAGGGTCTTGAGCAGCCACAACGTCGAGTCCGGGATCCACAGGTCGGGGCGGTTCTCGTCGGTGCCTGCGATCTCGGTCGCCGTGTCGGTGGGGCGCTCGGCCCGCACTTCGAAGTCGACGCAGCCGCGGTCCACCTCGCCCGCCCGGCCGAGGATCTGCTGCACCGGTTCGGCGATCGAGGTGTCCACCGCGAGCGAGACCGTGTCGAGCGAATCGCACGAGTCCGAGCCCGCTGCACGCACGGCCTGGACGCCGAACCAGCCACCGGCCGCGACCACGACTGCAGCCAGCGCGGCCGCACCCCAGGTCACGACAGGGCTGAACCTGCGACTACTGCCGCTGTGGCGTCCTGACATCGACTTCGCCCCCTACTACTACCCCCGACACGCCTGTGTTACGGGACTGCTCCGCACTACCCCAGGTGACGGAGAGCACGCGGCGCACAGCATAGCCGCTCCCGTCACCGACCGGAACGGCTTCTCAGCGCATTGACGAAGACGTTCGGGATTTCGGCCGGGTTTCGCGCCACGAAGCTGGTACCCCCGGTAGCAGCAGAAATTTGTTGCAGCACACCGGCATCGGCGTCGTCGGTGATACCGATGGTGACGATGACGACCGGACGCGACGGGTCCTGTTCGGTGCGCAGTGTGGCCAGCAACTCGTCGAGCGAGATGCTGTTCGGATCCTCGTTGGCACCGTCGGTGAGGATGATGACGCTGTTCACCGCGTCGGGGTCGTAGCCCTGCTGCACGGTGCGGAACGCGGCCAACGTGGTGTCGTACAGTCCGGTTCCACCACCGACCAGGGACGGAAGGGTGCGGGTCTGCTGCAGCAGCACTTCACGCTGGGTCGTGTTGCCGACGTTCTCGTCCATACGCCGGATCGGTGCCAGCTCACGGTAATCCTGATCGCTGCCGCCGAGTCCGATGGAGAAGGCCCACAATCCCATCGACGCGTTGTCGGGAAACAGTCGATTCCCGGTCTCGCTGGCCTGCACCGTCATCGCGATCCGAGTGTTCGCCCCGGCGCTGTAGTTCATCGAGCCGGACACGTCTTCCATCACGAGCGTCCGCGACGGGAGCGCCAGCACCTGATATTGACGCAGCACCGATTCGGCAGCCTGCTGGTCGCCGATCGCCAGACTCTCGACGGCACCGATACCACGATCGGAATCGAGGGGCGCGTTGTCTTCCGACCGAAAACCGGCCTCGGACAACATCTCCCGACCTCGATCGGATTCGATGACCGCGGCCAGCGCGCTGCCGACCGACTTCGCGCTGTCGTGCCGCTCGCCTGCAGGCTCGGTGACGGCCAGCGGGAAGTTCAGGAAGATGCTGCCCGTCGGCGGTACCGTCGCACCGAGTTCGGCACCGGTGTCGTTTCGGTACTGCAACATGGTCTGCTCGGACACCACGGCCACGCCGCCGTCGGCCACCAGATCGTCCAACCGGGTGGTGGGATCGGCTTCGCCGCGGGTGGCGGCCTGAGCCTGAGCGATCGGCACGAGCGCCGTCGACACCGCATCGAGGGCCTTCTCGTCCCCACCCGCCTCGGCTACCGCCCCGAGGATCGCCGCGTCGGAGATGGTGTTGGCCAACGGATTACCGATGCGCAAACCTTCGAGCTTCAGTGCGGTGAGCCACGTGTCGAAGAACGGAACCTCGTCCTTGCGGGTTGCGAGGACGGCCGGGGTGCTCGCCACCGACTGGCTCGCCAGGTCGATCAGCGACGCGGTCGATCGCACTGTCTTGCCGACCCACAGCGACGAATCGGGAATCCAGAGCGAGGGAACGTCGTCGCCTTTGGCCACTGCGGCCGACACCTGACCCGACTCCATCGCCGTCACCGCCACCTCGGCACAACCGAGATCCTCGGGCGCGGAGTCGTCGACGATCTTCTGCAGTACCGGCGCGATCGCGGGGTCGGCAGCCAACGTGTAGTTCGACGGGTCACCGCAGTCGCTGCCGAAGACCTTCTGCGCCACGAACACTCCGCCTGCGACGATCAGAAGCAGGACGACGGCAACGACGACGTACTTGGCGAACCCTCTGTTGCCCGTCGCGGACGACGGCGCACTGTGCCTACCGGGCATGCATCTCCACTCCTACACCGTCAGGCGTAGATCTTGACGAACGTCTTCAGCGAGTTCTCGATGTCGCCCTTGAGTGCGCGAGCGACACCGGACCCGATGGGTCCGAACAACGGGGCACCGCCCAGGTTGACGTCGATCGTGATCTCGGACCCGTCGCCCTTGGACTTCACAGACAGGTCGAGACCGATCTTCACTCCGCCCTTGCCGTTGCCCTTGAGCTCGAGCTTCCGGGGCGGGTCGTAGGACTCGATCTTCCACGAGACGCGGTTGCGCATGCCCTTCACGCTGGCGATGGAGTCCAGGGTGGTGCCGACGGCCAGCTGCTCGGGCAGCTCACCGCGCCACGCTTCGTGGATGGAGAGCCACTGCTCGTAGCCGGACAGATCGGACGCATGCGCCCACGTCTGCTCGGGGGTCAGCGGGACGTCGAGGGAAACCTTCAGCTTGGCCACAGCAGGGATGGTAACCGCTGGACGAAAAATGCCCGTGTGAGGCCTTGCTCACACGGGCACTTCGCGAACAGTCCTACAGGTGGATCAGTGGGCGCTGGCCTTCTCCGCACCGATGCCGGTGAGAGAGCGAACCTCCATCTCGGCCTGCTTGTCGGTGTTCTCGGTGTCCTTCGAGATCAGCGTTCCGACGATACCGAGGATGAATGCCAACGGAATCGACACGATGCCGGGGTTGGACAGCGGGAACCACGCGAAGTCCGAGCCGGGGATCATCGACGTCTTCGATCCCGACACGGCCGGGGAGAAGATGATCAGCACGATCGTCGAGATCAGACCGCCGTACATGCTGAACAGTGCGCCCGTGGTGGTGAAGCGACGCCAGAACAGCGAGTACAGGATGGTCGGCAGGTTCGCTGCTGCCGCGACGGCGAACGCCAGCGCCACGAGGAAGGCGATGTTCTGCCCGTTCGCGAGGATGCCGAGGCCGATGGCCAGGATGCCGATGACGACGGCCGTGATCCGCGAGACCTTGACCTGCTTCTTGTCGTCGACCTTGCCCTTCTTGATGACGCTCGCATAGATGTCGTGAGCGAACGACGCCGACGCGGTGATCGTCAATCCGGCGACGACGGCGAGGATGGTCGCGAAGGCGACCGCAGAGATGACGCCGAGCAGAATGACGCCGCCGAGCTCGAAGGCCAGCAGCGGAGCTGCGGAGTTCTGACCACCGGCGGAGGCCAGGATGCGGTCGGGTCCGACGATCGCTGCGGCGCCGTAGCCGAGCACGAGGGTGAACAGGTAGAACGCACCGATGAGCGCGATGGCCCACACGACACTGCGACGAGCTTCCTTGGCGGTGGGCACCGTGTAGAAGCGCATCAGCACGTGTGGCAGACCTGCCGTACCGAGGACGAGTGCGATGCCGAGCGACAGGAAGTTGATCTTCGAGGTGGCGCTGCCGCCGTACTGGGCACCGGGCTCGATGACGTCGCGAGCACCGACGATCGGGTCGGCCGAGCTCGACACCATCGCCTGCGCACTACCGAGAAGCTCGGAGAAGTTCAGGCCGAACTTGGCGAGCACGAGCACGGTCATGAACGCGGCACCGGCGATGAGCAGAACGGCCTTGATGATCTGCACCCAGGTGGTGCCCTTCATACCGCCGATGAGCACGTACGCGATCATCAGCACACCGACGATGGCAATGACGATGGACTGCCCGGTGCGGTCGGAGATGTCGAGCAGCAGTGCGACGAGTCCGCCGGCACCTGCCATCTGAGCCAACAGGTAGAACAGCGACACCGTCAGCGTCGACAGTGCGGCCGCGGTACGAACCGGGCCCTGCTTGAGCCGGAAGCTCAGCACGTCCGCCATCGTGAACTTGCCGGTGTTCCTGAGCAATTCGGCGACGAGCAGGAGCGCGACGAGCCAGGCGACGAGGAACCCGATGGAGTACAGGAAGCCGTCGTAGCCGTAGACGGCGATGGCACCGGCGATACCGAGAAAGCTTGCGGCCGAGAGGTAGTCACCGGCAATGGCGACGCCGTTCTGCGGTCCGGAGAATCCGCCGCCCGCGGTGAAGAACTCCGCAGACGTCGCGTTCTTCTTGGAGGCGCGAATGACGACGGCCATCGTGATGAGGACGAACGCGCCGAAGATCGCGATGTTGACGAGCGGTTCACCGACCGTGGTGTCGGCGGCCTGGGCAAGTACATTCACGGCTTCTACATTCACGGCTTCGCTCCCTGGGAGGCTTCCATCTCGGCGCGCAGGGCTGCGGCGCGAGGATCGAGTTCACGGTTGGCGAACCGCACGTAGATGCCGGTGATGGCGAACGTGGTGACGAACTGGCCGAGGCCGAGCAGCAGACCGACGTTGATGTTGCCCCACACCTTGGTCGACATGAAGTCGACGGCGTAGGTGCTGAGCAGCACGTAGACGACGTACCAGACCAGGAAGAACCCGGCCATCGGGAACACGAAGCTACGCAGGCGGTGCCGGAGTTCCTGGAACTCGGGACTGGCCTGCATGTCGACGAACGCTTGCGCGTCCGGTGGCGAATTGGTTTCCGGTGCGGTCACCTTGGACTCCTGAAGTTGATGTGAGCTGTAGCTGACTCGGAACAGTAGTGAGAGTCAGGTCACAACATCAGGGGGTGGCGTCGATCACACGACGGGCTGCGGGAGTGTGCGACGAGCGGTAGCGCAGACCCGACGAACGGCCTCCTCTCGCTACAGCTCGCGCTCTCGGTCTTTGCCCATGTCGAGGCCTTCGGGCAGGTGCAGTCGGGCGAAGATTCGGGAGATGTCCGACGGCACCGTTCGCCGGGTAGCGAGGCTGACGACGATCATCGCGGCGAAGGCCACGGGAACGCTGACCGCGGCCGGGTAGCCGAGTATCGCTGCCGCCCAGCCCCCGAGGACGCCGTCGGAGATGGGGGTGACGACGGAGATCGACGCGGCGACGAGGGAGAGTCCGCCGCCGAGGAACAGCCCGGCCGCGGCTCCTGCTGCGGTGAGTCCGCGCCACCAGATGCCGAGCACGAGCAGCGGACACAGCGTGGACGCGGCGACGGCGAACACGAGCCCGACGGTACGCGAGAGATCCAGTGAGACAACGCCGATCGACAGTGCGAGTGGCACTGCGCCGGCAAGGACGGCCGCGACACGGAAGTCTCGGACCTTGCCCGAGAGCACGTCGGTGCTCAGGACGCCCGCGATGCTGACCAGCAGGCCGGACGACGTGGACAGGAAGGCGGCGATGGCTCCGGCGGCGACGAGTGCGGCCAGCAGCTGGCCGGGTACCCCCGACAGCACGGAGCCGGGCAGCAGCAACACCGCGGCGTCGGAGGCACCGGTGATCAGCAGCTGCGGCACGTAGAGCCGGGCGAACACACCGAGGACCGTCGGGAACAGATAGAACGTGCCGAGCAGCGCCAGCACGGTCAGCGAGGTCAATCGCGCGGCTCGGCCGTCGGGGTTGGTGTAGAACCGGACCAGCACGTGCGGCAGCCCGAGGGTGCCGAGGAACGTGGCCAGGATCAGTGAATACACCTGGTAGAGCGGGTGCTGACCGCCCAGTCCCCCGCCGGGCATCGCCCAGGCGCGGTCGGTGGTCGGTGCGCCGGCGACCACCGGAACCGGCGAGCCTGCGTCGAGGGTGAGCAGTGTCCCGGACCCGAGCCGGTGTTCGCCTGCATCGAGAGTCACACGTCCATCGACGCTCTGCTCGTCCAGGGTTCCTGTCACGGACGCCACGATCGGTGAGTCGACCTGCACGAGCACGTCGGTAGTGATGTCGACCCGGGTCTGCTCGGCGACGGTCGGCGGGGCCGCGGTACCGACGCTGCGGTCGTCGGCGACGAAGTGGACGGTCAGCACCAGTGCGGGGATGGCGATCGCGGTGAGCTTGAGCCAGTACTGGAACGCCTGCACGAAGGTGATCGAGCGCATTCCGCCGCCGACGACGTTCGCGATGACGATCAGACCGACCGCGAGTGCTCCCACCCAGCCCGGCACTCCGAGAAGGATGTTCAGCGTCAGGCCTGCACCCTGGAACTGCGGCACCAGATACAGCGCGCAGATCACCACCACCACGAGCATGGCCACGGTACGCAACCATGGTGCGCCGAGCCGGAATTCGACGAAGTCGGGCACCGTGTACGCACCGCTCCGACGCAGTGGAGCGGCGACGAAGAGCAGAAGACCGAGATAACCTGCCGTGAAGCCGACGGGATACCACAGCGCATCGGCACCGTACTTGGCGATGAGACCGGCGACACCGAGAAACGATGCGGCAGAAAGGTATTCGCCCGAGATAGCCGCGGCGTTCCACCGCGGTCCGACGGTCCGCGAGGCCACCAGGAAGTCGGAGGTGGTGCGCGCCAACCGAACTCCGTAGACACCGATGCCGACGGTGGCCAGCGCGGCCACGATCAACGCAATCAATGTCGCGACGGGTATCGATCCGTTCACCGGCGCCTAGTCCTCGACCAGGCCGACGAACTCGGCCTCGTTACGCTCGGCGCGGCGCACGTACGCGCGGCCGACGCCGAACAGCAACGGATAGATGGCCACCCCCAGCAGCAACCACGGCAACCCGATACCGAACGGCGCGACATCGGTGAAACGGGTGAGCAGCATGCCCAGCAGGGGAATCGCGAACAGGATCGACAACGTCATCACTGCCAGGCGCAGCGACAGCAGGAGTTGCGCACGCACCAGGCTTCGCACCAGCGCGTCGCCCACCTCGGTTTGCTCCTGCACCTCGACGCGGGTGCGCACCAGGCGCGCGCCGCGGCGCTGCGAGAGCACCACCCGCTCCCGGTGCGGCTGACTCACCGCGCACCTCTCGTCACCGCGACGACCACGACTGCAGCGGACCGCGCACGAGCCGGTCCTTGAGTTCTCTGGTGTGCCGCCGGCTCACCGGTAGCTCGCAGGCCGGCAGCGCGCCGGTGGCGCGCAGACACACCACCAAGCCCGAACCGACGCTTCTGATTCCGGTGACCAACGGAAGCGACACCAGATACGAACGATGCACTCGCAGGAAACCGGCATCGGCCCAACGACTTTCGAGAGCCGAGATGGGAATGCGCACCAGGTGCGAACCGGTGGCGGTGTGCAGCCGCGCGTAGTCACCGTCGGCCTCCACCCACGCCACCGACGACCGATGTACCAGCGTGGTGGTTCCACCGAGCTCGACCGGGATGACCTCGTCGGCAGCCGATTCGGCCGACTCGGCGGGCCGACGACGGGCGAGCAGAACCCGTCGGACGGCCTCGGCCAAGCGGTCGTCGCGCAACGGTTTGAGGAGGTAGTCCACCGCGCCCAGATCGAAGGCAGCCAGTGCTCGATCGTCGTGCGCGGTGACGAACACGACCGCAGGTGGCCGAGCGAACGCCGACAGGATTCCGGCGAGCTCGAGGCCGTCGAGGCCGGGCATGTTGATGTCGAGGAACACTGCATCGACCACGGATTGGCCGGAGGTCTGCTTGAGTTGGCGCAGGGCGGTGGTCGCGTCCTGCGCGGTGTACACCTCGGCCACGGCCTCCTGCTCGCGCAGCAGGAAAGCCAGCTCGTCCAGGGCAGGCCGCTCGTCGTCGACCGCCAGCACGACCAGCCCGCGCGCCGAACCGGAGTTCGCTGGATGCGTCATGCCCGCACCCCCGGCCTGAACTTGGGCACCCGCATGCTCACTTTCGTTCCTGCTCCCGGTGCGGTGTCCACGACGAGACCGTAGTCGTTTCCGAAGGCCGCCCGCAGCCGATCGTCCACGTTCGCCAGTCCGACGTGGGCCGCATCCTCGGTGTGCAGGCTGCCCGATCGCAGTACCTCGGGGTCCATTCCCACTCCGTCGTCCTCGATGCTGATCACGGCGTCGGTGCCCTCGTCGGCGGCAATGATCGTGACGCGACCGCCGTCGGCCTTGCCCGACAACCCGTGCCGGACGGCATTCTCCACCAGTGGCTGCAGCGCCAGAAACGGCAGCGCCACCCCGAGCACCTCGGGAGCCACCTGCAGGGTGACCTGCAGCGAATCGCCGAACCGGGCCCGTTCGAGCGTCAGGTACCGATCGATGTTGCGCAGCTCGTCGGCGAGCACGGTGAATTCCCCGGCGTTGCGGAAGGAGTACCGGGTGAAATCGGCGAATTCGAGCACCAGTTCCCGTGCCCGATCCGGGTCGGTACGGACGAACGACGCGATGGTGCCCAGCGCGTTGTAGATGAAGTGCGGGCTGATCTGGGCCCGGAGCGCACGCACCTCCGCTCGGTCCAACCGCGCCCGCGATGCGTCGAGTTCGGCGAGTTCGATCTGACCGAACGCGTAGCGCGCGACCTCCGCGATGGCCCCGAGCATGCCGGGCCCTGGTTCGGCCACCACCGCGGCACCGAGCACCCCCACCACCGGCGAATCCTCGTCGATCAACGGCTGCACCACCAGCGCTTTGACCTCGTGAATCGAGCCGAGCGGAAGCCGCACGAGCACGCGCCGCTGCCCGTCGACGGCGCGTCTGGCCGCCTCCACGAACGCCGGCGTCAACTCCTGCCACGGCCCGTCCCAGGCCAGCAGCGACGCACTCGGATCACAGATCCCCAATGCATCCGCCCCGGTCAGGACCCTGAGATGGGGAGCAGCGGCAGCAGCCGAGCGGGCATCGAGACCGTTCCGCAGCGGCTTCGCCGCCAACGACGCGGTATGCAGGGTGGCGTGAACCGCACGCTCCTCCGGGGTGGTCAGATCGCGTCGCCCACGCAAGCTGATCAGCGCGATGGCGGTGACGATCGCCGCCACGATCACCGCCATCCACGCCAGTGCCGCGGTCATCGTGCGCAGGTCCCGGTGGTCGGAACTTTCAAGAAGCGCTCGACGAGCCAGTCGACGCCGATACCGTTGGCGGCCAGATCCGCGTGCCCCTGCTCGGGTTCCGCACGCAGTTCCACGTCGTCGCCGAGTCCGCAGGCTTTCGCCACGGCGTCGCGGGTCCACTGCGGATCGATCAGGTCGTCGCGCTCGCCGACCAGAACGAACAGCGGAACATCGGTGCGGGACGTCGGCAGCGCCACCGATCGGAGCCAGTCCGTCATACGATTCGCGGCCCGGTCATCGGCCGGGACGGCATCGGCCGGATCGATGACGGCACCCGCGTCGGCCTTGGAGAAACCGAGCAGATCGCTGCACGCCGTCAGCGCGGTCACGTTGTCGGCGAAGGTGCCGCGGATGTAGTCGGAGCGCTCGACGCTCGGATCCGTGACGTGCAGACCCTCGTAGAGAAACGGCACCAGCAACTGACGGGACAGGGTCTGTTCGGTGTCGGCTGCGAAGTACCGCGTCAGATCGGCTGCAGGCGACAGCGCGGCGACTCCGACCAGTTCCAAACCGTCGCGGTACTCCGCATTACGCTCCGCAGCGGCCCAGACCGCTTGTCCCCCTTGAGAAGTGCCGATGGCACCCCATCGGGTTCCGACGTCGGGCACCACGGTACGCGCGGCGCGCACGGCATCGATGACGTCGTAGGCCGCAGCATCGATGTTCAGATACGCCGGATCCCCCGGAGTCCCCAGACCCTGGTAATCCGTCACCACCACGACGGTGCCGCGCTCGAGGAACGGCGTCACCAGGCCGATGGTGCCCAACAGGTTCGGATACAGCGAGGGCGCACACTCGTCGGTGACACCGGTGGTGCCGTGCCCGACCGAGACGATCGGCCAGCCACCGGCAGGCGCAGAACCCTTGGGCACGAACACCGTTGCCGATGCCTCGGTTCCGCCACCGGTGACGCCGTCGGTGGTGCGGTAGACGATCTTCGTGGCGGATCCACCCAGGAAGGCAACACCGATGTCGACCTGGCCGAGCGGCATCGACGAGACGATCGACCCGCGGTCGGAGCCCTCGGGTGCCGGATTCGACGTGGGTGCCGGATTCGACGTGGGTGCCGGAGCCACGGGAGGCACGGCAGGCGAACTGCACGCGGCGAGGGCGAACACGAGTGCCGCGGCGGCCACCAGTCCGGTCGACCTCACTGTCTCAGCGCTCCCACTGTGTTCGTCGTCTACGTCGTGCGTCGTTCGATGCGTGCCTCGGCCGCGATCTCTTCCACGTCCAGACCATTCAACACTGCGCGTAGGGCTTCGTCGTCCAACTCCCCCGAGTCGCGGGCGGCGATCAGTGCGGCCCGCTGCGCGACCAGGACATTGTGCCGCAGGGTGTCGAACAGCGCGCCGGCCGCCGCGATTCGCTTCTCGCGGTCCTCGGTCTCGTCCGCGTCCATCCGGGCTCGCACCGACCGCCGCACGCGCGCGATCACCTCGGCTACCCGGTCACTGTCGACGCCGGAGATGCCGTCCTTCGCGGCCCGCTCGAGGTAGGTCTCGGCAGCCGTGCGGGCGATGGCCTGCGAGAGCAATCGTTGGTTGTCGTTGCGTTGCTGCTCGAGTGGATCGGCGACGTCCAACCGCCGAATAAGGAGCGGAAGCGTCAGGCCCTGCAGCAGCAACGTTCCGACTGCGACGACGAACGCGACCGCTTGAATCACCGCCCGCCCGGGAAATTCGTCGCCGAGCACGGTGGTGAACGGAACACCCGCGGCTGCGGCGAGAGTCACCACCCCGCGCATCCCGGCCCACGACAGCACCAGGTTCTGCTGCCACGTCAGGCCGTCGGCCACCCCCTCGCGGCGAAACACCGTGCGAAAGAGCAGGTTTCTCCCGGAGTTGAAGAAGATCCAGGCCGGACGAACGACGATGACCACGAGCAGCACCAGCAGCGCGTACCCGAAAATATGGTGTACCGGAAGACCCTCGCGCTGCACCTCGGAGATGACGAACTTCAGCTGTAAACCCATGTACGCGAACACGAATGCTTCCAGCAGCAGGTCCACCGTGGGCCACACCTGGCGCTCCTGCACCCGGGTCGAGACCGACACGTCGGCCGTGACACGGCCCAGTACGAAACCTGCGGTGACGACGGCCAACACGCCGGACGCGTGGATCTCTTCCGCTGCCAGATACGCCGCGAACGGCAGGACGAGTCCGAGCACCGTCTCGAGCGCCGAGTCGGCGATCCGGTTTCGCACGAAACGAACGATGCGCGAGAGGACGAATCCGACCAGCACGCCGCCGACGATCTCGTACAGAAAGAACAGGACCGGTGAGCCGAGTTCGATACGACTGCCCGTCACCGACGCAACTGTCAAGGTGAACAAGGTCAACGCGGCCGCGTCGTTCACCAGGCTCTCCCCGGTGAGGATGGCCATCATTCTCGCGGGCAGGCCGAGCTTGCGGCCGACGGCGATCGCAGAGACCGCGTCGGGTGGGGCCACGACGGCACCGAGCACGAGGGCCGCACCCAGAGTCAGCTCGGGAACGAGCAGGTTGGCGAAGTACCCGACGGCCACGGTCGTCACGATCACCATCACCAGACCGAGGCGCAGGATCTGTCCGATGTTGCGGCGAAAACTGACGAAGGAGTAGTTCAGCGCCGCGGAGTACAGCAACGGCGGCAGCACGACACCGAGGATGAGCTGGGGCGAGAGACTGATGTGCGGTACGCCGGGCACGAACGATGCGATGGATCCGACGGTCACCAGAACGAGCGGGACCTGCAGGTCCAGACGCTTGGCGAATCCCGCGACCGCGATCGCGAAGATGACTACGAGAAGAAGTACCGGTCCGTCCACCCGCCCGATTCTGCCGCCCGCAGCGCCCTACGGCACCACCGACGACCCGAACACCGGGTGGACGGTCCGAATCGACCTACTTGTCCGGAATTGCCTTCTTGGCGGCTTCCTGCGCCTTGTCGATCTTGTCCGCGTACTTGCCGCCGGTCTTGTTGTCGATGAAGTCCCCGGCCTTCTCCACGACGTCGTCGATCTTGTCCGCGTTCTCTGCCGCAAGGTTCTTGCCCTTGTCGACCATGCCCTTCAAATTGTCTGCGAAGCCCATGAAACTCTCCTGCCAGTCGGGTGAAACGGAACGCCCCCAGTCTACGTTTCGTTCTGTCCGTTGCGCAGAGTCGTTCGATTACGCAGTACCGATCCGAATCGGTGGGCAATCTCGACGAGTGCGATACCGACAGCGCCGATGATCAACGCGCTCGTGGTGGCACCGACGTTCGAGGGATCGAGCTTGAAGAAGGTGCGGCAGAACGGGATTGCGAACAACAGCAGGTATCCGCCGACGGATCCCGCGAGCAGCACCACCTTCCACCAGGTGTACGGCCGCGCGACGACGGCCAGTACCCACAGCGCGATCATGATCAACGTGATCAGTGCGGTGGTGCTCGCCTGGGTCACCTGAGTCTCGGTGGCGTTCGGACCCGCGTAGGCCAGCAGATACGACACGAACGTGCACGAGCCGACGATCAACCCGGACGGAACGGCCAACCGCATCACCCGCGAGACGAACCCGCTGCGTGCCCGTTCGTTGTTCGGGGCCAGCGAGAGCACGAACGCCGGAATGCCGATGGTGAACCACGCGGCGATGGTCACGTGCCTCGGCAGGAAGGGATACGGAATCGGCTCGAAATGGAAGACCTGCGACAGCACTCCCGAGAGCCCGATGAGAAACGCCAGCAACACCGAGTACACGGTCTTGGTCAGGAACAGGTTGGACACGCGCTCGATGTTGCCGATGACGCGTCGCCCCTCCCCCACCACATAGGGCAACGTCGCGAACTTGTTGTCCAACAGCACGATCTGTGCGACGGCACGCGTGGCCGCACTACCCGAGCCCATCGAGACACCGATATCGGCGTCTTTCAGTGCGAGCACATCGTTGACGCCGTCACCGGTCATCGCAACGGTATGACCTCGAGACTGCAACGCGCCCACCATCGCACGCTTCTGGTCCGGCCGAACGCGGCCGAACGTCGTCGAGTTCTGCACGGTGTCGGCCAGTAGCTCGGAATCCTCGGGCAGGTCACGTGCGTCGATCGGGGCGTCGCCACCAGGAAGTCCGAGCGAGCCGGCGACCGCGCCGACCGACACGGCGTTGTCCCCGGAAATGACCTTGACCTGAACGTGCTGACTTGCGAAGTAGTCCAACGTGTCTCGGGCGTCCTCGCGCACCTTCTGCTCGAGAATCACCAGAGCCCGCGGGGTGACGACTCCCGGCGCCGCGGTGTCGTCGACGGCGAGGTCACTGCTGGCGAGCAGCAGTACCCGCAGACCCTTGGAGCCGGCATCTTCGGCCTGTCGCGCGGTCTCCGAGCTCGGGTCGAGCAACACGTCCGGGGCACCGAGCAGCCAGTTACCGTGCTCGCCGTACGACAGACCGCTCCACTTCTTGGCCGAGGAGAACGGGGCCACCGCGCTCTGCGTCCACCCCGGCGCGTCGGGGTACGCCTCGGCTACGGCCTGCACACTGGCATTGGGCCGCGGGTCGTCGTACGCCAGAGACGCCAATACCTTTGTCACCGAGTCGGAGTCGCGCTCGTCGATCAACACCAATTCCGAGAGCCGCATGCCGTTCTCGGTGAGGGTGCCAGTCTTGTCGGCGCACACCACGTCGACTCGGGCGAGCCCTTCGATCGCAGGCAGCTCCTGCACCAGACATTGCCGCTGACCGAGCCTGATGACGCCCACGGCAAAAGCGATCGACGTCATCAGTACGAGACCCTCGGGGACCATCGGGACCAGGGCCGCGACCATGCCGTTCAAGGCCGGCTTCAAAGCCTGCCCGCTGGAGAACAACTGGTTGTAGATGATCAGCGCCCCGGCCGGAATCATCAGGTAGGTGATGAATTTCAGGATCTTGTCGATACCGCTGCGGAGCTCGGACTTGACCAGGGTGAACTTGCTGGCCTCTTCGGCGAGCTTGGCCGCATAGGCGTCGCGTCCGACCTTCGTCGCCCGGTAGGCCCCACTGCCCGAGACGACGAAGCTACCCGAAAGTACCTGCGCTGCTTCGAGTTTGTGCACCGTATCGGCCTCGCCGGTGAGCAGCGACTCGTCGATCTCCAGGCTTGCCGTCTCGATCACCTCGCCGTCGACGACGATCTGATCGCCCGGTCCGAGTTCGACGATGTCACCGAGGACGACCTCGTCGGGCGGAATCTGTTGCGAGACACCGTCGCGTCGCACCTGCGGCTTGTTCTGGCCGACGATGGCCAGCCGATCCAGCGTGCGCTTCGCGCGGATCTCCTGAATGATTCCGATGCCACTGTTCGCGACGATCAACAGCCCGAACATGCCGTCGATCACCGAACCGGTCGAGAGCACGATGATCAGCAGCACACCGAGAATCGCGTTGATTCGGGTGAACACATTGCCCCGGACGATGTCGCGAACCGAACGTGAAGCACGAGCGGGAACGTCGTTCGATTTCCCCTCGGCCCGCAGTGCGGCGACCTCCGCCTCGGTCAGCCCGGTGTCCCGCTGTGCATCGGCGTCGATAGACATGGGTGCAGCCTAGTGCTGCCTCAGCCCAGACGGGTCCACCAGCGATCGTCGTGCACGGCCCTCGTACCGTCGATGCGTTGACCCGGCATCGGTACCGCAACCTGCACACCCACGTCCTGGGCGGCGGCGTGCAGCCGCACGATCGGTTCGGACCACGGATGGAACGCCAGGTTGAACGTCGCCCAGTGGATCGGCACGAAGATCCCCGACGGCGTCAGATCGACGTGCGCCGTGACAGCTTCCTCGGGATTCATGTGAATGTCCGGCCACCGAACGTCGTAGGCACCGACGGGAAGAAGCGTCAGATCGAACGGTCCGTAGTTGCTGCCGATCTCGGCGAACTTCGGTGTGTAACCGGTGTCGCCGCCGAAGAAGACACGCCGCACCGGACCGGCGAACGCCCAGGACGCCCACTGCGTGGAATCGCGAGTCAGGCCGCGGCCGGAGAAGTGACGAGCCTCGGTACACGTGACGGTGAGGCCACCGATCGCCGTCTGCTCGTCCCAATCGAGTTCGATGATGCGTTCCTCGGGCACTCGCCACTTGCGCAGGTGCGCGCCGATACCCAGCGGCACCACGAACGGGGCCGACTGTGTGCTCGCCAGCTTCTGCACGGTCGCCTTGTCGAGATGGTCGTAATGATCGTGGGAGATCACGATGGCGTCGACCCGAGGTAGGTCCGTCAGGTCGACCGGCGTCGGATGCAGCCGTGCCGGGCCCACCACCGAGGACGGGGACACGCGATTGCTCCACACCGGATCGGCCAGAATGCGATACCCGTCGACCTCGACGAGCACACTCGAATGTCCGTACCAGGTGACCGCCAGCTCGCCCGCGTCCACCGGCGCGATCGGCGGTGCCAGTGGGATCGGCCGCTGCGGCCTGCCCTTACCTCGCTCGGTGAACAGCGAGACGAGCATGTTCTTCTGCCCCTTCTCGCCGCGGCCCGGGACGTAACTGGAACTGGGGTCGGAGTTGTGGAACCGGCGGTCGCGGTAGCGCGGGGACCCGGCCGCGTACGGAGTGATGTGCACTCTCCTGGCACCGATGGCCGACGGAAGACCCCACAGCGCACGCGCCAACCATGCCCCGCCCAACGCTGCGGTCGCTCCTGCTACCAACTTCGTCTTCGTCACGGCCACCACAGTAGGCGGCGCCGACGTCTTCGCAGCTCACCCGTAGCCTTGCCGTAGAATATTCGCGTCGGTTTTGCTGCTAGAAGGGGAGACATTGAGTACCGAACAGCTCGAATTCCAGGCGGAGACGCGCCAGCTCCTGGATCTGATGGTGCACTCCATCTACTCCAACAAGGACAGCTTTCTCCGTGAACTGATCTCGAACTCCTCGGACGCGCTGGACAAGCTGCGCCTGGAGTCGTACCGCAACAAAGATCTGGACGTCGACGTCTCGGATCTGCACATCGAGATCGACATCGACTCCTCCGCTCGTACCCTCACCATCCGGGACAACGGCATCGGCATGTCGAGCTCGGAGGTCATCGACCTCATCGGCACGCTCGCCAAGTCCGGCACCGCCGAGGTCCGCAAGAAGCTCAAGGAAGCCAAGGACGCAGCGGCTTCCGAGGAGCTGATCGGCCAGTTCGGCATCGGCTTCTACTCCACGTTCATGGTGGCCGAGAAGGTCACGCTGCTCACCCGCAAGGCCGGCGAGAGCACCGCCACCAAGTGGGAATCCACCGGCGAGGGCACCTACGAGATCACCGACGTCGACGACGCCCCCCAGGGTTCCTCGGTGACGTTGGCGCTCAAGCCCGCCGACGAGGAAGACCACCTCCACGATTACGCGTCCGAGCGCAAGATCAAGGAACTGGTCAAGAAGTACTCCGACTTCATCGCGTGGCCCATTCGCATCGACGTGGAGAAGCGCGTCAAGAGCGAAGAAGAAGGCGGCGAGGACACCGTCACGATCGAGACCGAGACGATCAACTCGCAGAAGGCGCTGTGGACCCGCTCCAAGGACGAGGTGTCCGAGGACGAGTACAAGGAGTTCTACAAGCACGTCAGCCATGCCTGGGACGAACCGCTCGAGGTCATTCCGTTCAAGGCCGAGGGCACATTCGAATACCAAGCGCTGCTGTTCATTCCGTCGCAGGCACCGTTCGACCTGTTCATGCGCGAGAGCAAGGCCGGCGTACATCTGTACGTCAAGCGCGTGTTCATCATGGACGACTCGCAGGAACTGCTGCCCGAGTACCTGCGCTTCGTCAAGGGTGTCGTGGATGCAGCGGACCTCTCGCTCAACGTTTCTCGCGAGATCCTACAGCAGGACCGGCAGATCCGCGCGATCCGTCGTCGCCTGACCAAGAAGGTGCTCTCGACCGTCAAGGAGCTGCAGAGCGAGCAGCCCGACAAGTACAAGACGCTGTGGTCGCAGTTCGGCACGGTCCTCAAGGAGGGCTTGATCTCCGACTCCGACAACCGCGAAACCCTGTTGGGCATCTCGTCGTTCGCGTCCACCCACTCCGAAGAGGGTCTGACGACCCTCGCCGAGTACGTGGACCGGATGAAGGACGGCCAGCAGCAGATCTACTACATGACCGGTGAATCGCGTCAGCAGATCGAGAGCTCGCCGCACATGGAGGCCTTCAAGGCTCGCGGTCTCGAGGTGCTGCTGCTCACCGATTCGGTCGACGAGGTGTGGGTCGGCAACGTCACCGACTTCGACGGAAAGTCGTTCCAGTCCATCGCCAGGGGCGAGGTGGATCTCGACACCGAAGAGGAGAAGAAGGAGTCCGAGGCCAAGCGCGAGGAGCAGGACAAGGAATTCGCCGACCTGCTCACCTGGCTGACCGACACCCTCGGCGAGGACGTCAAGGAGGTGCGTCTGTCGACGCGCCTGACGACGTCACCGGCCTGCGTCGTCGGCGACGAGTTCAGCTTCTCCCCGCAGCTCGAGAAGATGTACAAGGCCTCGGGCCAGTTCGTGCCGACCTCCAAGCGCATCCTCGAACTCAACCCGAACCACGACCTGGTGACGGGACTGAAGAAGGCCCGCGAGGATCGCAGCGACGATCCGCACCTCGCCGAGACCGCCGAATTGCTCTATGCGACGGCACTTCTCGCCGAGGGAACCGAGCTGAAGGATCCGGCGAAATTCTCCAAGTTGCTCGCCGATCGGTTGACGCGCACCATCTGAGCGGCTTCGCCCCATGTGAGTGGAACTTCGTAGCCTGCTACGAGGTTCCACTCACATGCTGGGTCACTGAGGCGGGAGAATGTGCTCCCCCGTCTTGTCGGTGCTCAGTGACAGCGAACTGATGTACTGCTTTTCTCCGTTGGGCCCCGGCACGTTGGACGCGATCATGTCGGGTCGCTCGAATTCCATGCCGCTGACGTGGCACATCACGAGCTCGTCGGACGGGTTGCCGTGCTCGTCGAACATCGGCAGATCGATGCCGTCATCGGTGCGTCGCAGGTAGTACTTGCCCTTGGTCGCCACCGCCAGGATGGGCGGAAGTATCAGTGCGAGAACGAGAGCCACAATGGGCGAATACGGTTTGATCGCAGACCCGAATGCCCCGAAGAACACCAGAATCGACGAGATCGCCGACACCGCCATCGATCCGAAGCCCACCGGGTTGATGTTGTAGAGCATGCCGCGTCGGAACTCGGGCACCTTGGGCGAGAGCTTCAGGATGTACTTGTTGAACACGATGTCCGAGGCCACCACCGCGATCCACGCGATACCGCAGTTGGCGTAGAAGCCGAGGATGCTGTTGAGGAAGTCGAACATGTTGGCTTCCATCAGGATCAGCGCGATGGCCAGGTTGAACAGCACGAACACCATGCGGCCCGGATACGTCTTGGTGAGGCGGGTGTAGGAGTTGGTCCACGCCAGCGACCCCGAATACGCGTTGGTCACGTTGATCTTGATCTGGCTGATGACGACCAGGATCACCGCGAGGGTCATGGCGAGCCAGCCGGGCATGAAGTTCTCGTAGATCTCCAGGAACTGGTGCACCGGCTCGTTGGCGATGCTGGATCCGTCGACGACGTTGGCGATCAGGTACACGGCGAGGAAGAGGCCGACGACCTGCTTGAGGGCACCGAAGATGACCCAGCCGGGGCCGGCGAGAAGCACTGCCGTCCACCAGCGTCGGGAATTCTCGGGAGTCTTGGGCGGCATGAATCGCAGGTAGTCGATCTGCTCGGCGATCTGCGCGATGAGCGAAAGACACACGCCTGCGGCGAGCATCACCGACCCGACGTTGACGCCCTTGCCTTCGGCCCCGTCCTGACCGCCGTAGGCGAAGAACTCACCCACCGAGTCGGGATTGCTGATCACCAGGTAGACGAACGGCAGCACCATCAGGACGAGCCACAGCGGGGTGGTCCAGACCTAAAGTTTGGCAAGGGCTTTCATGCCGTAGATGACCAGCGGGATCACCATGATCGTCGAGACCGCGTACCCGATGGGCAACGGGATGCTCAGCCCCAATTCGAGTCCCTGCGCCATGATCGAACCTTCGAGCGCGAAGAAGATGAACGTGAACGTCGCGAAGATGACGTTGGTGACGACCGATCCGTAGTAGCCGAAACCGCTTCCACGCGTGATCAAATCGAGGTCGATGTTGTAACGGGCCGCATAGTAGGCAAGCGGAAGGCCGGTCAGGAAGATGACGACGGCGAACACCAGAATGCCCCACAGTGCATTGCCGGTTCCGTACGAGATTCCGATATTGGCACCGATGGCAAAATCCGCGAGATACGCGATGCCACCGAGCGCGGATGTCGCGACAACACCGGTTCCCCACTTACGGTAGCTACGCGGCGCGAAGCGCAGCGTATAGTCCTCGAGCGTCTCTTTGAGCGCGGTGTCTGTCGGCGCTGGCTGTACGGCGGTCATGGATCAACAACGTAGAACCGCCACGTTGCCGACGTGTCTTGAGCCGATGTAGCTGGTGTTAATCGAACCGGCTTATCGGACATACGTCTCGGACACCCATCCACCGGGCGGTGTCAGGCAGCTGTGCGGGCCGCCAGTAGCGAGAAGTTCGACAGTTCGGCGCGCAGCATGTTCATCGCCCGGTGCTGGGCCACCCGCACTGCACCGGCCGTCATTCCCAGAGCTTCGCCGGTCTGCGGTGCCGTCAGGCCCCACACCACTCGCATCAGGATGATCTTGCTGTACTTCGGGGGCAGGGTGTTCATCAGGGCCTGCGCATGGGAGCGGAGTTCGTCGCCCAGCGCGACCTGCTCGGGACCGTCCTCACCCGACACCTCCTCGGGCAGCTCGGCCGTCGAGAACGTCTGCCGCAGAGCCGATCGGCGACCGGCATCGGCCAGTTTGTGAGCAGCGATTCCGTAGACGAATGCCATGAACGGTTTGCCCATGTCGCGGTACTTGGGTATCGCGGTGACCAGAGCGAGGCAGACGTCCTGCACCACGTCGTCGGCCGCGACATCGAGATTGCCGATCCGAGAGGCGCAGTAGCGGCGAATCGGAGGCTGGATCAACACCAGTACGCGTTCGAGTGCGGCGCGGTCACCCGCGACGGCCCGCGGTACGACGTCTTCGAGCGTGTCCATGGAAGTGCTCATGGCCGATCTCCTTCTTGGCAACGCGCGCCCTCACCTGAACGCTCACCAGTACTTCGAGGCAGCCGACCGTTCGGCTTGGTCGGATCGGTTACCACAATCGAGAAGAATGTGACTCAGGTAACACGGCGTGTCGTACGAGCGACGTACCGGACAACATCCACGTCGCGTCACGTGACCCTGACACCGCGGAGCGCACATGAGTACGAGTGAGCAGAACCACCTGGTCGGTCGCCGGAGCACCGTCGCCGCAGGGGACGGAACCACGCTCGCAGTGCGCGAGTTCGGACGGCCCGATGCGGCTCTGACCGTGGTGTTCGTCCATGGACACTGCCTGCGGATGCAGTCGTGGACCGAGCTGCGCACCCACGTCGAGGATGTCTGGGGCGAGAACACGCGAATCGTTCTGTACGACCACCGCGGCCACGGCGAATCCGGTGCCGCAACGCCCGACAGCTGCACCATCGATCAGCTCGGCGAGGACCTGGCCGACGTGATCCGCGCTGTCGTACCGGTCGGGCCGTTCGTTCTGATCGGACACTCGATGGGCGGCATGACGGCGCTCTCCTACGCGCGTCAGTACCCGGATGCCGTCGGCTCGCGCCTCGTCGGGGTCGGGTTGATCGCGACGTCCGCAGGCGGGATCACCGACGACGGGCTCGGTCGCTGCCTCGCGCATCCGGCCGTGTCGGCGTTTCAGGCAGCTGTTCGACGGGCCCCTCGATTGATGTCGGGTGCCAAGAGGCTCAGTCGCGGGGTGTGCGCGCCCATCGTCAGGACGGCGGGATGCGGCTCCCACAAAGTCAGCCCGCGGGTGGTCACTCTGGCGACGGCGATGCTCGGCGACACGTCCATCGTGACGATGGCCGGCTTCCTCGGCGCGTTCCGCGGACTCGACGAGGTGGCCGGTCTGGCCGCGCTGGCCTCGATTCCCACGCTGGTGCTGTGCGGTTCGGACGACCTGATGACGCCGATGCGACACTCGGAAACCCTTGCATCCCACCTGCCCGACGCACGGTTGGTACGTATCGCGCAGGCCGGACACATGGTGATTCTCGAACGAGCACACGAGGTGGCGGACGCCATCGTCGAACTCGTGACGGCAGCTCGGCGAGCTCACGTGGGAGATCTCGCCCTGGCTCGCTAGACCTTTCGACGACTGTGGCCCGCACCGGATATCCGATGCGGGCCACAGTTCTGTTGTCGAGGCGGTGTTACTTCTTCACTGCGGGAGGAGCGTTGAGCAGCTGGATGAACTGTCCGGCGTTACCGATGACTGCGCCGAGGCCACCGGCGGAGGTGCCGGCGAGCGATCCGATGGCACCGAGGGCGATTGCGCCGATGACGCAGCCGCCGATGGGGCCCGCTCCGAGAAGAGTTGCAACCGGTGCGGTCACGACGACTCCGGTGATGATTCCGAGGATGCACCCGCCGACGATTCCGGTTGCAGCACCGAGGAATCCACCGACGGAGGCGGTGAGGCTGAGGTTGTCCTTGACACCTGCGACTGCGGCGGGCAGGTCGACTTGCTGCAGACCGGGGAGGGAGGTGGAGACCGGGGTTGCCGCGGCAGGCGAGACATCTGCGGTCAGAGTGGCGTGGTTGCCGTCGATGTCGGCAGCGACGGGGTGCGAGAATCCGTCGGCGGCGATGGCGAGCGGTACGGAGTCGACGAGTGCGCCGTTGGCGTCACGGACGACCAGGTGGTTGTCTTCGTTGCTCAGGGTGCCGGCCGTCGTGTCGACGAGGACCTGGTTGCCGGCCTGGGTGACGTTCCACCCGACGGCAGCGGCGGGAGCCGGGGCCGGATCCGCATAGGCGGTGCCCATGGCGGTCGTCATCGCTGCAATGACCAATGCGGACGTTGCCGCGAATCGAGTCAGCTTCATGTTCCTCAGTCTTTCGTCGTGTCCATCTCTCGATACCGAGCAGCGAAAAGCTATGGGCACAACGAGCGTGAAGAGCGAACCGAAGATGAACGAGAGGGGTCGAACCGAACAACGATCGATCGCATCAACGCGAAAGGGACAGAACGACTTTCAGCGACCGATCGGTTCGTAAAGGACGCGCAGGGTTTGCCCCTACTTACCGAAAAGACCAGGCTTGTTGCTGCCTCCGTGGCCCACTCCGAAGTCGTAGGCGGACTCGGCGTGCTCGTGCTCGTCCAGGCCGTCGGCCTCGTGCTGCGCGTCGGCGCGCACGCCCATGACGGCCTTGATTGCGAACGCGATAGCGGTGGTGACGACTGCCGTGTACGCGAACACCGCCACGACGGCGATGGCTTGCACCCAGAGTTGATGCAGACCGCCGCCGTACAACAAACCGTCCTTGCCCGCCGGCATCTGCGCACTGGCGACGAGTCCGATCATCAGCGTTCCGACGACACCGCCGACGAGATGCACACCGACGACGTCGAGTGAATCGTCGTAGCCGAAGCGATATTTGAGACCGATCGCCAACGCGCACAACGCACCCGAGACGATGCCGATCGCGGCTGCACCGATCGGTGTGACGGCAGTACACGACGGCGTGATCGCGACGAGTCCGGCCACCACTCCGGACGCCGCGCCGAACGACGTCGCGTGCCCGTCCCGCCATTTCTCGACGACGAGCCACGCCGCCATCGACAGCGCGCCCGCGCCCATCGTGTTCACCAGCGCCACTGCGGCGACGCCGTCGGCCGCCAACGACGAGCCCGCGTTGAAACCGAACCAGCCGAACCAGAGCAGTCCGGCTCCGAGCATGACGGCCGGAAGATTGTGCGGACGCATGGGATCTCGCGGCCACCCGCTCCGCTTGCCGACCACGAGGGCCAGCACCAGCCCGGCCACACCCGCGTTGATCTCCACGGCCGTGCCACCGGCGAAGTCGATCGCGCCGAGCCTGTTGGTGATCCACCCGCCGAACTCACTGGTGAGCCCGTCGAGCGAGAAAACCCAGTGCGCCACAGGGAAATACACCAGCGTGGACCACAGGGCCGCGAACAGCACCCACGGCACGAACCGCATCCGGTCTGCGACGGCACCGGAGATCAGCGCGACCGTCACCATGGCGAATCCCGCTTGGAATGCCGCGAACACCAACGCCGGAACGGTTCCCACCAACGGAATCGACACCGTGCCCGCCGCCGAGGTGTACACGCCGCCGAGCAAACCCTCGAAACCGGCGTACTGCAACGGGTTTCCGATCCAACCGCCGATCACGTTGTCGCCGAACACCATCGAGAACCCGAACGCCAACCACAGCAGCCATACGACGGCGATGGCCGACAGGCTCATCATCATCATGTTCAGCACGCTCTTCGAGCGCACCATGCCGCCGTAGAAGAAGGCCAAGCCCGGCGTCATCAGCAAAACCAGCGCGGTGCTCGCCAGCAACCAGGCCGTGTCGCCCGCGTCGGGCGCTCCATTGATCACTTGCCCACGAATCTCGGTGCGCGCTTCTCGGCTCTCGCGCGGCGCGCTTCCTTCATGTCCGCACTGCTCCACGCGGCCTCGAATGCCGCGCGCTGTGCGGGCGTCGGATCGTCGTGCGCGCCGTCGTCGTTGAACACCAGCTTGAGGTGTCGCAGCGCCAAGGGTGCAAGGGCAGTGATCGAGTGCGCCCACTGCGCGGCAACATCGCGATCGCCGAGCTTGTTGGCCAGACCGCATGTATACGCCTGATCGGCGTGCACCCGTTCGCCGCCGAGCAGGATCGTGCGCGCCACGCCGCCGCCGGCCAATGCCGCCAGCCGCTTGATCGTCCAGTTGCTCACTGCGATTCCGAGACGCGTGGAGGGAATCTCGAAGAATGCCTCGGGTGCGACCACCCGCAGGTCGCAGGCAATGGCAAGTTGCGTCCCCGCTCCGACGGCAGGCCCGTTGATCGCCGCCACGACGGGAACGGACACTCGCTCGATGGCGGTGAGCATGCCTTCCAGCGTCTCGCCGAACGCGTCGGGAAACGCATCTCCGGTCAGGTCGGCACCGGCGCAGAAGCTACTGCCCTGCCCGGTGATCACCACGACCCGCGCGCCGTCGGCATCCGCCTGCTCGACTTCGCGTCGTAGCGCGACACAGAGATCCGTGCTCAGCGCATTGCGCTTGTCCGGTCGCTGCAATTCCAGGATGACGACATCGCCGTCACGAGTGTGTCCGATCACGCCGAGCAGGTTACCGGCTGGTAGCGGCGGTCACAGGGCGGGGCCTGATCTACTGATACTCGTGATCGACACTCGGGTTGCTGTCATCGGTGCCGGCCAGGCCGGGCTCTCGGCCGGCTACCACCTCAGGCGGGCCGGACTTGCCGCAGGTGCGGGCTTCGTCATGCTCGACCGCTCCCCCGGACCTGGCGGTGCCTGGCAGTTCCGGTGGCCGTCGCTGACGCTCAGCACCGTCAACGGAGTGCACGATCTGCCCGGGATGCCGTTCGCCGACACGCTGGGAGACGAGCCACCCGAATCCATCGCGGCAGCCGACGCGGTTCCCCGCTACTACCGCGCGTACGAGGAACGGTTCGAACTGAATGTCCGACGCCCCGTCACGGTGACGGTCGTGTGCGACCGCGAACCACTCTTTCGGGTCGAGGCCGGCGACACGGTCGTCATAGCCGAGGGCCTCATCAATGCGACCGGAACGTGGGAGAAGCCGTTCGTTCCGCACTACGACGGAGCCGAGACCTTCACCGGTAGACAACTGCACACCAAGGACTACCGAACCGCGGACGAGTTCGTCGGCAAACACGTCGTCGTGGTCGGCGGCGGAATCTCGGCCGTGCAGCTACTCGACGAGATCTCGCAGGTCACCACAACAACATGGGTGACGCGTCGACCACCGGTGTTCCGGGACAGCCAGTTCGACCACGACGCCGGACGCAAAGCCGTCGCCATGGTCGAGGAGCGGGTGCGTGCGGGCCTGCCGCCGGGCTCGGTCGTCTCGGTGACCGGCCTGTTGCTCACCCCGTCGCTGGCTGCCGCACGCGAACGTGGCGCTCTCGAACGCAAGCCGATGTTCTCCTCGATCACCGCCGATTCCGTTGTCTGGGAGGACGGTTCGACCCAGCACGCCGACGTGATCCTGTGGGCCACCGGATTTCGCAGCGCCCTCGATCACCTTGCCCCACTGCGACTGCGCGGGCACGGCGGCGGAATCGTCATGGACGGCAGGCTGACCACCCGGGTCGCCGCGAACCATCGCGTCCACCTGCTGGGGTACGGCCCGTCCGCGAGCACGATCGGGGCGAACCGGGCCGGGCGAGCAGCGGTGACGGAGTTGCTCGAGACTCTGGGTTAACCCAGCTGCTCGACGACGAACTTGGCCAGGGAACCGAGACGCGCACGGCCCGGCATCGACGTCGGAACGCCCAACGCATCCAACGGGGCCGACGTCACCGGCCCCACGCAGATCGCGGCGACGGGGCCTCGAAGTGCGGCGAGGAAGGCGTCGAGCATGCCGTTGTCCTTGGCCGTCGACAGCAGGGAGGCGACGGCGGGAGCGCTCGTGAACGTCACTGCGTCCACTCGATGCTCGATGATCTGTGCCAACAAGTCCATGAGCGGGGCCTGATCGACGGGGCGGATCCAGCGGTACACGGGGATCGGGCGTACATGCGCACCGAGTTCGCTCAGAGCATCGCTCAGGTGAATCGTCGGTTCCCATTCGGTGATGACGCCGTGCAGTTGCACGGCGATGTCGGCACCGGAAATACCCTGGGCAGCAAGATGATCGGCGACTTCCTGCGATGCTTCGGTGGCGGGCGACCATTCATCACGCAGCCCGGCACCCCGGATCGCACCACGCGCTTTGGGGCCACGCGCAATGATTCGCGTGTGCCCGAGCGCTGCCAGGAGGTCGTCGCGCACACCCCATTCGGCCGCCGCGTCGAGCCAGCCACGGAAGCCGATACCGGTGCTGATCACCACGATCTTCGGGGGACGATCGACAATGCCTTCGGTAGCCGACTTCAGCTCCGAGTCGTCGATCAGGGGCAGAACGTGAATCGCCGCGGCGTGAACGATGTTCGCGCCGCGGCGTTCGAGCATGGTGGCCAATTCGTCTGCACGCCGCTCGGCGGTGAGGGCAACGGTCTTGCCTGCGAGCGGTTCCGACATGGGTACAGACTAGGCCCCCATGTGCGCACTGTGCCCGCGGTCGTTCCGCAGGCTCCACTCCGAACTTCGTAGTCCACTACGAAGTTCCACTCACATGGCGGGTCAGCTGCTGAACTTGTCCGGGTCCGGGCCGGTGCGGCCGTCGGCGGTGTCCAGAGCGTTGATCTGCTGAATCTCGTCGTTGCTCAGCTCGAAGCCGAACACGTCGAAGTTGCTCGCGATCCGCTCCGGGGTGACCGACTTGGGGATCACGACGTTGCCGAGCTGGATGTGCCAGCGCAGAATGACCTGGGCCGGGGTGACGCCGTGTGCCTCGGCGATGGGCGCAAAGGCCGGATCGTCCAAAACGGTGCCGGAGCCGAGCGGGCTCCACGCCTCCGTGGCGATGCCCTTCGAGGTATGGAAAGCGCGCAGTTCTTCCTGGATGAAGCGCGGATGCAGCTCGATCTGGTTGACCGACGGGACCTCACCGACGGCGTCCATCAGCTTCTCGAGCGTGGGGATGGTGAAGTTGGAGACGCCGATCGAACCGATGCGGCCGTCCGACTTCAGCTTCTGGAACGCCTTGAACGTGTCGATGTACTTGTCGCGATCGAGCTGCTGCCAGTGAATCAGGTACAAGTCGAGGTACTCGAGGCCCAGACGGTCCATGCTGGCGTCGAAGGCTTTCAAGGTGGAGTCGTAGCCCTGATCGTCGTTCCACAGCTTGGTGGTGACGAACAGTTCGTCGCGCGCGATGCCGGACTCCGCGATGGCTTTGCCGGTGCCGGCCTCGTTCTCGTACACCTTGGCGGTATCGATGCTGCGGTATCCGACCTTCAGCGCCTCGGACACGGCGGCCTGGGCACCGTCGTCGGGAACCTGCCACACACCGAACCCGAGCTGGGGAATCGACGTGCCGTCGTTGAGCACGATGGTCGGGACAGTACTGGTCTCGGCTGAATACGTCATACGAATGCCAACGGACGGCGTTGTGAATCTGTTCCCGGTCCCGGGGATACTGGTCCGGTGACTGCCACGCTCCGCATCGACGATCTGGCCGCCTTTCACGGCGATCGAACCCTGTTCTCCGGACTCGATCTGACGGTGGCCGAGGGTGATGTGATCGGGTTGGTCGGTGCGAACGGTGCCGGTAAATCGACGCTGTTGACGCTGCTGGCGGGCGTGGGAACGGCCGATCACGAGGGTGAGATCTACACCAGCCCGCCCGACGCGACCGTCGGTTATCTGGCGCAGGAGCCCGAGCGCATCGCCGGGGAGACGGTGTTGGATTTCCTCGGCCGGCGGACCGGGGTCACTTCGGCCGAAGCGTCCATGAACGCAGCCGCCGAGGCGTTGGGTGGCAGCGACTCCGGTCACTCCGCAGGCTCCGCTCCTGCCGACGAGGACCTCTACACCCCTGCGCTCGAGAAGTGGCTGGCGCTCGGCGGCGCAGATCTGGCGGAACGCACGACGAAGGTGCTCGCGGATCTGGGCCTCGATGTCGACGGCAGCGCATTCATGACGGACCTATCGGGTGGGCAGGCCGCCCGCGCCGGACTGGCCGCGATTCTGCTCGCACGCTACGACATTCTTCTGCTCGACGAGCCCACCAACGACCTGGACCTCGCAGGCCTCGAGCAACTCGAACAATTCGTCGTCGCGACGCGGGCGGCCATCGTCGTCGTCAGTCACGATCGCGAGTTTCTGGCGCGGACGGTGACCGGTGTCGTCGAGCTCGATCGAGCGCAGCGTCGCATCGATGTGTACGACGGCAGCTACCAGTCCTATCTCGCGGAACGAGAAATTGCGCGCCAGCATGCACGGGAGAAGTACGACGAGTTCGCAGACACCAAGTCGGCGTTGGAGTCTCGCGCGCAGATGCAGCGAAACTGGATGGAATCGGGCGTCCGCAACGCGCGACGAAAGGCGACCGACAACGACAAGATCGCCCGCAAGACCCGCGCCGAGTCGACCGAAAAGCAGGCCGCGAAAGCCCGTCAGACACAGCGCCGCATCGAGCGACTCGAAGTGGTCGAGGAACCCCGTAAGGAATGGGAACTGCGGATGGAGATCGCGGCGGCTCCTCGCAGCGGGACCGTTGTCGCGGTGTTGGGCGGAGCCGTCGTTCGCCGATCGGAGTTCACCTTCGGTCCGGTGACGACGCAGATCGACTGGGGCGATCGCATCCTCATTACCGGACCCAACGGCTCCGGCAAGACGACGTTGCTCTCGGTACTGCTGCGCCGGCTGGAACCGGACGAGGGCTCGGCATCATTGGGTTCGGGTGTGGCAATCGGTGAAATCGATCAGGCGCGAGCATATTTCGTCGGTGACGGCACGGTGTCCGACGCGTTGAGTGCAGCAGTTCCCGAATGGCCCGACGCCGAGGTCCGCACACTGTTGGCCAAGTTCGGGCTGCGCGGCGACGACGCACTGCGGCCGGCGTCGTCCCTGTCGCCGGGTGAACGAACCCGTGCGGCACTCGCATTGCTACAGGCCCGCGGCGTGAACCTGCTGGTGTTGGACGAGCCCACCAACCACCTCGACCTGCCCGCCATCGAACAACTCGAACGCGCGATGGAGAACTTCGAGGGCACCCTGCTGCTGGTGACGCACGATCGCCGCATGCTCGACACCGTTCGCAGCACTCGTCACTGGACGATGAACGATGGGCAGCTGAGCGAGAAGTAGGTCGCGCTGAATCACGTCAGCTCAGCAGGATTTCGTTCACCTCGGCGGCGGGACGCATCGGCAACGTGTGATGCGTGGCTCCGTCGAGTATCACGGTCCGCGCTGCAGGCAGGACGGTTCGGACCGCCGATTCGATCCGAGCGGCATTGTGCACCTTGCCATTCCCTGCCAGCACCACGGTTGTCGCTACACCGAAGTTCGCGAACGCAGCAGGTTTCGGCCGCTTCGGAACAATGGTTTTAGCGGTCGGAGCATGCGCGGCTCCCAGAGCAAGTACGTCGAGCCAATCCGGATTTAACTGCGCGCCATCGGTTTCCCATCGGACGAAAGCACGCTGCCGTTTCTCGTTGCGAGACAGCAGTATCGGTAGGGCGTGCAGCAGGTAGCGCGGACTCATGGAGCCGAAGCATGCGTTGGGATCGAGTAGGGTCAACGCATCCACGCGGTTCTCGTGACGTAGCGCATAGGCCAGTGCGATCATCGCGCCGTAGGAATGGCCGCACAGTGCCACGGTCGGCAGGTTCAACTCGTCGAGGACGGCCGACAGCCAATCCAGTAGCTCCTCGACAGAGTCGATGGCGCGTTCACCGGGCACGCTCCGTCCGACGTCGCCCATCAGGTCCACTGCGTACACCCGATAGTGCCTTCAGACCGCGTTGACATTGGCGAACCAGACGGTCGACGTCGCACCCGCGCCCGGCAGCAACACCAGCGCTGGACCGTCGACGGGCCCGCAAGCGTTGATTCGTGTGGCACCGTGCACCGTGTTCACGTCGATGGCTTGGGTATCCGCCGGCCACTTCTGCAGCACCCGGTCGTAGGCGGAGAAGAATTCGTCCAGCGTCACTGCAACCCTCCATTCTCTCGATGATCGAGATAGTAGACAATGGAGAGACATCTCGTCCAGCATCTCCCGAGGGATCAGCACATGACCGAGCCCGCCTCCACCGTCCATCAGCTACGCGCACTGACGGTCGACCTCGATCTTCTGGGCGCAGAATTCGCGCAGAGACATGCGCTCCACCCGACGGATATCCGGGCGCTGATCTGTCTCCTCGACGCGGACCGAGCCGGAACGCGCGCTACGCCCGGTTGGCTAGGAACCCAGCTGGGCCTGGAATCCGCGTCGGTCACGGCCCTGATCGATCGAATGACCAAGCGTGACTTGGTGTTACGCGAGCCCGACCCGTCCGACCGCAGGCGAGTACTGCTGCGCGTGACTGCGCACGCGTCGGAACTCGGGACAACATTCTTCGGCCCCGTCATCGGCCAGGCCGTCGACGAGCTCGCCCGCTTCACGCCAGAGCAGCGGGCAACGATCGTTGAGTTTCTGACCACGATGCGCGCCATCGTCGCCTCCACTCGGGAGCAGCAGACCCCGTAGACAAATCAGTAGTTTTGTTATTAACGGTTGACACATCGTTGGGTTTATACAACACTTGATTGTCATGAGCCCCGTCAAGCGCGGTACCGCGCTCCCGATCTACAACAGGGTGGGTGTTCTGCGGGCAGAACGAAAGATGAGCCGCGCGCAACTGGCCGAACTCGTCGAAGTGAATCCCCAGACGGTGGGAGCCCT
The DNA here is from genome assembly GCF_002258465.1 of Rhodococcus sp. 05-2256-B1. Lineage (NCBI taxonomy): Bacteria > Bacillati > Actinomycetota > Actinomycetes > Mycobacteriales > Nocardiaceae > Rhodococcus > Rhodococcus sp. 05-2256-B1. The sequence continues at coordinate 204,052 of NZ_NOZA01000011.1, read as the reverse complement.
GGAACGAGGCGACCACTACCCGAGCTTGGACCTCGCGATGCGCATCTGCGACGTCTTCGATCTGCCGATCGAAGCGGTGTTCTCACGCACCGAACTCGGACCACTCTCGGCCGAACTCTTCCGAAAGGAAAAGGATCGATGACCACGCCCGGCTCCGACATCCTCACCCGCTATCAGGCCTATCGCACCCGGCGATTCCTCGAGAACGACGCCAACACGAGACACTGGCTTCCGAAATGGCGCACGCAACATCGACGCCGCATTCTCGCCATCGCAGTGATGGCTGCCGACCTGACGTTCCTCGTCATAAGCATCTCGACGCTGTTCTTCTCGTGGGCCGCAATCGCCTGGATTCCCGCCGCACTCATCTTCATACCGATCTGGACCGCTCTACAAACGGTCTCCGGCCGCCACAGCGATGCACCCGTCGGAGCACTGGACGAATGGGAAGTACAGCAGCGCAACGAAGCTCGATCCATCGGCCTCACCGTCACGCAGGGGTTGGTCATGGCTGCGGCCTTCGCGCTGATCGTCCTGTCCACGACCTTTCCAGACCTCCCCCGTCTCGCCTACGCCGGCGGCGGATGGACTCTCGCAGCCTTGATGATCGGAATATCGACCCCGGCAATCATTCTTGCGTGGATAACCCCCGACCCCGAACCAGAAGACACCGAAGAGTTCGACCAGCAGTAACGACCGAAAGGGCACCATGAGCACCCTCACGATCGACTCCGTCTCCAAGAGATACGGCGACAAGATCGCCCTGGACAACCTGAGTTTCGACGTCCGGCCGGGCGAACTGTTCGGCTTCGTCGGCAGCAACGGCGCGGGCAAGACCACCACGATGCGCATCGCGCTCGGAGTGCTGTCGGCAGATTCCGGCCAGGTTCTGTTGGGCGGCAAGCCCGTCGACCTCGATGTCCGCCGCACCATCGGTTACATGCCGGAGGAACGCGGGCTGTACCCCAAGATGAAGGTCGGCCCGCAATTGGCGTACATGGCCGAGCTGCACGGCCTCTCGTCGAAGGATGCCAAAGCCGCGGTGATCCGCTGGACCGAACGCCTCGGCATCGACGAGCGCGTCAACGACACCGTCGACGCACTGAGCCTGGGCAACCAGCAGCGCGTGCAGTTGGCAGCAGCGCTGGTGCACGATCCCGCGGTTCTGGTCTTGGACGAGCCGTTCTCCGGCCTCGACCCGATCGCCGTCGATGTCATGAGCGAGGTACTGCGCGAAAAGGCCGCTGCCGGAGTGCCGGTGGTGTTCTCGAGCCACCAACTGGATCTGGTTCAGCGGCTGTGCGACCGCGTCGGCATCATCGCCGCCGGCTCGATGAAAGCCGTAGGAACCGTCGACGAACTCCGCGGATCGGGAGATTCGCACCTGCACGTCCACGCACCGAACGCTGCCCCCGGATGGGCGTCGGGCATCGCCGGAGTGAGCACACTCGGGCACAGCGACGGCGTCACCGTTCTCGGGCTGGCACCGGGAGCCGACGATCAAGAAGTCCTGCGGGCCGCACTCGCGACCGGACCGGTACACGAATTCTCCATCCAGAAACCTTCCCTGAGCGACCTGTTCCGAGAGGCGGTAGTGGCATGAGCTCCCAACTGAACTCCTTCAGCGCAGTGTCCTTGATAGCCAAGCGCGAGTTCACCGTTCAGGTGATGAAGAAGAGCTTCGTCATCAGCAACGTGATCATCCTGGCCGTCATCGTCGGCGGCATCATCGCATTCTCGATCTTCTCCGGCAGCGGTGACGAAGAGCGCGACGTCATCGGCGTCGCCGGGGACCAGTCCATTGCAACGGTATTGGAGGCGACCGGCGACGCCGTCGGTAGCCCCGTCGAAGTCCGTGACGTTGCCGACGCGGCGGCCGCGCGCAGTGGCGTCGAATCCGGGGATCTCGACGTGGCGTTGGTTCCGGACGGCAACGCAGGCGCATACACGGCCGTCACCGAGTCCGAACTGACCGGCACGTTGCGCGCCGTCGTCGAAGGCAGTGTCGCGACGCAGGCCACGAATGCTGCACTGGCGCAACAGGGTGTCGACCAGAACGAGCTCGGGGCAGCGACGAGTGCCGCGACGGTCACCGTCGACGCGATCGATCCGCCCGACCCGGAAGCCGGTCAGCGGACCGCCCTGGCCCTGTCGGCCGTGTTCCTGTTGTACGCACAGATCATCGGCTTCGGCATGTACGTCGCGATGGGCGTCGTCGAAGAAAAGTCCTCGCGCGTGGTCGAACTGCTGCTCTCCACCGTTCGCCCCCTGCAGTTGCTCTGGGGCAAGATTCTCGGCATCGGTGCGGTCGGCATCCTGCAGCTCGCTCTGTACGGGATTGCCGGTGTGGGAGCAGGATTGGGCACAGGCGTACTCACCGTCACCGGTGCCGCGGTCAGTGTCTTCGCGGCCACACTCGCGTGGTTCATTCTCGGCTTCGCGTTCTTCGCAGTGCTCTATGCAGCGGGCGGATCCATGGTCTCGCGGCAGGAGGACGTGAACTCGACAACCATGCCACTGCTGATCCTGATCATGGCCATGTTCTTCGCGGCCTTCTATTCCGTCAGCGATCCGGAGAGCACTCTCGCCAACACATTGAGCTGGATCCCGCCGTTCTCGGCGATCATGATGCCGCTGCGCATCGCCGCGGGCGTGACCTCGCCGGTGCAGATCGTCGGTTCGGCAGTCCTGATGGTGATCACCACCGCGATCCTGGCGATGGGCGCAGCGAAGATCTATCAGCGCTCCATTCTTCGGATCGGCAAGACCGTCTCGTGGAAGGAAGCATTCGCTCGATAGAGTTCGCGCCATGAGCCCACGGACATCCGCCGCCGAGATTCTCGATTCCGTTCTCGACGGCGGATCGTTCGTGTCGTGGGACTCCACGCCCGTGGACGTCCATCCTGGGGAGTCCTATCTGAAGGATCTGGCCAAGGCTCGCGAGAAGAGTGGCGTCGACGAATCGGTGTTGACCGGCGAGGGCACCATCGACGGCCGACGCGTCGCAATCGTTGCCTGCGAGTTCGCGTTTCTCGCCGGATCGATCGGCGTCGCGGCGGCCGAGCGCATCACCTCCGCAATCGAGCGCGCCACTGCAGAGGGCCTGCCACTCATTGCCTCCCCCACCTCCGGCGGCACGCGCATGCAGGAGGGAACGTTGGCCTTCGTGCAGATGGTCAAGATCGCCTCCGCCGTCACCGCACACAAAGCGGCGCACCTGCCGTATGTGGTGTATCTCCGCAATCCGACGACGGGAGGCGTTTTCGCATCCTGGGGTTCACTGGCCCACGTCACCGTCGCCGAACCCGAGGCCCTCATCGGGTTCCTCGGCCCGCGGGTGTATCAGGCCCTGTACGACAAGCCATTTCCCGATGGCGTCCAGACCGCCGAGAATTTGTACCAGCACGGTGTCATCGACGGTGTGGTGCCGGTCGAGCAATTGCGTCACTTGCTGATCCGCACGCTGCGAGTGATCGTCGACGCATCCGTGTGGACGGACGTTCCCGAAGTCGAACGTACGAACATTCCCCAGCAATCGGCCTGGCACTCGGTGCAGTCGTCGCGCCGCGCCGATCGTCCAGGGATTCGGCAGATCATCGAACATGCTGCGGCCGAACATGTTCCGCTCAGCGGCACCGGCCAGGGCGAGGCCGACACCTCGATCCTGTTGTCCCTGTGCCGCATTCGCGGTGTCTCCTGCGTGCTGTTCGGTAACGACCGAAGCAGTAGCACCGCCACGGCAACGATGGGTCCGGCAGCACTACGAGAAGCTCGCCGCGGCATGCGCCTGGCCGAGGAACTCCGGCTACCTCTGGTACTCGTCATCGACACATTCGGCGCAGCGCTGTCCAAGGAAGCCGAGGAGGGTGGTCTCGCTCCCGAGATCGCGCGGTCGATCTCCGACCTGGTCACCGTGAACACCCCGACGGTGTCGGTACTACTGGGCCAGGGCACCGGCGGCGGAGCACTCGCACTGCTGCCCGCGGACCGCGTCCTGTGTGCCCAGAGTGCCTGGCTCGCACCACTTCCACCCGAGGGAGCCAGCGCAATCGTGCACCGTGATACCGCCCATGCACCGGACATGGCCGAGGCTCAGGGCATTCGGTCGGTCGACCTACTGCGCGACGGCATCGTCGACGCCATCGTTCCCGAACTCCCCGATGCGGCCGACGAACCGGCCGCGTTCTCCGGTCGCATCGCCGATGCCATTGTCCGCGAACTACGCGAGCTGTCGATCCTCGAAGCGGCAGCTCGGACGAGTGCGCGACTCGGCCGCTACCGCACTCTCGGAGTCGCCTTGTGAGTAGAAACTCGACCCCTGCTACGAACTTTCACGCACGTGCGAGGTTACGAGCGCCAGCACATCGCCCGCCCGGAGGTCTGCTGGCAACTCGACCGGACTGACGCAGCAGCGCCCCGGACCGTGCACGTCGACCTTGACCACCGGACCCACCGAGTGCCGGTTGACCACTACGGCCTGCTGAAGATCACCGAACTCCGCATCGACGCCCACCTCGCCTGCGATGACCGACCGCACGCGAGTGATCAGAATCCGACCCCACTGCACCGGAGTGCCCTCGGCATCGGCCACATCCTCGAGCGCGACGCCGTCGACGGTGATGCGGCCGCACACACAGTGAGTGTCCGCCGGCCAGAGCGCTGGATCGCACCGCGAGACGTAGGCGGCACCGAGAGACGGAAGAATGTCCACAAGAGTCATGAGAAGAAGTCTTGCGCCGGGCGGTGGCGTCGAACAGGGGTGTTGACGCAATCTTGACGCCCCGGCGGTGAATATTGACGGCGTGTGGGCAGGAGTGCACTGTACGACCGCCGGTCGACGGGATTCCGCCGGTCGTCGCCGGTAGTGCGCAACCCGGCCCGGACCACCCCACCTCGAACTACGCTCGCAGACATGAGTGGCGAGTATCGGCAGGCGTTCGACAGCAGCATCGACAACCGCGAGGATTTCTGGCTGGCGGCCGCGTCGGGAGTCGACTGGGACACCCCTCCCACCACGGCGTTCGACGGTTCGCAGTGGTTTCCCGGAGCCCGTCTCAACACATGCGTCAACGCACTCGATCGGCACGTCGACGCCGGCCACGGCGATCGCACCGCGCTGATCTACGACTCGGCGATGCTCGGGCTCACCCGGAGCTACACCTACGCCGAACTTCTCGACGAGACCGCCCGCTTCGCCGGGGTGCTGCGCGCGCAGGGCGTCGGACCGGGCGACCGCGTGGTCATCTATCTGCCGATGATTCCCGAGGCCGTCATCGCGATGCTCGCGTGTGCGCGACTCGGTGCGGTGCACTCGGTGGTGTTCGGCGGATTCGCCGCCAAAGAACTCGCCGCGCGCATCGACGACGCCGAGCCGGTACTGCTGATCACCGCGAGCGGTGGGTTCGAACCGGGGCGCGTCATCGAGTATCTGCCGTTGGTGCAGCGTGCCCTGACGCTCACGACCGCGAACACACCGGCCGTGATCGTGAAAGCACGAGAGGGCATTCCCGGCGAACACGAGTGGCTGGATTGGGACACCCTCATCGCCGACGCCTCGGCCGCACAACCGGTTTCGATGGCGGCGACGGATCCGCTGTACATCCTCTACACGTCGGGTACGACGGGGAAGCCCAAGGGCGTGGTGCGCGACAACGGCGGTCATGCCGTCGCGTTGACGTGGTCGATGCGCAACATCTACGACGTGGATGCCGGCCAGGTGATGTGGACGGCCTCCGACGTCGGGTGGGTGGTGGGACACTCGTACATCGTCTACGGCCCGCTGTTTGCCGGTGCCACAACGGTTCTCTACGAGGGCAAGCCTGTCGGGACTCCCGATGCAGGCGCGTTCTGGCGGGTGATTCAGGACCACCGTGTGCGGGCCCTGTTCACCGCACCGACCGCGCTACGCGCTATCCGCAAGGTCGATCCGCACGCCGCCGAGCTCGAGAAGTACGACACGTCCTCGCTCGAGACACTGTTCGTCGCCGGTGAACGCCTCGATCCCGATACGTACGAGTGGATTTCACGCACCCTCGATCGACCCGTCGTCGACCATTGGTGGCAGACCGAGACCGGGTGGGCCATCTGCGCCAACCTTCGCGGGCTGGAACCACTTCCGATCAAACCTGGATCGCCGACCGTGCCGGTACCGGGATTTCAGGTCGGTATCCTCGACGCGTCCGGTAATCCTGTGGACGCAGGCTCGGAGGGCAACATCGTCGTGCAGCTGCCACTGCCGCCCGGTGCACTGGTTGGACTGTGGAACGACGAATCACGTTTCCAGCGTTCGTATCTCGATACGTTCCCCGGTTACTACCTCACCGGCGACTCCGGTTACATCGACGCCGACGGTTACGTCTACGTACTCGGTCGCAGCGACGACGTCATCAATGTCGCCGGCCACCGCCTGTCCACCGGGTCGATGGAGGCGGTGCTCGCGGGCCATCCCGCCGTCGCCGAATGCGCCGTCATCGGTATCCACGACGACCTCAAAGGCCAGCGCCCCAGCGGATACGTAGTACTCAAAGCCGGGGAGAACATCTCCGAGGAGCAATTGCGTACCGAACTGGTGGCCATGGTCCGCGATCAAATCGGTGCACTGGCCACCTTCCGCGATGTGACGATCGTCGGAGCTCTGCCGAAAACCCGCTCGGGCAAGATACTCCGAAAGACGATGCGACAGATCGTCGCCGGTGAGCAGTACGGGGTTCCGTCGACCATCGAGGATCCCGCGGTCCTCGATGCGCTGGAGAAGCTCCTCGGCAGATAGGCGGAAACAGAAGCAACCATGGCCGAAACCCGCGCGCCATGGGGCACTCCCGCACGATAGCGTCCTCGGCATGACAGATCTCGACACCCGCCCCGCCGTCGACTGGCTCGCACTCGGTGCGGTCACCGTCACGGTGATCTCGTGGGCCTCGGCCTTCGTCGCCATCCGCGGCGTCGGTGAATCGTTCGGTGCCGGCCCACTCGCTCTGGGCAGGCTCCTCATCGGATCGTGCGCCCTCGGCGCGATCGTGCTGGTCAGGAGACAGTGGGTCAAGCCGAACCGCACTCAGTGGTTACAGATCGCCAGCGTCGGCGTGTTCTGGTTCGGCGTCTACAACGTCGCCCTCAACGCCGCCGAGCAACGTGTCGACGCCGGAACGACGTCGATGATCATTCAGATCGGCCCCATCCTGGTGGCGCTGTTCGCCGGTCTGCTTCTGGGCGAGGGCTTTCCGAAGTGGTTGGTGATCGGTGCCGGTATCGCGTTCGCCGGTGCCGTCATGGTCGGCGTCGTCACCGCCGTCACCACCACCTCGACCACCAGGACGGACGCCGACTTCCTCGGCATCGCACTGTGTCTCGTATCCGCAGTGACCTATGCGATCGGAGTACTCAGCCAGAAGCCGGTACTGCGCACGGTCCCCGGCCTGCAGGTCACCTGGATGGCCTGCACCATCGGCGCGGTCTGCACGCTTCCGTTCGCGCCGGCTCTGCTCGACGACCTGTCGACCGCCTCGGCCGGAGCCACCGGCGGATTGGTCTATCTCGGCCTGGTTCCCACTGCGCTGGCGTTCAGCACCTGGGCTTATGCGTTGACGAGAATGAACGCAGGCAAGCTCGGCATCACCACGTATGCGGTGCCGCCGATCACCATCACTCTGGCCTGGTTGTTGCTCGGCGAGATACCGCACATTCTCGCCGTCGTCGGCGGTGTCATCTGCCTCGTCGGGGTCGGGTTGTCCCGCAGGAAATAGCAGCCGTTACAGCGCCTTGAACCGAGCGATAGCAACCTCACGCTCGTGCTTGTGGTCGACGATCGGATCCACGTACTCCTTGGGTCGGCCGAACTTCAACGTGTGCACGGCTTTTCCCTCCTCACCGCGTAGCTCCGGCACCCAGCGCCGCACGTAATCGCCTGTCGGATCGAATTTCTCACCTTGGGTGATCGGGTTGAACACTCGAAAGTACGGCGAGGCGTCGGTACCGGTGCCCGCGGTCCACTGCCAGCCGTGCTGGTTGTTGGCCAGATCGCCGTCGACGAGATGCTGCATGAAATAGCGGGCACCTCGCCACCACGGCAGGTGCAGGTCTTTGACGAGGAACGACGCGACGATCATACGGACCCGGTTGTGCATCCACTTCTCCGAGTTCAATTGCCGCATACCGGCATCGACGATCGGAAAGCCGGTCTCGCCCTTGCACCAGGCCTCGAACAGCTCGTCGGCGTGCTTGCCCGAGTCCAGTTCGATCTTGTCGAACTTCTTGACGTAGTTCTCCCGCGCACTGTCGGGGCGCTGAAACAGGATGTCGGCGTAGAAGTCTCGCCAGCAGATCTGCCTCCGATACGCAGCGGCACCCTCGTTGCGGAGCTTGCCCAGGTCCGCCAACATGGTTCGCGGGTGAATGGTGCCGTACTTCAGATGCACCGACATCCGGCTCGTCGAATCGAGATCGGGGCGGTTGCGTTCGTCGTCGTACTTCGACACGTCCTCGAGAAAGTCCTTCCACTGCGCCAGTGCGGCTTTCTCGCCTGCATCGGCGTCGGAGGTCTCCTTCTCGCTCGGAACTTTCGCTCTCTTCACGCCTTTCACGTCGTCGGGGTCGATCCACGTCACGGTTTTCGCGGACGTATCGGCCGGTCCGCGCCAACCGTGTTCCATCCACTGCCGTGAGTACGGCGTGAACACCTTGTACGGCTCACCGTCGTCCTTGGTGATTCGTCCGGGCGCAACGGCATACGGCGAACCGGTCTCGACCAGCGTCACCTTCTCGCCGACGCGCTGGTCCCGCTCCCGGCCGTACGGACCGTAATCGGCGCTGATGTGGACCTCGTCGGCGTCGATCGCCTTCGCCACCTTCGGCACCACCGTCTCGGGGTCACCGTGTACCACCATCAGTCTGCCGTCGAGCTGCTCGTTCAGTGCCTCGAGCGACCGGAACAGGAAGTCCTTGCGCGGACCGCCGGAGGGCTTCAGCAAACGGTCGTCCAGTACGAAGAGCCCCAGTACCGGATCCCCGGACTCGGCAGCGGCGGTGAGGGTGGGCAGATCCCCCAGTCGGAGATCACGGCGAAACCAAACGAGCGACATGCCGACAGTCTTACCCAACCCGGCTACGAGCAACCCCCATCGCTGTTTCGGGGATTCTCAGAGAATCGCCAATCCATGCTCACCGCCGCCGCAACATCGGCCCCTACCTTGGGAAATACGCCGATCAGCCGCGAGCAGAGGAGAGAACATCATGACGAACATCCGCCCCTTCCCCGGTGCCCTCTCCCTCGTCGAGAGCACCTGCACGTTCGAGAAGTACTACGAGCAGCTCTATGCCAAGGCACCCGCCCTCGCCTGGACCCTCGACGCCGACGTCGATCGCCGCACGGCCCTGGAAGAATTCTTTGCCAAGACGCCCGAGGAGCGGCGTACCACCGTCGACAGCTGGGTTGCCTAGCATTGGGAGGTGACCGAATCGCCGAGCACCCCCGCCACCGTCCTCGTCGTCGACGATGACACCGATGTGTTGTCGTCGTTGCAGCGCGGCCTACGCCTGTCCGGCTTCACGGTCATCACGGCGTCGGACGGGGCCGAGGCGCTCGGCGTGGTGTCGCGCACCTCGCCCGACGCGATCGTGCTGGACATCAACATGCCGGTGCTCGACGGCGCAAGCGTCGTGACTGCATTGCGCGCCATGGGGAACGACATTCCGATCTGTGTTCTCAGTGCCCGCAGCTCCGTGGACGATCGCATCGCCGGTCTCGAATCCGGTGCCGACGACTACCTCACCAAACCGTTCGTGCTCGCCGAGCTGGTTGCCCGCATCCGGGCCATGCTCCGACGGCGCGGCACCAGTCCGGTCATTCCCGCAGCCGATCCTGGCATCCCCAATTCGGCTGTCGCCGTTGGCACTTTGGTCGTCGACATCGCCGGGTACCGAGTGCACCGCGGCGGCGTCGACATCGATCTCACGAAGCGCGAGTTCGAGTTGCTGGCCATTCTTGCGCGCAACAAGGGCGTCGTACTGACGCGCGAGCGACTCCTCGAATTGGTCTGGGGATACGACTTCGTTGCCGACACCAACGTCGTCGACGTGTTCGTCGGCTATCTACGCCGCAAACTCGAGAGCGACGGCTCGCCGCGCATCCTGCACACCGTCCGCGGTGTGGGCTTCGTCGTGCGGGAGTCGGTATGAGTTTCTCACTTCGCGCCAGGGTCGCGGCGGCGACTGCCCTCGGTGCCACCCTCGTCGTGGCGGCCCTGGCCGTGGTGACGTCGGTGGCCATTTCCCGTAACAACGTCAACCAGCTCGACGAGCGTCTGACGACGGCATCGCAGGTGCTGGTCCCGAACTCGTCGACGCTGGAAGCCTTCATCGATCAGCTGTCCGGCGCGTTCGCTGTCACCATTCGCAGCGGAGACATCGTCGTCGCCTCGACGCCGACGCGGTTGCCGGCCCTCGACACCGGTTCTCAGACAGTGGATGTGGACGGTCAGCGGTTTCGGGTCTACACCGCGACCTCGACCGTGGTCTCGTCCGTGTCCATCTCCATCGGTGTCCCGGCCATCGAGGCGCAGCAGGTGACCGACGAGCAACAGAGACAGGTGATCCTGCTGGGGCTGGCGGCGGTCGCCGTGTCGACGGGCCTGGGTTGGCTGTTCGGAGGACGTGCCGTCAGACCGCTGGTGACGCTGACGCGGCAGGTCAGCGCTCAGCCTCCGTCGGCGCCGCAGACCCGAACCGGAGTCACCGAGGCCGACGAGCTCGCGGTCGCGATCGGGGGCATGCTCACCCGACTGAACGAGGCACAGGAACGCACCAATGCCGCCCTGGACACGGCGCGCGATTTCGCGGCCGTGTCGGCCCACGAGCTGCGCACCCCGTTGACTGCGATGCGTACCGACATCGAAGTGTTGCGCACCCTCGACCTCGAGCGCGCGCAGCAACAGGAAATTCTGACCGACCTCGAGCGCACCCAAGGCCGAGTCGAGACGACGCTGACCGCGCTCGAACGATTGGCATCGGGTGAATTGTCCAGCGAGGGCGACCGGGTCGAGACCGACATCATCGACATCTGCGACGTCGCCGCGCAGGATGCGCAGCGTCAGCACCCGGGTCTGGACGTTCGGGTGGAGTCGGAACCGGAGTGCGAGATCACGATTCGCGCACTACCCACCGGAGTTCGACTCGCGGTGGACAACGCGATCGGCAACGCCGTCCGGCACGGCGGGGCGAGCACCGTCGTCATTCGCGTCGAGCGCGCGGACGCGCTGGTCCGAATCCTGATCGACGACAACGGATCCGGCGTTCCGGTGGACGAACGCGAATCGGTGTTCGGACGCTTCGAGCGTGGAGCCGGAGCCGCGAAGGGCGGCTCCGGCCTCGGTCTCGCGCTGGTGGCCCAGCAGGCCGAATTGCACGGTGGCCGCGCATATCTGGCAGACAGCCCCCTCGGGGGTGCCCGATTGGTGCTCGAGCTACAGGACCGCTGACGAGAGATCTGCTACTTGACGTCGAGCAGATCGATGACGAAGACGAGCGTCTTGCCGGACAGACGGTGACCTGCGCCGGCGGGGCCGTACGCGAGCTCCGGCGGGATGGTGAGCTGGCGGCGTCCGCCGACCTTCATCCCGGGGATGCCGTCCTGCCAGCCCTGAATGAGACCACGGAGCGGGAACTGGATGGACTCGCCGCGGTTCCAGGACGAGTCGAACTCCTCGCCGGTGTCGAACTCGACGCCGACGTAGTGCACCTCTACGTTTCCGCCCGGCACTGCCTCTGCGCCGTCACCTTCGACGAGGTCGACCGTCACCAGATCCAACGGTGCCGGTCCGGCTTGAAATTCGATCACTGGCTTCGTCACTGAAGTCTCCTGCGGTTGTGCCGGCCCGCCGACGCCGACTGCGGTGTTCTGGGCATGGTCGGCACCGATTTTACGTCGTCACGGTCAGCCGATCGGAGCTGGCATCAACATCGTCTTGTATTCGCAGGTCAGCGTATTGCCGGTTGCGGGGTCGGACATCTCGACCTTCCAGGTGTCGGCGAACTGGTTCACACCGGGGTGCATCGAGATGGTGCCGGAGATCAACACGGTTCCACGGGCGAACAGTCCACGGTCGGCGAGCACGTCGAGCCAGTAGTGCGGAGCGAGAAGATCACCGAGTGTTCCGGTCTGAATTGCGACGCCGTCCGCCCACGCGGTCAAGGTGATCTCGTCCAGCCGATCGGCGACCTCCGACAGACGCCACGCGCCGGTGCCGAGCACATCGGGAGCCGCGTTCTTGCTCCACGCGACACTGTGCACCTCCAGGTCACGGTCGGTGTGATCGCAGGCGACCGTCAGCAGCACGTCGTCGATCGTGTCGCCCAGGATCACCAGCGCCCACTCGGCCTCGCCCGACGTACGGCCGTGCTGGACGGCAACGGCGTCCGTCTGCTGCGCCAGGTACGGCGAAATGGGATACAGCGCCGGGGTCACCGTCGGAGCCGGAACGCCCAGTTCGGCCAGCTCCGCGATGTGCGACGCCACCTCCTCCTGGTTGCGTCCGGCGTACCCGGCGTTGAGCAACGCGTTCACCTCGACCGATTCGGAGGTGCCGTCGGGCAGCGTGAATGTGAGCATCAGTAAGGACCCTCTCCTCGTAAATTTTCTGTTTCCGATGCGCACAAAGGCTTGCGCATACGTCTTGTATACAGCAAGTATGGAGCACGTACAACGGATAGAGTGATCCCAGGCACACGAAGGAGTCGTCATGACCGAACCTGTTTCGGTAGATAGAAAAGGCCTGGCCAAGGCCTTTGCGGCCAGCCTCACCGGAACGGCATTGGAGTGGTACGACTTCGCGGTCTACTCGGCCGCCGCAGCTCTGGTGTTTCCGCTGGTCTTCTTCCCGGACAGCGACCCACTGACCGGGACTCTGCTGGCTTTCTCGACATACGCGGTCGGGTACGTCGCCCGTCCGGTCGGAGGGTTCGTCTTCGGCCGGCTCGGCGACGTCATCGGACGAAAACAGCTCCTCGTCATCACCCTGATGTTGATCGGCGTCACGACCTTCGCCATCGGTCTGATCCCCGGATACGACTCCATCGGCATCGCGGCACCGATCATTCTCGTCACGATGCGCTTCTGTCAGGGCGTTGCCGTCGGCGGCGAATGGGGCGGAGCCGTTCTCCTGTCGAGCGAATACGGCGATCCCCGCAAACGCGGATTCTGGTCTTCCGCAGCACAGATCGGACCACCCGCGGGCAACCTGCTCGCCAACGGTGCACTTGCCGTTCTGACGCTGACATTGACCGACCAGCAGTTCGAGTCCTGGGGATGGCGCGTGGCGTTCCTGTTCTCCGCGGTACTCGTCGGATTCGGTCTGTGGATCCGGTTGAAGCTCGAGGACACCCCGGTGTTCAAGGCGCTGCAGGAAAGCGGCGAACGTTCCGAGGCACCGATCAGCGAAGTGTTCAAGACCGAACTGCGACCCCTGGTGGCAGGCATCATGTCTCGTGTCGCGCCGGACGTCATCTACGCACTGTTCACCGTCTTCTCGATCACCTACGGCACACAGAAGTTGGGCTTCGAGCGCAGTGAGGTACTGACCGCCATTCTGATCGGGTCGGCATGCCAACTCGGCCTGATCCCGCTCGCCGGAGCAGTGTCCGACCGCATCAACCGACGCCTCGTCTACGGCGTCGCAGCCGTGGGCGGTGTCGCGTGGAGTGCGATCTTCTTCCTCGTCATCGGCGGAGGATCGCTACCGCTGCTGATCCTGGGTGTGGTGGTGGGCCTGGCGTTCCACTCGTTCATGTACGGGCCACAGGCAGCATTCGTCACCGAGCAGTTCAGCGTTCGATTGCGCTCGACCGGCAGCTCGTTGGCGTACACGATCGCCGGTGTCTTCGGTGGTGCGATGGCTCCGCTGATCTTCGTCTACCTGTTGGACAAGACGGACAGCTGGGTGCCGATCGCCGGGTACATCGTCGTTGTCGGCGCCGTGACACTCGTCGGCCTCGCCCTCGGACGCAACCCGGACCCCACCGAGGACGAGCACTACGTGCTGCTGGGCCAGCAGCACGAAAATGCTACGCGCGCAACAGAGTCTGAAGCGTGACCTCGAGGTGAGCGTCGATCTTCTCGTGCACCAGGCCCTCGTCGCCGGCACTCAGTGCGTCGATGATGGCCTGGTGCTCGGCGCACACTCGGTGTTGCCGGTTGGCGGCGGTGAACAACGCACTCAAGCCCACTCGGAGCTGACGCGCCCGCAAACCGGCATACGTGCGCGAGAGCAGATCACTGCCCGCCGAATCGATCAAACTCTGATGGAACGTCCCGTCCCAGTCGATGAATTCCTTGGGAGCGTCGGTGCTGTCGGAATTCATCAGCAGCTCCTGCTGATGCAACGCATGCTGCATCGCCGCGATCGGAGCGTCACCGGCACGCAGCGCCCGCGACGCCGCGTGCCGTTCCAGAACGCCTCGCAGATCCATCAATTCGGCGATCTGCCGTCCGGACATCGCCGGCACATGAGCACCGCGCTTGGGCACCATCTCGACCAGACCCTCGGACTGCAGCATCAGCAACGCCTCACGGACCGGCGTGCGCGATACGCCGATTCGAGTCGCAAGTTCCTGTTCGTTCAGAAAAGTGCCGGTGGCGGCCGGTGACGACAACACCTGATCACGGACGAACTGGTACGCCTTGTCCCTCCCCGACAGTGGTTGCATACGATATGTATACCTGTCTTCCCCCGACGAAACCAGGAGTCACACCGTGAGCTCGACTATCCGCATCAGCCTGGCCCAGATCACCAGTGGCGAAAATCCCACCGAGAACCTCGAACTCGTCGAGACCCACACCCGCGCCGCGGCGCACGCAGGCTCGGACCTCGTCGTGTTCCCGGAGGCGATGATGCGCTGCTTCGGCGGACCCATCCGAAAGTTCGCACAGCCACTGGACGGCGAATGGGCACAGACCGTTCGTCGGATCGCGTCCGACGCCGGCATCACCGTCGTCGCCGGAATGTTCACTCCCGCGCCCGACGACAGAGTGACCAACACACTGCTCGTCACCGGCCCGGGCGTCGAGGCGAGCTACGACAAGATTCATCTGTTCGACGCGTTCGGATTCGCCGAATCCGATACCGTCGCACCGGGTTCCGACCCGCTCGTGCTCGACATCGCGGGAGTCCGCGTCGGCTTCGCGACCTGCTACGACATTCGCTTCCCTGCCCTGTTCCAGAAACTCGGGGACCTCGGTGCCGAACTCGTCGTGGTTCCGGCGTCGTGGGGATCGGGCGACGGCAAAGTGGAGCAGTGGACCCTGCTCGCCCGCGCACGCGCCCTGGACTCGACCACATTCATCGCGGCCTGCGATCAAGCCGAACCTGCTGCCGCCGAAGGCAATGCTCCGCTGGGCGTCGGCCACAGCATTGTCTGCTCCCCCACCGGCGAGATCCTCGGCCAACTCGACGCGACACCCGGAATGCTGACGATCGACATTCATACCGAGTTGGTCGACGCCGTGCGCAAGAACCTGCCAGTGCTGAAGAACCGCAAGCACTTCGACGCCTGAGTGCGCCGCGAACTCGAAGTTATGGACGAATTCCGGCCGAATCTCGTCCATAACTTCGAACTCGGCGCGCGAACGCGCCCGTCACGCAGCGAGATCGCAGTTGTGCAGCCGAAAGTGGCCATATCACCTGCGTAACTGCGAACTCGGCGCGCGAACGCGCCCGTCACACAGCGAGATCGCAGTTATGTCGACGAAACAGCCCATATCGCCTGCGTAACTGCGAACTCGGCGGGATACGCAGGCCGACAACGACAACGCCGCCGGCTCCCGAGGGAGTCGGCGGCGTCGTTGTGCAGCAAGAACTAGCGGGAGCTGACGTCCTGGTAGTCGCGCTCGGTGTAGCCGGTGTAGATCTGGCGCGGACGGCCGATCTTGCCGGTGGTGTCCTCGTTCTGCTCACGCCAGTGCGCGATCCAGCCCGGGAGACGGCCCATCGCGAACAGCACCGTGAACATGCGCGGCGGGAAGCCCATCGCGCGGTAGATCAGGCCGGTGTAGAAGTCCACGTTGGGGTACAGCTTGCGCTCGACGAAGTAGTCGTCGGTGAGTGCGGTCTCTTCGAGCTTGAGGGCGATCTCGAGCAGTTCGTCGCCGTTGCCCAGCTTGCCCAGGATCGTGTGTGCGGTTTCCTTGACCAGCGTCGCGCGCGGATCGAAGTTCTTGTACACCCGGTGTCCGAAGCCCATGAGCTTGACGCCGTCTTCCTTGTTCTTCACTCGACGCAGGAAGTCGGTGGCGTCGCCGCCCTCGGCCTTGATCTTGTCGAGCATCTCGAGCACGGCCTGGTTGGCACCGCCGTGCAGCGGGCCCCACAGCGCGTTGATGCCGCCGGAGATCGAGGTGAAGAGGTTGGCCTGCGAGGATCCGACGAGGCGGACCGTCGACGTGGAGCAGTTCTGCTCGTGGTCGGCGTGCAGGATGAGCAGCATGTCGAGTGCCTTGACGATCTCGGGATCGACCTCGTACGGCTCGGCGGGGAAGCCGAACGTCATGCGCAGGAAGTTCTCGACCAGGCTCTTCGAGTTGTCCGGGTACAGGAACGGCTGACCGACCGACTTCTTGTAGGCGTACGCCGCGATGGTCGGCAGCTTGGCCAGCAGACGGATGGTGGAGAGCTCGACCTGCTCGGGATCGTTCGGCTCGAGCGAATCCTGGTAGTACGCCGACAGTGCGTTGACCGCGCTCGACAGCACCGGCATCGGGTGAGCGTTGCGCGGAAAGCCGTCGAAGAAACGCTTGAGGTCCTCGTGCAGCAACGTGTGGCGACGGATGCGGTCGGTGAACGTCTCGAGCTCGTCCTCGGACGGCAGCTCCCCGTAGATCAACAGGTAGCTGACCTCGATGAACGACGACTTGCCCGCAAGCTGTTCGATCGGGTAACCGCGGTAGCGCAGGATCCCCGCGTCACCGTCGATGTACGTGATGGCCGACTTGGTGGACGCGGTGTTGACGAACCCGCCGTCCAGCGTCGTGTAGCCGGTGGTCGCCAGCAGCTTTCCCAGCTCGATACCGTTGTTGCCTTCACTGGCCTCGGCAATCGACATGGAATATTCGCCACCGGGGTAGGTGAGGGTGGCTTTGGCATCATTCTCAGCGGGCACGAATGGTCCCTCTCGAACTCGTGTAACGGACACGTACTTAAAACGGACAGTTCTAACGTCGCTAGTGAAACTAGTCTCTCGGTGCCTCGGACGCCCAGGGAGGGTCGGCACCGGGTCGTGAAACCGTGATCGCGGCTGCCGTGGCAGCGAACGAAAGAGCTTGCCGCCAATCCTCCCCGGTCATCTCCTGTACCGCTTTCGATGTGATAATGGTCTCTTTTTCCAGGTAGCTCAACAGTGCGCCGTGCACGGTGTCACCAGCGCCGATCGTGTCGACGACGTCGACGGCAACGCCCGGTACCGACACCTCCTCGGCTGCTGTCACTCCCGTGGCCGTCGTCTCCCCGGACGCGGTGAACACCGAGATTCCGTCTCCGCCGCGGGTCATCACCACCGCGGTCACCCCGGCGGCGAGCCAGTCGTCGACGGTGGTGCCCTGGGTGCCCAGTCCCAGCCAGTGCGAGTCGTCCTCGGACACCTTGAGAATGTCGATGCTCGGCAACCACGAGCGAAAGCGATCGCGGAATCCGTCGGCGGTGATGTCGCCGCTGGTGCTGTCGATGGCGGCCGGGCGAATGTTGGGGTCGAGCATCGTCAGCTTGCCCGCGGCCCGAGCTCGATGCAGCAGTTCGGCGTACACCGACGCGCCGGGCTCGTACAGCAACGACAACGTGCCGAAGGACAGAACGCTGATCTCGTCGGGCAGATCACCGGGATCGGCGACGAGTCGATCGGCCGTGCCATCGGCGTAGAACGAGTACTCGGCGCTGCCGTCCTCGGCGAGGGTCGTCATCGCCAACGTCGTCGGCTCGTCACCGCGCTGCACCCACGAGATGTCGACCCCGGCATCGCGCAGACTCGCCAGGATCTGCTCGCCGAACGAGTCGCGGGAGATGCGGGAGAGATAGGCAACCGGCGACCCCAACCGACCGATCGAGATGGCGACGTTGAACGGCCCGCCGCCGAGTTTCGGTGAGAGCAGCGGCCCCTCGTGCACCGGCACCAGATCCACCAATGCTTCGCCGCACACCAGAATCGTCACTTCTCGTACTCCATTCCCCAGCTGCCGGACCAGGTCTGCCCCGGGTCGAGCACGATCAGATCGATCTCGGAATTCAACGCGTCGGGCGGGCAGGTCATCGGTTCGATCGCCAACGCACGTCCCCGATCCGGGTACGCCTGATCGTTGGCGGGATCGGCGGTGAACACCTGCACCCACCCGAAGTTGCTGTCGGTCCACAGCACCGTCGCGGTGCCGTCGGGGCCACGCAGTGTGTGCTTCGCGCGTCCGTCTACGTCCGGCACCGAGGCACTGAACGGAGTGTCGAGCTGCACGCCCTCGAGGTTCCGAGGCTGCCGAAAGTCGTACTCGGTATCGGCCGTCGGCACCGAAAGCCCTACGGGCAGATTGCGTACCGGATCGAGCGGCAGCCGCGTACCCGCGGACAGTTCGAGCGTGCATTCGTCGAGGGGTACGTCCCCGACACGCACGTAGGTATGGAATCCCATTCCGTACGGCGCAGCCGATTCGCCCGTGTTCGTCGCCGACGCGGTCACCGTCAGACCGTCGTCGGACAGCTCGTGTGCCACCGTCAATCGCAACGAGAACGGCCAACCCTCGTGCGTACCGATGTCCACGCTCTGCTCGACGCGAGACTCGGTGTGCTCGTCGAGAGTCCACTCCACCCGTCGGACGAAACCGTGGCTCGCGTTGTTGCGGGCCGGTTCGGTGATCTCCAACCGATGTTCGACGCCTTCGAACGTGAACGTTCCGTCGGCCGTTCGATTGGGCCACGGGGCCAACACCAGTCCCGCCGACAGCGGCGGCTTGGTGCCCGCCTCACACGTTTCGGTGAGCGGTGAGCCGTCGTACTCGAGGACCCGCAGGCCCGCTCCGACAGCAGCGACGTCGGCGCGATACTTGCCGCTCGTCAACGAATACGTCTGCGCCTCAGCTGTGGGAGCCATGCGAGCCATTGTCCACGACGGTGTCGTCCACCGTCTTGCTACCGACGATTGCGCCGACTCGGTAGCGAATGAATGCCGGTAGCGCGAGGGCTGCGATCGAGACACCAATGACCACCAGCACACCGCCTCCTGCGGCGGCCGCGGCCGTCCCCACCGAGGCCGCTGCCGCGCCGTGCAGAACATCGCCGATCCGGGGCCCTCCCGCGACGACGACGATGAAGACGCCTTGCAGTCGGCCGCGCATCTCGTCGGTCGCCACCGTCTGCAGCATCGTGCTGCGGAACGCCGCCGAGATCATGTCGGCACCGCCACCGAGCGCCAGAAACGCCAGTGCGAACCACAGGGCAACCGTCGTCGCTCCGTCGGTCGCCGCACCGACGGCGAGCCCGAATCCGATCATCGCCACGCCCCAGACGACGATGCAGATCAACACCGCAAGGCCTTGACGCCGCACGCGCGGTAGCCAACCGGAGAACACTCCACCGAGCACCGCTCCCGCGGACATCGCCGCGAACAGCATGCCCAGCACCGGCCCACCCGAGGCCGGGTCCCCGAAACTGTCGTGGGCGATCTGCGGGAACAGCGCCCGAGGCATCCCGAACACCATGGCGATGATGTCGACGACGAACGACGCCAGCAGCACCTTCTGGGTCGCGAGGTACGCGAAACCCTCGAACACCGAACGCAATCCGGCGCGTTGACCGGACTTGGCCGGCGGAATGCCCGGCAGCCTGATCACCGCCCACAGCGTGGCGAACAGTGCGATGGTGTCGATCAGGTAGAGCGTCTCCAGTCCGATGTAGTAGATGAGGATGCCTGCACTGAGCGGACCGGCGATGGCACCGAAGTTCATCACCGTCATGTTCAGAGAGTTCGCGGCGGGCAGCTGCGCCGCGGGCAGGATTCGCGGCAGTACCGCACTGCGGGTCGGCTGATTGACGGCGAAGAAGGCCTGCTGAACTGCCAACAGCACCAACACGATCCACACGTTGTTCAGTTGCAGGAACGCCTGCAACCAGAACAGTGCCGACGTTCCGATCAGGCCGAACGTGGTGATCATCAACAAGGTTCGGCGGTCCATCACGTCGGCCAGGGCCCCGCCCCACAGCCCGAACACGATGAGGGGCACCAGAGCAAACACGCCCGTCAAGCCGACGTAGGCCGAGCTCAGGGTGATCTGGTAAACCTGTTGCGGCACAGCGACGATCGAGAGCTGCGCGCCGATGACGGTGACGATGTTCGCCAGCCACAGGCGGCGATATGCGGGAGTCTTCAGCGGGGTCGTGTCGGCCAGGATGCCGCGCAGCCCGCTCACGGTTGCAGTCGCTCCATCACACCGCTCGCCGGCATCACTCGAATTCTGTTGTGCATCCGGCTGGTTCGACCCTGCCAGAATTCGACGATCTCCGGTTCGACGCGGATGCCGCCCCAGTTCGGCGGTACCGGCACCTCGCGTTCGTCGAACGTCGCGGTGACCTCGGCCAGTTGCGCGGCGAGAGCGTCGCGAGACACGACGGTTCGCGATTGCTCCGACGCCCATGCGCCCAGCTGGGAGTCGCGCGGTCGCGTCCGCCAGTACGCCTCGGTGGTGTCTCGATCGACTCTGGTGACCGGCCCACGCACCGTGAGCTGACGGGCGATGCCGATCCACGGAAAGGTGATGGACGCGTACGGCGTCGACGCCAATGCGCGGCCCTTGTCCGAGTCGTAGTTGGTGTAGAACACCACGCCCTCGGCGTCGAGGTCCTTGCACAGGACGGTGCGGGTCGCGGGCCTACCGGCAGCGTCGACCGTCCCGAGCACGATCGCGTTGGGCTCGGGCAGATTCGCAGCAACGGCGTCCGAGAGCCACTGCCGGGCCAGTGGCAACCAGCCGTCGCTCAGGGCGTCGACGTCGAGATCCTTGGGCTCGCCGTAGTCCACTCGCATGGTGGCCAGGCGCTGTTCGTCTGCAGACACGAACCCAGACGCTACTCCCGCGTAAAAGCTCGCTATGGTTTCCGCAAGCACGCCCGGATGCGGCGCAGAGCCGGGCGCAGTCGCGACGAGGGAGTCCACAGACCATGGCTGTTCAACACGTTCCCGAAGATTTCGTTCCCGGTCTCGAAGGTGTGGTCGCCTTCACCTCCGACATCGCCGAGCCCGACAAGGACGGCGGCGCACTGCGTTACCGCGGAGTCGACATCGAGGAACTGGTTGCACAGGGCGTCACCTTCGGCGATGTGTGGGCGCTGTTGGTCGACGGGGAATTCGGCCGCGGCCTGCCACCGGCCGAGCCGTTCCCCCTGCCCATCCACACCGGCGACGTCCGCGTCGACGTCCAAGCAGGCCTGGCGATGCTCGCTCCCATCTGGGGGTATCAGCCGGTACTCGACATCGACGACAGCACCGCCCGCGACAACCTGGCCCGCGCCTCGGTGATGGCACTGTCCTACGTCGCGCAGTCCGCTCGCGGCATCTACCAGCCCGCTGTGCCCCAGAGCCGCATCGATCAGGCGGCCACCGTGACCGAGCGCTTCATGGTCCGCTGGAAGGGCGAGCCCGACCCCGCCCACGTCGCCGCCATCGACGCCTACTGGGTCTCCGCCGCCGAACACGGCATGAATGCATCGACGTTCACCGCCCGAGTCATCGCCTCCACCGGAGCCGACGTCGCAGCATGTCTCTCCGGAGCCATCGGCGCGATGTCCGGCCCGCTGCACGGCGGCGCGCCGGCCCGCGTACTGCCCATGATCGAAGAAGTCGAGAAGACCGGCGACGCCCGCGCGCTGATCACCGGGATCCTCGACCGCAAGGAAAAGCTCATGGGCTTCGGGCACCGCGTCTACCGCGCCGAGGACCCCCGAGCCCGCGTGCTGCGCGCCACCGCCAAGCGCCTGAACGCTCCGCGCTACGAGGTTGCCGCCGCGCTCGAACAAGCCGCGTTGACGGAACTGCGCGAACGCCGCCCCGATCGAGCCATCGAGACCAACGTCGAGTTCTGGGCCGCCGTGATCCTCGACTTCGCCGAGGTCCCGGCACACATGATGCCCGCAATGTTCACCTGCGGGCGTACCGCCGGCTGGTGTGCTCACATTCTCGAGCAGAAGCGCCTGGGCAAGTTGGTGCGCCCGGCTGCCCTCTACACCGGCCCCGAACCGCGCACCCCCGACTCCGTCGACGGCTGGGACCTGATCCGGTAGTCGACGGTGTCAGGACACCCGACTAGCCTGTGGAGGCCATATTCCATCGACGCTAGGACGCGCTACTCCATGGCCGATTTGCCGATCATTCCCGCCGATCTTCTTCCCTCCGACGGACGCTTCGGTTGCGGCCCGTCCAAGGTTCGCCCCGAGCAGCTGCAGTCCCTGGTCGACGTCGGTGCGTCCGTGTTCGGCACCAGCCACCGCCAGAAGCCCGTCAAGGACGTCGTCGGACGCGTGCGCAGTGGTCTGAAGGATCTGTTCTCGCTCCCCGAGGGCTACGAGGTCGTGCTCGGCAACGGTGGCACCACCGCGTTCTGGGATGCCGCTGCGTTCGGTCTCATCCGGGAGAAGTCGCTGCACCTGACCAACGGTGAGTTCAGCTCGAAGTTCGCCTCGGTGGCCAAGAACAACCCGTTCATCGGCGATCCGATCGTCGTCAAGGCAGAGCCCGGCAGCGCGCCCGAGCCCACGTCGGATCCGTCCGTGGACCTCATCGGTTGGGCCCACAACGAGACCTCGACGGGCGTGGCCATCCCGGTCAGCCGTCCGGCCGGCTCGGAGAACGCCCTCATCGCGATCGACGCCACCTCCGGTGCCGGCGGTCTGCCGGTGAACGTCGCCGATTCCGACGTCTACTACTTCGCTCCGCAGAAGTGCTTCGCCGCCGACGGTGGCCTGTGGGTCGCGCTGATGAGCCCGGCCGCGCTCGCCCGCGTCGACGAGATCGCCTCCAGTGGCCGGTGGGTTCCGGACTTCCTGTCGTTGCCGATCGCCGTCGACAACAGCAGCAAGAACCAGACGTACAACACCCCCGCAGTGGCGACGCTTCTGCTCTTCGCAGACCAGATCGAATGGCTCAATTCGCAGGGTGGCCTGGACTGGGCCACGAAGCGGACCGCGGACTCGTCCTCACGCCTGTACGACTGGGCCGAGAACAGTGAATTCGCAACGCCGTTCGTGACCAACCCGGAACATCGCAGCCAGGTCGTCGGCACGATCGACTTCGACGAGAAGGTCGACGCAGCCCAGGTTGCGAAGATCCTGCGCGCCAACGGCGTCGTCGACACCGAGCCGTACCGCAAGCTCGGCCGCAACCAGCTGCGTGTCGGTATGTTCCCGGCCATCGAGCCGGACGACATCACCGCACTGACGAAGAGCATCGACTGGGTCGTGTCCACGCTGAGCTAGTCGGCAGCCAACTCACAGCTACAGCGCTCCCTCCGAGGCCTACACTTGCTATCAATTACGCAAGCGTAACGACCTCGGAGGGAGCATTCGTATGTCCAGGCTCCTCTCCGTTGTTCTACGACTGCGGGTGACGCTCGTGTTCTGCCTGCTCACCGCCGCAGGAACCGTCACTCTCGGGCAGATCGGGCCGCACGATCGTTGGCATGTGCTGCACGCCGCGAGCACCAACCTGCACAATCTCACGGACGGTCATCTCGCCACGCTCGTCACCAGCGCCTTCCTCACCGAAGGCCGGCCCGATTGGTGGTGGCTCGCCTCGGTCGCCATCCTGTTCGCCGTCGCCGAGTGGGTCTCGGGGTGGCGCCGGTTTCTGATCACGTTCTGCGCCGGGCACATCGGCGCGACGGCACTGGTGGCTGTCGGGCTGTTCGTCGGCATCCACGTCGACTGGGTTGCCGACTCGTTGGCCGTAGCCGTCGACGTCGGGGTCAGTTATGCCGCAGCTGCAGTGGCGGGGTCCTTGATTCGATACCTGACGATGCCGTGGCGCGCAGTGTGGGGCGCATTGTGGATCGCCGTTGTCGCCGCCGGAGCCATCACGGATCCCTCGTTCACCGCTGCCGGCCACGCCCTGGCGCTGACCATCGGACTCGGACTCGGCGTGTTCTTTCTTCGTCGAGATTCAATGCCGTTGTCGCGCAATCGAATCGATTCGACTTCGGCCGATCGGGTGCAACCGAGCGCGCAGCTGTCTACTCTCTGAGAAAGAAACCGACGCCGCCGCCGCGAGGCGTGTCGGACACCCGCCGAATACGGTAGGTGAACTAGGCTCGAATTCGACGGTATCGCGAGCCGGCGCGATGAGGAGGTCAAGGTGCGAGACTTACGTGTGGTGGGTCTCGAGGCCGACGGAAAGTTCGTCGTGTGCGCAGATCCCAAAACCGGCGACAGATTCCGGCTTCCAGCCGACGACAAACTCCGCGCAGCCTCACGCGGAGACATCGCTCGACTAGGACAGATTGAGATCGAAATGGACAGCTTGCTTCGGCCGAAGGAAATTCAGGCCCGTATCCGCAGCGGCGCGACCATCGAACAGGTCGCCGCCGATTCCGGAATGGCCATCAGCCGAGTCGAGGTGTTCGCGCACCCTGTACTGCTCGAGCGTTCGCAGGCAGCGTCGATGGCCCAGGCCGGACATCCGCTGCGGCACGACGGCCCGGCTGTGCAGACCCTGCTCGACATCGTCACCCTCGCCTTCCGCGCTCGCGGACACAACCTCGACGACGCGGCGTGGGACGCCTGGCGCGACGAGGACAACAAGTGGGTCGCCCAGCTGAAGTGGCAGGCAGGGCGCACCACGAACAAAGCGCACTGGCAGTTCTTGCCCGACGGTCACGGCGGCACCATCGCACCACTCGACGACACCGCACGCGAACTGATCGACCCGGACTTCGGACGTCAACTCCGCGGCCTGGCCCCGGTACGTGCACTCGCCTCCGCCGAGGACTCCGACGAGACCTCGCAGCAGAGTTTCGACGAGTACTACGGCACCACCGCCGACAGCGAGATCGACGCCGAGACCATCGACGTCGAGGTGGACGATGCGCCGACTCCCGAGCCCGAGCAGCCGCGCGAACCGGTGGCGAGGGAGCCCAGGCCCGCACCCAAGCCTGCCGCCGGTCACACCAGCGGCAAGGACAAGCGTGGCAAGCCGGCCATGCCATCGTGGGAAGACGTCCTGCTCGGTGTGCGCAGCAGCGGTCACAACTGAGTTCTTCGTGTGACCGATGTGCCGCGCGATGTCGGAGTGTCGACACCCACACCGTAGGCTTCGATGGAAGTCACGGAGAGAGAGGTGCCGGTAGTGGGGGCCAAAGCATCAACGATCTGGTACGTGGACGCACCGGATCCCATATCGGTACTGCGAGAAGCCACCACCTCCGACTGGAACGCCGCCAGTGCGCTCGTCGGACGGCTCTACCCCCATCTCACGGCCGTCCCCCTCGAGCAGGGACCCATCTCGACTTCGGCGGGTGTGGACGACGATCACGTGTTCATCGGGTGCTACCCCGGCGTCACTGTCGTCTGCGGATCCAACTTGTCGGTGCCCACGCCGTCGACCCTTCCCGAATCCGTCACCCGCCCACTGGCCTCCGAGCACACCTACCTCGTCGCCTCGGACCCCGAGCATGCCTGGGGTGCGTTCGCCTACTGGGAGCGCGGTGAATTCCGACGCTCGTTCAGCGCCACCCCCGTCTACATCTACGAGGACGTGGGGCTACCTCTGGTGTGGGAGCGTCCGTTCTGGGCCGGTGACCACCCGCTGATCTATCCGCCCGGAGTGATGCCGGATCCGCAGTCACTACCGTTCCACCCCCAGGAATTCGCCGAAGCCGCCAACGCCGAATGGCTCGGCTTCCGCTACACCGGTGCCCCGAAGCCCGGCGAGCTCGACCCCAATGCGCTGCCAGTCTGCGGTTTCACCATGTACGTACCGGGCCAAGAGCCGCAGCCCCAGAACGTTCCGGTCCAGAATGCACCCGCAGCGGAATCGGCCCAGCCCGCACCGCGACCGAAGAAGCGCTGGTTCTCCCGCAAATAGTGGCTCGGGTGGGCACCGTTGCACACAACGACCGACAATGGACGGGATTCCGCCGATCGTCGCCGGTAGTGCGCACCCATGCCCGGGCCGGGCGGTCAGAACGCCAGAGCCGCCAGGGCCACGAAACTCAGAAGCGCGCCGGCGCTCGCTCCGTACACGGCCCAACGCCATACCGGAACGCCGAACCATCGCATTACCGTCGGGGCTGCACCCGCCACGACGACGAGGTTGAGGCCGATCGCGAGCAGCGGATGAACTCTGGCCAGTTCCACGCCGAACGCCGTCAGTGCCACCGCGACGAGGATCGCCGAGATCACGGCAACCGGGACACCGGTCCAGCGGACGTCCGGGTCCCTCACGTCAGACGCACCCGTTCGTAGAAGCCCATCGCCGCGGCCGTCGCGACATTGAGCGAATCGGTACCGGGAGCCATCGGAATCCGAGCGCGAATGTCGGTGGCGCGCATGGCATGTTCGGTCAGGCCGGGCCCCTCGGCACCGAGCAGCAACGCGACCTTCTCCCCCGTCATCGCCGTCGCCAGAGACACCGCCTCCGGGTTCGGCGTCAGCGAGATCAGCTGAAAACCGTGCCGCCGCACCCGATCGAGGCCACGAGGCCACTCGGGCACCTTCGCGAACGGCACTCGGAGCACATGCCCCATCGACACCCGGACAGACCGTCGGTACAGGGGATCGGCGCAGGCGGCACCGAACAACACCGCGTCCACCCCGAGACCGGCCGCATTGCGGAACATGGACCCGAGATTCTCGTGATCGTTGACGCCTTCCAGAATCGCCACCGTGCTCGCGCCCGCCAGCACGTCGTCCAGATCGAGGGCCGGCGGCCTGTTCGCCGCCGCCAACACACCACGGTTGAGGTGGAAGCCGACGACCTCGGCCATCACCTCGGCCGACGTCCGATAGAACGGAACGTCCGAATCGGCGAGGTCCTCGCGCAACGCGTCGAGCCGTCGATCCACGCCGAGCAGGCTGATCATCGGAAAACGCGAGCTCAGCAGGCGCTGCGCGACGAGCACGCCCTCCGCGATCACCAATCCTTTGCCCTCGGGCAGATCGGGGCGCCTGTCCGAGGAATTGAGGTCGCGGAAGTCGTCGAGCCGCGGGTCGAGGGGATCGTCGATGTCGATTACATGCACCACCTGCTCATCTTCTCACCCGGCATTTCTGGCAGTCCCTCGGCGAACCACCACCCCGGTATGGAAAAGTTGTGAGCGATGACTACCGACGAATCGATCACCATCCGTACCGCCACCGACGACGACTGGGATGCCGTCGCGCTGCTCGACGCCCATGCGTTCGGCGAGCACCAGAACGCCGAGGACCTGGCCGAGACGCAGATCCTGACGAAGTCCGAGCACGTCTACCTGGCGTGGGACGGCGAGACCCCGGTCGGTGTGGCCATGCACTTCCCGATGTCGGTGACCGTTCCCGGCGGAGCTCAGGTCGAGGCATCGGGAGTGTCCTGGGTGTCCGTCGCGCCGACACATCGCCGACGCGGCATCCTGCGATCGATGTTCACCCAGCAGCACCGCGCTCTGAACGACGCGGGTGCACCGTTGTCCCTGCTGACGGCCAGCGAGGCGACGATCTACGGACGCTTCGGGTACGGGCCGGTGACCGAGGAGATCAGCGTCTCGATCGACCGTCGGTTCGCTCAGTTCCGTCAGGACGCTCCCCCGGCTACCGGGGTGCGACTGATCGAATCGGCCGAGGCCACCGAACTGCTTCCCGACATCTACCACCGCTGGCAGCAGCAGACCGCAGGCGCGCAGCCCAAGCCGCCGATCCGCTGGGAGCGCTTCTTCGCCGATCGCGAGAACCGACGCGGCGGACTGACCGCACTGTTCTTCGTCGTACATCCCGACGGATACGTCGCTTACCGACGCGGACGCAACCCGAGCCGGGTCGTGGTGGAGGAATTCATCGCGGTGACCGACGACGCCTACGCCGCGCTGTGGCAGATCCTCGTCGGCGTGGACCTGGTAGACACCATCGAGGTACGGCAGGCACGCGACGAGGCACTGCCGTTCCTGCTGACCAACAACCGGCTGCCGAAGGTCACCGCTCACCACGACGCTCTGTGGGCCCGGATCATGCATGTCGAGGCTGCCCTCGAGGCGCGCACCTATGCCCTCGACACATCACTGATCATCGCCGTCCGGGATCCCTTCCTCGACGCAGGCGGTACCTATTCGCTGACCGTCACGGACGGCAGAGCCACCTGCACGCGGGTGGAATCCGAGCCGGACATCGAACTCGACATCGACGTACTCGCCAGCATCTACTTCGGTACCCACCGAGCCCGATTGTTCGCCGCGGCCAATCGCCTCACCGCCCGCAACGAGGAATCACTGCACGCACTCGACCTGACGTTCGGAACAGCGCGTCCCGCCGTCATGGGTTGGGGTTTCTGAGCGACTACCCTGCCAGCCCGTGCGTGAAGGCGAAGTGCACGGCCTGCGCTCGATCTCGCAGTCGGGCTTTGGCGAACAGATGGTTGATGTGTGTCTTGACGGTTGCCTCGCTGACGAACATCTGCTGAGCGATCTCGCGGTTCGACAAACCGGCCGCGATCGCGCGTAGGACCTCGACCTCACGCGGGGTCAAACCAGCTGGGATCTCGGGCGGACGGGAGTGCTCGACGGCTCTGAGCAGGCGCGCCTGTACCTCCGGATTCAGCACCGCCTGCCCGGCAGCCGCTGCCCGCAATGCCGCCGCTATCTCGATCCGTCCGGCGTCCTTGGTGAGATATCCGCGTGCGCCCGCACCGAGTGCATCGAGTATCGAGCGTTCGTCGGAGAAGGTCGTCAACACCACCACGGGTAGATCGGGGAAGAGCCCCTTCAGTATTCGGGTCGCCTCTATCCCGTCGGTGTCCGGCATCCGCAGGTCCATCAGCACGACATCGAGGCATTCGGTACTCATCGCGGCCTGCACTGCGGCGACCGCGCCATCGCCGTCCGTCGCGGTCGAGACGACGGTGATGTCGTCGATCAGATCGAGCATCGTCGCCAGCGCCTCGCGCACCGACGCCTGATCGTCGGCGATCACTATCCGAATGCTCATACCCTCACCTTCGTGTCGTCTTCAGTGTGGTTGCGGCACAGCAACTGTGGCACGGACCGTCCAACCCCGCCCGTCCGGACCCGCCGCGATCGACCCGCCGACCAGTGCGGCGCGCTCGCGCATGCCGACCAAACCCATTCCGGTACTGTCGACCGGTTTCGGCGGCGACGGAGCCGGGCCGTTGGTCACGGAGAGCTCCACCTGTTCTGCCGCGAAGCGAAGCACTACGTCGACTGCCGCTCCGGGAGCATGAGTACGGGCATTGGTCAGCGCCTCCTGCGCGCACCGAACAAGGAACTGCGACTGCGGCGTATCGAGATCGACAGCCTCGCCCTCGACCCGGAAGTTCCCGTCCGCGTCCACCAGAGCGGCCATCGTCGGCACCAGGGGCAGCACGTCCTGACGCAAAGTCTGCACGGCCCTGCGGGTTTCGGTGAGGCCCTCGCGAACAAGGCTCTGCGCCTTGCTCACCGCGGCTCTGGCCTCGTCGGCGCGACCGGCGTCGAGCAACGCGTCGGCGACTTCGAGCTGCATGTTGACCCCGGACAGCGAATGCGCGAGAACGTCGTGGATGTCGCGTGCGATACGGGCCCGCTCGGCCAGGGCATGCTCGCGCAATTCGGCGTCGGTGGCGCGCCGGGCATTGCGCAGTGCGTCCAGGCGACTGCGTCGTGAATACCCGATCAGTACCGGCCACCCGGCGAAAAGACCGGCGGCCCATGGCCACCCGTCGACACCATGGTGATCGGCGATCCACAGCGCGCACGCGCACGCCACGCTGAGCGACACCGCATACGGAAACGCAATCGACGGCTTGAACCGCCACCCGGCATGTCCGGCGAACAGGAACGGAAACGCTGCTGCGACCCCGGTTCCGCCCAGAGGAAGAATCGCGGCGGAGGCGACCAGTGCGATGCCGGCCCCGGCGAGCGAGAGCCGGAGACCGGTCGACCGTCGCGACACCGTCGAGGCCGCCAGTACGAGACTGTTGACGACGAGCAGCGTGAGCACGAGCGGATCGTGCAGATCCGACGTCGCGAACGCCGCCACGACGACGACGGCCGTGACATACGGCCGACTCGACAGCCGGAAGCTGTCGAGTGCGGGTAACCGTACGTCCGGCGTGGGTGCCGACGTCACCGAATCTTCGCCCGTCCTTCGCGAACCCGACTGTGCATGTCGGCCAGCGTAGGCGACAACGTGTGGTTGCCGGACTTGTCGGCTCGCCACACGATGGTGGCCTCGGAATGCATGGCTCGGTAGAGCACCACGACCGACTCGGCGAGGAATCCGACCCCCACGGCCAACATGGTGGCCTGCCCGGCGACCGACGCTGCTG
This sequence comes from Rhodococcus sp. 05-2256-B1, assembly GCF_002258465.1. Classification (NCBI taxonomy): domain Bacteria; kingdom Bacillati; phylum Actinomycetota; class Actinomycetes; order Mycobacteriales; family Nocardiaceae; genus Rhodococcus; species Rhodococcus sp. 05-2256-B1. The sequence goes on along the minus strand of NZ_NOZA01000011.1, from coordinate 173,542 downwards.
CCGGATCCACGACATTCTCCACCGGCACGAGGAGGAGGCGCACCGCGATCGCGGCCACCCATAGGCCGACCGACGCCAACGAGTAACGCATCCATGCCGCTCCGTCCCGCTCGGCGATCCGGACGGTGTAGCCGCGGACCACCCCGAACACGGCTCCGACGACACAGCCGAGGAGCAAGAACCCGATCGCCGTGGCCGAGAGCGCCGTCGAATTCAGTGACGCCAGTCCGGCGACGGCGAGGATCGCCGGGAGCACCAGCATGCGCCGAGCTTCCATGAGCTGGCCGGTCATGCGCCGCACCAGCAGGTATCCGACCAGAAGGACTACGAGAGCAATCGTTGCAATGTTCATGGCAGCAACGCTACGAAGATCGCGGTGGGGGCACATCGACCCACGGGTGGAGATCGGGTGGAGACACGCGCGCATGACGTTTGTCATGGCTGGACCGTGACGGTGTCACCTCAGGTCATGATGCGCTGCACTGTTTTCGGTGCTCGACGCGCAGCAGGATCGTAGTCATGAAGCAACCAGACGAAGGAAATCTGTTCACCGATCTGATGGAGCTCGGGCCGGCTCCGACGATGGCGCGTGAGATCGTCGTCATCGTCATCAGCATCGCGATCATCGCCGTGCTGTTCGCGATTGTCGGCCCGTCCCTTCCGGCGTTCGTCGCACTGGGCGTCATCGTCGCCTTCATGGGTGTCCGGTTCGTCATCGGACTGCGCCATTGGGGGACGCAATCATGACCATCATCGACGTCGACGGGATGACTCGCCGCTACGGATCGGGCAAGAACGCGTACGAGGCCGTCCAGGCTCTCGATCTCCATGTCGCGGAGGGTGAGCTGTTCGGCCTACTGGGCACCAACGGTGCGGGCAAGACATCCACTCTCGAAGTGATTCAGGGCCTTTCGCGACCCAGCAAGGGCACGGTGCGGATCATGGGTATGGATCCGGTGGCCGATCGCCGCAAGGTTCGGCCTGCTCTGGGAATCATGCTGCAGAAGGGCGGACTGCCTCAGGATCTGACCACCGCCGAGAGTCTTCGGATGTGGGCGGGCACCTGCAGCCATCCACTGCCGGTGGCGGAGGTGCTCGGTCGCGTGGACCTGGCCGACCGTGCCGATACGCGGGTCAAATTCCTGTCCGGCGGCGAGCAGCGCAGGCTGGACCTGGCATGCGCGATCATCAGCCGTCCGCGCGTCTTGTTCCTGGACGAGCCGACCACCGGTCTCGATCCCGAAAGTCGCCGCAACACATGGCGGTTGATCCAGGAACTGAAGAACTCCGGCGTCACGATCATGTTGACGACGCACTACCTCGACGAGGCCGAGTCACTGTGCGATCGACTCGCGATCATGCACCGCGGCAGAGTCGTTCGGAGCGGCACGGTGGACGAGGTGGTCGCCGACCATCCGGCGAAGATCGAACTGAAGGCCCCTGGAACGGCACTGCCGTCGCTGCCGGGCACATCCATGGACGTCTCGGGAGAGACGGTCTCGATCCAGACGTCCTCGGTTCAGGAGACGTTGACCGATCTGCTGCTGTGGGCTCGGAACAACGGGGTGACCCTGCACGGACTGGACGCCCGCGCGGCATCGCTCGAAACCGTGTTCCTCTCCATCGCAGACGAATTCGAGAATTCCCCAATCGACGAACCAGCCGATGACAAGACCGAGGTGATGAGCGCATGAGCACGATGACCGCCCTGTCGCGAGCAGAATTCACACTGCTCGGACGCAACCGAGTACTACTGTTCAACGCGACCGTCATACCTCTCGTGCTACCGGTGGTCATGCTGATCATCAGCAGTCGGGGCGACGACGGATTGACCGACGTGGGCGTGGGAGCGGCACTCGAGTTCTTCGCGCTGTTCCTGCTGGTGTTCATGGTCTACTACAACATGCTCTCGATCTACGCCACACGTCGAGACGAGTTGGTACTCAAGCGACTTCGCACCGGCGAAAGCTCGGACATTCAGATTCTGCTGGGGCCGGCGGTCCCCTCGTTCGTCCTCACCGTCGTACTGGGCTTGATCGTCGGAGCTGTAGTGCTGGCCTTCGGTGGGCCCATTCCCACCAACGTCCTGCTCGTCGCTGTTGCCCTCCTCGGCGGCGCGGCACTGTTCGCCGCACTGGCGTTGATCACGTCTGCCTTCACCCGTAATGCGGAAGCAGCGCAGATCACCAGCCTGCCGGTCATTCTGATCGCCATGGCCGGCTCGGCCATGCTGCGCGACGTTCTCCCGGATTCACTGAGCCGAGTCGTCGAGCTGACTCCCATGGCCGCGGTGTCGGACCTGTTGAATCTGGGCTGGTTCGGTACCACCACCCCCGGCGACGCGTCGGTCGGGTTCGCCGCCACCTTCGGCGAGGCCGCCATGCCGGCGGCGGTGATGCTGGCCTGGATTCTCGGCAGCCTGCTGATCGCCCGCACCCACTTCCGCTGGGAACCGCGGTCCTGATCGCACTGTCGTCGCCCGCCTGCAAGGCTGGAGATCATGAAGCTGTATGAGTACCTCAATCCACTGCACGGCTGGAACGACAGCAGTGCAGTGGAGAAGGTACGCGTCTACACCCGCCAATCGTTCCTGCTGATCACCGTCGGTGTCGCCGTCGGCGCGATGCTGACGACGCTTCAGTACGACGACTATCGATCGACGGTGGCGGCAGCGGTGTGTGCCGCCGCCGCTTTCGTGGTCGTTCAGCGCACCCCGGCACTCGGCGGCGAGTCGACGGCCAACCCTCGAATCCCGTTGGCGATCATGGCCGTCGCCGCTGTGGTGCTGGTTGCCGGAGGGACGACGAGCAATGCACTCTGGGCCGCGGTACTCGTCACCACAGCGGTCGCGACCCTGATTCGATTGCGCTGGTCTCTCGCGGCAGCCGTGGCCGCGGCCGCGATTGCCGCGGCCGTGGGAACCCCGGCGCTGGAAACGGTAATACTCGGCGTCTTCATCGCTTTCATGGCCTTCACCGTGCAACTGTCGGCGTGGCTGCTGCGCATCGTGACCGAACTCGACGCCACCCGCGACGCAGCCGCAGCTCTCTCCGTCGCAGAGGAGCGCCTGAGGTTCTCGCGCGATCTGCACGACGTCGTCGGACGCGCGCTCTCGGCCATCGCGGTCAAGAGCGAACTTGCCGCAACGCTGGCCCGTCGGGGTGACGACCGCGCCGCGACGCAGATGGACGAGGTGCGCGCGTTGGCGCAGGAATCGATGACCGACGCCCGAAAGCTGGTGCGCGGCTATCGATCGGTGGATGTCGCAGGCGAACTCGACGGTGCCCGCTCGCTCCTGTCGGCGGCCGGGATATCCACCGAGCTCACCGGCGAGACCTCGGCACTGTCCGAGCGCGCGGCCGAGGCGGCCGCCTGGGTGGTTCGTGAAGGCGTGACGAACATACTGCGTCACTCCGCGGCCACCTATTGCCGAATCGAACTGACCGACAGCAGTATTCGACTGACCAACGACCACCCCGGTGCGCCGAACGGCCGCAACGACGGCACGGGTCTGAGCGGCCTACGGGAACGCTTGGTCGCGGTCGGAGGGGAACTGCGCACGGAACAGACAACCGAGAAATTCACCCTCATCGCAGTGTTGCCCACATCGCCCCAGAACCCGAGGACCACACCATGATTCGAGTTCTACTGGCCGACGACGAGAACCTGATTCGATCGGCGCTGGCGACAATGCTGGATCTGGAGGACGACATCGAGATCGTCGGACAGGCCGATTCGGGCGAGAAGGCCCTGACGGTTGCCGCGGCCCTGGCACCCGATGTGGCAGTGCTGGACCTGCAGATGGGCGGGATCGACGGCATCGAGACGGCGCAGAAAATTGCCGAGACACTGCCCACCTGCGCGTCGATCATCGTCACCAGCCACGGTCGGCCGGGCTACCTGAAGAAGGCGCTCGAAGCCGGCGTGCGCGGGTTCCTCCCCAAGACCACCTCGGCCGCCACCCTGGCCGAGGTGGTGCGCACCGTGCACGGCGGCGGGCGGTACGTCGACCCGACGCTCGCCGCGGAAGCCATCGGGGCCGGGGACTCACCGCTCACACCGCGGGAAGCCGATGTGCTCGAGTTCGCCGCCGACGGCGCATCGATCGCGGAGATCGCGCAGCGCGCGCATCTGTCACCCGGGACCACCCGCAACTATCTCTCTGCGGCGGCCGCGAAACTCGGGGCGGCGAACCGGCACGAGGCCTGCGCACTCGCCCGACGCCACGGGTGGATCTGAGGAGCGTCAGACCTTGGCGGCTGCGGCCACCGTGTCGAGGGTGGGCAGCCGGTGACCGTCGGCGGGCGGCACCACGGTGATCCGCAAGTTGTTGTGCCGCAGCAGATACACGGCAGCGAAAAGTCCCGTCGCCAATGAGATGACACCGCCGAACAGGAGCGGTGCGCGTGGGTCGAGGGCGTCGGCGAGCCAGCCGAGCACCGGGCTGCCCAGCGGAGTTCCGCCCAGGAAGCACAGCATGTAGATGCCCATCACGCGGCCGCGCATGTCGGACGGCACCGACATCTGCAGAATGTTCATCGCCGACGTCGTGAACGTCAGCGTCAATGCGCCGGTGGGCACCAACAGCACTGCCACGAGAACGTAATTGGGCATCAATCCCACGAGTAACTCGAACAGACCGAACGCGATGACCGCACCGATGAAGAGCCGCAATCGAGGGGCGGTGGCGCGCCGGGCCGCCAGGGTCGCTCCCGCGAGCGTGCCGACCGCGAGGGTGGTCGACAGCAACCCGTATGCGTCGGCTCCGCTGCCGAACGTGTTGCGCGCCAGCACCGACAGACTCAGCGGAAAATTGAGACCGAACGTCGAGACCATGAACACCGTCGCCAGCAACACTCGTAGGTCTCCCCGCCCCCAGACGTAGCGAAAGCCCTCCCGTACCTGCCCTTTGGCGCGCGGTGCCGGTTCGACACGGAAGAGTTGACCGACGTTCATCGCCAGGAGGGCACCGAACACCGCGGCGAACGACAACGCGTTGATCAGGAACACCCAGCCGGTACCGACGAGGGTGATGAGCACTCCCGACACCGCAGGCCCGACGATCCGCGCCATGTTGAACGTCATCGAGTTCAACGCGATCGCGTTGGACAGAGTTTCCTTGCCTACCATCTCGATGGTGAACGATTGCCGCACCGGCGCGTCGATGGCGGACGAGCAGCCGAGGATGAAGGCGATGACATAGACGTGCCAGAGCTCGACCATGTTGCCGACATCGAGCACACCCAGCACCAGACCGCAGACTGCGGCGAACACCTGGGTGATCATGAGGAGTTTGCGCTTGTCGTACCGGTCTGCGAGTACTCCGCCCCACACCGACAGAAACAGCGTCGGCCCGAATTGCAGGGCCATGACGATGCCGACGGCGAAGCCGTTGCCGCCGGAGAGCGTCAGCACGAGCCAGTCCTGGGCCACCCGCTGCATCCACGTTCCGACCAGCGAGACGATCTGCCCCGACGCCCACAATCGGTAGTTGCGAGTCTTCAGAGCAGCGAACATCGTCGCGCCGGACGTACGTGAAACTGGAGCCACAGGTCAAATAATAAACCTAGGTAACTACTCGGAGTCGCTGACCAATGCGCTGATGATGCTCACCGCATCTCGCAGCGTCGCGAGCTGCTCGGGTCCGAGGCCTGCCAGCTGTGCGGTCATCCACGCCTCGCGAGCACTCGCCTCGTCCGCGATCAGTTCCTTGCCGGCCGCCGACAACGACACGATCACCTGACGGCCATCGGTGGGATGCGGCGTGCGCTCCACCAGACCCAGCTCGGCCAACGACGCGATCACCCGCGTCATCGACGGGGGTTGGACCCGCTCCCGAGCCGCCAACGCGCCAGGCGTCATGTCGCCCTCCCTACTCAGCGTGGCCAGAGCCGACAGCTGAGTGAGCGACACTTGCGAGTCCACTCGCCTACCTCGAAGGTGACGAGTCAACCTCACCACCGCAAGCGACAGGTCGCTTGCCAATTCCCGATTGTCTTTCACACTGTTTCCCGACGTCACAGCGCAGAGAATACGCCCTGGTACCGACCCAGCATCAGGTAACCGCATCCGTGATGGGACCGACTGCGAAAAACGCCACGAACAGCAACGCGACGACCCATAACAGGGGATGTACCGTCTTCGCTCGGCCCGAACCAACGGCGAGCACGACCCACGTGATGAAACCGACGCCGATACCGTTCGCGATGGAGTAAGTGAACGGCATCACCAGGATGGTGAGGAAGGCCGGCAGCGCGTAATCGAAGCGCTTGAAGTCGATGTGGAGAACCTGACCGATCATCAGGGCACCCACCACCACCAGCGCCGGAGCAGCCGCCTCGATGGGCACGACAGCCGTGAGCGGGGTGAAGAACATCGCCAGCAGGAACAGCAGGCCGGTGACGACGTTGGCCAGTCCGGTGCGTGCGCCTTCCGCGATTCCCGAGGCCGACTCGACGAACACCGTGTTCGACGATGCGGACGCGCCGCCGCCCGCAATGGCTCCGGCACCTTCGACGACCAACGCCTTGCCGATGTTGGGCAGCGTGCCGTCCTTGTCGAGATTCGCTTCTTTACCCAGACCCGTCATCGTTCCCATCGCGTCGAAGAAGTTCGCGAGGACGAGCGTGAACACCAACAGACTCGCGGCCAGCACACCGATGCGGGTGAACGCACCGAACAGGTCGACGTTGCCCACCAGCGACAGGTCCGGCGACTGTACGAGAACGCTGGGCAGCTGCGGCACGGACAGGTTCCAGCCCTTGGGGTCGACGCCGTTCGACGGCCCCACGTCGGTGACCGCCTCGATGATGGCCGCCAACACCGTCGTGACCACGATGCCGATCAGCAGACCGCCGCGGACCTTGCGCACCACGAGCACACCCATCAGCAACAACCCGAACACGAAGATTACCGTCGGCCACGACGCGATGGACCCGTCGATGCCGAGGCCGACGGGAACCGTCGTGCCTGCGGCGTCGGGGATCCGGCGTACGAAGCCGGAATCGACCAAGCCGATGAACGCGATGAAGGCACCGATGCCTGCGGCGATCGCAGCCTTCAGTTCGGGCGGAATCGCGTTGAACACCGCCGTCCGGAAGCCGGTGACGGCCAACAGAACGATGATGATGCCGTCGATGACGACCAGGCCCATGGCCTCGGGCCAACTGACCTGAGGAGCGATGGTGACGGCCAGGAGAGTGTTGATGCCGAGGCCGGCCGCGATACCGAAGGGGTAGTTGGCGATGATGCCGAACGCGATGCTCATGAAGCCGGCGACCAGTGCCGTCACGGCGGCAACCTGGGCGACGGGCAGGATGTTGCCGAGCACGTCGGTCTTGGCAGCTGCGTCGTCGGCGGAGAAACTACCGAGGATCAGCGGGTTGAGCACGACGATGTAGGCCATCGCCACGAAAGTGACGACACCGCCGCGAACCTCGGAACCCACAGTCGAGCCGCGCTCGGTGATCTTGAAGTAGTTGTCGAGTAATCGCGACGACATAGGCATGAGTGAAAGATAAAGCACACCGCGAGGGTTGGCGAAATATGGTGGCGTAGCGTGAATTCGTGGCCGACGTCCCGCAGATCCCGCCCCGCCTCACCGATCCGGTGCCGGTGTTGACGATCGGCATCCTCGGTTGGATCGTTGCGCTGGTCGTGTTCACCGCCACCGGCGACCGCAGCGACGACGCGGTGGCGACGTGTTGGTCCGGCATCGCGGTCGGCGCTGTCGGGTTCGCTCTCTTCCTGGCGCAGAGAGCCGCGTCACGACGCGGCAGCAGAACCGCCCAACGCGGCCTCGATTGAGATCAGGATCACGTTAGCCCGATCACGAAAACCGTTCTGACGTGGGCAAACTAACCCCTCAGCCGGTTGAGTAACACAGAGTTAACGTGGAGCATAGGTTATGTCAGTTTCGATAACCTTTGATCCACGAAAGCACAGGCCATGAAGTTCGTCGCTCAGTACCGCAACCGCCGCAACCACGTCCGCTCGCTCCGCGCCCTCTACGCACGCGCCAACGCTGTCTCCAGCCCGGCCATGCGTGACGAGCTCCTCGTTATCGCGCAGCGCTCGGATTTCTCGCGCTGATCGCTTTTTCGGCGTAGATCCAACCCAGCCCCCACAGGGCACCGAACACCCAGCCGGCCAGCACGTCCGTCGTCCAGTGCGCACCCAGATAGATCCGAGAGAATCCGATCAGCAGGGCCGCGACCACGGGCAACGTCAGTAGCACCGGCCGATGCAGCCACGGAGTGGACGATCGCAGCATCACCGCGATCGCCACCGTGGCAAGCAACATCGACATCGTCGCGTGGCCGGACGGAAACGAATGGCTCGAAATCTCCACCAGGCGTTCAGGAATCGGTGGACGTTCCCGCGCGAACGCGAACTTCAGCGCATTCATCAGCCCCCACCCGGTGAGCATCGAACCCGCGACCATCCACGCGTCGACAGTCCTCTTGGACGTCAGCAACGCGCCCCACACCCCCGCGGACAACACGAACATCATGAAGGTGTTCCCCACCGTGGTGATGATCCAGAACATCGTCGTGACCCAGCCGACTCGATGCTCGACCATCCACTCCAACACGGCATGGTCAGGCCCCACGAGGTCGCTCCCAACTTTCCACACAATGCACTGTTCCGTCCGCGGTCACCCACCACGGCACAGCACGGTCACCGCTGACAGCCCCCGACAACCGCACCACGAGTTCGCGGTGCACCACCACCGAACCTGTCGGCAGCGGTAGACCCAGCACCGCACAGGCCAGCACGGCCCCGGGCTCTCGATCCCACGAGCTGACGCGTCCGACTCCGCGAACCTCGCCGGTGATGGCCTCCGACGCCCGCCTGATGTCGAGGACATCGGCCAACGCGGCTGCCGTGGTCATGTCCGAGAGCACCGCCACCTCCGGTGGCACGACCGGTGCCAGCCATGGCGCATCGACGACCAACCCGTCCGACGCATCGGCCACGGTGCCGCCGAGAGTGCGCACGCGATCCGGTGGATCGAGATCCGCCACGTCGATGCGTCGATCCAGGACGGCACTGGCGATCAGCGTGTGCGTGCGCGCGATCACCGCCGCCGTCGGATGTCGCTGCGGGTCCTCGAGTGCACGCAACAACACCCGCGCGCTCTCGACGCTCTCACACGTCGACGCGGCGAGCACCGCGTGCAGTTCGTCGGCGCGCGGATGATCGAACGGATCGAGCAGACCGGCGAACGTCTCGTCCGACGGCGCCCGGAACGTGGTCGGCGAGCGGTTGTCGATCAGCGCATGACGTCGCAGCCACCATGCCGTGTAGCCGTCCCGGTCGGTCATGGCTGCACGGGTACTCGGTTCGTCGAGCAGAATCGTCAGAGCTTCGGCCCAGGCATCCGACCGGACCAGGTCGAGATCACGAACCGCAACAAGGGTTTCCGGCTCCGTGGCCAGACTCGACCACCAGGCGGGCTCGTCGTCCAGGTCGTGATCCGGCCCCGTCGGACACTCGTCGCGCACCACCGAGAACCCCCAGCCGACGCCCACCGCGCGCAGGGCCCGCTCACCGATCCTGGCCACCGAGGCCGCCGACAGAACACCGAACGGCGAATCCCGAACCAACAGCCTCGCCAACGGTGCACCGGGCAGCAACAGTTCGTCCGCACTGCGCAATTCGCCCTCGTCGTCTTCGAGTGGCAGACTCCCGAGCCACCCCGGAAGCTCTCCCGCCTCCCCCGCCAGCGCCAGCACTGCCGTCACCAGGCCATCCACCTCGTCGCCGTCCCAATCGAGATCGTCGAGGGCCGCTTCGAGGGCGGGATCCGACAACAGCTCGGCCGCAGTGGACTCCCGCGCACCCAGCCGAATCAACAACGGGCTCACCGCATCCGGATGCACCAGGCGTACCCACGTGACCTCGGCCGACGCGTCCGACCCAACGACGGTAGTCCGCGGACCGGTGACCGTACGACCGTCGGCAAGCGGAACCGGCAGCGCAGCAAGTTCTTCCGCTGCGACCCCGTCGACGACGAGCGGAGTCAACGCGTCGTAGAGTCGCCGCCACCAGGCCGGCTCACGGGCCTGCCCGCCGAGCATCTCGGCCAACCGCGCCAACCCGATGCGGTGCACTCCCACCGCCGACAACGCCGACGCGTGCCGCGCGCCCGACAGAGCGGCGTCCACCAGATTCGGGACCACATCGAGCAACACCGCGGCGAGTTCCTCGGTGGCATCGGCCAGAACATGGGCACGTTCGGGTACGAGATCGGGTCCGTCGGCAGCGGGAAGCCATGGTGCGGTGGACAATCGGCGAAAGATCAGCTCACGTAGCGCACCGTCGATCGCACTGCGCGCGAACCCGACCTCGGGTACGAACGACACTCGCGCGGACGCAGGCAACGACGCCACGAAATCGGGATAACCGTGGGCCACCTCGGCGACAGAGACGCCGGGCAACACCCGTCGACGATCCGGCTGCATGGGCACATCGGCAACGACCAACGCAGGCAACGACAACAGCTCGTCCGACCGCGTCGGGGCCCGCAACACATCCGGCGCTGCGGGAACGGGTAGACCGTCGACCATCGGAACGATCCACCGCGCAGCCGAGGTGGTGTACTGCAGCCACGTTCGCGAACCGATGGCGATCTCGACGCGTGCATCGTCGAGTTCCGTTCTCACACAGTCGATGTCGACACCATCGATCTCGATGGAACCCAACGCGTGGAGCTCGAGCAACAAGTCGACGGCCTCGTCGAGGAACCCCCCGGCAAAGGATTCCGGTTCCACATCGGGTCGCGGCGTCAACACGATCTCGGTATCGAACCCGGCAGCGGGCGGTGTGGAAGTAGGCCACGCCAACCGCAGCACCGGCACACCCGACTCCGGCACAGTCATGTCCCGCTCGCGCAACGCGCTCAGAGTGCGCTCGGCGCTGAACGTCACCCCGCCACCGTGCGAGCGGACCTCGATCTCGTCGGACACCGATCGCACCGCGGTGAACCCGACCCCGAACTGTCCGACACCCGGATCGGCCGCAGCCTTCGCCGACGCCCGCAGCGCGGTGAGAGCGTGCACACCCGACACATCCAGCGCGGCACCGGTGTTGGCGACATGCAGTGCACCCGCCTCGTCGGTCCACACCGAGAGCCGACCCGGGACGCCGGCTCGCTGCGCAGCATCAGCCGCGTTCTGTGCCAACTCGGTCAACAAACGATCGCGGTATCCCCCGCGCACCAGATCTGCCTCGGATGCCGAATCTTCCCGCAGCCGCGTGGGCGAGGAACCCCAGGACGCGAGAATCGACTCGCGAAGCGACCCGGTACCGAAAGGATCGATCAGCTCGGCGATGCCGAATCCTCGTGCTGCACACCATCGTCGACACTGGAATCGGCGACGAGATCGACATCGGAACCGACATGGGGCGTATCGGCATCGACTGCGGGAGACGCGTCGTCAGTCGAAGAGGCGATGCCAGTGGAAGGGACTGCATCAATGGAAGGCGCTGCGTCAGCGGCATCGTTCCCGGTCTCGACCACCTCGGGCTCTGCCGGTGCGGAGTCTGCCGACTCGGGTGCTGCCGATTCGGGTGCTGCCGATTCAGGTGCTGCCGCGTCGGGCTGGGGTGCCTCGGACTCCGCCACCGCTACCGTCTCGGCCGACGAGACGATCGCTTCCGAATCATCTTCTGCAACAGCGTCGTTCGCGGTAGGCTTGTTCGACTGTGCGGCACCGGTCGGCGACGGGGTGACGTCGAGTGCTGCGTCGTCGTACGGCTCGAATTGCGGCGAGCCCGCTCCGGTGGGCAGCTCGGTATCGGAGTGCGCGCCGCAACCGTATTCGACGTGCACCACATGACCGTCGGCGGCGAACTCGTTGCCACACACTCCGAATGCTGCGGAGAGCGATCCCGCGAGGGGTAGGTAGAAACCGCAGAGTCCGCACGTGGACGGCGCTGCCTTGGCCATCTCGCTGTCCGGGCCGAAGTCGCCGTCGTGCCATCGTTCGGCGGCATCGAGCCGTCCTTCGAGGCTGGTGACCTGGGTGCGGCCTAGGCCGATCTCACCGGCCACCTCGTCGATGGCGGGGTCACCGGACGCGACGTATCCCGGCACCAGTCGCGGGTCGTCTCGACGTGGAGAGAGCAGATCGCCCGGCCCGAGATCACCGGGTCGAATGCGCTCGTCCCAGGGCACCCAGGACGGTGCCACGAGAGCATCGGGACCGGGTAGCAGTACGAGTTCGCTGACGGTGGCGTGATCGGCGTCGTCGGGAGCAGCGACGACAACGGCCCACTGCCATCCGCGATAGCCGTCCAGATCGCTGGCGAAGCGGTGGGTGGCAGCACTGTCGTCCTCCACGGTCACGCCGAGGTACTCGCCGACACCGCCCTCTCCCAGCTCGAGCAGAGCCTGCCGCGCGAGGTCCACGGCATCGGCCAAGACGGGGCGGATGGATCCGAGCTCTGGAGAAGATACGACACTCACACATTCAGTTTGCCGCATCAACTCGGTGACGCCCAGTTCGGGCTGCCATCATGGATGCAATGACCGTCCGCGCTCGCACCTTCGCTGCACTCGTGACGTCCCTGTTGACCGTCACCGCCTGCTCGTCGACGTCGGGTCCAGGCGACTCGGCCCCCATCACGTCGGACTCGGTACCCACGCTGGGCACCGAGGTTCTACGTTCCTACGACCGCGCCGACGACGCCTTCACTCAGGGGTTCGAGATCGACGGTGATGTGCTCTACGAGGGCACCGGGCTGGAGGGCTCCTCCTTCGTCCGCCGCACGTCGCTCGAGAACATGACCGAGCTGGGGCGGGTCGATCTGCCGTCCGACCTGTTCGGCGAGGGCATCACCGTCGACGGCGACACCCTGTGGCAGATCACCTGGCAAGACGGAGTCGCCATCGCCCGCGACCGAGACACCCTGGCCGAACAGCGCCGAGTGAACTACGACGGCGAAGGATGGGGGCTGTGCACGCAGGATGAAGGAACCCCGGACGACCGACTGGTCATGAGCGACGGCACGTCCACCCTGACCTTCCGTGACCCCACAACCTTCGACGCCGTGAACACCGTCGACGTCACACTCGACGGCAATCCGGTGGAACGGCTCAACGAACTCGAATGCGCCGAGGACGGCTCGATCTACGCCAACGTCTGGCAGACCTTCGACATCATGCGCATCGACCCCACCACCGGCCGCGTCACCGCCGTCGTCGACGGCAAGCCGATGTGGGATTCGATGTCGGCCACCGAGCGAAACGGAGCCGACGTCTTCAACGGCATCGCCCAGATCCCCGGGACCGACAGATTCCTCGTGACCGGCAAATTCTGGCCCAAGATCTTCGAGGTGCGATTCACCGATCCCGCGGCCGTAGGACAGAATTGATCACGTGACCGATCCGCGACTCCCCCGCCCCACGCCAGGTGCGGAAAACTCGGGCGCTGGCAACGAAACCGGTCACTCCACTGCTGACGAACAGAGCTCGGAGCATCCCGGTTTCGTCAACTATCCACCGGCCGACCCCCGTGCTGTCCAATCCAGCGCCGGCGGCCACGTTCCGAGCCGCCGCCAACCGTTGCCGCCGCTGCACCCGGCGCGCACGCAGCAGATCACTGCCGCGCGCGGCCGCACCGGCGGGCGTAAGCCACCACCGATGCCCAAGAAGCTCACCGTCACCCGCGTCGCGGCGATGCGTGGGCGTGAGCTGACCGGCAAAGGAATCGCGTCGTTCCAGCGGGCTGCGAAAGCCGATGGGGCCGACAAGTCCGGGCTGACCGCGCTGACCTACGCGACGATGGCGAACTTCGCATCCGACGCTGCCCTGGCGATTGCACTGGCCAACACGCTGTTCTTCTCCGCGGCGACCGGTGAGGACAAGACGAAGGTTGCGCTGTACCTGGTGATCACCATCGCTCCGTTCGCGCTGATCGCGCCGCTGATCGGCCCGTTGCTCGACCGGTTGCAGCACGGCCGACGCATCGCGCTGGCCACCTCGTTCGGCCTGCGTACCGTGCTGGCGGTGGTGTTGGTGTTCAACTTCGACAGTTGGGTGCTCTACCCAGCGGCGCTGGGCATGCTCGTCCTGAGCAAATCGTTTGCGGTACTCAAGAGTGCGGTGACGCCGCGGGTACTGCCACCGGAGATCGACCTCGTCCGCGTCAACTCGAGGCTCACCGTCTTCGGACTGCTCGGGGGCACCATCGCCGCAGGCGCTGTCGCCGGCGGTATCGCCTTCGTCGCCGATTCGCCCGGCGCACTGTGGTTCGTCGCCGCGATCACCGTGCTCGGCGCATACCTGAGCATGCGCATCCCGTCCTGGGTGGAAGTGACCGAGGGCGAGGTTCCGGCCACCCTCGGCTACCACGCCGACCAGCATCACGGCAGCGATTACCCCGGCAGCGGTGCCCCGACCGAGAATCTGAGGCGCACCCCGCCGCCTGCCACCGCCGCCAAGAACCGCAGGCAGCCACTGGGCCGTGCGGTGATCGTCGGACTCTGGGGCAACGGCACGATCAGAATTCTCACCGGCTTCCTCACGCTGTACATCGCGTTCGTCGCAAAATCCCGCACCGAACACGAGCCGCTCCAACAGGCCGCGATGCTCGGACTGGTCGGAGCCGCCGCCGGTCTCGGCAACTTCGCCGGCAACGCACTCGGTGCCAGGATCAAGCTCGGCCGACCATCGGTGGTCGTCCTGCGGTGCACGGTCGCGGTGACGGTCGTCGCCGTCGTCGCAGCCGTCACGGACAGTTTGCTCACTGCCGCCGTGGCCGCCCTGGTCGCGTCGAGCGCGAGCGCACTGGCCAAGGTCTCGCTCGACGCGTCTCTGCAGTCCGACCTGCCTCCGGAGTCCATTGCATCCGGGTTCGGCCGCTCGGAAACCGTCATGCAGCTGTGCTGGGTTCTCGGCGGAACGCTCGGGGTGTTGCTTCCCACCGAGTACTGGCTCGGTTTCACGGTCGTGTCGGTGTTGCTTACGATCGGCCTCGTGCAGACCTTCCTGACGTACCGCGGTCGATCATTGCTACCCGGGTTCGGTGGCAACCGGCCCGACCATGTCGAACAAGAAGTATCCGACAGCTCCTACGGCGAAAACGTGACCAAGTGAACCTGGCTCCCCGCACCAAGAAGATCGCGTCGCTGATCGCCGCCGGCCTGTTCGTCATCGCCGTCGCGTTCGTCGGTGTACTCGCCGTCCTGATCGGCAATGCTCCCGACAAGGAACCGGTCGTCACGGCGTACTCCAACGGTCGAGCCGTACAAGTCGAGCCGTACCTTTACTGCGCCGTGAGCGACCCGCTGTGCACCAACGTCGGCGAGACCGCCGAGATACAGGTGGGATCTGCCCCGACGGTGCAGTTGTCGATGCCCGAGGCCGTCTACTCCGCGCCGTGGGAACTGGCACTGGTCTACGGCGACGACACCGGGGCGGTCGTCGAGAGCAGCCAGTTCAACCAGCCCGGAACCCGGCTGAGCGTCACCGTCCCGACGACGGACGACGGCGGCCGAACGTTGCTCGGCATCGAGGTTCGGCTACCCACGGGAATCATCGACACCGACACCAATACCGAGAGCTTCGTCAGCCACGCGATCTGGTCCATCGGCGCGCGTCCGTAAACGATCAGCTGTCGAGCTCGCGAGCGACGGCGCGGACCACCTCGGAGATGCGCTGAGCGATCTTGCGGTCCGGGTACTTGCCCTTGCGGAGTTCCGGCTGCACCGTCGCTTCGAGCAGCGTGATCATGTCCTCGACCATGCCGTGCAGTTCGTCGGGTGTGTGCTTGCGCTCGACGGGCTCGCGGCGGGTGCTGCCGCTGTTCTGGCGAATCGACGGGGCAGGCTCGAGAACCTTCAGGCTCAGTGCCTGCGGGCCACGACGGCCCGCGGCCATGCCGAATTCGACGCGCTGGCCGGCTTTGAGGCCGTCGACGCCTTCGGGCAGCGCTGACGAACGCACATACACGTCCTCGCCTTCCTCCTGCGAGAGGAATCCGAATCCCTTGTCGACGTCGTACCACTTCACCTTGCCGGTCGGCACTGAGCTCACCCGTTCATCTGTTGCTGTCGTTGGTTTCGTATCCGCACGCCCGATGTCGGGACCCTGCGGTGTGCACAAGTTTCGCGCCCCACGAAAACGCAGGACGCGAATACGCCAGTCTAGCGCGCAGGCCCCGAATAGGGCATTCCGGTTTTTCGCACGACGCACCGCCGCGCACTACCGTGGTGGTGTGGACTCATCTACTCGCAAGCGAAGTACTGCACTGCTGCGCATCGCGCTGGTGCTGTTCGCGATCGGCCTCGTTGCCATCGTCGCGATCCTGTTCTTCCCGGTCTTCTCCGACGCCAAGCCGCCACTGGGCCTGTACCTGACGGCGATGTTCTCGGCACCCGCCGGATTCGTGCTTGCTCTGGTGTACGCGCTGCTCTCCGGCCGACGGGCGCGATAGATCATGCGACTGCTCCTGAACGTCATCTGGCTCGTGTTCGGTGGACTGTGGCTCGCACTCGGCTACTTCTTCGCGGGACTCCTGCTGTGCATCCTGATCGTGACCATTCCGTTCGGGATCGCGTCGTTCCGCATCGGCGTCTACGCCCTGTGGCCGTTCGGGTCGACGATCGTCGACAAGCCCGGCGCGGGTTCGGGTGCCCTCGTGGGCAACGTGCTGTGGCTCGTCCTCGCCGGGTGGTGGCTGGCGCTGACACACGTCGTCACGGCGATCGCGATGGCCATCACGATCATCGGTATTCCGCTCGCGATCGCGAACCTCAAGTTGATTCCGGTCTCGCTGATGCCGCTGGGAAAAGACATCGTTGCGGTTCGGTGACCTTTCGAGGCCCCCTCGCGTGATGTGACTTCCGTCACATCACGCTTCGGTAACAGACCGGCAACAGCACGGGGTCGATCACCGAGAACAGCCACTAGCTGGGCCTATTCGAGCGACCGGAATCAGACCGTCGGGACGGTCGCTGACACACGAAAAAATCGACAGTTACCAAATAGTGACGTAACCCGGGAATTTCAGTACGGTCAGCAGCGGCCGGAAAGTTCGGCCGAATTCCGGCCCGCAGCGCCAAACCTCGTCCCGCGGGAACCGGAACAACCCTCGACGATCACCCAGGGGACGAGGACGGGGGACCCACGTCCTCCACGGACAACCGGGAACTTGTAGCGACTCACGAAGCCGCACCGAGTCCCCTTGGGGTGAAGCCCAATTGCTCATCCGATATGGAAAAGCAAGAAGGCCGGGCTACCTCTCAGCCCGAACCCGACAGCTGACCTCGCAGGCGCGTGTGGAGAGGATTTCAACTCGTATGAGCGGACGTCATCGCAAGCCGAGCACCACTGGCAAGACCGTCGCAAAGGTCGCCGTCACCGGTGCCATCATGGGCACCGCGGGCATCGCCTTCACCGGTACCGCCAACGCGGCACCGGATTCCGACTGGGATCGCCTTGCACAGTGTGAAGCAGGCGGCAACTGGGGCATCAACACCGGCAACGGCTTCCAGGGCGGATTGCAGTTCTCCCCCAGCACCTGGAACGCACACGGTGGGCAGCAGTACGCGGCAACGGCCAACCAGGCCAGCCGTGAAGAGCAGATCGCAGTCGCCGAGAAGGTCCTCGACTCGCAGGGCTGGGGCGCATGGCCCTCCTGCTCCTCGAGCCTCGGTCTGAGCAGCGCACCCACCGAGCGCAGCGTTCCGGCCACTCCCAAGGCACCGGAAGTTCCCGCCCTCCCCGATCTGACGTCGATCCCGTCGATCGATGCGTCGGCCGAGGTCGTCAACGGCATCGTCACCGCCGTCCAGAACATCACCAACGATCCCCAGATCGCGTCGTTCGTCCAGAACGCCGCTCAGGGCATCCAGCTCGATCCGCAGGTCGTCAGCTTCTACCAGGCGAACAAGGCGTTCCTGCCCCAGTAGCAAGAACCGCCGCTATACGAGAAAAGCCCCCGACATCGCGCGAAGATGTCGGGGGCTTTCTCGTGTTCGGGCGCCGTTGTCAGCGATTGACGACGGTCACCGGATGGGCGTAGGGCAGGTCTTCGACGGGCAGCGGGAACTCGGTGTCCTCACCGAAGGGCGACAAGCCACCCGATCGAGCGGACGAGAGTTCGGTCACCGCGTGGTCACCGCGAGCGGTTTCCGGCCAGCCTGGATCGACATAGGGCTTCTTCGACTTGTTCACCATGGGCCCATTTTGACACCTGCCCTGCGGCGAGCACCAGCCCAGGTCTCTAATCTGATAGACGATGACCGACACGACTGCGCCCCGACACACAGACATGCCTCCCGATCTGCCTCAGTGGATCGCAGCTCGCACAGACGCGGAGCTGATCAAGGCCATGTCGTTGCGTCCGGATCTGACTGCGCCGCCGCCCGCCTCGCTGGCAGTGCTGGCCGGCCGGGCAGAGCAACGCCGGTCGATCCTGCACACTGCGGACACCCTCGACACCCTGGCCCTGACCGTGCTCGAGATCCTGGCCATCGAAGAGGCCTACGAGCGTCCGGTCACCAGGGCCACGCTGCTGTCCGTCATCGCCAAGCGCGCCCCGGCCAAAGCCGTGGACAAAGCGCTGTCCCAACTGCGCGAACGCTTTCTCGTCTGGGGCGACGCCGCCGGGTTCCGGATCAGCGCAACCGCTGCGGACGCCGTGCCGTGGCGCATCGGCCGCGCACTCGACCCGGTGGACACCCTCACCGAAACCCACATCACCACAGCGCTGGCCGCACTCGAAGACGGCGAGCGCAATCTTCTCGACACCCTGGCCAGGTCTTCGCCCACCGGCCGTACCCGAGACGCCGCACCGGGCACCCCACCCGATCGGCCCGTGCAGAAACTGCTCGCCGCAGGCCTGCTGATCTGGTTGGACGAGCAAACCGTCGAACTCCCCGTCCAGGTCGGACAGATATTGCGCGGCGAGCCCATGACGGATCCCCGCTCACTCGCCGAACCGAAGCTGACGACCACTGCACATGCGCTCGCCGACGTCGACGCTGCCGCGGCGGGCGAGGCACTGGAGCTCGGGCGGCACTGTGTGGCCATCATCGAGGCGCTGTCCGCGTCACCGGCTCCCGCCCTCAAGGCCGGCGGGCTCGGAGAGCGCGAGCTGCGCAAGATCACCAAGGCCACCGGACTCGACGACGACCGCGTGAGCATCCTCGTCGAACTGCTCGCCGCCGCCCATCTGATCTCCAGCGGAACCCCGGACCCTGTCCCCTCCGCCGACACCGGCGACGACTACTGGGCACCGACGCCCGCCGTCGACGCGTGGCTCGCTGCCGCCCCGGCCGCCCGCTGGCACACTCTCGCCTCCGCCTGGCTCGAGACGCCGCGAGCCCCGTGGGTGATCGGCATGCGTGACCCCAACGACAAGCCCATCGCTGCGTTGTCCGACGAAGTCCGCTCGCCTGCCGCGCCCCGCGACCGTCGCATGATCCTGGAGCTGCTCGCCGAGCTCGGCAGTGGACACGCCGCGACACCCACCGACCTCACCCGCACACTGACGTGGCGTCGACCCCGGTGGTCCGGACGGTTCGGCGTGACACCCGTCGGGCACGTGATCGCCGAGGCGACCGCGCTGGGAGTGGTCGCGCGCGGCGCGATGTCGACGCCGGGACGCTCCCTGCTGCACGACGGTAATGCCGAGGCCGACATGCGCGCGGCACTCCCCGAGCCGATCGACTACGTGTTGGTGCAGGCCGACCTGACGCTGGTGGCACCGGGACCGCTCGAACCGGATCTGCAGGATCGGATCGCGCTCGTCGCCGACGTCGAGTCGGCGGGTGCCGCGACGATGTATCGCATCAGCGACACGAGCCTGCGCCGGGCCCTCGACGTGGGCCTGACGGCCTCGGAGTTGCATTCGTTGTTCGCGACGCATTCCCGCACTCCGGTTCCGCAGGCCCTGACGTATCTGATCGACGACGTGGCCAGGCGTCACGGCCGGCTACGCGCCGGTGTGGCGGCGTCGTTCGTCCGGTGCGAGGATCCGGCGTTGCTCGCCGAGGTGATGGCCTCTCCGGCCGCCGAGTCGCTCGCCCTGCGCGCCCTCGCCCCGACCGTCGCGATCTCCCAGGCACCGCTGGCCGAGGTGCTGTCGGTACTCGCCGGAGCCGGATTCGCGCCCGCGGGTGAGGACTCGTCCGGCACCATCGTCGATCTTCGAGCCCGCGGCTCCCGGGTGTCGGCGCGGCGGCCGCGCCAGACCTTCCGTACCCCGGCCGTTCCCACCGACGAGCAGCTCGGGTCGTTGGTACGTGGCATGCGAGCCGCCGACCGCGCTGCGGGCAACGGCGGTGCGGTGGTGCGCGCCGACGGATCTCGCGCGAGCAGCACCGCGACGATGACGCTGCTGCAGACAGCAGCGAAGGTCAAGCGCAGCGTCAGCATCGGGTACGTCGACGCGCAGGGCGTCGCGACCCACCGCATCGTCGATCCGATCAGCATCGGCGGCGGTCAACTCGACGCATTCGACCCCGCCACCGGGGGCGTGCGGCGGTTCACTCTGCACCGCATCACCTCCGTCGCCTTGGTGGACTGAGTCACTGCTCACGTGCACGCGGGCCCCTACCTGTGGACAATGGAGAAGTTGCGCTCTTTCGGGCGCAGCAGAAGTCTCTAGGAGGAACCGTGACCGACGGCCCGCTGATCGTCCAGTCCGACAAAACGCTGTTGCTCGAGGTCGATCACGAACTCGCGGGCGCAGCGCGGGCGGCGATCGCACCGTTCGCCGAGCTCGAACGTGCGCCCGAGCACGTGCACACCTACCGCATCACCCCGCTGGCGCTGTGGAACGCGCGCGCTGCCGGTCACGATGCCGAGCAGGTGGTCGACGCACTGGTCAACTTCTCGCGCTACGCGGTACCCCAGCCGTTGCTGGTCGACATCGTCGACACGATGGCCCGATACGGCCGGTTGCAGTTGGTCAAGAGCCCGGTCCACGGTCTGGTGCTGATCAGCCTGGACCGCGCCGTGCTCACCGAAGTGATGCGGCACAAGAAGATTGCGCCC
Source organism: Rhodococcus sp. 05-2256-B1 (assembly GCF_002258465.1). Taxonomy (NCBI): domain Bacteria; kingdom Bacillati; phylum Actinomycetota; class Actinomycetes; order Mycobacteriales; family Nocardiaceae; genus Rhodococcus; species Rhodococcus sp. 05-2256-B1. Next base: position 152,532 of record NZ_NOZA01000011.1, on the reverse strand, counting down.
ATGCTCGGCGCGATGGTGGACGAGGACACGGTCATCGTGCATCCGAGCGAACGCGGCCACGTGAAGCAGATGTTGCTCAAGATCGGCTGGCCCGCCGAGGACCTCGCCGGCTACGTCGACGGCGAAGCGCATCCGATCGAGCTCGATACCGAGGGCGGCAAGTGGACGCTGCGCGACTACCAGGAGATGGCCGCGGATTCGTTCTGGGCCGGCGGCTCCGGCGTCGTCGTGCTGCCGTGTGGTGCGGGTAAGACCATGGTCGGTGCGGCGGCGATGGCCAGGGCCAAGGCCACCACGCTGATCCTGGTCACCAACACCGTCGCCGGCAGGCAGTGGAAGCGCGAGCTCATCGCTCGCACGTCGCTCACCGAGGAGGAAATCGGCGAGTATTCGGGTGAGCGCAAAGAGATCCGCCCTGTGACAATCGCCACGTACCAGGTCATCACCCGTCGAACCAAGGGTGAGTACAAGCACCTGGAGCTGTTCGACTCCCGCGACTGGGGATTGGTGATCTACGACGAGGTGCACCTGCTCCCCGCACCGGTGTTCCGCATGACAGCCGACCTGCAGTCACGGCGTCGACTCGGCTTGACGGCCACGCTCGTCCGCGAGGACGGACGCGAGGGCGACGTCTTCTCGCTGATCGGGCCCAAGCGCTACGACGCGCCCTGGAAGGACATCGAGGCGCAGGGGTGGATCGCACCGGCCGAGTGCATCGAGGTGCGCGTCACCCTCACCGACGCCGAGCGCATGTCGTACGCGGTCGCCGAACCCGAGGAGCGCTACAAGCTCTGCTCGACCGCGCACACCAAGATCGCCGTCGTGAAGTCCATTCTGGCGAAACACCAAGACGCTCCGACGTTGGTGATAGGCGCATACCTCGATCAGCTGAACGAACTCGGTGAAGCCCTGAACGCGCCGGTGATCCAGGGCTCGACCAAGAACAAGGAACGCGAGGTGCTGTTCGACGCCTTCCGCAAGGGTGAGATCCAGACTCTGGTGGTGAGCAAGGTGGCGAACTTCTCGATCGACCTTCCCGAAGCGTCGGTGGCAGTCCAGGTTTCGGGAACGTTCGGCTCCCGGCAGGAAGAAGCCCAGCGACTGGGCCGATTGCTTCGGCCGAAACACGACGGTGGTCAGGCGCACTTCTACTCGGTGGTCTCGCGCGACACCCTGGACGCCGAATACGCCGCGCACCGGCAGCGGTTCCTCGCCGAACAGGGGTACGCGTACCGCATCACCGACGCCGACGACCTGCTCGGCCCGGCAATCTGACGCTTCGTGTCGGGATCGGCGGCATGCTAGGAATAGCAGTGTGCGCCGATTCGAGTTCCCCGTAGACGTAGCCCACGCGAAGTCGGTCAACGAGACGTTCACCGAACTTCGCCGGCTGCGGATGTCCGCGGCGCTCACGGCAGCGGTCCTGCTGGCACTGGGGATCTGGTTCTTCTGGATCGCGACGCCGTGGTCGTACATCCTCGGCGGCGTGTTCTGCATCGGGGCGGCGACGTCCCTGTGGGTCATGGTGTGGGCACCGAAGAAGATGGGGTCCATCGAATCGCTCTACACCCGGGGCGATCTGGTTCCGGCGGTGGTGGCCGAGACGATGCCGAGCGGCGCGACGTTGCTGTCGCTGGTCGATGTCGCGAAACCAGGAGTCGACGAGCCGCACTACGTCCTGATCACGCGCGTCGTCCGTGCGCTGCCCGGCCACGCCGTCGAACGCGGTGCCGAGGTGCCTGCGGTGTCGGTGCTCGCCGATCGCGGCCGTAACACCGGTGGACGCACCTGGCAGCTGGTGTCGGCGATGCCGATCGCCTGGGGCACCACCGACGCGGCCGTCCTGGCGCGCGCCGCCGCCGAGATCACCGAGGGCGAATGGGCACTGCTGCACGCCAACATCGGACTGTCGGAGAAGGTACGCAAGGCCAAGAACCAGCAGCTGCTCGTGGACCCCGCCGATCTGCCCGAGGACCTGACGCGGCCTACCGAAGAGCCGGGAGTGGAGCCTGCGGAACGACCTACCGAAGAGCCGGGATGACCTCGCGCTCGAAGAGTTCGATGCCGGAGCGGTCGTAGGCGGCTTCCGGGAAGTAGAAGATTCCGTACGTCATGCCCTGCTGCTGCAGTTCGGTGAGGTTCTCGACGATCTGCTCGGGTGTTCCGACGGCGGGCATTCCCCGGTATGCGCCCAATGCCTCGTGTGCCTTCTCGGCTCCGACGTGTTCGGTCAGTCGAGCCTCGAGAGCGCGTAGCCGCTCCTGCACCTCGGCCTCCGTGGAGCCGATGGCCACGTTGTAGTTGGCCGAGCGGACGATGGCGTCGAAGTCCGTGCCGACGGTTGCGCAATGATCGCGCAGCAGAGCCGATTTGGCGGCGAAACCGGTAGGGGTTCCATCGAAGTTGGTGTAGTTCGCGTATTTCGCTGCGATCTTCAGTGTCACTTTTTCACCGCCACCGGCGATCCACAGTGGGATGCCGCCCTCCTGCAGGGGCAGTGGGCGCACCACTGCACCGTCGATCTCGTAGTGCTTGCCGTCGAGATACACCTCGCCGGTGGTCCACGCTTGTTTGAAGATCTGTACGCCCTCGTCGAGGCGGCCCAATCGTTCACCGGCAGAGGGAAATCCGTAGCCGTAGGCGCGGAACTCGTGCTCGTGCCAACCGCCGCCGATGCCCATCTCGACCCGACCGCCGGAGATGATGTCCACTGTCGCAGCAACTTTGGCCAGGTAGGCGGGGTTGCGGTAGGACATCGCCGTGCACATCTGACCCAGTCGGATACGCGAGGTCGACGCGGCGAGTGCGGACATCAGCGACCAGGCCTCGTGCGTCGCCTCGTCCGTCGCGACGGGAACGGTGTGGAAGTGGTCGTAGACCCACAGTGATTCCCACGGTCCGGCTTCGGCGGCAACGGCATGCTCGCGCAGCACACTCCACTGCTGGGCCGGATCGATCCCGACCAGATCCAGCCGCCAACCCTGAGGCACGAACATTCCGAATCGCATGACAGGCACAGTACAGACGCAGGTCCGACGCTCGCGCCGGCTGTGTGAACTACGCTGCAGGAATGTCCGAGATGTTGCCGTCGCGCACAGTGACCCGGTTGCGCCCGTTCGCATCGACCATTTTCGCCGAGATGACCGCGCTCGCGGTGGCGAAGAACGCCGTCAATCTGGGGCAGGGATTCCCGGACACGGACGGACCGTCGGCCATGCTCGAGGCCGCGCGTGACGCCATCGCGAACGGCCTCAACCAGTACTCCCCCGGCCCGGGGATGCCGGTCCTGCGCGCCGCCATCTCCGACGACCGGCTCGCCCGGTTCGGACTTCGGTACGACCCCGATTCGCAGGTTCTCGTCACCGTGGGTGCCACCGAGGCCATCTCGGCGACGCTGCTCGGCTTGATCGAGGCGGGCGACGACGTGCTGTTGATCGAGCCGTTCTACGACTCCTATGCGGCCGCTGTGGCGTTGGCCGGAGCCACTCGCACGGCCGTTCCCCTGGTCACCGATGGCAACGGATGGACCGTCGACACCGACGCCCTCGAACGGGCCGTGAGCCCACGAACGCGCATGCTGATCGTCAACTCGCCGCACAATCCCACCGGCACCGTGTTCGATCGCGAGACGATGATCCGTATCTCCGAGATCGCGATCGCCCACGACCTGCTCGTGCTCACCGACGAGGTGTACGAGCATCTGATCTTCGACGACGGTGTGCACACCCCGATCGCGACGCTGCCGGGCATGTTCGAGCGAACCGTCACCGTGTCCAGTGCCGCGAAGACGTTCAACGCCACCGGCTGGAAAACCGGGTGGGCGCTCGGACCGAAAGAGCTGATCGATGCGGTGCGCGCCGCCAAGCAGTTCATGAGCTTCGTCGGCGGTACCCCGTTCCAGCCCGCCGTCGCGTACGCACTCGGTCACGAGCAGGCGTGGATCGCCGCCATGCGCGACGGTCTGCAGCACAAGCGAGACACGCTGTCCGCGGCGTTGACCGAGGCGGGTGCGGACGTCAAGCACAGCGCCGGAACGTATTTCGTGTGCGCCGATATCGCACCGATCGGCCGCGGTGATGCGTACGAGTTCTGTCGCTCCCTGCCCGATCTCGTGGGCGTCGCCGCGGTACCGGTGACTGCCTTCGTCGACGAGCCCGCGCCGTGGAAGTCCTTGGTGCGCTTCGCTTTCTGCAAGCAGGACCACGTGCTCGCCGATGCCGCCGAGAGGTTACGGCGATTGTGACTGCGCAACCGACGATTCCGGCGTACTTCGTCAGGCAAGCCGTCGACCTCGCGGCCAACGGCGGAGTGGACCTGACGTACCCGTTGTCGATGGCCGGGATCGGAACCACCATTCTGGACGACCCGGCGGAGCGGCTCACCACCCGACAGGTCACCGCGTTCACCCAGGCCGTCTGGGCGATGACCGGCGACGAACTCTTCGGACTCGCCGCAGTTCCCGTGCGGCGCGGCAGTTTTCGGGTGGTGTGTCAGACGTTGATACACACGGAGAATCTGTGGGCAGCGCTGATTCGAATGTCCGAGACCATGCGCGTGCTCATTCCGGTGAAACCGATGACGCTGGATCGAACCGAGCAATCGACGGTTCTGACGGTGCACGTCGAAGCCACGACCGACCTCAGCCCCGAAGCGAACGAGCTCGCCGAGCGATTGCTGACCGACTTCCTGTTGATTCTGCTGCATCGGTTCGCGGCGTGGCTGATCGGTAACCGGGTCAAACTCCTGTCGGTTCAGTTGCCCTATGCACTGCCCGGGCCCGAGGCCGGGAAGATGTACGACACCATATTCGGAACTCATGTACAGTTCGGATCCGACCGCGCCGCACTGGAATTCGACACCGCGCTCATGCGCGCCCCGATAGTGCAGACCGAGGCCACACTGGCCGAGTACCTCGCGGAGTCACCCAACCTGCTGTTCTCGTCGAGGGACTACGACAGTACCGCGTCGAGTCAGGTCCGAAGGGCCCTGGAGACCGGATTCAGAGGCGGTACGCCGGCTACCGAAGAGATTGCGGCCATGCTCAACATCAGCCCGCCGCATCTGCGCCGCGTCCTTCGCCAGGAAGGCACTTCCATCAATCAGCTCCGCGAGGAGGTTCTGCGCGACGCTGCCATCTCGGGGTTGAGCCGCGGCGACAGCGTGGACGACATCTCGGCCCGCCTGGGCTTCTCCGAACCGAGCGCATTCCGCCGGGCCTTCAAGCGCTGGACCGGGCAAACTCCGGGCGCGTATCGATAGACATCCCGGGGGGCGATCAGCTGACGCAGAACTCGTTGCCCTCGGGATCGGTCATGGTGATCCAGGTGCTGGGCCCTTGCTGCCCGCGATGCAGTACCGACGCGCCTCGACCTTCGAGTTCGGTCACCACCGCCTCGCGTCCGTCACCGACGCGAACGTCGAGATGGAGTCGGTTCTTCACGGACTTCGATTCGGGTACCGCCTGAAACAGCACCCGCGGGGTGCCCGGAGATTCCGGATCGGTGATGCCCTGGCCTGCTCGCCACACCAGAACGCCGTCGAACACGGTTGTGTCCTCCTCTCGGGCGTGGCCTGCCGCAACCATCTCGCGAATGAACTCCTCGTTGCTGGGTTCGACCTGCCAGCCGAGAGTCTGTGCCCACCATGCCGCGAGCGCATGCGGGTCGACGCTGTCCACGACGACCTGAATTCGGTAACCCATGCGAGAACGATACCGCCGGGAGCTGGTAATGGGAACACCTGTTCGATACAGTCGAGTCATGTCGCTCGCGATGCAAGGTTCGCTGTTCGGTGACGACGACGGTGGCGTCGGGTCGCTGCAGTCCGTCACCCGCCGCGAGCTGACGCTCGGTGCCTGGGTCGATGTGCGGCCGGGCTGGTTGTCCGACAGCGACCTTTTCGATTCGCTGGTCACCGACGTCGACTGGCGCGCCGAACGCAGGCAGATGTACGACCGCGTGGTCGATGTGCCGCGCCTGGTTCGGTACTACGCCGAGCGGGAGCACTGGCCGCATGCGGCACTGTACGAGGCCCGCGATGCACTGGACGACCACTACCGAAGCGAGCTCGGAGAGTCGTTCGCCACCGCGGGACTGTGTTACTACCGCGACGGGTCCGACAGCGTCGCCTGGCACGGCGACAACATCGGCCGCAGCGCCACCGAGGACACGATGGTGGCGATCGTATCGCTCGGTGCGACAAGACAACTCATGCTCCGTCCCCGCGGCGGCGGGACCTCTCTGAAATTCACCCTCGGTCACGGCGACCTGGTGGTGATGGGCGGGTCCTGTCAACGGACCTGGGAGCATGCAATTCCCAAATCGACCCGCGCGGTCGGCCCACGCATCAGCGTGCAATTTCGACCGCGCGGGGTTCGGTAACGCACGACGCGTCAGCGCGCGGCGTTCGAGGCCCGACGCGTCTCGACGGCCGCCGCGAGAGTGGCCAATTGCGTTGCCGTCGTGTCCCAGTCGAGGCATGCATCGGTGATGGACTGGCCGTACACGAGCTCGTCGCGGTGGCCGAGCTCGAGGTCCTGACGCCCCGCGACGAGGAAGCTCTCGAGCATCAGCCCGACAATTCCGTGCTCGCCGGCCGCGACCCTGGTGGCCACGTCGGTGACGACGTCCACCTGCTTGTTGTGATCCTTACGGCTGTTGCCGTGGCTGGCATCGATGACAACTCGCTCCGGCAACCCCGACTTACGCAGGCGGGCAACGGTATCGGCCACGGACTCGGCGTCGTAGTTCGGTCCGTCGACGCCGCCGCGCAGAATGACGTGGCAATCGGGGTTTCCGACGGTCCTGATCAAAGCCGCCTTGCCGTCGAGATCGGTTCCGGGGAAGACGTGGCTCGCCGCGGCGGCGCGGGTTCCGTCCACGGCGACCTGAATGTCACCTTCGGTCGAGTTCTTGATGCCCACCGGCATCGACAAGGCGCTGCACAGCTGCCGGTGCACCTGACTGGCTGCGGTCCGTGCTCCGATGGCACCGTAGCTGACCAGGTCCGCAATGTACTGCGGGGTGATCGGGTCGAGGAATTCGCAGCCGACGGGCAGGCCGAGCGCCGAGATGTCCAGCAGCAGCTGGCGTCCCACTCGAAGACCTTCGTTGATGTCGAAGCTGCCGTCGAGGTGCGGATCGTTGATCAGACCCTTCCAGCCGAGCGTCGTCCGCGGCTTCTCGAAGTAGACCCGCATGACGATGTGCAGTCGATCGCCCAACTCGGCTGCCGTGGCGGCGAGGCGTCGGGCGTAGTCGAGGGCAGCGTCGGTGTCGTGCACCGAACACGGGCCGACCACGACGATCAGTCGGTCGTCACGGCCGTCGAGAATGTCGACGACACCGGAGCGTCCGGTACGAACACTCGCCGAGATCGCGTCGTCCACCGCGTGCTCGCGGCGTACGACCGACGGCGCGACCAGCGGACTGATGCTGATCGTGCGCTGATCGTCGAGTGACGGGGTGTCGAGGGAGAGCGTCATGAGAGGGTTTCCTGTTCCCAGGCCGGCTCCGCATGCTCCACGCGCACTTCGAGCCGGTCTGTATCCGGCTCGTGGGGTGGAGGGTCAGCGCATGGCGTCGCTGGCTGACCCACCCGGGGCCGGCCTGCTAAACCAGAAATACGTGCGCTGCATGAAGAGCACCGTAACAGACTCTCCCGTGATGCATCTATGCTCGTCCCTGCAGTCGGTTCGCCAGGTGGTCATGAGGAGCCCCGAAGTTCACCTCGGCGTCGAGCGGTGCGTGCAGTCACGGCGCATCGCGAGAGGGAACCCGGTGAGAATCCGGGACTGTCCCGCAGCGGTATGCAGGAACGACCGCCGTCATCACGCACTGAAGAAGCCTCTTCGGGAAGCGACGGCCAGTAGGAGTGGGCTCTTCGTCCGCGCGCCTGCAAGTCCGAATACCTGCCCTCTGTGCTGTGCACGCCGTGTGCAGCGGTTCACCGCCTCGTGGAATGGGCGCGTAAGCCTGGTACGGCTGTGGTCAGGGCTCACCGGGATCTGCGCGCCCGTGAAGACGGTGCACCACCCACGTGTAGTCACCCTGGAGATCAACTGTGAACAACGATTTCACTGCCACCGTGCTCGGTTCGGCTCGCATCGGACCCAACCGAGAACTGAAGAAAGCCGTCGAATCCTATTGGGCCGGAAAGCTCGACGCCGAGACCCTCGAATCGGTCGCGAAGAATCTTCGCGAGAACGACTGGCGCACACTCGCAGCCGGGCTCGATTCCGTTCCCGTGAACACCTTTTCGTACTACGACCAGATGCTCGACACTGCGGCCCTCCTCGGAGCGTTGCCACCGCGAGTCGAGGCGGTCGAAGGTAAACTCGATCGGTACTTCGCCGCCGCCCGCGGCACCGAGACCATCGTCCCGCTCGAAATGACCAAATGGTTCGACACCAATTACCACTACCTCGTGCCCGAGATCTCGCCGGAGACCACGTTCTCCCTGCACCCGGACAAGGTGCTCGGCGAGGTGAACGAGGCTCGTGCACTCGGGATCCCGGCACGTCCGGTGATCATCGGACCGGTCACCTTCCTGTTGCTGTCCAAGTCCGTCGGCTCCTCCGATTCGCTGCTGGGACGGGTGGACGAACTGATACCGCTTTACGACCGTCTGCTCGAACTCCTCGCCGCAGCCGGAGCCGAGTGGGTCCAGATCGACGAACCGGCGCTGGTGCGCGATCTCGACGACGAGACCGTCGCAGCGGCGACCCGATGCTTCGAGCAACTCGCAGCCTCGCAGACCCGCCCGGCCATTCTGCTGGCGTCCTACTTCGGCGACCTGGGCGACGCGCTGCCCGCAGTGGCGTCCACCGGGATCGAGGGCCTGGCCGTCGATCTGACCGTTCCTGGTGTGGCCGAGCAACTTGCAGCTACTCGCGCTACCTCGACGATGCTCGTCGTGGCCGGCGTCGTCGACGGACGCAATGTCTGGCGCACCGATCTCGACGCCGCGCTCGAGACACTGTACGAGGTCGGCAGACATGCGCGCGCAGTGGCGGTGTCGTCGTCGTGCTCGCTGCTCCACGTTCCCTATTCGTTGGACGCCGAACCTCAGCTCGAACCGACACTGCGGTCGTGGCTGGCGTTCGGGAACGAGAAGATCACCGAGGTCTCGGTGCTCGCGCGCGCACTCCAGGGCGGAACAGCCGGGGAAACCGATCGATTCGTGTCGGACCGATTCGAGTCGGCCCGCGCGGCTCTGGATTCGCGGAGACACGATGCACGGCTGCACGATCCGGCAATCCGTACGCGCGTGACCAGCGCTGCCGGCCGTGACCGCAGCCCAGGAGACGTCCGCCGCGTCGTGCAGTCCGAGCATCTCTCGCTCCCTGTTCTGCCGACGACGACCATCGGCTCCTTCCCACAGACGAGCACGATCCGCCGCGCGCGGGCGGCGCTGCGCAGCGGAATCGTCGACGAGGCGGAGTACGTGCGGCAGATGCGCGCGGAGATCGCCGATGTCGTTGCACTGCAGGAGCGTCTGGGGTTGGACGTGCTCGTCCACGGCGAGCCCGAACGAAACGACATGGTGCAGTACTTCGCCGAGCAACTCGACGGATTCGTCGTGACCGCCAACGGCTGGGTGCAGTCGTACGGGTCACGGTGCGTGCGACCACCGATCCTGTACGGCGACGTCTCGCGCCCGGCACCGATGACGGTGGAGTGGGCGACGTACGCGCAGTCACTGACCGACAAACCGGTCAAGGGCATGCTGACCGGTCCGGTGACCATTCTCGCGTGGTCGTTCGTCCGAGACGACATCCCGGCGGCCGAGTCGGCAGCTCAGATCGCCTCGGCGATTCGAGACGAGACGATCGACCTGGAGTCGGCGGGGATCCGCATCGTCCAGGTGGACGAGCCCGCGCTCCGCGAACTGCTACCGCTGCGCTCGGAAGACACTGCAGCGTATCTGGATTGGGCCGTCCGCTCGTTCCGGATCGCGACGTCCGGCGTCGACGACGCGACACAGATCCACACGCACCTGTGCTACTCCGAGTTCGGTGAGGTCATCGACGCCATCGTCGCCCTCGACGCCGACGTGACGTCCATCGAGGCCGCACGCTCGCGCATGGAGGTGCTCGACGACCTCACTGCGGTCGGCTTCGCACTCGACGTGGGACCCGGTGTCTACGACATCCATTCGCCGCGAGTTCCGACGGTCGCCGAGATCACCGAGTCGCTCCGCGCAGCGGCCGAGGCAGTTCCCCTCGAACGGCTCTGGGTCAATCCGGACTGCGGACTGAAGACACGGGGCCCGGCCGAGGTCGAGCAGTCGTTGAGAAACATGGTGCTGGCCGCGGCAGCGCTGCGCTGACCCCATGTGAGCGGAACTTCGACCCCTGCTACGAAGTTCCGCTCACGTGGTCGCCAGGCTAGGGTTACCTATCCATGCCCGCTCGGTGAAAGAGATCGAAGTGAAACGTCTGCTCGTCGTTACTGCCCTCGTCGCAGTCGCAGCTCTGACCACCGTCGCGTGCGGCGACAGCGGCGGGCAGACACCGAGCACCGCCACCCCTCCCACCTCCAGCACCGACGCGGCATCGGACGCACCGGGCCCCACCGGCATTCCCGACGGCATGGGTTCGGGTGCCGCCGACGGCGAGTTCCCGCGCACCGTCGGGCATTTCGGCGGATCCACCGACATCCCCGCCGAGCCGAAGAAGATCGTGGTGATCGCCACCGGCCAGCTCGACGCCGCATTGACCCTGGGCGTGATCCCCACCGGTGCCGCCTACGGCGACGGAGCCGATCTGGTGCCCGACTACATCAGCTTCTCGTTCCCCCAGTACGCGGACCAACTGACGCAGATGGCAGATCTGGGCAACCGCCAGAGCGTCGACATCGAGGCCGTCGCCGCCGCCGAACCCGACCTCATCCTGGCCAACAAGACCGGCTCGGAAGACATCTACGCGACGCTGTCGGCCATCGCGCCGACCGTATTGACCGAGGGCACCGGCGTGAACTGGAAGCAGGACTTCCTTCTTCTCGCGGATGCACTGGGACGCACCGAGCAGGCGCAAGGGTTCCTGGACACATTCGCGTCCGACGCTCGCGCACTGGGTGATTCGGTCTCCAACGGCGGCGGATCCGGGGGCGCTCCGACGGTGTCGTTCGTCCGCTTCACCGCAGACCGGGCACGCGCGTTCGGCGTCGCGTCGTTCGCTGGATTCATCGCCTCGGACGCCGGTCTGGCGCGCCCGCCCAGCCAGCAATTCGACAAGACCTCGCAGGACTTCAGCGAGGAAGAGATCCAGTTGGCGAACGCCGATTGGGTATTCGTCTCCAGCCAGGACGCGGGAGCCGATTCGAGCGCTGCGTCGTACACCACCAATCCATTGTGGACCGGGATGAGCGCGGCAACACAGAACCACATCGTGCGCGTCGACGACGACCCGTGGTACCTCAACGCCGGCCCCACGGCGGCGACCATCGTGCTCGACGGCCTGAAAAACGCTCTGCAGAGCTGACCCCCATGTGAGTGACGGAGCCTGATTGGTCGTTCCGCAGGCTCCACTCCCGACTCGTAGCAGGCTACGAAGTTCCACTCACATAGGGCGGATAGGTTGCGCACAACTTAACCGTGCGCTACCGTTCTTCTCGTGACCAACGAACTCGCACTCGATCGTCAGGTGTGCTTCGCGCTGTACTCCGCTTCGCGGGCTACCACCGCGGTGTACCGCCCGATGCTCGACGAGCTCGGAGTCACATACCCGCAGTACCTGGTTCTGTTGGTGCTGTGGGAGAAGGACGGGCGCGGCGTCAAGGACATCTGTGCCGAACTCGATCTCGACACCGGCACGCTCTCGCCGATGCTCAAGCGACTCGAAGGGCTCGGCTTCATCGAGCGTCGACGCCTGAGCAGCGACGAGCGCCGCGTCGAGATCCATCTCACCGACACCGGAAGCGCCTTACGCGCTGAGGCACTCGACCTCCCCCGCAAGCTGGCCGAGAAGACCGGCATGGGAGTCGACGATCTCGTCAGGCTCAAGGAATCGCTCGACGCATTGACGAGCGCTCTCCATCACACCGATTCGCGCACGACAGAAGGAGAATCATGAAGACCATCTACACCGCAGAGGCACTCGCCACCGGCGAAGGCCGTAACGGCCACGCCCGCACCTCCGACGGACGTCTCGACCTCGATCTCGCCATCCCGGAGGCCATGGGCGGCAGCGGAAACGGCACCAACCCCGAGCAGCTGTTCGCAGCCGGCTACGCCGCGTGCTTCCACTCCGCACTGCAGATGGTGGCGCGTCAGGACAAGGCCGACGTCACCGACTCGGCCGTCGGCGCTCGTGTCGACATCGGCCCCAACGACGCAGGCGGCTTCCAGCTCGCAGTCACCCTCGAGGTGACTCTGCCGAACCTGAGCCGCGAGAACGCACAGGCACTGGCCGACAAGGCACATCAGGTCTGCCCGTACTCCAACGCCACCCGCGGCAACATCGACGTCACCGTCACCGTCACCGAAGACGAGTAAGAGGAAACACCATGAAGGCACACGAAATTCACCTCGCGTCCCGCCCAGAAGGCTGGCCGACCGAAGACAACTTTCGCGCGGAGGTCGTCGACCTTCCCGAACTGCAGGACGGGCAGATCCTCGTTCGCAACATCGTGATGTCGGTCGATCCGTACATGCGTGGCCGGATGAACGACGTGAAGTCGTACGTCCCGCCGTTCCAGCTCGATGCGCCGCTCGACGGCGGTGCCGTCGGCGAGGTCGTCGAATCCAAGGCCGACGGTTTCGCAGTCGGCGACGCTGTTGTGCACGGCAAGGGATGGCGCGATCTCGCCATCGTCCCGGCACAGGGAGCCAGCAAGGTCGACCTCGGCGCAGCAAAGGCATCGGCATACCTGAGCGCACTCGGAATGACCGGCACCACAGCGTATGCGGGCCTGACGGCCGTGGCGTCGTTCCAGAAGGGCGACGTCGTGTTCGTCTCCGGCGCCGCCGGAGCCGTCGGCTCGCTCGTCGGACAGATCGCCAAGGCGCTCGGCGCATCTCGCGTCATCGGTAGCGCCGGATCCCCCGCCAAGGTTGCGCGCTTGCTCGAGCTCGGATTCGACGCGGCATTCGACTACCACGACGGCCCTGTCGCCGAACAGCTCCGACAGGCAGCTCCCGACGGCATCGACGTGTACTTCGACAACGTCGGCGGTGACCATCTCGAAGCTGCTATCGGGTCGATGAACAAGCACGGCCGAATTGCCATGTGCGGAGCCATCGCTCAGTACAACTCGACCGAACCGACCCCGGCCCCGCGCAACCTCGCCCTCGCCATCGGCAAGGAGCTGACGTTGAAGGGATTCATCGTCGGTTCGTACGCGCACCTCACCGAGGAATTCCGCGCGAAGATGACGGATTGGCTCGCCAGCGGCGCAATCGAATTCGACGAAACGATCGTCGAAGGCCTCGACAATGCTCCGGCCGCCTTCATCGGACTGATGAAGGGCGAGAACACCGGCAAGATGGTCGTCACCATCTAGGTCGGGCCGGCACGGCGCGTCACCGCAGTCCACACCCCGGTCGGGAATTCCGACCGGGGTGTTTCCATGCGTGTACCGATTACAGTCGTTGCATGCCTGCCGCCCCACTTCCGTTGCGCGACGGCCTCGACCCCACCAGGGTGCGGATGCCCGACGTCGCGACCGGCGCAACGGTGCTCGAATATCTGTGTGCCCGCTTCCCGCAGGATGCGGCCAGGCTGACCGAGAAGGTGTCCGGCGGGGAGGTCGTCGATGCAGCGGGCGTACCGATCGACCCGTCGACGATCGCCGGCCCGCGTGCGGACATCTACCTCTACCGCGACCCACCGGTGGAATCGGCCGTGCCGTTCTCCCTCGATGTGCTGCACCGCGACGAGAACCTGCTCGTGGTGGACAAGCCGCACTTCCTCGCCACGACGCCGCGAGGCGCGTACATCGCACGCTCGGCGTTGGTTCTGCTGCGACGACAATTCGATCTCCCCGAGTTGAGCCCTGCTCACCGACTGGATCGACTCACCGCGGGTGTCCTGGTGTTCACCGTGCAGCGGCAGGCGCGCCGGCCGTATCAGGAGATGTTCGCTCAGCGCACGGTCACCAAGCAGTACGAGGCAATTGCCCCACTGTCCCAGAATGTCGACTTCCCACTGACAGTGCACAGTCGAATCGTCAAGGAACGCGGCGTTCTTCAGGCACGGGAGGTACCGGGCGAGCCCAATGCCGAGACACGCATCGAACTGGTCGACACTCTCGGGTCGTACGGTCGATATCGGCTGCACCCGCGCACGGGGAAGACGCATCAACTTCGGGTTCATCTGTGCTCGTTGGGAATCCCGATCATGGGCGACAGCTTCTATCCGTCGTTCCGCGAGGTCGCCGACGACGACTACTCCGATCCGCTCCGCCTACTGGCTCGCTCCATCGAGTTCGTCGATCCGCTCAGCGGCGTGGTTCGACGGTTCGAGAGCAATCGGAGTCTCGATCCTCCTGCAGCGCAACCGATTCCGTAGTACCGGCTATTTCGTCGGCTCGGACGGTGATGCGGTGCGAGATGACCGCGAGCGCGAACAGACCGACCGCTACATTTCCCAGCGCAGCGAACCCCTCCTGGGCGAAATCCACGAGCGCGTTGAGCAACGTGAACACCAGTGCGGACACGCGGAGAGTGCGCAACGGCCACACGGGACCGTCCGTTCGCAACCGCAGCATCGCCGGCAGCGCCGTGGCGAAAGTGATGCAGGCACTGACGAACAGGATGCCGCTGGCGATGCCCATCCTGTCGACGTCGATCGTCAGGTCTCGGCGATCGATGAGCAGGTCACCCAGGACGAGCTCGACGATCCCGAACACGACTCCCGCCCCGGAGATCAGGACCAGTCCCCAGCCGACGACGGGAACCCAACGGGGACTGGTGAAGAACGCGGGAATCAGCCGTGGAACGAACTGGCGCATCGAGTGGGTACGCGATGTCGACCGGCGGCAGGTGCCGAGCAACAATCTGATTCCGGCTACGGTGTCCGGGTCGGCTCCGTCCGACTCCGCTCGCGCAACCATCCGCAGCGCCCAGTCGCGCCGATGCTCGGGAAGACCGTGCGCGACGCCATCCGCGGCGATCGCGGCCGCATTCGCCAGCGACTCGTCCCGCGACGGCCTGCGGAACTCCCGCACGATCCTGCTGAACACCAACAGCAGCACCACCAGGACGTACATGATCTCCGACGACGGGCCGTAGAAGTAATCGTTGTCCTTGGTGACGAACTTGCCGACCTCGTCGAGAAACAACCCGAACCCGATTCCGCCGAGCACCACGGTGAAGACCCGAACGCCGAACCCGATGAACATCCACCCGATCAGCAGAGCCAGCATCATCGCCGCCCCGCCGTACAGAGCGTGCGCGATGTGCAGCGACTTGCCACCGACCTGCGGGTAGTGCGTGAGCTCCAAATACGCCCTGGTGACCAGAATCGTGGCAATGGCCACCACCATGAAGGCCTCGGACGCGGAGCTGCCGTAGGCATCGCGGACCACGCCGGTACGTTGCGGGTGCCCCGGACGAGCGATCATGAACCGAGTATGAGCTTCCCGCCGTCGCCGCCGGGCTGTTTTCGCCTCTGCATTCCCGCGCGCCGCATGGGGACAACTTGACAAATTCGTTTGCCGAAACTGCAATGGATCGATGACGGACGCAGAAACCACCCTCGACGAGCTCATTGCCGGCCTCGGCCCCCGCCTCAAGCGCATCCGAATGGAGAAGAACACCACCCTCGCCGCACTGTCCGAGACCACCGGCATCTCGATCAGCACGCTCTCGCGGCTCGAATCCGGTGACCGCAAACCCAGTCTCGAATTACTGTGGCCGATCGCGCGAGCGCATCAGATGGCACTCGACGATCTGGTGACGACTCCCCCCGTCGCCGATCCCCGAGTACGCACCACAGCCACGGTGCGCGAGAACGTCACCATCCTTCCGCTGACGCTCCGCCCCGGCGGACTGCAGGCCTTCAAACTGCTGATTCGTCCGGACGACAAGGAGCCGCGCCCACGAGTGCACGAAGGATACGAGTGGTTCTACGTTCTCGACGGCACCCTGAGACTTATTCTCGGCGAACACGATCTGACGATGAAGGCCGGTGAGGCCGCCGAATTCGACACCCGGGTACCGCACTGGTTCGGCGCTGTCGGCAACCGACCGGTCGAGCTGCTGAGCCTGTTCGGACCTCAGGGCGAGCGCATGCACGTCCGCGCGAAACCGACTGTATGAAAAGTCATGTCGGTGTGAGACAGTGAAGCCCGCTCGACCCAGAATCCACTCGGTCATCCGCACCGACAACACCATCTCGAGGAAAAAGATGACCGACAGACTGCCCGATTCACCCGCCTCTCGTACCGACGTCGACATCGCGACCGGAGTGCTCATCGGGATCCACGGCGGCTCGGTGGCCGACGCCATCGACGAGTTGTTCACCACGGCGAAGAATCACCGGGTAAGTCTGTTCGAGCTCTCCCGCACGCTGATCACTGTCGCCGAGGGGCGCGACGTGGAGCAGTCCACGACAACGGACGCGGTGTACTCGGTGTGGGGTTCGGCGCTGGGCCGGCGTGGAGCCGAGACCACGTTCGGCTTGGTCACCGGTTCCGCCGCAGTCTGATTCGGGCGGTCGCTATCCGCGGACTGCCGGGTCGGTCCGCAGTTCCGGGAATCGAGCCGTCATCGCGTCGATGTGCCGATACATCTCGTAGAGCTCGGTGCGGAGAGTGGATGCCTCGGACTCGAATTGCCTCGCGCGAGATTCGGCACGATCGGCGCGAGCCCGAAATGCTTTGGATTGCGCAATTTCGATGGCCGCCGAACACGTCCGAATGTGTTCGGCCAGTCCTCGCGCGAACACTCTCGCCTGGGCAAGATTGACGTCGTAATTGTCGTCGCGCGGTGACGGTGCGCCGTTCGCTGTGCCCATGAAATGAAGTCGCCCTCGGTCGTCGGCCTCGATATCCTCCGACGAACTCTACGCTCGGATTCGAGCGACCCGTTCGAGAACCGCCCCTCCGAGAATCGCCATCACCCGAAGACGAGTGCCAACACCACCGACGCAGAGGTGGCAACGATGGCAAGGACAATGGTTGCTGCGATCGCACGTTGCCGGACGGTGCGGTAACCAGACGTCTTCAACCCGTCGTCGGCATCGTCCTCGTCGGCGGTACGCGCGGCATAGAAGTCGTCGGAGTCGACTCCGTCCTCGTCGAAATACACGACATCGCGCGGTGGGATCCAGCTCTGCCCATTGGCTGCGATTGCGGCTCCCAGTCGCTCCAGGCGCATCTGAGCCCGCACCGGATACCAATCCGAGGGCGCATGGATGGGGAGGGCTCGGGCGAGCATCAGCGGCGACCGGTACTGCTTCTGCAGTGCCGCGAACGCAGCCGACGCCGTCGGATCGTCGTCGGCCTTGTCGGTCAGAAACCACACGGCACCGGCCGCCGCACGATCACCGAGAAGGAGATACGTGTACGCGAGCAATTCCAGAACCGCAGGCGACGACGGGTTGCGGGGCAAGGCGTCGAGGAGCCCGTCTCGTGCGGCGTTGGTGTCTCCACGTGCGAGATCGGCTTGCGCGCGAGCGATCACATCCACCTGTCGAGCCTAACGTTGCAATCGAGCGCCGTCACGGGACAGTGGGTACTCCGCATACGACAAAGCCCCTCCCGACCGAAGTCGAAAGGGGCTTTGCAGTGCTTGTCGATCACAACCGTGGTGGCCAGGGCCGGGATCGAACCGGCGACCTTCCGCTTTTCAGGCGGACGCTCGTACCAACTGAGCTACCTGGCCGGGCGGCACCGGTGAAACAATGCCATCGCAATGCCGGTGCTTTCACACCGATTCTGCGACCCTGACGGGACTCGAACCCGCGACCTCCGCCGTGACAGGGCGGCGCGCTAACCAACTGCGCCACAGGGCCTTGCTGTTGTTGCCGCGCTATTTCTAGCGCACCAACTCTCCGAACTGCAAATCTGCCTCTCGCCGGAGCGAGATGAAGAATGCTGTACTGCACATCGGATTGTCAATCCGATGTTTTCCTGCGTACCCCCTACGGGATTCGAACCCGCGCTACCGCCTTGAAAGGGCGGCGTCCTAGGCCGCTAGACGAAGGGGGCCCGCCGAATTGCTTCGACGCTACCCTCAACGGCGTTCCGTTGGGAGCTGGGATAGCTTAGGACACTTTCGCTGTAAATCTCAAACCGGCAGGTCAGAGGCAGTTTTTGCCTCGTTTTCGCCGAACTGCTCCCACCCGTGGAGTTCGAACTCGGCCAACCAACTATCCGACGCCATGGCAAGGAGCACGATCTCGACGGACTCCTCGAACCGCTCGCGTAGATCTGCGTTGTCGGCCACCAGATCCGACATGTAACGCTGACCCGCCATCGACGCGGCGAGTACCCGCACGAACTTGGCCGCGTCGAACTGCGGCTTGAGGTCTCCCATCGCCAGCGCCCGCTCGGCCTGCGCGTACCCCTGAGCGCCCCACACCCGGCCACCACCGGAGTGCACCTCCGCGTAGAACTCGGGCTCGACGATCAGCCGGAATTCTGCACGCACGATCACATCGTTCTGAAAGTTCTGCGCGATGTCGTCGACGATTCCCTTGATGACGTAAAAGGGATGCGCGGTCGAATCCGCCCATTTCTCGGAGATTGCGACATAACGGTCGAGTCCGGCCGCGAGCACCGCTCGGGCCAGGTCTTCCTTGGAC
Source organism: Rhodococcus sp. 05-2256-B1 (assembly GCF_002258465.1). Classification (NCBI taxonomy): domain Bacteria; kingdom Bacillati; phylum Actinomycetota; class Actinomycetes; order Mycobacteriales; family Nocardiaceae; genus Rhodococcus; species Rhodococcus sp. 05-2256-B1. Next base: position 133,784 of record NZ_NOZA01000011.1, on the reverse strand, counting down.
TGGAAATGGAAGTACATCGCCCCCTTGGTGGCGTTCGATCCTTCCAAGATGGTGTTGACGGACGCAGCCGCATATCCGCGCTTGGCGAATTCCGCCGCCGCTGCCTCGACGATTGCCGCCCGGGTCCGCCGTGCGCGCTCCTGTTGTGCCATTTACTCCGTGCCTCCGAGCCCAAGCGCCCTGCATATCCACAGGTAGTACAAGTAGAGAGTACTTCACCCGAACGACACGCGACTCGACTCACCTGCGGTCCGCTACGACGCGTGCAGCCGACAGAAAATTCGGTTGGGTAACTGAAACAAGCCGAATGGTATTGTTCACCCGGCTCGAGTGCGCTGCAGGGGGTGCGCACTCGAGCCGCTCACGTACGTCCGCTCGGGCCAGGTCGGCACCGCCGTTCGAGCCACAACGCCGATACCGAGCATGCGTACGAACTCCGCCGAATGGCCGCCGGTCTCCCAGATCCGGAAAGCAGTTGAATATCGAATTACATTCTGCACGAGCATCTCTCGAGGCACCGTCGTTTGCACCGCTCCTTAGCGCATGAAAACTGTTGCTGATCAATCGAATACGGCAAACCCGCTCCGTGGGGTCACCAAAAGCACTGTCTCATAATCGATATCAGCGGCGAAACGGTAACGGTTTCGACACATTCTCGGAATAGCCGAAGGCGTACACCACCTCGGGCATAGCGTGATGCGCATCACACATGTTGCTTCGGCCGATCGGGGACGGGTGCACGCCATGAATCTATCGATCCGCGTATGTCGTTCGATGACAGTACTACTCGTGTCGTCGGCCTTGACGTTGTCGACGGCGCACACCGTCGCCGCCGACCCACTGACGAACTTCCTCGATCCCGTCGCCGATCCCGCCCTCTACCTGCCGACCCCACTCGGCGAGCCGTTCTTCGACCCGCCGGCAGGATTCGAGGAGCTCCCGCCCGGATCGGTTCTCGGCACCCGACGCGTGAGCGTGGGGCCGCTGTTCACCCCGGTCACATCGACCCAGATCCTCTACCGCACAAGCGATTCCAAAGACCGACCCGTCGCAGCGGCAACGACCGTCATCGTGCCCGACGCGCCCTGGGCCGGTCCCGGCACGCGTCCCGTCGTCGCGTACAACATGGCCATCAACTCACTGGGTAACACCTGTGCACCGTCGTGGACCCTGCCCCGAGGTATTGCCCGCGAGATTCCAGCGGTGCAGGCGTTCCTCGCCAAGAACTATGCAGTGGTCGTCACCGATCACGAGGGTCCGCGGCAGGCGTACGCGGCCGGGCGCATGGCCGGCCATGCGGTGCTCGACGCGTTGCGCGCGATGGTGCGCCTCCCCGAACTCGGGTTGCCCGCGTCCTCCCCGATTGCCGTCACAGGCTATTCGGGCGGCGCGATCGCCACCGGATGGGCCGCTCAACTCGCCCCGTCGTACGCGCCGGAGGTCAATCTGGTGGGCGCGGCCTTCGGCGGTCCACCGACCGACTACCGGATTCTGCTGACGTCGATGAACGGCAACGTCGCGTCGACGCTGTTCCTGTCCGCAGCGCTCGGAGTTGCCCGCGAGTATCCCGAGATGTTCTCCCTGATGAACGCCAACGGACTGCGTCTGGCGACCGTGGCCAAAGATCTCTGCATCACACTGCTCGCTCCCGGCGGACTGGTGGCACCGATACCGGCCCAGGCCCTCTCGGACGTGCCGAACGTCGACCGGACCGAGATCGCCGAACGCATCATCGCCGCGACCCGGATGGGCGGTGATCTCGCCCCCACCGTGCCCACGATGATCTACCAGGGCCGTCAGGAATTCTGGATTCCCCGGGAAGGTGCGGAGACGCTGTACGACGAGTGGTGCGCACACGGTGCCGACGTACGCCTCGAGGAGTACTTCGGTGAACACCTCGTCGTCGCGATCAGTGGCATTCCCGGTGCGTACTCCTGGATCGACGACCGCCTGGCCGGTATCCCCGTGCCGCAAGGCTGCAGCAGTTTCGGGCGCTGACCCCCGAAACGCGGCACCGGGGGTGCATGACCGACACGGCTGCACTGCCCATTACACTTTCGATCCGCGCCCCTATAGCTCAGTTGGTAGAGCTACGGACTTTTAATCCGCAGGTCGTAGGTTCGAGTCCTACTGGGGGCACCACACACCCTTCCGCCGAACTGCATTCGGCGGCACCCGGTCCGTACACTCGGGGTAACGATCGGCCCGTCCGCAGCGACGTGCAGGGAGAACTGCAGCAGTCGCGAAGATCCCCACATCGGCCGATGTCGGTCGTCACGACTGCTCGAACAGCAAGTGAACAGCCGCGACACGGTTCACACCGAACCTACGGTGCCGTAAGCTGGACCGGTCGTACGCAATCTATGGAGGCGATCTAATGGCGAGGGATCTGACACAGCTCGAGCTTCTGCAAGAGCTGGTGCCCACTGCCGAGGACAACGTGAACCGTCACATTTCGATGGCGCGCGAATGGCATCCCCACGACTACGTGCCGTGGGACGAAGGCCGCAACTTCGCCACGCTCGGCGGCAAGGACTACGACCCGGAGCAGTCCAAGCTCTCCGACGTCGCGCAGGCCGCGATGATCACCAACCTGCTCACCGAGGACAACCTGCCGTCCTACCACCGTGAGATCGCCGAGAACTTCTCCCAGGACGGTGCCTGGGGAACGTGGGTCGGCCGCTGGACCGCCGAAGAGAACCGCCACGGCATCGTCATGCGCGACTACCTCGTCGTCACCCGCGGCGTCGATCCCGTCGCCCTCGAAGAAGCCCGCATGATCCACATGACCAACGGCTTCGCCTCGCCCGCAGGTTCGCAGACCGGATTGCTCCACTCGGTGGCGTACGTGACATTCCAGGAACTCGCGACCCGCGTCTCGCACCGCAACACCGGCAAGGTCTGTGACGACCCGATCGCCGACCGCATGCTCCAGCGCATCGCCGCCGACGAGAACCTGCACATGATCTTCTACCGCAACATCACCGGCGCAGCGATGGACATCGCACCCGACCAGACCCTCGACGCGGTCTCCGACATCGTGACGAACTTCGTCATGCCCGGTGCCGGCATGCCGAACTTCCGCCGCAACGGTGTGCTGATGGCCAAGCACGGCATCTACGACCTGCGCCAACACCTCGAAGACGTCGTCTGGCCCGTCCTGCGCAAGTGGAGCGTCTTCGAGCGCAACGACTTCACCGCACGCGGTGAGAACAAGCGCGAAGAACTCGCCGCGTTCCTCGAAGACCTCGAACGTCAGGCCACCAAGTTCGAGGAGATGCGAGACCGCTCGCTGGCCCGCGAACGCGCCAAGGCCGAAGCACGCGCGTCCTGAGTTTCGATCGACTGGTGTGCCCGGTACCGACTTCGGTGCCGGGCACCGCCTTTTCTCCTGAAAGTTCTCCCTTCGTTCCAAAGGCTTGTTTTCCATGACATTGCAGATCGGCTCCCTGGAGTTGCGCAGCCCCGTCGTCCTCGCACCGATGGCAGGCGTCACCAATGTGGCGTTCCGCACGTTGTGCCGCGAACAGGAACTCGAGCGCGCGGGCAGCACGTCCGGTCTGTACGTCTGCGAGATGGTCACCGCACGTGCTCTCGTCGAACGGCAACCCGCCACGATGCACATGACGACGTTCGGGCCCACCGAAACTCCCCGGTCCTTGCAGCTCTACACGGTCGATCCCGACACCACGTACGCCGCGGCGAAAATGATCGTCGACGACAACTTGGCCGATCACATCGACATGAACTTCGGCTGCCCGGTCCCGAAAGTCACCCGCAAGGGCGGCGGTGCCGCATTGCCGTACAAGCGAAACCTGTTCGGCCGCATCGTCGCTGCGGCGGTCAAGGCCACCGAGGGCACCGACATCCCCGTCACGGTCAAGTTCCGTGTCGGAATCGACGAGAACCATCACACCCATCTCGATGCCGGCCGGATCGCCGCCGACGAGGGTGCAGCGGCCGTGGCGTTGCACGCCCGCACCGCCTCCCAGCGTTACTCCGGCACCGCCGACTGGAACGAGATCGCTCGACTCAAGGAGCACGTCACCGGGATTCCCGTCCTGGGTAACGGCGATATTTTCTCGGCGTCCGACGCCGTCCGCATGATGGCGGAAACCGGATGCGACGGCGTCGTCGTCGGACGTGGCTGCCTCGGTCGTCCGTGGCTGTTCGCCGAGCTCAGTGCCCGCCTGAACGGGCGGCCAGAGCCGACGCCGCCGACCCTGGGTGAGGTCGCCACCATCATCGCGCGCCATGCCGAGTTGCTCGCGCAGCACCACGGTGAGGGCAAAGGCCTGCGAGAGTTGCGTAAGCACGTGTCCTGGTACCTGCGCGGCTTTCCCGCCGGCTCGGATCTTCGGGTGTCGATGGCATTGGTGTCGACCCTCGCCGAACTGGACGACCTTCTGGCGCAACTGGATCCGACCGTTCCGTTTCCCAAGGACGCCGAGGGTCCCCGCGGCCGGCAGGGCTCGCCCGGTGCAGTGTCGCTGCCCGACGGATGGCTCGACGATCCGGAGGACCTGTGTGTCCCCACCGGTGCAGATCTGATGCATTCCGGCGGCTGATCGACCCCCTCACCAGGGCCCGTCTCGCACGAAGTGGACCGCGCCGCTCGAGTCAGTACTATGGCTTGGATTGCCGAGTAGACGGCACATGCGTGTGATGGAAGGCCAGGTTCGAATTCGTGGGAGACGATCGAGAGTCGGGCCCGTCTGTGCCCGAGGGTCGCGCCCCATGGGAGCGCCCGCTGTCCTCAATCGGACGAACCGGCGCAGGCGGACGTTCCGGACAACGTCCCCCTCGGTCCGACGACCCCGCCACACCCGACCCCGCTGCTTCGGAACCCGACTCGACAGAATCCGATTCTCCGCCGAAGCCGGGTGACAGCGGCCGACTCGGTAAACGCTCCCCACGCAATGCGGACACGGTGTCGGTCGCCGAGCTGGTCGACAAGATGTCTCGGTCGGGAGCGACCCGACGTGATCCCCCCGAACGGCCGGACGTCGAAGAGCCCACCGAGGTCATCTCACCGATCACCGACTCCACTCCCCCGCCGGCTCGGGCGAACCGTCCGATGCCCACCCCGCCACCGCACGCTGCCCCCGAACCCGTCGGCGCACCCGCCGCCGACCGGCCGGCGCTGACGCGTCTGGCGATGAGCCGGGTACGGCGACGACGACGAATACGGATGATCGGCCGAAGCCTGGTCTCGATCGTCGCCATCCTCGCCGTGGCACTCACCGGAGTGGTGTGGGGCTATCTACGCAACACCGATCAGGGATTCCTCCAAGTCGCCGCGCTCGACCCCGATTCGACGGACGTCGTCGACGCCGCAGGCCAGTACGGAGACGAGACCTATCTGATAGTCGGCACCGATACGCGCGCCGGTGCCAGCGGGCAGGTGGGCGCAGGAACCGTCGCCGATGCCGAGGGGTCGCGCTCGGACACCGTCATGCTCGTCAACATTCCGGCCGACCGCAGCCGCGTCGTCGCCGTGTCGTTCCCACGCGACCTGGACGTGACCCGACCCGAGTGCGAGCAGTTCGACAACGTCACCAATACCTACACCGGTGAGATGTTCCCGGAGGCGTACGGCGACAAGCTGAACGCCACCTACGCCCTCGGCGGCCCGAAATGCCTGGTCAAGACCATTCAGAAGATCTCAGGACTGCGGATCGGACACTTCGTCGGCATGGACTTCGCCGGGTTCGAGTCCATGGTCGACGAGGTCGGCGGTGTCGAGGTGTGTACCGCGCAGCCTCTCGTCGACTACGAACTCGGAGACGTGCTCCCCAACGCCGGCACCCAACGCATCGACGGCCGCACCGCACTGAACTACGTCCGGGCACGCAACATCGAATCGGAGGGCAACGGCGACTACGGCCGCATCAAGCGCCAGCAGCGTTTCCTGTCGTCACTGTTGCGATCGGCGTTGTCGAACAAGGTTCTTCTCGACCCGGGCAAGCTGAACGGATTCGTCAACGCGTTCACCTCCGACACCTTCGTCGAGAACGTCAAGACCCAGGACCTGGTGACGCTCGGCCGTTCGTTGCAGAACGTCGACGCCGGCGCGGTGACCTTCCTGACCATACCCACCACCGGAACCAACGACTACGGCAACGAGATCCCCAACGAGGACGCGATCGGTGCCATCTTCCAGGCGATCATCGACGACCTGCCCCTGCCCGGCGAAGAACGGGCGGAACCGGTGACGCCGGAACCGACCCCGCCGCCCGCCGCCCCCGACGCCCCGCTGCTGGCCGTCGATCCTGGCACCGTGTCGCTGCAGGTGTCGAACGCATCGGACATCGCGGGAATGGCGCAGACCGCATCCGATCAGCTGGCGACGTACGGGTTCCAGATCCTCACGGTCGGCAACTTCTCCGGCTCCGCCGCTCAGACCGTCGTGCGGTACTCCCAGGATCAGGAAGCCGCTGCGGCGACGGTGGCGTCGGCGATACCCGGCGCTGCGATCGAACTGGCTCCGAGCCTGAACAACGTCGTGGAGGTGGTCCTCGGTTCCAACTACCCGGGCTACACCCAGTACCCGGCCGACGTCGGTGCGCAGATCGACCCCACGCAGGTGGAGGGAACGACCGAAAGTGCACAGTTGCCCGAGGATCTGTCGTTCACCAACGCGGCCGACGACACGTGCGCCTGACTCCATTCATTCCCCGTTAACCCTCGGGACAGAGAACTGGTCGGTGTGACCTACTAAACTGCGCTCATGCGCGTCGCCTACAACGAACAGATGAACGAGCTCGCCGATCTCCTCGGAGAAATGGCGAGCCTGGCTGGTGCGGCCATGGAAAAGGCCACGCAGTCTCTCCTCCAAGCAGACCTTGTTCTCGCCGAGCAGGTCATTTCCGAGCACGACAAGATCACCGAGCTCAGCGCGATCTGCGAGGAGAAGGCATTCACACTTCTTGCGCTGCAGGCTCCGGTCGCGGGCGATCTCCGTTCGGTGGTGGCCGGCATCCAGATCGTCGCCGATATCGACCGGATGGGCGCACTCGCACTCCACGTCGCCAAGATCACCCGTCGCCGGCACCCGAACCACGCCCTCCCCGAGGTCGTCAACGGATACTTCGCCGAGATGGGACGCCTCGCCGTGCAGATCGGTGCGTCGGCCCGCGAGGTGCTCGAGACCCGCGATCCCGAGCGCGCTGCGAAGCTGCAGGAAGAGGACGAGGCGATGGACGACCTGCACCGTCACCTCTTCACGGTGCTGATGGACCGTGAGTGGAGCCACGGCGTCGCCGCCGCAGTGGACGTGACCCTGCTGGGCCGCTTCTACGAACGCTTCGCCGATCACGCCGTCGAGGTCGGCCGCCGAGTCATCTTCCTCGTCACCGGCCAGCTTCCCGCCGACCTCCACCAGCAGAACATTCCCAGCTCGTAGCACCCACTTCGTTCGAGGTCGAGTAGCGCTGCGCGACAACGCTACTCGATCTCGACCCCAGGGCAGGCGCACAAAGAAGAACCCCCGTCGAGCTTTCGCTCGGCGGGGGTTCTCTGTGCGGTGTGCGGTTATCCGAAGCGGCCGGAGATGTAGTCCTCCGTGGCCTTCTGCGTCGGATTGGAGAAGATCTTCTCGGTGTCGTCGATCTCGATCAGCTTGCCGGGCTTGCCCGTTGCCTCGAGGTTGAAGAAGCCGGTCTGATCGCTCACGCGCGCGGCCTGCTGCATGTTGTGCGTGACGATGACGATTGTGAAGTCCTGCTTGAGTTCCTGAATCAGGTCCTCGATCGCCAGTGTCGAGATGGGGTCCAGGGCCGAGCACGGCTCGTCCATCAGCAACACGTCGGGAGAGACGGCAATGGCGCGGGCGATGCACAGACGCTGCTGCTGACCACCGGAGAGTCCGCCACCGGGCTTGTCGAGGCGATCCTTGACCTCGGTCCACAGGTTGGCACCCTTGAGCGAGCGCTCAGCGATCTCGTCGAGTTCCTTCTTGCCGCGGCCACCCTGCAGCTTCAGCCCGGCGACGACGTTGTCCTTGATCGACATGGTCGGGAACGGGTTGGGTCGCTGGAAGACCATGCCGATGGTGCGTCGCACACCGACGGGGTCGACGCCACTGCCGTAGATGTCCTCGCCGTCGAGCAGCACCGAACCTTCGACGCGAGCGCCGGGCGTGACCTCGTGCATACGGTTGAGCGAACGCAGGACGGTCGACTTACCGCAGCCGGACGGTCCGATGAACGCGGTGACGCTGCGCGGCGGGACTGCCAGAGTGACGTCGGAGACGGCATGGAATTTGCCGTAGTAGATGTTGACGTCCTTGAGATCGAGACGCTTTGCCATGTTCTGATTCCTTAGGATTCTCTGGAGTCGGGTGGGTCAGAAGTTCTTGGGCGAGAAGAACTTCGAGACCAACTTCGCGCCGATGTTGAGTATTGCGACGATCAGGATCAGCGTCAGGGCTGCTCCCCACATGCGCTCCGCGGTGAGCACGCCGGTTCCTGCTTTCTGCAGGTCGACCATCATGAGCGGCAGTGACGTCTGCGGCCCCTCGAAAATGTTGAAGTTGATAGCGGTGGCCGAGCCGACCAGGATCAGCACCGGAGCCGTCTCACCCATGACTCGGGCCAGCGCCAGCATGATGCCGGTGACGATGCCGGAAAGCGCGGTGGGGATGACGATCTTGGCGATGGTCTTCCACTTCGGCACGCCCAGTGCGTAGGACGCCTCGCGCAGGTCCTGCGGAACGATGCGCAGCATCTCCTCGGCCGACCGCACGATGACCGGAATCATCAGCAGCACGAGGGCGAAGGCAACGGCGACACCGGAGCGCTGGAACCCGAAGGTGGCGATCCACAGCGCGTAGATGAACAGGGCCGCGACGATCGACGGAACACCGGTGAGGATGTCGACCATGAACGTCGTGACCTTGGCCAGTTTGGTACCTGCGCCGTACTCGACGAGGTAGATGGCGACGAAGATGCCGATCGGGATGGAGATGACGGCGCAGAACAGTCCTTGCAGGAGGGTTCCCACGATCGCGTGGTACGCACCACCGCCGGCGATGAACTGGGTGATTCCGGCCTGCGAGTTCTGCCACCAGGCCGGTGCGACCACAGCGGACAGTCCACGTGAGATCACGGTGTAGAGCACCCAGATCAGGGGTACGAGGGCGACGAGCACCGACAGGCTGACGAGAATCGTCGCCGCGAGGTTCGACGCCTTGCGCCGGGCGCTGACGCCCTGGAACGTGGGCTCCTTGACGGGCTTGTCCATGGTTGCGGTCATGGGTCAGTCCTTCTTTCCGGCGATGGCGGCGCGGGCACCGGCGTTGACGACGAAGGTCAGGACGAACAGCACCAGACCGGCGGCGATGTAGGCACCGGCCTGCAGCGGGTTGTTGAACTCGCCTGCTGCCAGCGCGATCTTGGTCGCGAATGTGGAACCGCCGTCGAACAACGTTCCGCCGAAGGTCGCCTGGGTGCTGCGAATGATGATGTAGAGCGCGATGGTCTCACCGAGTGCGCGTCCGAGGCCGAGCATCGAACCGCTGACGAAGCCGGACTTCCCGAACGGAATGACCGTGGTGCGGACAACTTCCCAGCGAGTGGCTCCGAGCGCGAGGGCCGCCTCGACCTGGCCCTTGGGCGTCTGAACGAACACCTCTCGGGTCACGGCGGCAATGATCGGCAGGATCATCACGGCGAGCACGATGCCGCCGGTGAAGATGGTGCCGCCGCCTGCGATCGATACCGAGCCGGTGCTGAACAGCGGGAACCAGCTCAGCGACGAGTTCAGCCATTCGGCGAACGGGCTGATCGCCGGGGCCAGGACGTACAGGCCCCAGAGGCCGAAGACGATCGACGGGACGGCCGCGAGGAGGTCGATGACGTAGCCGAGCGGTCCGGCAACACGCTTGGGTGCGTAGTTCGTCAGGTAGATCGCGATACCGAGCGCGACGGGCATCGCCAGGATCAGAGCGAACAACGACACGGTGACGGTGACCAGAAACAGGTCGAGTACACCGAACACCATTGCCGAGGTGTTCGAGGTGTCCCACGCGCCGTTGTAGGTCAGGAAGTTGACCGTGTTGTTGGACAGTGAGGGAATCGCTCGCCAGAGCAGGAAGATGCCGACCGCAGCGATCAGGGCGATGATGAAGATGCCCGAGCCCTTGGCCAGGCCGGAGAAGATCCTGTCACCGGGACGGGTGACCGTCCCCGATGTTTTCGAGTCTGACAATTGTGGTTCTTCCGGTTCGTGGGCGGCACCTGTGGTAGGCACGGTAGCCGCTGAGGGGATGCCGGTGATCGAGTGGGTGTCGCTCATACCGCTCACTGTCTCGTGTCGATGCAGGGTGGTCCGCCTTCGGCCCGCGTCACCGCGAGCCGAAGGCGAAACCGGGTTTATCGAGGATCAGGCGATCGCTTCGATGGCGGTGACCAGGCGTTCCTTGAATGCGTCGGGCAGCGGCACGTAGCCGGCTTCTTCGAGGCCCTGCTGGCCCTCGTTGGCTGCACTGAGCAGGAAGGACTTGACTGCTGCCGTGGTGTCGGCGTCGTAGCCCTTCGAGCAGACGATCTCGTAGGTCGCGAGGACCAGCGGGTAGGTGTCCGCTTCGTCGCTGGCGTAGAGGCCGTCGATGTCGATGACGAGGTCGTTGCCCTCGCCCTTGAACTTCGCGGCGTCGATTGCCTTGCCTGCGGTCTCGCTGCTCAGCTCGACCGGTCCGTTACCGAAATCGACGGCGGCCTTGCCCAGCGACTCCTGGTCGGCGAAGCCCTTCTCGACGTAGGTGATGGCACCGGGGGTGGCGGCGACGGCCTGGGCGACGCCCGAGGATCCGTTGGCACCTTCGCCGACGCCGCCGGCCCAATCGGAGCTGTGGTTCAGCGTCCATGCCTCGGGAGCGGATGCGGCGAGGAAGCGCTGGAAGTTGTCGCTGGTGCCCGACGAGTCGGAGCGGTAGACCGGGGTGATCGCGGTCGACGGGAGCGTTGCGCCCTCGTTGAGTGCGGCGATGGCCGGGTCGTTCCAGGTGGTGATCTTGCCGGTGAAGATCTGTGCGATGACGTCGGGGTTCAGCACCAGGTTGTCGACACCGTCGACGTTGTAGGCCACTGCGACCGGGCCGAAGACCAGCGGCAGGTTCCACGCCGGGTTGTTGGCGCAGCGCACGGCGGCCTGTGCGGCCTGGTCGTCCTTGATGGACGAGTCGGAGCCGGCGAAGTCGACGAGGCCCGCGACGAACTGCGTGCGGCCGTTGCCCGAACCACTGGTGGTGTACTCGACGGCCTTGCCCGCGCAGACGCCGGAGTAGATCGAGGTGAAGTTGGACATGGCGTTCTGCTGTGCGGACGAGCCTTCACCGGTCAACGGGGACTTGCCTTCGCACGAAGCCGAGGACTGCGATGCACCGTCCGTGGTGGCGACGTTCGCGTCGCTACCGCATGCGGCCAGCAACATGGCACTGACTGCCACTGCACTCATGAGAGCACCGTTGCGCTTGAGGTTCACCTGTTTCCTCCGAGGAATCTTGGGCCGTGATCGCGGCGCGAACTCGAGGTTCGCGCTGCGACTGTGAAGGTGCCGGCTCAAAAGAACCCTCGCACCAGGCAGCGTAGGTTGCCGCCCAGAGAGAAAGGTAAAGGCAGGTGGTAGACGTTTACCCCCGCGTGGGTGAACGGAAGATGAACACCGTGCTGGAAATGTCCGATTACGCGGTCCGCGCGTACGCGGCGTCGACGTGGTAATTCGCGAACCCGAGCTTGGTGTACGTGTGCACCGCCGCGGTGTTGTCGGCCTCGACGTACAGCATGATCTGGTCCAGTTCGCGACCGCGCAGATAATGCAGCCCGGCCAGTGTCAGTACCCGTCCGAGACCGCGACCCTGCGACTGCGGATCGATACCGACCACGTACACCTCACCGATGGCCGGGTCGTTGCCCCCAGGGAGTGGAGCCTGCGGAACGACCCGATCCTCAGCGGCGTGAACTTTCGTCCAGTGGAATCCGAGCAGGTGGTCGCTGCCTTCTTCGAAGGCCAGGAAGAGACCCGCCGGATCGAACCACGGCTCGTCTCGCCGCGACGCGATGTCGCGGTCGGTCCAGCCGCCCTGCTCGGGATGCCAGGAGAACGCCGCGTTGTTCACCCTCAACAATTCGGCATCGTCCTGGTGCCCGCGATAGGTTCGCAGCGAAATACCTTGTGGTACAACCACATCGGGCAGTTCGGGCTCTGCCGCGGCCCGTCGCATCTGCAGCAGTTCCCGGGCCACCGTCAGCCCGAGCGCACGCGCCACGGACTGTGCTGCGGGCAGATTTCCGTGCGCCCAGATCCGCGTGCCGGAGCCGAGATCGAGTGCGCTGCTGACCAATCGCCGACCTATGCCGCGACCGCGATACTCCGGATCGACCACTGCCTCGGCCATACCGTCGGCGGCGCCGACGTACCCGACGACTCGATCTGCGTCGGTGGCAACGAATCGAACGACGCCCTCACCCGCGTCGACGGCCTTGACGGCCTGCTCCGAGAGCGGCGCAGTACCGTCGACTTCGGTTGCACGCGAAAGGATCCGGTGAATCTCGTCGCTGACGCGCGAGGACGGTGCGTCGCCGTCGAGGGGGTGGACGTCGAACGCAGTATCCGAATTCATCTACGAGAGCGTACTCTCTTGCTCGAACTCGAAATCCGCATCGTCGGAATCGCCGGCCATGGCGTCCGGAGCCGTACCGCCCTTGGAGTTACGCGACGGACGCACGGCCTTGTAGCCCACGTTCCGCACCGTTCCGATCAGCGACTCGTACTCGGTACCGAGCTTGGCGCGGAGGCGTCGAACATGGACGTCGACGGTGCGAGTGCCACCGAAGAAGTCGTAGCCCCATACTTCCTGCAGCAACTGGGCACGCGTGAAGACGCGGCCCGCATGTTGAGCCAGGTACTTCAGCAACTCGAATTCCTTGTAGGTCAGATCGAGTGGGCGACCGCGCAACCGGGCGGTGTACGTGCCCTCGTCGATGACCAACTCACCGAGCGTGATCTTGCCCGACGTCTCGGGACTCGCAACCCCGCCGCTCCGGCCGACCAACAGACGTAGCCGAGCGTCCAGTTCCGCGGGACCTGTGCCGGGCAGCAGGATGTCGTCGAGCCCCCAGTCGGAATTGACTGCGACCAGGCCGCCTTCGGTCAGGACCGCGACCACGGGAATGGCCGAGCCGGTACTACCGAGCAGCCGACACAGACCGCGAGCAGCAGCCAGATCGGTACGTGCATCCACCAGCGCGATGTCGGCGGAACCGGCTTCGAGAAGAGAAGACACCTCGGTCGGCACCGGCCGGATGTGGTGAGCCAGCAACGCGAGAGACGGGAGTACGCCCTCCGGATTGGGATCGGAGGTCAGTAACAGGAGCTCCACTGCGTCTCCGTTCTTACCGCTGGCCGGTCCAGCCGACGCTGGAATCGAGTGATCGTCAAGGACACAGACTAGCTTGTCCGTACAACCGGTCGAAGCGGGCAGTACGCGATGCTTCGGTCACAATGGACCGGTGCGCACACTTCTCATCGGACTCGTCAGCCTGTTGGCCCTCGCGCTCGTCGTCGATTTCGGGGCCGCGGCCTACTCCGAATATCGCGTCTCGCGCGCCATCCGCGACGGCGGCGAACTCACCTCGGACCCCCAGGTGATCGTGCACGGTTTTCCGTTCCTCACCCAGGCCGCCGACGGCCGCTATCAGAACATCGAGATCCGGGCCCAGGACGTCCCGACCGAATACGTCGGCTCGACGACCATCGAAGCCAATCTGCGCGGCGTCCACATCGCCCTGTCCGACCTGATCGACAACAACGTCCGCGACATCCCGGTGGACGAGCTCGACGGCCGCGTCCGCATCGAGGCAACCGATCTCGGACGGTTCCTCGGCATCGTCGACCTGCAGGTTTCCGCACCTCCGGCCGACAAGTCCGACGGCACGGGCGGCTCCGGCGGGTCGGGCAAGACCACCGCCGGTGGCGTCGTACTGACGGGAACGGTTCCGGTGGGACCGCTGCAGACCACCGTCAGCGTGCAGGCCGACCTTCTGCTCGAAGGTGACAGTGTCGCCATCGTGGCATCGGACTTCTACTTCGGACCGGAGGGGCAGGCCGACTTCACGATTCCCGATTTCGCCAAGCCCACCGTTCTCGGCCTGTTCACCAAGACCATCGAACGCCAGAGCCTGCCGTTCGGACTGCTGCCGACGGACGTCTACGCGGAGGGTTCACAGATCGTCGTCGAAGGGTCGGGAGAGAACGTGAACATCGACCTCAACGAGATCGAAAAGCCATGACAGGGATCACAGTTCTGGTTGTCGTGGCGGTCCTTGCCGTTGCTGTCGGACTGATTCTGCGTCGTCGTTCCGGTGCCGTACGCACCATCGCGTCCACCGATTCCGACGACCTTCTCCCGCTGCTCGTCGATGCGGGCGTCACCTCGGGAACTCCGACGATTTTGCACTTCTCGGCGGACTGGTGTGGTCCGTGCGCTGCCGTGCGTCGTGTGGTGCATCAGGTTCTCGCCGACCGCACCGACGCACGCGAAGTCGAACTCGACATCGATGCTCAGCCTGTTCTCGCCCGTGAACTCGGAGTGCTCTCGCTGCCGACGACCTTCGTCCTCGACGGAGAACTGCGTCGGCGTTCGAGAATTGCCGGCGTGCCGTCGGCCGCAGCCCTGCGCGAGACTCTCGACGCGCTGTAGGGCAAGAGCTACTCAGGTGGGCGGTACGACGCGCCCCTGGTAACGGGTAGGATGCACTTCGTGTTCTCCCGCCGCGAGCTCATGCTCACCAGTCGACGCACGGTTGATCTGTGCCGACTGGGCGGTTGTTGCTGTCGCTGCTGCTGATTTCCGTCTGCCGCCACGCCCATGCGTGATGTCGGCCCGATGATCGAAATCCACATCCGAGCACCGGCGACAAGCCGTGCCCCGGCCTCGCACAGGAGTACCTCTCGATGTCGACATCCGACACCCACACCACCACGATCGACCAGGTCGACGTCCGTGGTCCGCGCTTCGCCGCGTGGATCACCACCGCAGTTCTGGTCGTCGTCCTCCTCGCGAGCACGGTCTCGGTTCCCGCAGCGGCAATCCTGCTGGGGCTCCAGGCGATCGTGTTCGGAATCGGAGCCGTCCGCGGACCCAAGCACAGTCCGTACGGCACGATCTACGCGACATTCGTCGCGCCGCGGCGCTCACCGACCACAGAACGTGAGCCGGTGGCCCCGTTGAAGTTCGCCCAACTGGTGGGCTTCGTGTTCGCCGCCGTCGGAGTCCTCGGATTCGCTCTCGGCGCTCCCGTCGTCGGCACCGTAGCGACAGGCTTCGCGCTCTTCGCGGCGTTTCTCAACGCAGCGTTCGCAGTGTGCCTGGGCTGCATGATCTACCCCCTCGCAGCTCGATTGCGCGGCAACTCGCGCACCGCAGCGTGACAACTACCCCCTGATCCGACAAGAAAGACCGAAAGGAACACCATGGCTCGCTCCGACGTCCTGGTCTCTGCCGACTGGGCCGAGCAGAACCTGAACGCACCGAAGATCGTCTTCGTCGAGGTCGACGAAGACGCCAGCGCCTACGACGGCGGACACATCGAAGGTGCGGTCAAGCTCGACTGGCGCAAGGACCTGCAGGACCCGGTTCGCCGCGACTTCCTCGATCAGGAGCAGTTCTCCGGCTTGCTCTCGGCCAAGGGCATCAGCAACGACGACACCGTCGTGCTCTACGGCGGAAACAACAACTGGTTCGCCGCCTACGCCTACTGGTACTTCAAGCTGTACGGCCACAAGGACGTCAAGCTGATCGACGGCGGCCGCAAGAAGTGGGAGCTCGACGGCCGCCCGCTGTCGAAGGACGTCGTCAGCCGGGAGAACACGCAGTACCGCGCCGAGGCACCGGATCTGTCGATCCGCGCGTTCCGCGACGAGGTCATCGACGCCATCGGCAACAAGAACCTGATCGACGTGCGCTCCCCCGACGAGTTCTCCGGCAAGATCCTTGCGCCGGCACACCTCCCGCAGGAGCAGGCTCAGCAGCGTGGCCACGTCCCGTCCGCGATCAACATCCCGTGGAGCACCACCGCCAACGAGGACGGCACGTTCAAGTCCGACGAGGCACTCGAAGAGCTGTACAAGACGAAGGGCTACGACGACAGCAAGGCCACCATCGCCTACTGCCGCATCGGTGAGCGCTCGAGCCACACCTGGTTCGTGCTCAAGGAACTCCTCGGCAAGGAAGACGTCAAGAACTACGACGGCAGCTGGGTCGAATACGGCTCCCTCGTCGGAGCACCCATCGAATTGGAGGTTCACTGATATGTGTGGAGCACCCGTGCAGGGTCAGACCATCCCCGCAGGCGTCGACGTCGAGAAGGAAACGGTGATCACCGGCCGTGTCCTCGCCGGCGACGGTGAGCCGGTAGCGGGCGCATTCGTCCGTCTCCTCGACGGCACCGGCGAATTCACCGCCGAGGTCGTCGCGTCGGGAACCGGCGATTTCCGCTTCTTCGCTGCCCCCGGACAGTGGACGCTGCGGGCGTTGTCCGCATCGGGCAACGGCGACACCGTCATCACGCCCGAGGGCGCGGGCGTGCACTCGGCCGACGTCACCGTCGGAGTCTGAGTCACCGAACCGATCACATAGAAGAACCCCGCACCTGGCAACCAGGGGCGGGGTTCTTTTCGTTGCTCTAGCCGACCGCTCGCGCCGGCTCGGGGACCGTGGAGTACTGCGGCGGGAACATGCCGGGAGGTACCGGGATGCCCTGGGATTCGAGGAAGGCTCCGAGGTCGCTGACGCGAGTCTGCGTCCCCGGCTCCGGCAGCACCCGGGATTCCTGGGCGGGCGCGGGCGTCTCGGGTGCCTGGGTCTGGGGTGCCTGGGTCTCGGGGGTGGCCAGGTCGACCGCGGGAGGCGCGTTCTTCTTCTCGCGTTCGGTTCGGGCGAGATCGGTCACCCACGCGACCATCTTTTCGCTTTCCCACTCGACCCCGTCGTTGGGGTCGTTGTACCAGTAGGACAGGTGCTGCAGAAAGCCGATCGCCAAGTAGGGGCCGAGCACGACGTCGACGATGCCCTTGTTGTTCTCCACCAGGCCCTCGCCCTCGGCGCGCAGCTTCGCCTTCACCGTTTCGGCACCCGGACCGAGAGCCCAGTTGAGATCGGCGAGTAGTTGGTCGGGCGACAGCGCTGCTGCAGCCTTCGCGTCGTCCACCTGATACTGCCGGTCGGAGACTTTGACGAGAACCTGCAGGAGCGTCTCGTCCGACTCGAGCCACGACTTGTTCGTGGCGATATCGATGATCGCGCGGGTGGCAATGGAGGCGACCGTCCGACCGAAGTCGGAGACGGTCTGCACCGGGTTGAGCAGCGTCAACCGCATCTGACCGAGTACACCGAGCGCCAGCTGCAGCAGTTCGATCTTGTCCGGCGAGTCGCAGGCGAGATCGTAGGGCCGACACGACCAGGTGACCTTGTCCGTCATCGACCCGTAGTCCCGCGGCGACTGATCCATGAAGCCGCCGAGGGACTGGCCAACCTCGTCACCGAAGTTCGGCACGCCGGCCGGGCGGTAGGGCGACCCCACCATGACGACACCGACGACGTCGTCGGACGTGACGAGAGCATTGGGATCACGGTGGCCGAGTTCCATCGTCACGCGATCGAGAATTTCGCCGCCGACGCTGTACCCGAGCAGCGCGAACTTGGTCTTCTCACCGCACTTGGTCTTGTACTCGTCCATCAACCGATTGGTCGACGCGATGCCGTCGGCGATCGACTCCTGGTAGGTCGGCACGTTGTCGAGTACGTCGAAACCGTAGGTGGAGGAATACGGGACGTAGAGCCAGCCGACGGTGCCGGGGCTGTCCGCGTTCGCCTCACCGACCGGAACGGTGACGTTGCCGACCCAGTTCGACGCGATCGTCTGCGCTTCTTCGTTGAGCGGATTGCGATCGGAGTCCGAGTCGGTGGCTCCGGACACCGCCAACAGCAGTACGTCCGGGCAGTCCTGCGCGTAGTTGTTCGGATCGATATTCGGGCCCTGAGACGAACCGAAGTCGGCCGATCCCGACTCTGCCGAACCCGAATCGGACGATCCCGAGTCGGGCGCGGCCAGCGCAGCAGCGGGAGCTGCAAGGGCCAACGCCACTGTGACAACCGCCGATCGAACCAATACGGAACCGAACGACGATGTCAGAACACGCTTACGACGCAGCATTTCTGCAGAGACCTCCCCAGCCTTACAAGACAACAGCCTTGACGACACACATAGTGAATTCGTCGGCGCTCTCGAAGTCGAGAGCCCGACGCCCCCGGGAAGAAGGTACCTGCTCGCGTCGGTTTCGCCATCACTACGAGTGATCCAGGGCACTGTGGGCCGCAAAAATGATGGTGTGTCACCAATGCCACAGCGCGGAAACGGACCGTTGTCATCGACCGGTCTCGCCGCGGGTTAAACTCGGTTCCGTGGTCATCTTCTTCGAGGTATTGCTGGCGCTTGCGGCAGTAGCCATCATCGCGTTCTCGCTCTATGTCGTCTACCGACTGGTCAACGACGAGTCGTGACGGAACCGGGCGCGGGCAACCCCGACAGCATCGACGACGGACTGGGCACCCCTATCACCAGCGGTGACCAAGCCATTTCGGCTGCCGAGCAGAAGTTCGCCGAGGCGTCGGCGCGCAACATCCCGGTGCTGCCCGACATCCCCCATCCGGACGACACCGCAAACCTGCGGCTCGGTCCCGATCTGCACCCGTCGATGCTGGCGCTGCTGCCACTCGTCGGCGTGTGGCGCGGTCAGGGCGAGGGGCACGATCCGGAGACGGACACCGACTATCCCTT
The DNA here is from genome assembly GCF_002258465.1 of Rhodococcus sp. 05-2256-B1. Lineage (NCBI taxonomy): Bacteria > Bacillati > Actinomycetota > Actinomycetes > Mycobacteriales > Nocardiaceae > Rhodococcus > Rhodococcus sp. 05-2256-B1. The sequence goes on along the minus strand of NZ_NOZA01000011.1, from coordinate 114,945 downwards.
CGGTCAGCAGATCGTCGTCTCCCATGACGGCGGCAGCTACCTCAGCTGGGAATCGCGCTCCTGGAGACTCGATTCCGACGGCAATTACGCGCACCCCGACCTTCGGGAGACCGGGTTCTGGCGCATCAGCGGCGGCGACGGAGTCAAGGGGTCCAAGGACGAAGAAGTCGTCGAGCTGCTGCTGACGCACAGCACCGGCGTCGTCGAACTGTATTACGGTCACGCCCTGACCCAGTCGTCCTGGGAACTTGCCACCGACGTCGTCATCCGCAGCACCTCGGGTGCACTGGTAGGCGGAGCTCGCCGCCTGTACGGAATCGTCGAGGGCGGGGATCTGGCGTACGTCGAGGAACGTGTCGTCGCCGACGGCCCGCTCGCACCGCGTCTGTCGGCCCGCCTCACCCGCTACATCGGCTGACGCAGAATCTTTTTCGGATCTCGGGGGCCGTTCGCATGCGAACGGCCCCCGAGCCATACCTGATGTCAGGTCCCGACCGGACAGGTCGGGGGCTCGGGGGCCGGGTAGCTGTCTGGGATTCGCCTGCCGCTCGCGCGGTCTTCGCAGTGAATCCGTCAGCGATTGCGGCTAGCTGACAGCCACCTCACGCGTCCTAGAGTTCATCAACTTCAGACCACCTCCTCTCTCGTGTACTCCCAACGTACGCCCGCGATCGGGAGTCGGCAAAGGGTTTTTTCGCAGTCCGGTCTCCGAGGTCGATCACTTGGTCGGCGTCGGTGTTCTCGGGCAGTTGGTGAGTGACGACGACCACCGTTCGCTCGGCACCGAACAGCCCGTCGTCGGTGGTGAGCAGCTCGCGCAGAATCCGTTCGCCGGAGATTCTGTCGAGATGTTCGGTCGGCTCGTCCAACAGCACGACGGGCGCGGTGCTCAGCAGTGCGCGTGCGAGAAGGAGTCGACGACGCTCGCCACCCGAGACCGCCTGCGCCCCACCGATCAGTGTCGCGTGAACGCCCTGGGGCAACGCGTCGAGCCACGGTCCGAGACCCACTCGTCGCAATGCCTGCGTTGCCTGGTCTTCGTCCACGTCGCCGCGCACCACTCGCAGGTTCTCCAGAATCGAGGTGTCGAACAGGTGCGCGTCTTCGGCGAACAGCGCTGCATCCGAGCCGAATTCGACGGCCAGTGCGCGCAGCATCGTCGTCTTTCCCGATCCGCTGGGCCCGATGATTGCGCTCCGCGCATGTGCGCGAAAGTTCGTAGCAGGGGTCGGGCAGGAGTGGAGCCCGCGGAACGACCCGTCCAGGCAGGAGTGGAGCCCGCGGAACGACCCGTTCAGGCTGCCACTCACATGGGTCGGAGCCGCATCGAGCATAGTCATGATTCGGGTGGCCGCGATTCGGCCGCGCATCAGTGCGATTGCCGCTGCGGGCAGAGCTGCGGTCGCCTCGAATGCGGCCAGTGGAACCAACACGATGATCGCCAACGCCATCGGCGTCATGCCGCCCGCCGTGCCTCCGTCCGGGCCGTACAGCCCGATGCCGATCAGCAACGACCCGATCACCGACGCTCCGATCGCCAGTGGCTGTGCGGCATCGGCGAGTGCCGACGGACGCGCCGCGCGATCTCGCGCAACCACCGAGTCGTGTGCTGCGACCTCGGCTTCGGCGAGTGTCGCGTCCAGACGACGGGCGACTCGCAGTTCCGCCGCATGGTCGAGTGCGCGGACGGCTGTCTCGGCGAAGCGCACGTCGGCTTCGACACCGGCTTCCTCGGCGATCCTCGCCGACCGGGCCGCGAGTATCGGTGCACCCACGCCGGCGATCAGCAATGCCACCGCCAGAATCGATGCGGCGGCAGGTGCGATTCCCGCGAGCAGGCCCACGGCCGCGAGCATCATCAGCACGCTCACACAGATGGGAACGACGGCCCGGATGACGACGTCACCGAGAACGTCCACGTCCGCACCGGTGCGCGCCAGAACGTCACCCCGTCGCAGTGCGACCGCGCCGTTCCCGTTCGCCAATCTCTCGTAGATCCTCGTGCGGGCCGTCGTCGTTCCACGTAGCGCCACATCATGGGTGGTCAAGCGTTCGAGATACCGAAACACCCCGCGCGAGATACCCAGTGCCCGAACGGCTACGACGGCAACCGACAGGTCCAGCACCGGTGGCATCTGCCACGCCCGGGTGATCAACCACGCCGACAGTGCCGCCAGGGCGAGTGCACTGCCCAGCGTCGCTACTCCCGCCAACACGGGCAGTACGACTCTGCGCGGAGACAGCTCGAACAGCGCCAGCGCTCGTCGCAGATCAGACATGCTCGAACTCCCGCTTCGTGGTCGAGTCGCTGCGCACCTCGACGATGCGGTCGGCGGCATGCAGCACCGAACGCCGATGACCGACCATCACCACAGTGACGCCGCGGTCGGCGGCATCTCGAACCGCCTGCAGCACAGTCGCTTCACTCACCGGATCCAGGTGTGCCGTCGGCTCGTCCAACAGCATCACCGGAGCATCGGACACGAAGGTACGCGTCAGTGCGAGGCGCTGTAGCTCGCCGAGCGAGAGCCCCACCCCACCCTGCCCGACGCGGGTGTCCCAGCCCTCGGGGTGTTCTCGAAGCACCTCGTCGAATCCGGCTGCGCGGCAGGCGAGTTCCAGTGCAGCCGAGTCGGGGATTCCGTGCAGGGTCACGTTGTCGTAGAGCGTGCCCGGCACCAACACCGGCCGCTGCGGGAGCCAGGCCACCTGCGCCCACCACTGTTCGAGATCGAGTTCGGCGATCGGCACTCCCCCGACGCTCACCGCGCCGGTCGACGGCGGAGTCAGGCCCAGGATCGCGTGCAGCGCAGTCGTTTTACCTGCGCCGTTCGGTCCGGTCAGGACCGTGACGGTGCCTGCCCGGCACAGCGCACTCAGCTCCGCTGGTGCCGCTCCGTCCCGACTCGCAACGCCGAGCCCGTCCAGCTCGATGTCGACCGCTGTCGCGTCGACGGTGCGGCCACCGGTCGGCCGCGCTGTTCGCCGGTCCAACACCCGGAATGCACGATCGGCTGCCTCGACGCCGTCCTCGGCCGCATGAAATTGGGTGCCGACCGCGCGCAGTGGAAAGTACACCTCGGGCGCGAGGACGAGCGCGATGATGCCGGCTTCGAGTGTCATCTCGCCGAACACCAGACGCAGCCCGATGCCGACGGCAACCAGCGCTACACACAGCGTCGCGAGCAACTCGAGCACCATCGACGACAGGAACGCAATCTTCAGTGCGCGCATGGTCGTTCGACGGTGGGCGTCGCCCAGTGCACGAACGCGAGCGGCCGGTCCGTGCTCGCGCCCGAGCGCGCGCAGAGTCGGCAAGCCTGCCAACAGATCGAGCAGTTGCGCAGACAACCTGGTCATCGTGGTGAGCGTGGCGGCCGCCCGGCCCTTGGTCAGCAAGCCGATCAAGATCATGAAGACGGGGATGAGCGGCAGGGTCACGGCGATGATGGCGGCCGACGTCAGATCCTGTGTGAGGATGACGATCAGGACCAACGGGGTGACGATGACGGCCAGCACCAGCGCCGGCAGATAGCCGGTGAGGTACGCCCGTAGTCCGCCGATGGCGCGGGTCACGACGACGGCCAGTTCTTCGCGCTCGGCGTCGAGCTCGCGAGGCTCGAAACGCGTTGCCGTCGTGAGTACTTCGATCTCCAGCTCGGCGACGACCCGCGACGCCGACCGGTGTGCGTAACGAGACTGGGCTCCGGTCGCGAGCACCCGAACCACTGTTGCACCGGCCAGGACGACCAGTTCCGTCGTCCATGCGGACAACGATCTGGCCGTCGGGTCGGTGATGACGCCGGCCAGCACGCGTCCGATCGCCAGTGCACTCACGATGATGCACAGGGTGACCACGGTCGACAGCGCGACCGTGACGAGCACGTAGCCACGGGCGGAGCGTGAGTACTTCCACAGTCGCGGATCGACCGGTCCCTTCGGCCGTGTCCGCGAAGTGGTGGGTGCGGTCACGACTTCACCGACAGCCCGATCGAGTCGGGGATCTGGGCGCTCGAAATACGTTGCCGGAAAACCCAGTACGTCCACGCCTGGTAGCCGAGGACGACGGGTGCCGCGAAGGCTGCAGCCCACGTCATCACCGTCAACGTGTACGGGCTGGACGACGCGTTGGCGATGGTGAGATCGAAGCCGGCGTCGGTGCTGGACGGCATCACGTTGGGGAACAGGGACGCGAACAGCAGCACGACGACGGCGACGATGGCAATGCAGGTGAAGACGAAGGCCCAGCCTTCACGTACTTTCGCCGTCAGCGCGACGACGAGCAGCAGGGCCACTGCTGCCACCGCGACCAGTACCCACGTCCAGGTTTTCCCGTACGCGAGTTGGGTCCACAGCGCGAAGGCACCACCGACGAGCACTGCCGGAACCGACAGCCACGCTGCCATTTTCACCGAGTCCTCGTGGACGTCGCCGGAGGTCTTGAGCGCGATGAACACGGCACCGTGCAGGGCGAACACCACGGCCATCGTTACTCCGCCGAGTAGTGCGTACGGGTTGAGGAGGTCGAAGAACCCTGCGGTGACCTTCTTGTTCTCGTCGATCGCGACTCCGCGGACGATGTTGGCGAACGCGACGCCCCACAGCACCGCCGGAACCCACGAGCCGATGCCGATGCCGATGTCGCAGCGTCGGCGCCACACCGGGTCGTCGATCTTGCCGCGCCATTCGATGGCGCAGATGCGCAGGATGAGCGCCACCAGGATCAACAGCAACGGTAGGTAGAAGCCCGAGAACAATGTGGCGTACCACTCGGGAAACGCCGCGAAGAGGGCACCGCCTGCCGTGATGAGCCAGACTTCGTTGCCGTCCCAGACCGGGCCGATGGTGTTGAGAACTGCGCGACGACGCTTCTCTCCCGTCACGGAGTCGGGGTGCCTACCCAGAATGGGCATGAGCATGCCGACGCCGAAGTCGAAGCCTTCGAGCACGAAGTAGCCGACGAAGAAGAAAGCGATGATGAGAAACCAGAATTCGGGCAGTGACATTGCTATCCCCTAGTACGCGAACGAGAGCTGCTTGGGCTCATCGTCTTCCGATTCCGGTGGGTCGACGTGCGGGTGCGCGTCGTGGTCGAGAGGTCCTTCGATGACGTAGCGCCGAAGCAGGTAGAACCAGACACCTCCGAGAGCGGCGTACAGCAGTGTGAACGTCACCAGCGAGGCGACGACGAGGCCGACGGGATGGTCGGAGACGCCCTGGTCGACGGTGAGCCGGATCTGATCGACTCCCGAGAGGTTGGGCGCGACAACCCATGGCTGACGCCCCATTTCGGTGAAGATCCAGCCGGCACTGTTGGCCAGGAACGGCGTCGGAATGGCCAGCAGCGACAGCCAGGAGAACCACTTCTGGTCGGGAATCCGGCCACCTCGGGTGACCCACAGTCCCGCGACAGCGAGCAGGGCGGAGCCTGCGGCCAGACCGATCATCATCCGGAACGCCCAGTAGGTGACGAACAGGTTGGGCTTGTAGTTGCCCGGTCCGAACTGCTGCTCGTACTGATCCTGTAGTTGGTTGACGCCCTGCACGGTGGCACCGAAGTCGTTCTCCGCCAGGAACGAGGTGAGGCCGGGGATCGCGATGAGGTGCACCACGGATTCGCAGTTGTTGTGGGTACCCACGGTCAGGAGCGAGAAGCTGGCTCCGGTTTCGGTGTCGCACAACGATTCTGCGGAGGCCATCTTCATCGGCTGCTGCTCGAACATGAGCTTGCCCTGAATGTCTCCGGTGATGGCAAGCGCCCCACCCGCAACGATCATGACGATGAAGGACATGCGCGCTGCCGATCGGAACATCGAGCGTGAATCGGTGGCTGGGACCGCAGCTATCTCGTTCTCGGCCTTCTTCTTGCGCGCCTCGCGCACCATCCACCATCCGGAGATGCCGGCGACGAAGGTTGCGGCGGTGAGGAATGCGCCTGCGACCGCGTGTGGAAATGCTGCCAGCGCAGTGTTGTTGGTGAGCAGCGCCCAGATGTCGGTCAGCTCGGCGCGGCCGGTTTCTTCGTTGTAGATCGCGCCGACGGGATGCTGCATCCAGGAGTTGGCTGCGATGATGAAGAAGGCCGAGGCGTTGACGCCGATGGCGACGAGCCAAATGGTTGCCAGGTGAACGAGTTTGGGTAGTCTGCTCCATCCGAAGATCCACAGACCGAGGAACGTGGACTCGAGGAAGAACGCGACCAGCCCTTCGAGTGCGAGGGGTGCACCGAACACGTCACCGACGAATCGTGAGTATTCGCTCCAGTTCATTCCGAACTGGAACTCCTGCACGATTCCTGTTGCGACGCCGAGTGCGAAGTTGATGAGGAACAGCTTGCCGAAGAACTTGGTCAGTCGATACCAGGAATCCTTGCCGGTGATCACCCACATGGTCTGCATGGCCGCCACCATCGGCGCGAGGCCGATGGTGAGGGGTACGAGAATGAAGTGATAAACGGTGGTGATACCGAACTGCCACCGCGAGACATCCAACGCGTCCATCGATACTCCGAACTCTTCCACCCGAGCTGTGACGGGCAACACCGCAGGTCGGGGCATTGGCCCGCGACTGATTCGAATGTACTACTACGAGTAGTAGTAGGGAAGAGTCTTTCGACAGGGCCATTGGGCCCTCAGAGAATCCGGACGGTCTCCACCGCGAGATCGACCATCTCGGGCACCTCGTCCGCGCGGCTGGGCCGACCCAGAACGACGCCGTTCATCGATGTCACCCGCGCCGCGAGCGTGACGCTCGAAACCAGCCAAACACCGTCCGCTGCAATGAGATCCGCTGGATACAGATGTCCGTGCTCGCACGTCCAGCCGGCCGCCTCGGCCACCGAGAACAGGGCGGCAACAGTGGTGCCCGCCAGGATGCCCTGCTCGACCGACGGTGTGACGAGAGTCTTACCGCGCGCCACCACCACCGTCGACCGGGGTCCCTCCAGCACTCTGCCCTCGCTGCTGAGGTAGATCACGTCGTCCACGCCCTGGCGGGCGGCGTGGCGCAGCGCGGCCATGTTGGTCGCGTACGACAACGTCTTCGCGCCTGCCAGCTGCCACGGCGCACCGGCGGAGAAGTCCACCGAGTAGCCCCGATCGAGCGTCATCACCGACACCCCGTTCTCCCGGGCGTTGCGCACTCGACCCGGCAGTGGCCCCAGCGTCACGAACGCCGTCGGATCGCCGCCGCCCTCACGACCACGGCTCAGCACCAACCGCAGAACGCCCTCGTCCGTGGAGTTCTCCGTCCACAGGCCGACCGACTGCTCGATCACTGCGCGCCAGGCATCCGGATCGGGGACGGGAAGATCCAGGGCCGCCGCCGACACGGCCAGACGCGCCAGGTGCAGCTCGACGCCGCAGGCCGAGCCGTGACGCACCAGCAGCGTCTCGAACGCGCCGTCACCACGCACGGCAGCCAGATCGTCGGCGAACAGCAACGGCCGATCCGCGTCGTGCACTCGGCCGTCCAACGTCACCACTACCGACTCCGACATGCCGCCACCCTAAAGGCTGTGGCCGGGTGCTCCTACTATGGAGTGGTGTCCGATCCTGTGACGATCACCCCGAGTCCTCTTCTCACTCTCCCCGGCGCAGTGCCCTCTCCCGACGACAGCGTCGATGCCGGCGTCGCCTGGCACTACGGCAATCCGTTCGGCGAACAACGCAGTGCCGTCAGCGCAGCCGCCGTCATCGATCGATCCCACCGATTCGTGCTTGCCATCAGCGGCGACGAGCGCTCGAGCTGGCTGAACACGATCTCGAGCCAACTCGTGTCGGATCTGCCCGACGGCAGCTCGGCCGAAAACCTGAGCCTGGACGTCAACGGCCGCATCGAGCATCACTTCGTTCAGACCGATCTGGGCGGGATCACCTACATCGACACCGAACACGCACAGGGACCGGATCTGCTGTCGTTCCTGAAGAAGATGGTCTTCTGGGCCAAGGCCGAACCCAGAGAGGCCGACGAACTCGTCGTTCTCTCCGTCCTCGGATCCGACGCGGCGTCGATCCTCGACAAGGCAGGCCTCCCGGTTCCCAGCGAGATCTACGGCGCGTCGGCAGTGGACGGCGGCGGCTTCGTCCGACGGATGCCCTGGCCGGGTCCGAACTCGTACGACGTCGTCGTCCCCCGAGCAGGCCTGAGCGACTGGTTCCTTCGCCTCCGCGACGCCGGTGCTGCCCCGGCCGGAACGTGGGCGTACGAGGCGTTGCGGGTGGAATCGGTGCGACCGCGGGTGGGCGTGGACACCGACGAGAAGACCATTCCGCACGAGGTCCGATGGATCGGCAGTGCAGCCGAGTTCGGCGCGGTTCATCTGGAGAAGGGCTGCTATCGCGGGCAGGAGACCGTCTCGCGGGTGCACAACCTCGGTCGACCGCCGCGTCACCTGGTACTCCTGCATCTCGACGGTTCCGCCGATGGACGGCCCGTGACCGGCGACCCCGTCACCGCCGGTGGCCGCGCGGTGGGGCGTCTGGGGACCGTTGTCGACCACTTCGAGCTCGGGCCCGTTGCCCTCGCGCTGGTCAAGAGAACGATTCCGGTGGACACCGCCCTGGAGGCGGGTCCGTGTGCGGCGTCGATCGACCCCGACTCCATCCCCTCGTACGACGACGTGCAGGCCGGCCGCGCGGCCGTCGATCGCCTACGCGGCCGGTGACCGGGACCGTCTCGGCGGTCTGCGTGGTGCATGCCGACGTCCCGTTCGGGCGGCGCGGCGTCGTAGACAGCGGCATCGACAAGCGGCCCGTGCACGGCCCGGTGGATGTGCACGAGCTCGGCATCGGCGGGGACCACTGTCGCGACACCAAGTTCCACGGTGGTCTCGATCAAGCCGTGTACGCCTACGACGAGGCAGAGGCCCGGTACTGGGCCGATCAGCTGGGTGCGCCCGTCGAGCCAGGAAGGTTCGGCGAGAATCTGCGGACCAGCGGCGTCCCGGTGACCGACGCGGTGATCGGGACGCGGTGGCGCATCGGCACGGTGACGCTGGAGGCAACCATCGCACGCAAGCCCTGCGGCACGTTCGCGCGGTGGATGGGCGAGCCGGGGTGGGTTCGCCGATTCACGGCCCAGGGAGATGTGGGCGCTTACTTCCGAGTGCTCGAGCCCGGGGTCTTCGCCGCCGGTGATTCGGTGACGGTCGAATCGGTTCCTCGGCACGCGGTGACGGTGCGGATGCTCTTCGAGGGGCGGGACGCCGCGGCGATGCAGACTCTTCTGGACGAGCCCGGATTGGCACCGAAGGTGTACCGCGACGCGGCGGCGGCGCTGAAATCGTCGCGGAGGCCATGACGCGCAGCACTACTGTTTTCGTGTCGTAGCGCGAAGATAGTTCGCCTGAGCACGGATATGCGCAGGTACAGGCAGCGCGGACCCCTGCCCCGGGCGTGTCGCGCCGCCGGGCCCGGCATCGACACGTGGTGCCGTATGCGCATCGCGGCGATTCGCGCGCTAGAGTGTGTGCCAGGAAGAAATACCAACTCTAACGGGGCCGCCAAATTTCCCCAGGCCGCCCCGCAAGTCCGCGAGGGGGCACCGCCATGGGCCGAGGCAGGGCTAAGGCAAAGCAGACAAAGGTCGCTCGTGAGCTCAAGTACAGCTCGCCGACAACGGACTTGGAGAGTCTGCAAAGAGAGCTCTCCGGTGGTTCGTCCAACTCCCATCGTGGCGGCATCCACTCTGACTCGGATGTGCATTCCCGAGTCGAGGAAGACGAGTACGAGGACTGGCGACGCTAGAAACTGTGCATTGAACGACTGAGGGGGAGCCGCACCGCGGCTCCCCCTCACTTGTTCGTCGTGTGACCGGCCGGTCAGAACCTCGGGTGGTTACCCAGCAGCAGCGCGCGCTCGTCGGCGACGTCCTTGCCCGCAGCCTTCTTGACCGTGCCGAGCGTCCAGCAGTCGATGTGCCGTGCAGTCAGTACTGCCAAAGCACGATCGACGTCCTCGGGGGCGACGATCGCGACCATGCCGACACCCATGTTGAACGTCTGCTCCATCTCGGCCCGCTCGACGCGTCCGCGCTGCGCGATGAGGGAAAAGATCGGGGCCGGGCTCCACGTGGTCCGATCGAGTTCGGCCACGAGACCCTCGGGCATGACGCGCGAGAGGTTGTTGGCGAGTCCGCCGCCCGTCACGTGGCAGAACGTGCGCACGTCGGTCTCGGCCGCGAGTGCGAGGCAGTCCTTGGCGTAGATCTTCGTCGGCTCGAGCAGTTCCTCGCCGAGTGTGCGGCCGAACTCCTCGACGTGTCCGCCGAGATCCATGTGGTTGATCTCGAGCAGCACCTTGCGAGCGAGCGAGTAGCCGTTGGAATGCAGACCGGACGATCCCATGCCGATGACGACGTCGCCGGGACGCACGCGCTCGGGTCCGAGGATCGAGTCCGCCTCCACGACGCCGATGCCGGTGGCAGAAAGGTCGTAGTCACCGTCGGCCATCAGCCCCGGGTGTTCGGCCGTCTCGCCGCCGAGCAAGGCACAACCGGCGATGATGCAGCCCTCGGCGATGCCCTTGACCAGTTCCGCGACCTGCTCGGGAACGACACGGCCGACGGCGATGTAGTCCTGCAGGAACAGCGGCTCGGCTCCGCACACGACCAGATCGTCGACGACCATGGCCACGAGGTCGAGACCCAGGGTGTCGTGCTTGCCGAGGGCCTGGGCGACGGCGACCTTCGTGCCGACTCCGTCGGTCGAGGCAGCCAGGACCGGCTCGCGGTAGTCGCCCTTGAGCGCGAACAGACCGGCGAAACCACCGAGACCGCCCATGACCTCGGGCCTGCTGGCCTTCTTGGCGAGTGGCGCGAACAGTTGAACTGCTCGGTCTCCTGCGGCGATATCGACCCCGGCCGCCGCGTAGGAGGCACCGCCCGAGTGAGTTGCGCTCGTGGGTTGGGATTCCTCGGTCATTCGGCTCCAGCCTGTGTACTCGTTCATGTCAGCGCCCCCAAGCACGCGAACCGTGCGTAGCGGCGCAGATAGCGCCCTAACGGTACCGGAGTGCCCGCTGGCGGGAAGAATTTACGTGCGCAGCCGCTTGCCCGGGATGGCGGCCAACAGCTTCTTCGTGTACTCCTCCTCCGGCGAGCGAAGAATCTTCCACGGCGTGCCCTGCTCGACGACCTGGCCGCCCCGCAGCACCACCACCCGATGTGCGACGCGATCGACCACCGCCAGATCGTGGCTGATGAACAGGCAGGCGAAACCGAACTCCCGCTGCAGCGCCTCGAACAGGTCGAGCACGGCCGCCTGGACCGAGACGTCGAGTGCACTGGTCGGCTCGTCCGCGACCACCAGATCCGGTCCCAGCACCAGTGCCCGCGCCAGGCTGACTCGTTGCCGTTGCCCACCGGACAGCTCGTGCGGGTAACGCTTGTCGGTGCCGGACGGTAGTTGCACGGCGTCGAGCAGCTCGGTGGTCCTGGCCGCGATCGCATCCTTGGAGCCGTACTTGTGCACGATCATCGGCTCGGCGATGCACTGTCCGACGGTGAGCCGCGGGTTCAGCGACGCCGACGGGTCTTGGAAGACGAAGCCGAATCGCTTGCGCAAGGGCTTGAGCTTGCGCTCGCTCACGCCGGCAATGTTTTGTCCCATCACCGTCACGCTGCCGCTGGTCGGCTTCTGGAGCGCTGCAACGCACCTGCCGATCATCGACTTACCCGAGCCCGATTCGCCCACCAGACCGAGGGTTTCGCCGCGGTGGATGGTCAGCGAGACGTCGTCGACCGCTCGGAATGCCGAGGAGCCGACCCCACCGGAGAACTGCACCACCAGCTGCGAGACCTCGAGTACCGGCTCGCCCGACGTGTCGACGGTCTTGTCCGACTCCACTGCAGCAAGGGTCGGCACCGCGGCCAGCAGCTTTTTGGTGTACTCGTCTTCGGGGGCGTCGAACAGCTGTGCCACCGGCGCTTCCTCGACGACGCGGCCGTTCTGCATGACGACGACGCGGTCCGCCAGATCGGACACGACGCCCATGCTGTGGGTGATCAGCACGATGGCGCACCCGAGCCGGTCTTTCAGATCGCGCAGCAGCTCGAGGATCTCGGCCTGCACCGTGACGTCGAGGGCGGTGGTCGGCTCGTCGGCGATGATGACTTTCGCCTCGCAGGAGATGGCGATCGCGATCATGACGCGTTGCTTCTGGCCACCGGAGAGCTCGTGTGGGTAGTACGAGAAGCGCTGCTCGGGGTTCGGCAACCCCACCATCGTCAACAACTCGATGGCCCGCGCCTTGGCATCCTTACTGCCCATCCGTTTTCCGTCTGCGCGGGTGTGCGCGCGCAACGCCTCGACGATTTGATACCCGATGGTGAACAGCGGATCGAGAGCGCTGCCCGGCTCCTGGAACACCATCGAAATCTTGTTGCCGCGCAACTGCGCCCACGCCTTGTTGCTCAGCGTGGTGACGTCCTGCCCGCCGAGAACCACGTGCCCGTCGACCCGCGCGGTATCGGGCAGCAGCCCGATGGCGGAGCGCACACTGACGGACTTACCCGACCCCGACTCCCCCACCACAGCGAGAACTTCACCGGGATAGACCTCGAACGAGACCTCGGTGACGGCATCGACTTCGCCGGCATCGGTGACGAACGAAACGGACAACGACTGCACCGACAATGCGGACTCGCTTTCAGTCACGACACTCGATGTCATACCTTCACCGCCTTCTTGAACTTCTTGCGAGTGCGCAGCAGCGGATTGAGTGTCTCGCTTGCACTTTCACCGACCATGGTCAGACCGAGGACCACCAGCACGATGCCCAGGCCTGGGAACACGGACGTCCACCAGATGCCGTTGGAGATGTCCGGTAGGGCCTTGTTGATGTCGTATCCCCACTCCGAGGCGGAGGTCGGCTCGATCCCGAACCCGAGGAAACCGAGCCCGGCGAGGGTGAGGATGGCCTCGGCTCCGTTGAGCGTGATGATGACCGGCAGTGTCTGCACCACGTTGGCGAGTATGTGCCGGAACAGAATTCGCGGCGTGCCGGCTCCGGTCACCCGCGCGGCGTCGACGTACGGTTCGGTCTTGACGGCGACCGTCGCGTTGCGGACCACCCGGAAGTACTGGGGCACGAAGATCGCCGTGATGGCGATGGCCGCGGAGGCGATACCGCCGAAACTCGACGACTGACCGCCTGCCACGACGATCGAGATGACCACCGCGAGAAGCAGAGACGGGAATGCGTACATTGCGTCCATGAACAGCACGAGCACCCGGTCGAACCAGCGGCCGATGTAGCCCGAGGCCAGACCGAGGGGAACGCCGATGATCAGGGACAGCACCAGCGACGAAGCGATGACCATCAATGCGGTTCTGGCACCGTAGATCACGCGCGAGAACACGTCCTCACCGCGAACCGAGGTACCGAACCAGTGGTCCGCGGACGGCGCGGCTTGGCGGGCGAAATCCGCACCGGCGTCGCTGGTCTGCGAGAAACCGTACGGCGCGAGAATCGGCGCGAACAGCGCCGCGATCACGAACCCCACCATCAGCGCCAACCCGACGATGAGCGTGACCCGCTGCAATCCCGAGGTGGACTTCACGAACGCGACGCCGGGCAACCCTCTGCGGTGCGGACGGGTGGGAGGGACGTCGGACAGCACGACTTCGGTGCTCATCAGAACCTCACTCTCGGGTCGATGAGGGCGACGATCGCGTCGGTGACGAAGCTGACGACGGCGACCACCACGGCCAGGAACGTCACGATGCCTTGCACGGCAACGAAATCGCGGGCCTGCAGATAACGGGCGAGTTCGTAGCCCAGTCCTTGCCACTCGAAGGTCGTCTCGGTGAGTACGGCACCGCCGAGGAGGACGGCGATCTGCAGTCCGATGACGGTGACGATGGGAATCATGGCGTTGCGGAACGCATGTCGCCTCGTCACCGTGCCCTCGCTCAACCCGCGCGCGCGGGCGGCGTCGACGAACGGCGCCTGCAACGTCTGAATCAGGTTGACTCGCACCAATCGCAGGAACACACCGGCCGTCAGCAGGCCGAGCGCAAGAGCGGGCAGAACCGCGTGCTCGAGCACGTCGACGGTGTAACCGGTGTCGCCGTACAGGAACGAGTCGATGATCAGAATGTTCGTCTTCGGGGAGACGTTCTGCAGTGCCAGTTCCACATTGGTACTGGCCCGCCCGGCGACCGGCAGCCAGCCGAGCTTGACGGCGAACAGCAGCTTGAGCAGCATGCCGACGAAGAATACCGGGGCCGCGTACGCCAGGATCGCGAAGATTCGCAGCGACGCGTCACCGAACCGGTCGCGATGGGTGGCGGCGTAGAACCCGAGCGGGATGCCGACCGCGAACGCGACGAGCAGCGCCCAGAACGCCAATTCCAGTGTGGCAGCACCGTTGACGAGCAGGACGTCACTGATCGCGCGATTGTCGGTGGCGGAGCGGCCGAAGTCGCCGCGCAACAATCCGGTCAGGTACTCCCAGTACTGCGTCAGGATCGGCCGGTCGTATCCGGCCTCGGCCTTGCGCTGGGCGATCTGTTCGGCGGGTAGTCGACCGCCGAGGGCGGCGGTGATCGGGTCACCGATCACACGCATGAGAAAGAAGACGACGGTGACGAGAATCCAGGCAGTCGGGATGATCAACAGAAACCTGATCCCGAGATAGCGGGCGAGCGCGCCGTATCGTGACGGCGCGCTCGCCTGCTGCGCTTTCTTCTCCCCTACCGGCGTCTGTGCGGTAGCGGGCACCGGTCAGCTCTTGGCGAGAGTGACGAAGCGGAACTTGAACGAGGCGTCGAGGGTCTCGTCCACACCGCTGATCTCATCGGTGGCGACGGCGATCTGCTTGCCCTCCAACAGTGGAAGGGTGGGCAGGTAGTTGGTCGCGAGCTCGGTCTGAATCTGTCCGATGATCTGCATCCGTGCGTTCTCGTCGGCCGTCGTGCGCTCGAGGTCGAGCAGTGACGTGATCTCCGGGTTCTCGAAATGCGACTGGAGGAAGTTGTCCGGTCCGAAGAACGGCGTCAGGTAGTTGTCTGCATCGGGGTAGTCCGGGAACCAGCCGAGCTGGTACACCGGGTACGCGTCGGCGACGCGTTCCTTGGTGTACGTGCTCCACTCGGTGGACTGCAGGTTCACATTGAACAAGCCCGTCGCGTCGAGCTGACTCTTGATCGCGGCGTACTCCTCGCTCGAGCTCGAACCGTAGTGATCCGGGTTGTACTGCAGGTTGAGTTGGATCGGAGTGGCGACGCCTGCAGCGGAAAGGAATCCGGCAGCCTCGTCTTTGTTCGGTGTCTCACCGTAGACGTCGGAGAAGGCCTTGTTGGAGCCTTCCAGACCGGTCGGCACCACGGAGTACAGCGGGGTGTAGGTGCCCTTGTAGACGCCGTCGGAGAGCGCCTGGCGATCGACCGAGGCAGCAATCGCCTCGCGCACGGCCAACTTCTGCTCGGGGGTGTTGCCGGGCATCGTGTTCATGTTGAAGACCATGTAGCGGGACTCGCCGCCGGGGCCCTCGTGCACCGTCAGGCCGTCGACGGCTCCCAGCGATTCGACGTCGGTCGGGGTGAGGGAGCGCCATGCCACATCGATGGCCTTGTTCTGCACATCGAGCTTGAGGTTGTCGGAGCTGGTGTAGTACTTCACGTTGACCGACGACGTCTTCGGGGTGCCGAGAATGCCGTTGTAGTCCCCGTTGGCCACGAAGCTGACGAGTGAGTTCTTGCCATAGCTGGAGATGGAGTACGGGCCGGCGAACGGCTTGCCCGCAACCACTGCGTCGTCGTCGAGCACCTTGTCGGCCGGGAACACCGTCTGGTCGACGATCGGGCCCGCGGGTGTCGCGAGGATCTGCGGGAACGTCTGATCGTTGGCCGCTTTGAGGGTGAACTCGACGGTCTTCTCGTCCGGTGTCGCGATGCTGTCGAGATTGGTCAGCAGCGACGCCGGCCCATTCGGATCGTTGATCGCGACGATGCGGTCGAACGAGAACTTGACGCTCTCGCTCGTCAGCGGATTGCCGTTGGCGAACTTCAGGTCGTCCTTGAGCGTGCACTTGTAGACGGTCGGCTCCGCGAAATCGCAGCTCTCGGCCGCATCGGGCTCGAGCTCGGAGCTACCGGGAGCGAAGTTCATCAGGAACGGATACGTCTGGTTCATCACCATGAACGATCCGTTGTCGTACGAGCCGGCCGGGTCGAGCGAGGTGACCTGGTCCGTGGTGCCGACCGTGATGGTCTCACCGCCGCCGCCGTCGCCGGATCCACCGGCGTCGGTGCGTCCCGAGCCGCACGCTGCGGCGGTCAGTGCAAGTACCGACAGTGCGGCCACTGCGGCGGTCTTCTTGCCGTGCTTACGCACAGCCGTTCGTGATGCGGCGCTGTAGCGCTGCATGCGTCCGTCGTCGGGCGACAGGGTCATCTGAGCCTCTATCCAATCGGTGTGTCCTATGTAACTCGGGACAGTACCGATGGACTGTTTCCAATATGTGGCATTGAGAAAACCCTGCTGTTCCCTAACGGAAAAGACCAGGTCAAGGACGGCTGAGAGCGCTCACATTCGCGTCGTTGTCCACCGGTTGCCCAGCGGCCGACGCCAGCAGACCCTCGAGCACGTGCTTGCCTAGTGCATTGTCCGCGGGCAGATCGATGGGGTACTTCCCGGTGAAACATGCTGCACA
Source organism: Rhodococcus sp. 05-2256-B1 (assembly GCF_002258465.1). NCBI lineage: Bacteria > Bacillati > Actinomycetota > Actinomycetes > Mycobacteriales > Nocardiaceae > Rhodococcus > Rhodococcus sp. 05-2256-B1. The sequence continues at coordinate 98,289 of NZ_NOZA01000011.1, read as the reverse complement.
CAAGCGCGATTCGGGCTGCTCCGACGCCGCGATCATGCCGTCGATGGAGATGTAGCCCAGCGAGTCGGCACCGATGGCCTGCCGGACGCCTTCGAGGATTCCGTCCTCGGAATCGACGCCGTTGGCGATCAGCTCTGCGGGAGAAGCGAAGTCGATGCCGTAGAAGCAGGGCCACCGCACCGGCGGGGACGCGATACGTACGTGGATCTCGAGGGCGCCGGCCTCGCGCAGCATCCTGATCAGCGCCCGCTGCGTGTTGCCGCGAACGATCGAATCATCCACCACCACGAGCCTTTTGCCGCGAATGACCTCTTTGAGAGGGTTGAGCTTGAGCCGGATACCGAGCTGGCGAATGGTCTGCGACGGTTGAATGAACGTGCGGCCCACGTACGCGTTCTTCATGAGCCCCTGGCCGTACGGGATTCCCGAGCCCTGGGCGAAGCCCACGGCTGCCGGAGTTCCGCTCTCGGGCACCGGGATGACCAGATCACCCTCGGCCGGATGCTCCTTGGCGAGACGACGTCCGATTTCCACCCGAGTCGAGTGCACCGAGCGACCGCCGATGACGCTGTCGGGCCGTGCGAGATAGACGTACTCGAACACGCAGCCCTTGGGCTCGGGGGCAGCGAAACGCGAGGACCGAACGCCGTCGGCGTCGATCGCCAACAGTTCGCCGGGCTCGATGTCGCGGACGAACGCCGCACCGACGATGTCGAGTGCTGCGGTCTCGCTGGCGACGACCCAGCCGCGATCGAGGCGACCGAGGCACAGCGGCCGTACGCCGTGCGGATCACGCGCGGCGTAGAGGGTGTGCTCGTCCATGAAGGTCAGGCAGAACGCGCCTTTGAGCAGGGGCAGCAATTCCATGGCCGCCTGCTCGATGGTGCAGTCGGCGGCCTTGTGCGCCAGCAGTGCCGTCACGACATCGGAATCCGACGTCCCGTTGCCCTGCAATCGATCGCTGATCAGGCCCGCATCGCGAGCCTTGGTGGCGAGTTCGGCGAAGTTCACCAGATTGCCGTTGTGCCCGAGCGCGATACCGGTACCGGCAGTGGTGGTACGGAAGATCGGTTGCGCGTTCTCCCACGTCACCGACCCACTGGTGGAGTAACGGCAATGACCGATGGCGACGTGCCCGGGCATCGCGCCCAGCGTCTGCTCGTCGAACACCTGACTGACCAGGCCGAGATCCTTGAACACGAGCACCTGGGAGCCGTCGGACACCGCGATGCCTGCGGCTTCCTGCCCACGGTGCTGCAGTGCGTAGAGGCCGTAGTACGAGAGCTTGGCCACGTCCTCGCCCGGTGCCCACACACCGAACACTCCACACTCTTCGCGCGGCTCGTTCTCCGGCTCGTCGATGGGTTTGCCTACCAGAAGATTCGGACTGTCGACCGACAAATCGGCGTTGGTCACGGGCATTGCTCCCTAGGGGGTCCGGGACGGGGGGCCGTGCCCAGTCTACGGGCACACGGGCTGACACAACGCATCGTGTGTCCAGGAGATTCCCGACGGTCGAACGGCCGCTGAAATCCGGCGGTCAGGTGATGGTCAGCAACGGCAACCAACGACCCACCTCGACGGCCCGGCTGCCGGACGCGTCGATCGAGCCGTCGCCGAGCGCCTCGGCGAAATCCCGGGTCCCGGTAGCCACCTGAAGCCATGTCAGAGCATCGGTTTCGACGACGTTCGGCGGGGTTCCTCTGGTGTGCCGGGGCCCGACGATACACTGCACCGCGACGAACGGCGGCACCCGCACCTCCACCGACGACCCCGGTGCGTTCTGACCGAGAGTTCTGGCGGTGGTGCGCACGGCGGCGGCGATCTGCGCGCGTGGCGGCTTCTCGGCCTCACCTCGGATCCAGTCGGCGACGGCCAGAACGGCCTCGCGAACCTCGGCGGGACCGACCTCCTTGTGCGGTGGCATCTCCGGTCAGCTCCTCTCACGTTCGGTAGCCGCGAGATGCGCCAACACGGCACCGCTCGCGTTGAGTGCGTAGTGCAGCGCAGCAGGGGCGAGCACACTGCCGCTGCGCGCCCGCAGCCACGAGAACACCACCCCGGCGACGGTCGTCGCGGCGACGGTCCCGGCCACCGAATCCCCGGCGGCGCGGGCGGGACGAATGTGCCACAGTCCGAAGAAGACCGGCGACAGGGCCGGCGATGCAGCATCGAGCACACCGCGGAAGAGCAGCTCCTCGGTCAGCACCGTCCCCACCGGAATCCGAAACAGCACCCATTCGGCGAGATCGTCCTCGGACGGTCGGACGCGCCGACGCAGTGCGGGTACGGCGGCCACCACCGCAGACCCCAGGACGGGTATCGCTGCCGCAGCCGCACCCCATTTGAGCCCGGATGCGGAATTACGCAGGCCCAGCCGTTCGGCATTCGATCCCGACACCGCAGCCACAGCGACGGCGAACGACGCGTTGGCCACTGCCCGCCCGCGGGCTCCGAGCCCGGCCGCAGGCAGCACGTAAGTGCTCCACGCCGTTGTCACGAGTCCGGTCAGAATGGGTCGTTCCGCAGGCTCCACTCCGGTTGCCAGAGCGGTTCTCACTTCTCGGGACCGTCACGTCCGGCGAATTGCTCCATGACGCCGCGCACTCGTTCGGTGTCGCGGTCGGTCCACCCCTCGGGGGCGGCGACGGCCACCCAGCCGTCGAGCACGAGGGTTCCGTAGTTGTGACCGTGGCCGTCGGGGACGCCTGCTGCGTTGGTCAGGTCCGCTGCCACCTGCCAGAAGGTCACCACCGGGAACCAACGCATGCTCGGCAGTCGGTCCGGCCCCGGCGGCTCGGACAGCCAGTCCGGGCGCTCGAACAGCAGGTCGGGTGACCACCAGACCACCGGATCCGACGCATGCTGGACGTACAGGATGCGCGGGGCGTACCAGGGCTGATCCTCCGGTGGGATGCCCGACGAATTGTCGGCGAAGCGAACCGTCAGGCCCTCGGAGTACACCGGCCGAACTTCGGGGCTGCCCGGATCACGCCTGCTGACGAACTGGCTCCAGATGCGGTTGTCGTTCGGCGGACCCACCCACAGGACGCCGTCGGTGGTGGCGCGGATGTCCGCCAACCCGTCGAACGCGCCTTCACCGGACTTCGTCCCCAGACTTTCGCCGTAGACGTAGAACTTGGGGCGGGTGGCCTCGGGCTCCTGCAGCCAGCGGTCGTGCACTTTGTCGATCAGCGCCTTGCCTGCCTGGGCGGCTTTGTCGCCCTCGGCGATGAACGAGATCCAACTCGGCAGATACGAGTACTGAGAGGCGACGGTGGCGACATCGCCGTCGAACATCAGCTCCTCGGCCTCGACGGCGGTGGGGTTGACCCAGCCGGTGCCGGTGGTCGGCACGACGATGAGCGCTTTGCGCTGGAACGCGCCGGTGCGTTCGAGTTCGGCGACGACGATGTCGAGTCGTTCGTCCTGAGTCTCCGCGGTTTCCAGTCCGGCGTAGGCCCGAATGGGTTCGAGGCTCGGACGTCCGGTGGCCCGTTCCATCTCGTCGGCTCGCAGGCCGCTGGAGACGAAGTTGCGGCCCTCGAATCCGAGTGTGTCCCACGGTGCCAACGAATTCGGGCTACCCGACCTCTCGTCGGCGACGGGTTGTTCTGTGCCCTCTCGCGTTTCGTCGTTCTGCAGACTGAACACCGAGTTGGTCACCTCGGAGACCGCACGCAACAGCACACCCTGGACCAGGGCGACGACCAACACCACCAGAACGATCACGCCGAGTGCATTGGCCACCTCGCGCGGCATCTTCACGATGCGATTGATCTGACGGGCCAGCAACCGGACGACGTCGCGTAGCACCCGCGAGATCGAGATGAGCAGTGCGGCAATGGCAATGCTCAATGCTCCGGTGCGGAGGTACCCCGTCGTGGTGGTCCCCTCCGCGTCCATGAGCGCGGCGAGTTCACGCTGCCACTGCGCCGAGACCGCCAGCATGATCATCGACGCAGCGACGGCGACGACGAGTACGACGACCTTGACCGCAAGTTCGACCTTGCGCGGCAACGGCCACCACGAACGCGACGACAGCCACCATCGCGCCACCGCCCATCCCACGGCCACCCCGAAGGCGTATCCGATAGCCGAGTTGATGCCGCCGATGATGCCTTGGAACAGCCATCCACGAGGCAGCAGCGACGGCGTCAGCGACCAGCAGAAGAACAACGCGCTGAACGCGATTCCGGTGAAGTCCAGACGCAGCAGGCCCCACGACCACATGACGAACGGATGCTTCTCCGGCGACGGAGCCGAGAACTCCACCGTCGGAAAGTGATACCGATGATGCTGATCCTGCTCGAGTGTGGGCTCGGTCCCCCTTCGACGCTCCGATACCTGTCCCCCCACCTCGGTCAGCCGAAGAGTCTGGGAAGAGTGCTCTCGAATGTCTCTCGCAGTTCCGTCATCGGCACGGAGAACTGTCCCTGGACCTCGATCGAATCCGAGCCCTCGTCGACGACGCCGACGCGCGCCCACGGAAGTCCGCGTGCGGTGCACATGCCGGTGAACCGGGTCTCCTCGGTGCGCGGCACGGCGACCAGCACCCGGCCGGAGGATTCGGAGAACAAGGTCACGAACGGGTCTGCGCCTTCGGGAACGATGATGCGGCACCCGGTTTCGCCGGCCAATGCTGCCTCGACGACGGCCTGAGCGAGACCACCCTCGGACAGGTCGTGTGCAGCCGAGACCAGGCCGTCGCGGGAGGATGCGAGCAGGATGTCTGCCAACAACTGCTCCCGAGCGAGATCGACCTTCGGCGGAACGCCGCCGAGGTGATCGTGCTCGACCTGCGCCCAGATGGACCCGTCGAACTCGTCGTGGGTCTCCCCCAGCAGGATGAGTGTCTCGCCGGGCTCGAGGCCGAGTCCCGTCGGGATGCGGCGATGGACGTCGTCGATGACGCCCAGTACTCCGACCACGGGGGTCGGCAGGATCGGCTCCGCGCCGGTCTGATTGTAGAAGCTGACGTTGCCGCCGGTGACCGGGATGCCGAGGGTGACACACCCGTCCGCCAGACCGCGTACGGCCTGCTGGAACTGCCACATGACACCCGGGTCCTCCGGCGAACCGAAGTTCAGGCAATTGGTGACGGCCTTGGGAGTGGCGCCGGTGACCGCGACGTTGCGGAACGCCTCGGCCAGAGCCAGCTGCGCGCCCTGGTACGGGTCGAGTGCGGTGTAGCGGCCCGACGCGTCGGTGGCCAAAGCGATTCCGCGACCGGTCTTCTCGTCGATGCGGATGACGCCTGCATCGGCGTTCTCCGCCAGCACGGTGTTGCCGCGGACGTAGCGGTCGTACTGCTCGGTGATGAATCGACGGCTGCACAGCTGCGGCGAGCCGATCATCTTCAGCAGAGTGGCCTTCAGCTCGTCCGCGGTTTCCGGACGCTTCAGCGACGCCGTGCTGTTCGCGATCAACGCGTCCTGGGTATCCGGACGCTGCACCAGACGGTTGTACACCGGGCCTTCGTGCGCAACGGTTTTCGGCGGTACATCGACGACGGTATCGCCGTGCCAGGTGATCTGGAGGTGCTCGCCGTCGGTGACCTCACCGATGACCGTGGCCAGGACGTCCCACTTCTTGCAGACGGCCATGAATGCGTCGACGTTCTCGGGGGTCACCACGGCGCACATGCGCTCCTGGGATTCGCTCGAGAGCACCTCGGCCGGAGTCATGCCGGTGGCGCGCATCGGCACCTTGTCGAGCTCGATGTGCATGCCACCACTGCCGGCGGACGCGAGTTCCGATGTGGCGCAGGACAACCCGGCACCACCGAGGTCCTGGATGCCGACGACGAGCTTGTTGGAGTACAGCTCGAGGCAGGCTTCGATGAGCACCTTCTCGGTGAACGGATCGCCCACCTGTACAGCGGGAAGCTTCTTGCGGCCCCCACCGGTCTCGTCGCCGTCGAAGGTCTCCGACGCGAGCACGGACACGCCGCCGATGCCGTCGAGACCCGTTCGTGCACCGAACAGAATGATCTTGTTACCCAGGCCCGACGCGAACGCGAGGTGCATGTCCTCGACCCGCATGACGCCGGCACACAGGGCGTTGAGCAGAGGGTTACCGGCGTAGGAGGCGTCGAACACCGTCTCGCCGCCGATGTTCGGGAGACCGAGGGAGTTCCCGTACCCACCGACGCCTGCGACGATGCCGCTCAGGACACGGCGCGTATCGGGTGCATCGGCAGCACCGAATCGCAGCTGGTCCATGACGGCGATCGGGCGAGCGCCCATGGCCATGATGTCGCGGACGATGCCGCCGACGCCCGTCGCCGCACCCTGGTAGGGCTCGACGTACGACGGGTGATTGTGGCTCTCGACCTTGAACGTGACGGCCCAGCCGTCGCCGACGTCGACGACGCCCGCGTTCTCGCCGATACCGGCGAGCATCGGCTTGCGCATCTCGTCGGTGGTGGTCTCGCCGAAGTACTTCAGATGCACCTTCGAGGACTTGTACGAGCAATGCTCGCTCCACATGACGGAGTACATCGCCAATTCGGCGTCCGTGGGCCGGCGGCCGAGGATTTCCTTGATGCGGACGTATTCGTCGTCCTTGAGTCCGAGTTCCTTGTACGGCTGCGCAACGTCGGGGGTGGCGACGGCGTTCGAGACAGTGTCTGTGGGTACAGAGCTAGCGGACACGAGGAATAGGTCCCTTCGATGGAGCGAAATGCCAGGGAGAGTCTATAAGGTGCCGCCGACATGTACGGCATCGGACGTATCGGCCTCGTGCGAACATCACCTGATGGACATTGCACTGACCGAGGACGATCTGGACGAAACGGGCGTCATCGACCCGTCGATGGTGGCCAAGGGAGTCGACGTACCGCCGAAAGCCGTCGTCTGTTTCTTCGCCGAGGTGATCGAGAGCATCTGCGCGAAAGGCGACGCCCGAGTGGTGTCGATCATGCGCTCCGAGCACGGCGAACACCCCGTCTACGAGATCGAACGAGGCGGACAGAAACTTGCCGTCTTCCATCCCGGCGTCGGAGCGCCACTGGCCGCACTGTTCCTCGAAGAAGCCATCGCCATGGGCTGCACACAGTTCGTTGCTGTCGGCGGTGCCGGGGCGCTGTCCGACGACCTGGGCATGGGACACGTCATGGTGGTCGACAGCGCCCTGCGCGACGAGGGCACCTCGTTCCACTACCTGCCGCCCGGACGGGTGGTCGACGCCGATCCCGCAGGCGTCGCCGTACTCCAGTCGGTACTGACCGATGCCGGCATCGACTTCGTCACCGGCCGCTCCTGGACCACCGATGCGCTCTACCGCGAAACCCGCGGCCGAGTCTCGCGCCGCGTCGAGGAAGGCTGCCGAACGGTCGACATGGAAGCGTCGGCCTTCTGCGCAGTCGCCCGATTCCGTGGAGTCCGATTCGCGCAACTGCTGTACGCGGGAGACTCCCTGGCCGCCGACTGGGATCACCGCGGCTGGACCAAGGCAACAACGGTGCGCGAACAGTTGTTCTGGCTCGCTGCCGACGCCTGCCTGCAACTCGATCCGGTCTAGGTCTTCGGCCCACCCCCCCTGATCTCGCAAACGCGCTCGCGTTTGCCAGACGCGAGCCGAATTGCCCCGGAATCGGGCACGAGACTCCGCGCACCTGACGAATGCGCGCGCGTTTGCGATTGCCGAACGATGATCACGAGCTTCGCGGTCCAAGGCTCACCAACATTCGACGTCCGCCCCCGGATCTCGCAAACGCGCGCGCGTTTGCCGAACGCGAGCGAAACAGCCCCGGAATCGGGCACGAATCCGCGCGCACCTGACAATTGCGCGCGCGTTTGCGACGCCGATCTGGCTCAGGCAGGGGCGAGGAAAGCCGCCAACGCGTCGGCGTATGCCTTCACGTCGCCGGCTCCCATCAACTCTCGGGACGAGTGCATGGCGAGTTGCGCTGCGCCGACGTCGACCGTCGACAACCCGGTGCGCGACGCGGTGATCGGTCCGATGGTCGATCCGCACGGTAGATCCGCGCGATGGACGTAGCGCTGCAACGGTACGTCGGCTTGCTCGCAGGCCAGTGCGAATGCACCGGCACCGGCGGAATCGGTTGCGTAGCGCAGGTTTTGGTTGACCTTGAGTACCGGTCCGCCGCCGAGTTCGATGCGATGGGCGGGCTCGTGGCGATCCGGGTAGTTCGGGTGTGTCGCGTGCGCCATATCGCCCGAAGCACAGATGGATCCGGCCATCGTGCGCAGGAATTCCTCACGGCCGCCGCCGCGTCCGAGCACGATGCGTTCGAGCACGGTGTTGAGCAGGTCCGAGAACGCGCCGCGGTCGGACATACTACCGACTTCCTCGTGGTCGAACAGCGCCAGCACCGGAGTGACGTCGGTCGGATTCTCCACTGCCGCAAGCAAAGCCTGCGTTCCGGCGTAACAGGTGCCCTGGTTGTCCAGACGCGGCGCACTGATGAACTCGGATTCGACGCCTACCACCGCGCTGGGTGCCAGGTCGTGTGTCATCAGTTCCCAGCCCAGCACCGAACCGGGATCGACGCCTTCTCGCTCGGCGACGTAGGAGACGAAGGACCGTGGCGAATTACCCACTCCCCAAATGGCATTGACGTGCCGCTGCGGATCGAGCGTCACGCCTTTGCGGTCCTCGGACAGGTGGATCGCCAGCTGCGGAACGCGAAGGATCGGCTCGTCCACCTTGACGAGTACCTCGCGGGCGGTGTTGCCGTCACGCACGCTGAGCCGGCCGGAGATGCCCAGATCGCGGTCGAGCCAGGAGTTCAGCCAGGCACCACCGTACGGCTCCAGGCCGACCATCTGCCAACCCGCCGATTCGAGATCGGGATGCTGCTTCACCCGGAGATTGGGACTGTCGGTGTGTCCGCCGACGATGCGGAAGGGGCCATCAGGAGTGGAGCCTGCGGAACGACCCGAATTGATGTGCTCGGTGCTCCACGCGACGAGAGAACCGCCGCGGATCAAGTAGTAGCGGCCTGGTTCGGTCGGCCAGGCATCGGTCTCGTCCAGACGCACGAATCCGGCGTCCTCGAGCTGAACCGACACCGTCCGACACACATGAAACGGGGACGGCGAGACGTCGACGAAGTTGCAGAGACCGGCAGCAGAGGCAGAGGACGACATGGGAACCATTGTGTCAGCCGCCGCGTCGAACACCCCGAGAGCACACACCGACCGGGGGAGAAACATGAAGATCGAGCCGACACCGAACCAACACGTCGCTCACGCAACCACACTCGCCATCGTACGAATGAAAACGATCGAAGCATTTCGTACCCGCGGAATGGTGGTGCACCGTGAGGATGCGACCACGCTCGGTGCGGAGTCGGGTGCACGCTTCCCGCTCGACAACGTGTTCGCCCGCTGCTCGGGTGCGCCCCGGTCGGCGTGGGACGGCATCATCGGCGGCCATGTCCAGGTCATGATCGAGGCGATGCGCGAGTCCGCTCCGGCGTTCATCGCAGGCCTGTCCGACGACGAGTTCCATTCGAAACTGCGTGAACGCGTCGTCGCGCCGTGCGTGTTGGAATCGGCGGGTTCGTACAGTTATTCGGTTCCCCTTCTCGCGGCACCCGATGCGCCGAGGCGGGTGTTGAATCTGTCGTCTCCGAATCGAGCTCTGACGTTGTCCGACAGTCACTTGAAGGGTCGCGACCTCGACGCTGCGTGGGCTGCGGGCCGGAAGAACACTGCGGCGATCGAGTTCGAGGGAGCGCAGTTGCTCGAACGCGAGGGGGTCTGCATCGAGGTGCTCGACGGCGATTCGATCTATCTTGCGTCGAAGATCGCCGATATGCCCGCGTTGATTTCGTCGCATCTGGGCGAAAGCCTGTACGGCGTACTCTTCGCCGTCCCCAACGCGTACGAATTCGCCTTTCACCGGCCCCGCGACGCCGACGACGCAGTCGCGGCAGCCGCCGCACTCGCCGAGCTGGCCGACGTGTTCTCTCGCGATACACCGAGCCCACTGTCGCGCTCGGTGTTCTTCTGGCGAGACGGCGAGTACTGCGATGTGACGTACGGGCCTACGGGTAGTTTCACCTCAGCTTTGACCGAACTACGCGCACGCGCGGCCTGACCGAGATCACGTGCCGACAGACCCGCTATTCAGGCGGCGGGGTGGTCGGTTGTCCCGCTGCAGCGTCGCGAATCCAGTCGGGGACGGGTTGATGATCGCGTTCGGCCATGGTGATGTACGCGCGGGCAGCGGCAGCGGCGACCGTTGGCCGTGGTGCTTTGACGTTGCGTTCGTCGGTGGTGGTCATCGCGGATCCTCCTGCTCGCTCTCGCCGTCAGTGTCCTCGGTTTCGCGCGGTTGCGCCAGTGCGCGACGTGCAGACCGGCCCGCAACGGCCAGCAGCACCTTGCGTTCGGTGCTGGTGATGAGAGCGACCCCGACGACGGCCAGAACGCCGACGACGAGGGTGACCCACGACTGGGCGGGCATCCCCTGCTCAGTGCGCCCCGGATACGCAGAACACGTTGCCGTCGGGATCGCTCAGCGTCACCCAGCGAAAGTCACCCATGGTGTGCTGCTGGATCTCGGTCGCACCCGACTCGACCAGCCGAGAGACCTCGTCGTCGAGGTTCTCGGTCGTCACGTCGAGGTGGACGCGATTTTTACCCGGCGACGGGTCGTCGACCTTCTGGAAGGCCAGTCGATACGGGGCCGAAGCGAGGGCGACGACGTAGAACCAGCCGTCGTTCTCCTCGACGATCGATCCGTCGACCTGTGAGGCCCACCAGCGAGCGAGCGGGCCCGGGTCGGTGGAATCGAACGTGATCATGCCCAGGGTCAGTGTCATGGCGGAAGATTAGACCCACCCACCGACCGAAGATCAGGCGTTGACGATCGCGTCCAGTGCCGAGTAGAAGATGCCGAGCCCGTCGTCGCTCGGGCCGGTCAACGGCTCGGTGGCGTGCTCGGGGTGGGGCATCAGGCCGACGATCCGACCGTTTGCCGACGAGATTCCGGCGATACCGCGCTGCGACCCGTTGGGGTTGCTCCCGCTGTAGCGGAACACGACGCGGCCTTCACCTTCGAGCTCGTCGAGCACGCTCTGCGATGCCTGGAATCGGCCCTCGGCGTTCTTGACCGGAATCAGGATCTCGGCATCCTGCTCGTATCGCGACGACCATGCCGTGCCGGCATTCTCGACCTTCAACCACTGGTCGCGGCACACGAAATGCAGGCCCTCGTTGCGCGTCAACGCTCCGGGAAGCAGTCCGACCTCGCACAACACCTGAAAACCGTTGCAGATCCCCAGGATCGGCATCCCGCCCTCTGCCGCCTTGACCACTGACTCCATCACGGGAGCGAAGCGGGCGATCGCACCGGCTCGCAGATAGTCGCCGTATGAGAATCCGCCGGGGACGACGATGGCGTCGACGTTCTTCAGATCGGCGTCGGCGTGCCACAGGCTGACGGCCTCGCCGCCGGCGAGAGTCACGGCGCGGGATGCGTCGACGTCGTCGAGAGTTCCGGGGAACGTGATGACTCCTACGCGGGCGCTCATGAGATGCGAGTCACTTTCCAGTCCTCGATCACCGTGTTGGCGAGCAGCGATTCGGCAATCTTCTCGAGTTCGGCGTCGTCGACGGAATCGTCGATCTCCAGCTCGAAGCGCTTGCCCTGACGCACATCGGACACACCGGAGATTCCCAGCCGGCCCAGCGCACCTGCGATGGCCTGACCCTGCGGATCGAGAATCTCGGCCTTGGGCATGACATCGACTACGACTCGGGCCACGAAAGCGCTCCTTGAAATACGTACAGCAAGACAGTTACCGGCAGGTGGGAGTCTACGCAGCCCTGGCCAGCGGAGCGAAACCGCGCTTACTGTGGAGTGCATGCGGCTGACACACTTCGGACATTCCTGCGTTCTGGTCGAACTCAACGGCACCACGGTGCTGTTCGATCCCGGCACGTTCTCTCACGGATTCGAGGGCATCACCGGGCTCGACGCCATCCTGGTCACTCACCAGCACCCGGATCATGTTGATCTGCAGCGACTTCCCGCGCTTCTCGACGCCAATCCCCGCGCCGAGCTGCACGCCGATCCCATGACGGCAGGCCAGCTCGGAGGGAAATGGATCGCGGCCCCGGCGGGCAAGGACTTCTCCGTGGGCGGCATCACCGTCACCGGAGTCGGCGGCACGCACGCCGTCATCCATCCGGAATTGCCGGAGATCGACAACACCGGTTATCTGCTCGGTACTCCGGAGAACCCGGGGCAACTGTTCCATCCGGGTGACTCGTTGTTCGTTCCCGAGCAACAGGTCGAGGTACTGGCATTGCCCGCGGCAGCGCCGTGGTCGAAGCTGTCCGAGACGGTCGAATTCCTCCGTGCGGTGGCACCGAGGATGGCGTTCCCCATTCACCAGGCCGTCGTCGCGGAACAGGCGAGGGGCATCTACTACGGACGCTTCAAGGAGATGTCCGACGCCGAAATCCGCGAACTCCCCGAGGAATCGTCCGTCTCGATCTAGCCGGTGACCTCGGGCGGGAGGGTGCCGATCATGGTCACTTGCGTTCCGTCCCACTGGTAGTCGATCGTCGCCGGTCCGCCGGTCGGGTTCGCATTGGCGTCATCGGCGAGTGGCCAGCGGTAGTTCACTGTGATCGTGTCGGCGGACTGTGCCGCCACCGACGTGAACCCGTACGGCTCCAGCGTCGCGGTGCCGAGGTACTCGGCGTCGTGGAAGAAGAGCAGATGCGTCGGCGAGCTGACCGTCGCGCCGTACGGGAGGGCTTCGACCCAGGTGAACGACGCACAGGGATCGCCCATGTCGGTGGCGACCCACGGTGAATCTGCGAACACGAGCGGCAGCGAGTCCACCGCCTGCGGTACCGGCCCCCACGTCAGATCCAGGCACAGCGGCTCGGCTTCCGACGGACCCATGGGAACCAGGTCGCTGGCCTCCTCGGGTGGCGTTCGCTGCGGCTGCGCTCCCTCGGTCACGGTGGCCGGGGCGGGTGTCAGCGGTGCCGAGCTCGTCGCTGTGGTCGTCGGAACGGCCGAGGACGGTGCTGCCGACGGCGTTCCTTGCTCCGATCCGCCGCACGCGACGAGAGCTGTTGCACCGACTGCGAGGAGCAGAAGTCGTTTCATGAAGACCACCTGGTTCGATTTGCCCGACGTCAGGTATGTCCACTCGCAAACGCGTTCCGTTACATCACATTTCGATCAAGGGGCCTGAACCCTGCCGGCGCAGGCAACTTCTGCTCCACTGTTCGCTCGCTCCGCGGTATTTCAGCGGAAGCCGCCACAGAGTGGAGCGCCAGTTGCACTCGTCAGTCGAGCCGAACCAATTCCTGCAGTGCCGACTCGTCCACCGCGTCGAGTCCGTCCAAGAATGCAGCAGCGAAGGTACCCGGACGCGACGTCGAGCGAGCCGCAATCTCCGACGCGACCGCCACGTGCGCGTGCGCGGCGACGGCACCGATCAACGCAGACGGAGAAACGGAACAGTACGCAGCCGTCAGCGCACCCAATGCGCATCCGGTGGCTGTAACTCGTTGCAGCAGTGCGCTTCCGCCGCCGATCCTCACCGTCGAGCCTTGTGCAAAGATGTGGTCGACCTCCCCCGAGGCCGCTACGACCTCGGCACGGTCGAGGAGAGAACGCGCCGCGTCGACGGAGTCCGCCACGTGCGCAGACGAATCCACGCCTCTCGAACCACCCTCGGCGCCCGCGAGTCCCATCACCTCGGAAGCATTTGCGCGAATCACGCTGGGCCGATTGGCAAGTAGCTCGACGGCCACCTGAGTCCGCCAGGGAAGACCGCCCGCGCCCACCGGATCGAGTACCCACGGCTTCCCCGCTGCTCGCGCGGCAGCGGACGCCAGACGAGAACTTTCCACCTGCGCGGCCGTCGGAGTTCCGAGATTGACCAGCACCGCGTCGGCGATCTCGGCGAAGCCGGCCGCTTCCTCCGGATTGTCGACCATCGCCGGAGCCGCACCTGCCGCGAGCAGGGCGTTGGCGACGAATTGCACCGACACCGTATTGGTCAGACACTGCACCAGCGGATTGCGATCACGCAGCAGTCGATGCGCGGCAACGATGTCGTCCAGGGTCACACTCGAGGCATTCATCGCTGTCGAGTCTACGACCGCTCCCACCCCGTTCGCGTCAATGGACCACCCCACCCCCTTCGGATCAATGCGCCTTTCTTGCAATCTGAGTGACTGAAAGCCACATTGATCCCAATTGGAGGTACAGAGCAAGCCGGGGGCGGGGCGGGGTGAGGAAGCGAGGAGTCAGGCCACGCGAGTTTTGGTGCGCGGGATCCATTCGTAGATTCCCGCTGCGGCGTTGTGGTGCAGGGAGAGGTCGATGGCATCGAGGATTGCCTGGCGCGGCGCGGGGCGTCCGAGTTGTTTGGCGCTGATGGCCAGGCGCACCACTCCCCCGCGTCGGGCGGTGCGGCCGGCCCCGAGTACGAGTGCTTTGAACCACCAGGGTTCGGCTTTGAAGCCTTCGCCGATTCCCCAGACCCGGGCGCGGATGGTGCCGTCTCGGTCGAGGTCGTGAATACCGTTGAGCGAGGCGATCATTCGGAATCCTGCATCCGGGAGCGCCTCGATCGCTCCGGGTGAGGCGATCCAGCGCGGAGCGGCGAACACTCGGGTACGCAGGCCTGTCTGTTCCATGACGCGGTCGGCGGCCATCAAGCGCAGTCGAGCTTCGTGACGCGGCAGTGCAGAGAATTCGGAGCGTCGACGCTTCGTCGCGGCCTGGTCGTAGCCGTGCAGAACGATGGCGTCGCCTCCGTCGCGTCGCGTCCGCAGCCATTCCTGGGTGGGAACGTCGGCTGCGAGCCGGTATTTGTCTTTCAGCCGCGGTGCGACGAGCAGCGACAGCGGGACGCCCCGTCCCTCGAGTTCTCGCGCGAACTCGGCGGCATGCTCGTAGGTGTCGTTCTTGATTCCGCTCACCGACACGATCAGGCGTCCAGACATGACTCGAGCCTCGCACACCAGCGTGAACGAGGCTCGACGTCGATGCAGACAGAAGCTAAACGGCGATCGTTTCCTTCGGCAGGATCTTGTCGATCGCGGCGAGGACCTCGGGTGCGTCCGGCTCGGTGCGCGGGCGGAACCGGTTGGTGACGACGCCATCCGGGGAGATCAGGAACTTCTCGAAGTTCCACTGAACGTCTCCGGCGGTGCCGTCGGCGTCCTCGGTCTTGGTCAGTTCGGCGTAGAGCGGGTGCCGGTTGTCACCGTTGACGTCGACCTTCTCGGTCATCGCGAACGTGACGCCGTACGTGGTGGAGCAGAAAGTTTCGATTTCTTCGGCGGTGCCGGGCTCTTGGCCACCGAACTGGTTACACGGCACCCCGACGACCGACAGGCCACTGGCGGAGTACTCGTTGGCGAGCTTCTCCAGCTTTTCGTACTGCGGGGTCAGTCCGCACTTGGATGCGACATTGACCACGAGGACGGCCCGTCCGGCGTACTCGTCGAGCGAGGTGGGCGCACCACCCAGCGTGTTGATGCCGATGTTCTGAACTTCAGTCATCATCCGAACTTACCTGTGAGTACCGACAGAATGGAACCGACGCACAAAAGCAAGTACGACCCCGCTGGTGGCAGGGCCGTACTTGCGTTCTTCCGAACCGGGCGACGGGGGGATGCGCGTCGCCCGGCAGGTTCTTATGCCTTGGCGGCGTTCTTCTCGATGATGACCTGCTTGTCGGCGGGTCGCTCGTCCTCGGGGAGGTGGTCGTCGACCATGGTCTCCTCGTCGAACGGCAGGTTGCCGTCGAGCACCGTGTTGACCCGATCCTTATCGATCGTCTTGGTCCAGGTGCCGACCAGCAAGGTGGCAACGGCGTTACCCGAGAAGTTGGTGACGGCGCGGGCTTCGGACATGAAGCGGTCGATTCCGACGATGAGCTGAACACCGTCGAGCAGTTCCGGGCGGTGGCTCGACAGGCCGCCGGCGAGAGTCGCCAGGCCTGCTCCGGACACTCCGGCTGCGCCCTTGGAGGCGATGATCATGAACAGCAGCAGCGAGAACTGCTCCCCGATGGAGAGCGGCATGTTCATGGCGTCGGCGATGAAGATCGAGGCCATGGTCAGGTAGATCGCGGTGCCGTCGAGGTTGAACGAGTAACCGGTGGGGACGACGATGCCGACGGTGGTGCGCTCGACTCCGACGTGCTCCATCTTGGCGATCAGACGCGGCAGGGCCGATTCGGAGGACGACGTGGCAACGATGAGCAGGTACTCCCGGGCCAGGTACTTGACCAGCTTGAAGATCGAGAAGCCGGAGACGAACTTGAGAATCAGGCCGAGGAAGAAGAAGACGAAGATGAAGCAGGTGATGTAGAAGGCCAGCATCAGAGTGCCGAGCTGAATCACTGCGTCGAAGCCGGTCTTGCCGACGACACCGGCGATGGCACCGAAGGCACCGATCGGGGCGAGCCACAGGATCATCGTCAGGATGCGGAAGACGAGCTTCTGTACTGCGCCGATGCCCTTGAGGATGCCTTCACCCTGCTTGCCCATGGCCTGCAGTGCGAAACCGACGAGGATTGCGACGAACAGCGTCTGCAGAACAGAACCGGCCGTCAGCGACGAAAGCAGCGACGTCGGAATGATCCCGGCGATGAAGTCCATCGTCCCGCCGGCCTCGTGGGCGGTGTCGGCGAGCTTGAGTCCGGCGTCGTTCGGCGTGATGTTCAGGCCGTCACCGGGCTTGATGAGGTTGCCGACAACCATGCCGATACCGAGGGCGATGGTCGACATGCCGATGAAGTAAGCGAGCGCCAGGCCGCCGACTCGGCCGACGCTGGCTGCGGCGCGTACCGACCCGATGCCGAGGACGATGGTGCAGAAGATGACCGGGCTGATCATCATCTTGATCAGGCTGACGAAGAGCGTGCCGAGGATCGACAGGTCGGAGGCGAAATCCTTGGCCACCAACCCGACGATGATGCCGGCGATGACGGCGATGATCACCGCGATGTAGAGCCAGTGCGTTCTGTCGCGCTTCTTCTTCGGCTCGGACGACGGATTGTCGTTCCGCTCAGCGTCGGTGCTGATAGTCATGGACGTTCCTTAGTGTTCCGGTGGTGCGTGAATGTGGCTGGTGGCTTCGTGATCGCCGGAGTGGAGTGAGGTGGGTCACCCCTGCTGAGAGATGATGTTGCTGCACCCAGTGACTGGAGTCACCTATACGTTCATTCTGTTCACATCGATGTTTCTTGTCCGAAAGGAATGTGTTGTCCTCGAAGCGGCCGCTGAGCGTGGCGGGCCAGGTTTTGGTCCTGCAACTGGTCGTCATGGCCGTCGTCGTTCTCGCCGGCGGGATACTGACGATCCTCAACGAACGGTCCAACAGCGACGACGCCACCCGACGTGAGGTGACGGCGATAGCGGTGAGTATTGCCAACGAACCGTCGACGCCGCTGGCCATCGAATCCGACGACCCGACGTCTCGTCTGCAGCCGGAAACGGAGAAGATCAGGCAGGTCACCGGGGTCGATTTCATCGTCGTCATGGCTCCCGATCGCACCCGCTTCACGCACACCACCGTCGACCTGATCGGTAAACCGTTCAGCGGCAACATCGATCGCGCACTGCTCGGCGAGACGTTCACCGAGACGTACGTGGGCTCTCTCGGCCCGTCGATCAGAGCGGTCACACCCGTCACCGATACCGACGGCGAGATCGTCGGCCTCGTGTCCGCTGGAGTCACCCGCCAGAAGATCAGCGATCAGTTCCTGCAAGGCCTGCCGTTGATCCTCGCCGTCGTGCTCGCGGCCTTCGTCGTGGCTGCGGCCGGTTCGACGCTGCTCAGCCGCCGGCTACGGCGTCAGACATTGGGAATGGCTCCGGCCGAATTGCGGACGATGTACGAGCATCACGACGCCGTTCTGCATTCCATCGGCGAGGGCCTGTTGGTGTTCGGACGCAGCGACGAGGCGGAGTTGGTCAACGACGAGGCCCGACGCCTTCTCGACCTACCGGACGGGCCGGTATCGCTGACGTCGTTGCCGGAGTCGATGCAACAAATGGACACCGGGATCGTCCGCGGTGAGCTGCATCTGACGAAAGATCGTGTACTCGTCGTCAACCAGGATCCGGTCATGTGGGAGGGCAAACGCCTGGGTAACGTCCTGACGATTCGCGATCAGACCGAGTTGCGTTCGTTGATGGGCGAATTGGATTCGGTGCGCAGTTTCGCGGAGTCACTGCGCTCGCAGGCGCACGAGGCGGCGAATCGGTTGCACACGGTCATCACGATGGTCGAGCTCGGTCGGCCCGAAGAAGCCGTCGAATTCGCGACGGCCGATCTCGAACTCTCGCAGACTCTCATCGACCGGTTGATGAACGCGGTCGGCGAGCCTGCGCTCGCGGCGCTGTTGCTCGGCAAGGTCAGCCAGGCTGCCGAACAGGGCGTCGAGCTGACGATCACCGACGACACGGCGATGGAACACGAAGGGGTTCTGACTGCTCGCGAATTGGTGACGCTGGTAGGCAATCTGATAGACAATGCGATCGATGCCTCGAAAGAATCCGACCAGCCGTGGGTCGAAGTGACGGTCCGCGACGCCGACGGCGAACTCGTCGTCCGGGTGGCCGACAGCGGTCCCGGCATGCCACCGGAAACCCTGAAAGCTGCTCTCCGGCGCGGATATTCGACCAAATCCGGATCTCGCGGACTCGGCCTCGCGTTGGTGACGCAGGTGATCACGCGGCACGGTGGCACGTTGACCTCGGAAGTGACGTACGGGTCGGTGTTGGTTGCGACCATCCCGGGAGCGACGTCGTGATCCGCGTACTGATCGTCGACGACGAACCGCTCATCGCGGAGGCCCACAAGACGTACGTCGAGCGGACGCCCGGTTTCGACGTGGCCGGAGTCGCACACACCGGCGCTGCGGCCATGCGATTCGCCAGCACCGAACCAGTCGATCTGGTGTTGCTGGACATCGGCCTGCCCGACGCCAGTGGCATCGACGTCGCTGCGGCGCTCGGCGGTCTACGTCCGAGCCCCGACGTCATTGCCATCACCTCCGAACGTGATCTGTCGGTGGTGCGTTCGGCAGTGGCGCACGGCATCGTGCTGTATCTGCTCAAACCGTTCACGTTCGCTGCGTTCCGCGACAAGCTCGAGCGCTATCGCGAATTCCACGATGCATTACCCGCCGGCGAGAACGCGTCCAGTCAGCGAGACATCGACCGTGCGATGGCGCATCTACGCACGGCCGACGAACGCGTCTCCACCCCCAAAGGCATAGCCCCACAGACGATGGACGGCATCACCGCCAGCGTCAAGCAATCCGTCGACGGCCTCAACGCCTCCGAGGCGGCCAAGGTTGTCGGCGTATCCCGGGTGACGGCCTGGCGCTACCTCGAACGACTGGCCGACGACGGCCTGGTCACCCGGCACACCGAATACGGCAAAGCCGGGCGACCACAGGTCCGCTATGTGTGGCGTTAGAGCGGCTGGCGCCGCATGTGAGTGGAAACTCGTAGCAGGCTACGAATTTCCACTCACATGGGCACCGGTCTTCTCGACGATCCAGGCGTATTCGAAAGCCGCTTCTTTCCATTTCGCGTAGCGTCCGCTGACTCCGCCGTGTCCGGCGCTCATTTCGGTCTTGAGCAGCAGGTCCGAGTCACCGGTCTTCGTGGCACGCAGGGCCGCAACCCATTTGGCCGGTTCGACGTACAGGACGCGGGTGTCGTTGATGGACGTGATGGCGAGGATCGACGGGTAGTCCTTGGCCTCGACGTTCTCGTAGGGGCTGTACGACTTCATGTATTCGTACACCTCCTTGTCCGCCAACGGGTTTCCCCACTCGTCCCATTCGATCACCGTCAGCGGCAGCGACGGGTCGAGGATGGAGGTGAGTGGGTCGACGAACGGAACGTTGGCCAGGATGCCGTTGAACAGCTCGGCTGCGAGGTTGGCCACCGCACCCATCAGCAGACCACCTGCGCTGCCGCCGTCGGCAACCAGATGCTTCGGTGAGGTACGGCCGGTGTCGATCAGATGCTGTGCGGCAGCGATGAAGTCGGTGAACGTGTTCTTCTTCTGCAGCGTCTTGCCCTGGTCGTACCAGTGCCTACCCATCTCACCGCCGCCGCGCACGTGTGCGACGACGAAGACGATGCCACGGTCGAGCAGGGACAGACGTGCTACCGAGAACGACGGGTCCATCGATGCCTCGTACGATCCGTAGCCGTACAGCAGCGTAGGAGCAGGCCCCTCGGGGACGTCCTTGCGAGCGATGACCGACAGCGGAATCTGTGTTCCGTCCGGCGCGGTCGCCCACTCTCGGTGCTGCACATAGTCACCGGCATCGAACTGACCCAACACCGGCTGCGATTTACGAAGCAGCAGTTCACCGCTCGCGATATCCAGGTCGTAGACCTGACCGGGCGTAATGAACGAGGTGTAGACCATCCGCAGCAACGGCTGATCCCATTCCGGGTTCGAGCCCGCACCGACGGAGTAGAGCTCCTCGTCGAACTCGAGCTCGCGGTACTCGCCGTATCCCTCGTCGGTCAGCGGCCAGATCGCCATGCGGGTCAACGCTTCTCGGCGGTAGGTGAAGATCAGGTGGCCGGCGAAGGCGTCGATGTCCTCGACTCGGACGTCGCCCTGATGCGGAACCAGAATGCGCTGATCGAGTGGATCGCTCACCGGGGCCTCAGCGAGCAGGAAGTTCTCGGCCTTCTCCCCCTCGGTGCCCCAGCCGTTGACCGAGCCGTTGTGGGTGATCAGGAAACGATCCTCACCGGCTACGACGGCGTGTTCGATGCTGTACTCGATGCCGTCCGTGCGCGGCAGCACGACGCGGAATTCGTCCTCGGGATCGGTGGATTCGAGGACGAGGCACTCGGAGGTGATCTTGGAGCCGACCCAGATCATCAGGTACTTCTCGCTACGGGTGGAACCGAATCCGACCCAGTAGCTCTCGTCGGGCTCGTGGAAGACCTTGACGTCCTCGGCCTTACCGAGCCTGTGCCGCCAGACGGTGTCCGGACGCCAGGACTCGTCGACCGTCAGGTAGAAGACATGCGTGGCGTCGGCGGTCCAGGTGGCTCCCGGCGCGACGTTCTCGATGGTGTCGGCGAGCAGTTCACCGGTCTCGAGGTTCTTGAAACGCAGCGTGTACCGCTCGTCGCCCTCGGTGTCGGTGGAGTACGCCAGCAACGTGCCGTCGAGGCTGATGGAGAAGGCCCCGAGCGAGAAGAAGTCGTGGCCTTCGGCTTCGACGTTGGCGTCGAGCAGGATCTGCTCCCCCGGCACATCCACGTCGGACGACAGTGTCGGCGGTGTCCAGTCGTCGGGAGAGTCGACGGGGCAACGGCATTGGAGGCCGTACGACTTTCCCTCGACGGTGCGTGAGTAGTACCACCACTGGCCCATGCGCGTCGGCACGGACAGGTCGGTCTCCTGGGTGCGCGATTTGATCTCGTCGAAGATCTTGCCGCGGAGTGCTTCCAGTCCGGCCGTCTGCTGCTCGGTGTACGAGTTCTCGGCTTCGAGGTAGGCGATCACCTCGGGGTCTTCCTTGGCGCGCAACCACTCGTAGTTGTCGATGAACGTGTCGCCGTGATGGGTGCGCTCCTGCGGCACCTTCTTGGCAATGGGAGGGGTGATCGTCATGGCGTGACCCAATCGTCGAAGTTCAGGCCCGAGATGCGCTCGTAGGCCTCGATGTAGCGGCTGCGCGTTGCGGCGACGACGTCGTCGGGCAACGGTGGCGGTGGGGTGTCGGACGCTCGGTCCCAGCCGGATTCGCCGGTCAGCCAGTCGCGAACGAACTGCTTGTCGAAACTGGGCTGAACGCGACCTTCTTCGTACGAATCGGCAGGCCAGTAGCGCGAGGAATCGGGGGTGAGCACCTCGTCGGCGAGAACGAGGTTGCCGTCGGCATCGGTCCCGAACTCGAACTTGGTGTCCGCGAGAATGATTCCGCGTTCCAGAGCGAAGTTGGCTGCACGCGAATAGATTTCGATGGTGTCTTCGCGGAGCTTGAAGGCCAGCTCGGCACCGACCAGTTCGACGGCCTGGTCGAAGCTGATGTTCTCGTCGTGCTCGCCCAGTTCGGCCTTGGCGGCAGGAGTGAAGATGACCTCGTCGAGTTTGCTCGATTCGATCAGGCCGGGCGGCAGTTCGACGCCGCACACGGCACCGGTCGCGTTGTAATCCGCCAACCCGGATCCGGTGAGATAGCCGCGAGCAACGCACTCGATCGGCACCATGTTCAGCTTCTTCACCACCAGGGCGCGGCCGAGCAGTTCGGCGGGGATGCGTTCGTCGAGCGGATCACCGGCCAGGTGGTTGACGCCGCCGAGCTCCTCGAAGAAGAACACGCTCATCGCCGTCAACACCCGTCCCTTGTCCGGGATCGGGGTGTCGAGGATGTGGTCGTAGGCCGAGATTCGATCGCTCGCGACGAGCAGCAGATGCGCGTCGTCGATCGTGTACAGATCGCGGACCTTGCCGCCGGCCAGATGCTCGTAGCTACTCAGTGATGGTCGCACGAGACTCAACACTATCTGGGCCGGTGCCGCCACGTCAGCGGGCAGGGATCACAATGAGTAGCAATGGCAACGACCGAATCGACCCCGGACATCGGATTCCGCTCCGAACGCGGTCCCATCCTGATCGCGCTGATGCTCAGCTCGTCGCTGGTTGCGCTGGACGCGACGATCATCGCCACTGCGGTGCTCACCATCGTCGGCGACCTCGGCGGGTTCGCGCAGTTCCCGTGGTTGTTCTCGATCTACCTGCTGGCACAGGCTGTCTCGGTGCCGCTCTACGGCAAATTGTCCGATCTGTTCGGGCGCAAGAAGATCATGGTGTTCGGCATCGCGGTGTTCTGCCTGGGCTCGATTCTGTGCGGCCTGGCGTGGAGCATGCCTGCTCTGATTGCTTTCCGCGCGATTCAGGGACTCGGTGCGGGTGCCGTCCAGCCGATGTCCATCACGATCGCAGGCGACATCTACACGCTGCCCGAGCGCGCCAAGGTGCAGGGCTACCTGGCCAGCGTGTGGGCGATTTCCTCGGTGCTCGGCCCCGCCCTCGGTGGCGTCTTCTCCGAGTACCTGTCGTGGCGGTGGATCTTTTTCATCAACATTCCGCTGTGCGCGGTGGCGGCGTTCATGTTGCTGCGCAAGTTCGAGGAAGGCGCAGTCGAACGCGCCAAGCCGAAGATCGATTACCTCGGTGCCGCTCTGCTCACCGTCGGCGCGACGATGGTGCTCCTCGGCCTGCTCGAAGGCGGCCAGTCCTGGGCCTGGGGTTCGCCGATCAGCATCGCGATCTTCGTCGTGGGCTTCCTACTGCTGGCGGTGTTCGCATGGGTCGAGTCCCGCGCCGAGGAGCCGATCCTGCCGCTGTGGGTGTTCACCCGGCGGGTGCTGGTGGTCAGCAGCTTCATCTCGTTGCTCGTCGGCGCATTGATCCTGGGACTGACGTCCTACGTCCCGACCTTCGTACAGGGCGTGTTCGGCACAGGAGCCATCATCGCCGGCTTCTCGCTGTCCACGCTGACCCTCGGCTGGCCGATCGCGGCATCCCAGTCCGGGCGGGTGTATCTGCGCTTCGGCTTCCGCACGACGGCAGTGGTCGGCGGTTCGATCGGGATCGTGGGCACGGCACTGACGACTCTGCTCGACGCCGATTCGCAGATCTGGCACGTCGCGGCGATGTGCTTCGTCATCGGCCTCGGCATGGGGTTGATCGCGAGCCCCACATTGATCGCCGCACAGTCGAGCGTCGAGTGGGCCGAACGCGGCGTCGTCACCTCCACCAACATGTTCGCCCGTTCACTCGGTAGCGCCGTCGGCGTCGCGGTGTTCGGTGCCATCGTCAACGCCCGTGTGTCCGGAGATCCAGAACCCGAACAACTGTCCGACGCCATCCATCTGGTCTTCATCGGAGTGCTGGTCGCCGCCGTCCTGATGACTGTCGCTGCGGTGTTCATGCCCAAGCGCACGGCCCGATAACTCGCCCACTGCGCAGGGTTCCGCCGCGTACCGCGACCGGAACCCTGCGTCACGGCATCAACTCACCGAACGCGGAAACCAGTGCACCGGCGAGGTCACCGAGACGTTTACGGCTGTACCGGGAGCGAATCGGTCGCAGGCCCGAGCGACGGCGCGCAGCCGGAGCCCGGTATCGCGGTGTCGCACAGTGACCGAGCATTCGGGGCCGGTGAACACTTCGTGTTCGACGAGAAATTCGCCGTCCTCGCGCTCCGAGACCACCAACTGTTCGGGCCGGAGCAAGACCTGCCCCATACCCGTTGCCCTGGTGGTGGATTCGAGACGACCGAGAACGGTGTCGACCCAACCGTCGCGCGCGGCAGCGTCGACGTAATAGGCGTCGCCGACGAAGCTCGCCACAGCCGGCGTGGTGGGCCGCTCGTACAGTGCACGCGGCGTATCGACCTGCGCACAGCGCCCGCCCAGCAGGACCGCAACCCGATCCGCGGTGCCCAGAGCCTCGGCCCGATCGTGGGTGACGAGAATCGACGCGGTCTTGCTGGTGAGCAACAACTCTCGCACGTCCTGCCGAATCGAGGTCCGCAGACCTGCATCGAGAGCAGCGAACGGCTCGTCCATCAACACCACCGAGGGAGCCGGGGCCAACGCGCGCGCCAACGCGATCCGCTGCTGCTGCCCGCCCGAGAGTTCGCTGGGTCGAACCGCACCGGCGTCGGGCAGTCCGACGAGCTCGAGCATCTCGTCGACGCGTCGGGCCCGCTCGGCTCGGCCGGACAGGTACGGCCGCACGAACCCTGTGCGCAAACCGAATTCGATGTTCCGGCGCACCGTCAGATGCGGAAACAGTCCACCTTCCTGCGGCATCAGGCCCACCCCCCGCTTCTCCGGTGGCACCTGAACACGCCCGGCGACGGAGAGGTCGCGCCCGTCGGCGGTGATGCGGCCCGCATCGATACGGTGCAGGCCTGCGATCGATCGCAGCAGAGTCGTCTTGCCGCAGCCGGAGGGTCCGAGAACGGCGAGCATCTCACCGTCGCCGAGGTCGAGATCGATTCCGTGCAGCACCGTCGTACTGCCGTACGAGGCAACGAGATCGGACATCACCATGCTCATGACAGTGTCACTCGCTTTCGCGTCGTACGCCGCAGCGCCCGGGTCAGGACGATCGTCGGGACGACAGAGATCAGGATCAATGCGAGGGCGTAAGGGGCTGCCTCGCCGTAGCGGAATGCCTCGGTGGTGGACCACAGCGTGGTCGCGAGCGTGTCCACACCGCGGGGACGCAGCATCAACGTCGCCGGTAATTCCTTGGCGACGGTCAGGAACACCAGGGCGGCTCCGGCCGCGATGCCGGGCGCGGCGACAGGAATCGTCACCCGCAGGTCGGTGCGCACTCGCCCGGCACCGAGGGTCCGTGAAACATCCTCGAGCACAACCGGAGTGGCGTCGACGACCGATCGGGTGCTGCCGACGGCCAACGGCAGGAACAGCACCACGTACGCCAGCACCAGCAGCACCGCGGTCTGATAGAACGACGGCAGAAATCTGATTCCGAGAAACACCGTCGCCAGTCCCACGGTGATACCCGGGAGACCGTGCGCAATGTACGTGGACAACTCGGCGGTGCGCGCACTGCGGGACGTGGACCGGGCCGCGAACAACGCCACCGGCAACGCAAGCACGGCGACCAGCAGAGCAGCAGTCGCCGAGTACTGGACCGTCTTTGCGCTGACAGCCAGCACGTCCGACCAGTCGACGGTGAAGCGCAGCGATCGAGTGAGCCATCGCGCCAGGGCCAGAATCGGTACCAGCACCGAAACACCGAGGGCTGCAACGATAACGGCCAGAGCAGGCACGCGCCACCGGCCAAGAACCACAGGCTCGGCCATCCGGTCGGTTCCCGATCCCACCCGCGCCGTGGCCCCGCGTCGAGCACGCCGTTCGAGGAGGGTCAACACCAACGCGCCCACCACGAGGACCAACCCGAGAACAGCGGCCGCGGTGCGATCGAGCCCGCCGCGGTAGGCGCTGTAGATGCCCAGAGTGAAGGCGTCGTACCGCATCAGTGCCACCGCCCCGAAGTCACTGATGGCGTACAGCGCCACCAACAACGCGCCTGCTGCCGCAGCCGGAACGACGCGACGGCACTCGACGGTCAGTGCGGTGCGTACCGCCCCGCGGCCGAGGGTGCGGGACACTTCGGCCAACGACGGGTCCGCGGTGGCGAACGCCGCGGACACCGGCAACATCACCAGCGGGAAGCACGACAACGTGAGCACCAGCGCAGCACCGGAAAATCCTGCAAGGGAGGGAAATTCAGCGATCCACAGATAACCGGACACGTACGACGGGATGGCCAGCGGTGCCGTGAGGATCATCGAGAAGATGCGTCGACCCGGTAGATCGGTTCGGACGGTCAACCAGGCGAGCAGCGTGCCCACCACGACGGAGGCGACCACCACGGTGAGCGCGAGCGTGGCCGTCCGGACAACGAGGTCGAGGGTGCGTTGCCGCAGGAGCAGCCGCAGTACCTTCTCGGTTCCGCCGTCGAACGCTCGAACGAACAGGTACACCAAGGGTGTCAGCGTCAGCGCTCCCACGCACAACGCGGTCGTCCCGAGAACGGGACGACCGCCGAAGTGGCGCCGCAGAAGCGGCTGGAGTGCGGACACGAACACCGACTAGATGATGCCGACGTCGGTGAGCAGGGTCTGGGTCTCCTCGAGGGACGAGAGTCGGCCCAGGTCGAGGTCGGTCGAACCCAGGTCCGACAGCGGCGGCAGGTCGTAGTCGGACGTGACGCCGTCGATGACGGGGTATTCGGCGGTCTCGTTGGCGAAGTACGTCTGCGATTCGGTCGAGAGCAGCTCGCGCACGAAATCGAATGCCGCTTCCTGGTTGTCCGACGCCGCCAGCACACCGGCACCGGCGACGTTGATCAATGCGCCGGGGTCGCCGGGCTCGAAGTAGTGCAGCTCGACGGGAGCGTCGGCACCGTTCTCGTCCTTGAACGGGTACCAGTAGTAGTGGTTGAGCAGGCCGGTGGCGACCTGCCCGTCGTTGACGGCGGTCAGCAGCGGACCGTTGCCCTCGAACGCGACCGGCTCGTTGGCGACGAATCTTTCGAGCCAGGTGCGAGCACCCTCCTCGCCGCGCTGCACGCGCAGCGCGGTGACGAACGCCTGGAACGACGCGTTGGTCGGTGCGTAGCCGATCTGTCCGCGCCAGCGTGGGTTGAGCAGTCCGTCGATACCGGTGGGCAGGTCTGCTGCCTGCACCGAATCGGAGTTGTAGGCCAGCACGCGGGCCCGTGCGGACGTGGCGACCCAGGTGCCGTCGGTGCCGCGGTACTGCTCGGGGACGAGCGCGAGGATGTCCTCGGGCAGCGGTGCGAGCGCCCCTGCTTCGTCGAGGGCCCCCAGTGCACCTGCATCCTGGCCGTAGAAGACGTCGGCCGGCGTCGCGTCGCCCTCTTCGAAGATCTTCGCGGCCTGGGCGTTGGTGTTGCCCGAGTAGTCGACCTCGATGCCGCCGCCGATGCGTTCGATCAGGGGGTCGACGAGTTCTTCGCCGCGGCCGGAGTACACCACCAGGGCGGACTCTGCGGTGGCGGACTCGGAGGTGGAGGTGGAGGTGGTGTCACCGGAGTCCGAAGAGCTGCAGGCGACCAAACCGAGGGCAAGGGTTGCACTGCACGAGAGCAGCGCCAGACGGCGAACGGTGAACACGGTTCTCCTGACGAAAACGGGTCAAACGGACAATTCGAGAAAGTACACCACCAAGGTGAGGCTCAGCTACTTTCCCCCCCGGATTGAACGACCGGCAGCCCGGGCATTCCCGCCCGATGACCGAACGCGTGCTCGTCACCGGTGCCAGCATCGCCGGCCCCACCGTCGCCTACTGGCTCGACAGAGCGGGATACGACGTCGTCGTCGTCGAGCGCAGTCCGCAGCTGCGTCTGGGCGGCCAGAACATCGACGTCCGCGGTAGTGGACGCGAGGTGCTGCGGCGCATGGGCCTGGAGCAGACCCTGCTGGCCAACGGCACCACCGAGAAGGGCACCAGATTCGTCGACGATTCCGACGCCACCATCGCGGCCTTTCCGGCCGGAGACGGATCACACGACGGGCCGACGGCGGAGATGGAGATTCTGCGCGGCGAGTTCGCGCGGATTCTCGTCGAATCAGCCGGTCCGCGAACCGAGTACCGGTACGGCGATCGCGTCGTCGACGTGGCTCAGGATGCCGACGGCGTCGATGTCACGTTCGCGTCGAACGCAGCGGAAAGGTTCGACCTCGTCCTGTTCGCCGACGGAATCCGTTCCAGTAGCAGAGAACTGGCGTTTCCTGCCGAGGCGGAGACCACGCCGGTCGGCCTGTACACCGCCTACGGGGTTTTGCCGAAGAGACCGAGTGACGACGGCTGGTGGCGGTGGTACAACGCCGCCGGATCCAGGGTCGCCAATCTGCGCCCGGACAACCTCGGCACGACGCGTTTCAGCCTGTCCTGGGTGTCCGACGATGGCGGGTACGAGGGCGCGTCCACCGAACAGGTGGTTGCCGCCTTGCGAGCGAAGTTCGCCGACGCCGGTTGGGAAGTGCCCCGAATTCTCGACTCGCTCGGTCCGGACTCGGAACTCTACGTCGACTACCTCGCGCAGGTGAAGGCTCCGCGCTGGTCGAACGGGAGAATCGGCATGCTCGGCGACGCCGCCTGGTGCGCAACACCATTGAGCGGGATGGGCACCACGTTGTCGGTCACCGGGGCCTACGTGCTCGCCGGGGAACTCGCCCGAGCGCGCGATCATCGCACCGGGTTCGAGGCCTTCGAGGCGCGCATGCGTCCGTTCGTGAATCAGGCTCAGAAGCTTCCGCCCGGCGTGCCTCGCGTCGCGCATCCGAAAACGACTGTGGGAGTAGCTGCTTTTCGCACCGTGCTGCGCCTGGCCGGATCGAAGCCGGTCCAGGCGGTCACGAGCAGATTCCTCGGTCCCGACGCGGCGACGCTGGAATTGCCCGACTACGAATTTCGGCGTTAGAGCCCGACCCGCTCGAGCAGCGCGTCGAACGCCTCGCTGGCTTCCTGCTCGGTGCGGCCGGATTCGATGACGCCGTTGTACACCGCGAGCGCCTCCTCCTGGTACTGCTTGTACTTTTCGAGCCACTTCTCCGAGTCAGCGCGCCAGTAGCCGATGATGTCGAAATACTTGTTGTCGTAACCCAAGTCCTTGCGGAAGTACTTGCGTACCCGGCGCGAGGACGACGCCTCTGCGGCGAACCACACGTAGCCGCGCCCCTCGGGTAGCGGGTAGGCGAGCACCGCGTCGTCGAGCACGCTGGCGCTGTCTCCGTTTCCGGATCCGATACGCCAATCGAATGTCACGTCGGCGGCTGTCTCGAACGTCTGGATGTCACCGCGTTCGAGTACCTCGACAATCGCGTGTGCGCGGGTGCCTGCGGGCAACTGTTCGACCAGTCGACCCAGTGCTGGAACTCCGGTCATATCGGCCACCAGCAGCAGCCAATCGACGTCGGCGGGCGGTGAGTACCACGACCGCGGACGGGTGAAGAGCACCGTCTGACCGGGGGCGGCCTGCTGGGCCCAGGTGGCCGCGACGCCACCCTCGTGTGCGAAGAAGTCGATGGTCAACTGGCCGCGGTCGGGATCGACGCGTCGGATCGTGTAGTTCCGGCCCTCCGGCGCGTTCTCGAGGCCGTGGAACCACCACAGGCCGTCGACCTCGGTCATCGGCGGCGGTGCCGACTCGCCTTCACGCGGAAAGTAGACCCCGACGCACTCGTCGGGTGCCCCGAGCGTGCGGTAACCGGCGACGTGCTCGCCGCCGAAGGTGACGCGCACCATGTGCACGGTGAGCTGCTCCACCGCAACGACGTCGGCGTAGTGGAAACCACGCTGCTGATCGGTCATCTTCGTCCTCGATACATCTCTCGTCCGACTGTGCGAGAACCCTCAGGCTAACTCGGCGGCAACTTTGGTCAATTCTAAACTAAGCCTTGCCTAGCCTGCCAGCGGCCACCTTGGGTATCACCAACGGGGTGTGCGATTCCGGATCGTCGATGATGCGGCACGGCAGTCCGAACACCGCCTCGACCAAGTCGGCGGTGACGATCTCCGCCGGTGGGCCCTCGGTGACCACCGCGCCGTCCTTCATCGCGATGATGTGGTCGGCGTATCGACATGCGTGGTTGAGATCGTGCAACACCGCGACGAGGGTGTTGCCGTTGTCCCGATTCAACGTCGCCAGCAGGTCGAGAAGTTCGATCTGGTGCGCGATGTCGAGAAACGTCGTCGGCTCGTCCAAGAGCAACAGCGGTGTCTGTTGCGCGAGAACCATTGCCACCCACACTCTTTGCCGCTGTCCACCGGACAGCTCGTCGACCGGACGGGCCGACAGCGACGTCACTCCGGTCGCAGTCATGGCCTCCACCACCGCGGCCTCGTCCGCGACGGACCATTGCCGAATCAACTTCTGATGCGGATAGCGGCCTCGCGCAACGAGATCGGCCACCGAGATGCCGTCCGGCGCGATGGAGGTTTGCGGCAGGAGCCCGAGTCGGCGGGCGACCTCCTTCGCCGGGTACGACGAGATGGACTTGCCGTCGAGCAATACCGTGCCGCCGGTCGGCTTCAGCAGCCGCGACAACGCGCGCAACAGTGTCGATTTACCGCAGGCGTTCGGCCCGACGATCACGGTGAACTTGCCGTCGGGAATGTCGACGGTCAACTTCTCGCTGATGATTCGTTTGTCGTATCCGACGGTGATGCCGTCCGCGTACAGGCGTGGCCTCGTCGTCATTGCTTCCGCCCTTCTCGTGCCAACAACCAGACGAAGTACGCGCCGCCCACACAGACCGTCACCACGCCGACCGGAAGCTGAGTGGGTGCGAACACTCGTTGCGCTGCAACGTCACTGACGATCAGGAGCAGAGCGCCCATGCACGCCGCGGGCACCATCGCCACCGACGAGGTACCGGTGAGTCGCCGAGCCAACTGCGGTGCCGCGAGCGCAACGAACGAAATGGGCCCCGCTGCGGCCGTGACCAGTGCCGTGAGGGCGACCCCGAGAATCACCAGCATCAGACGCGTCGGCTCGACGCGGATTCCGAGCGCTCTCGCCGCGTCGTCACCCATCTCGAGTACCGGTAGCCGTGTCGACAGCGCCGCCGCCACGGGGGTGACGACAGCGAGGGCTACGAGAACGGGAACCACCTGCGGCCACCCCAGCCCGTTGAGTGTGCCCGCGCCCCAGACGGCGGCTGCGATTGCCTCGGACACATCGGCTTTCACCACGAGCCAGGTATTGACGGACGCGAGGACGGCACTGACCGCGATACCGACGATGATCAATCGAAAGCCCTGCACGCCGCGCTTGTAGGCGAGCACGTACACCACGGCGGCGGCCACCAGTCCGCCGACGAGCGCGCCCGCTCCGGTCCGATAGTAACCGCCGCCGAGCGTCAGGATGACGACGAGAGCGCCGGTGTACGCACCGGTCGAGAAGCCGATGATGTCCGGGCTGCCCAACGGATTTCGCGTCAACGACTGAAAGATCGCACCCGACACCCCCAGGGCAGCTCCGAACAGGAATGCCAGCGCAACCCGGGGGAACCGCGACTGCATCACGACGATCTCGGTGATGCGCGGGGCGTCGCCGAACACCGCTGCGAGCACCTGGCCCGGTGGAACGTGGTAATCGCCGGTGCCGATCGCGAGGACGGCGACAACCGCTGTCAGCAACAGCAGGGCCGCGCAGACGAGGACCGTACGAACGTCGATTCGTGCGCCCAGCACTGTGCGAACGATCCACACCCTTCTGCCGAAGTCGATGTTCCCGGCGCGCGGTGCCCGGATCACAGCCCGCTCGCCTTCTTTCGGCGGACCAACAGGATCAGAACGGGAGCCCCGACGAAGGCGGTGACGATACCGACCTGCAACTCCCCCGGCTCGATGACGATTCGGCCGACGACGTCGGCGAACAACAGCAGTGCCGGTGCCGCGAACACGGTGTGGATCAGAATCCAACGCTGGTCCGGCCCGACGAACCAGCGCACCATGTGCGGCACCATCAGCCCCACGAACCCGACCGGTCCCGCCGCCGCAGTCGCTGCTCCGGCCAACAGGGTCACCGCAACGACCCCGACGGTCCGCGTCCGAAGCGCATTGGCTCCCAACGACCGGGCCAGCTCGTCGCCCAGTGCGATCGCATTGAGCGGACGCGCGACGAGCGCCGCAAGACACAGTCCGAGTACGACGAACGGGCCGGTCGCCGCCGCGATGTCGAGGCCTCGACCCGCCAACGAGCCTGCGCCCCAGAACCGCATCCTGGCGAAGGCGTCCGGGTCCAGCAGCAGCATCCCGGAGGTGACGCCGCCGAGCACCGCACCGAGGGCAATACCGGAGAGCGTCAAGCGAATCGGAGTGGCACCCGCTCGTCCCACCGAACCCAGCGCGTACACCGCGACGGTGGCGAGAACGGCACCGACGAACGCGAACCACACATAGAACCGAACGTCGGTCACGCCCAACACCCCGACTGCGAAGGCGACGAAGAGTGCCGCTCCGGCATTGACGCCCAGAATGCCCGGGTCGGCCAACGGGTTGCGCGTCATCGCCTGGATCAGCGCGCCCGCGACGCCGAGCGCGGTACCGACGAGCACACCGAGCACGGTCCGTGGAACTCGGAGCTCGCGGACGATCACCGCGTCGGTGGAACCGTTCGAAGACCACAGTGCGTGCCACACGTCACCGACAGCGATGTTCTCGGCTCCCACAGCGATACTCACCAGGCACAGAATCGCGAGGACGACGACGACGAGAATCAGACCGGCGGTCCTGCCGGCATCGGTTCGGGCCAGACCACCGACGAGAGCCGGAACATCGCTCTGTTCCGGCTCGTCGCCCGCAGTGATACCCCGCCGTTTCACACCACCGAACGCACCCTCGCACCCACCGCGGACTTGACGATCTCACCGCTGCGCACAGCGATGTTGGACAGCAGAGAGGACGTCAGACCGTGGGTGTGCTCGGTGCCGCCCTGCAGGTAGATCGAACCCGCTGTCGATCCACGCGTGACGAGCCGGTAGTCCCGCGTCACGCGAGGACCGTGCGCATCGAATTCGACGGCGTCGAACAACGGCCCGAGGATGTCGGGCAGATCGAGGGACGTGAAGCCGGTGGCATAGACGACAGCGTCGCACAGCACGTCCTCGGCCAGTCCTGTCGGCCCGTGTTCCACCGATGCCCGCACGCCCGACGCCTCCTCCGTGACATCGGCCAGTCGGGAGGCTCCGTGCACGAACAACCGGCGCTGTCCGCTGACCCGCTCGGCATACTCGCGCGCGTACAGCTCCTCGATCAGGGGCAAGTCGACGGCGGAGTAGTTGGTTCCGCGGTGATAGTGCAGCAGCTGATCGCGCAGAGAATGCGAGGACGAGTAGAAGTCGTCGACGGCGGTCGGATCGAAGATGCGGTTGGCGTAGGGGCTGTCGTCGGCCGGACTGTACCCGTACTTGCGCAGTACCGCACGCACGGACGCGTCCGGATAGGTCGAATGCAGGTAGTCGACCACTTCGGCTGCGCTCTGCCCGGCACCGACGACGACGAACGTGCGGTGAGTGCGCGACGGCAGCCGGTCGAGGTGGCCGAGCAGGTCGTGATTGTGGAATTGCCGCGCCGACGCGCTGACTCCGTCCGGCAGGGCCGCGGTCAGGCCGCCGGCGAGCACGATGTTGCGGCCGCGGACGGTCCCGGTGCGCCGCCCCTCGGTGCGGACGCCGTAACCGTCACCGGTGTCGACGACCGCGGACGCCCGCGTGCCGTAGTGCACCGCGGCGTCGACTTTGCCTGCGGCCCAGGACAGGTAGTCGTGGAACTCGAGCCGGCTGGGGAAGAACGTCTGCAGATTGATGAAGTGGTTGAGCCGGCCCCGTTCGGCGAGATACGACAGAAACGTGTACTCGCTGCTCGCATTGCGCTGGGTGGCAAGGTCTTTGAGGAAGGAGATCTGCATCGTGGTTCCCGGCAGCAACATTCCGGGGTGCCAGGCGAACTCGTCCTTCGACTCGACGAAGCACGACGTCAGGCGCTCGGCCGGAGCACACTGTCGATTGTGTTCCTCGATCGCGATGGCCAAGCCGAGGTTGGAGGGCCCGAAGCCGACCCCGACGATGTCGTATTCGCCGTCGAGGTCGCTGCTGTAGTCGTCGCTCGGGCTCATCGGATGCTCGCCCCCGACATCTGATCGAGCGCACCGGGGACCGGTTCGGCAGGGTCCACTCCGAGGGCGACGATGCTGTTGTCCGAGTCGACGTGCACCACGGAGGGACTGTGTGTGGGCAGCTCGGCGTTCTCGACCTGACGGAACGACATGATGATCACCAGATCACCCGGGGACACCAGATGGGCCGCGGCACCGTTGATTCCGATCACGCCGGATCCCGGATGGCCTTCGATCACGTAGGTGACCAAGCGAGCGCCGTTGGTGATGTCGACGACGTGGACCTGTTCGCCCTCGATCAGATCGGCCGCCTGCATCAGAGTCGAATCGATCGTGATGGACCCGACGTAGTGCAGATCGGCGTGAGTGACAGTGGCACGGTGGATCTTTCCACCCAGCATGGTGCGGTGCATCAGGCGTCGTTCTCCTTCTTACGGACGAGATATGGGGCAACGCTGGCGAGCTTCTCGCAGGTCTCGTCGAATTCACGTTCGGGCTTGGACTGGCCGACGATGCCGGCTCCGGCACGCAGCCATGCGGAACCCTGCTGCTCGTAGACGGCGCGCAGCACGAGTGCTGCTTCGAATTCTCCCGTCGATGATGCCTTCACGACGGCACCGGAGTACAGGCCGCGCGGTGAGTCGTCGAGCCGACCGATGGCGTCGATGGCCTCCTTCTTCGGGATCCCCGACGCCGTGACGGCCGGAAACAGGGCACCGAAGGCATCCCAGCAGGACAGGTCCTCGCGCAGGCGTGCGCGCACGGTGGACGCGAGATGTTGGACACTTCCCCGTTCGCGCACGCTCATGAAGTCCGAGACGGCCGTCGACCCCGGGCTGGCGATCGATTCGAGTTCCTCGAACGAGGTACGCACGGACACAGCGTGTTCGGTGATCTCTTTCGGATCCTGTTCGAGATCGGACTTCGCTGCCGAGTCGGCATCGGAACCGAGTCCGAACGCTCTCGTTCCCGCGAGCGGCTCGGTGGTGACGATCCCGTGTGCGTCGACGGAGGCGACCAATTCCGGGCTGAAGCCTGCGGCACGCAGATCGCCGAGATGCAGCAGAAAAGAGCGGGCCGGAGTGTTCGCCGTACGCCCGGCGCGGTAGGTGCCCGGCATGTCGAGATCGAATGGGATACGCACGCTCCGGGACAGAATGACCTTGGCGTAGTCGCCCCGTCGGATTTCCGTTACGGCCTGTTCGACGCGGCCGCGGTAGTCGTCGAGATCTCCGCCGACGTCGAGAGCGTACACGGTCGGCAGCTCGTCGCCGCCGATCGCGTCGAGCGCGGCCAGTACCGAGGCGCGGTCCTCGTCGCTGCCGGTCACCTCGACGGCATCGTGTTCGCGGCCGAAGCGGACCTCGACGCGGGGCACCACCAGGTGCGCGAGGATGTCGTCGGCGTCGCGCACGGCGGCAGTGGACCGATCGACGTCGTGCAGGTGCTCTGCGAACCCGAAACCGACGAATCCGTAAGCGTTCCACTGTTCTCGGGTCAGGCCCGTGCACGCCTCGCTCAGGGCCGCTGCCGGGTTACCGGACCAGCTCCGCTCGGTCGGTTCTCCGGCCCCCCAGCTGGTGGTCACGAGGTGGGGCCGAAGCACGATGCGAGCGACCACGCCGCCCGCGAACACCCAGCGCCCCCGGTCCTCGTACACGACGTACTCGTCGAACAATCCGGACTCCGCCAACGCGACGACCGTACGCAGTCCCCGCTGCAGTTCGGTCCCCTCGGCCGTGTCCATCGTCGTTTCTTCGACAACGGTCATTGTGTGTGCACTCCTGACGGTGAATCGGTCCGTGACCGCGCATTGCGCGCAACGTCTGCGGTCGGCATCGGCGCGCGCCTTCGATAGGGAACGCTAACCTAACCGACTCGGCAGCACAACGGCTTCCTCGGTGTCAGCGAACACGGCGTAGATCGAGCACCGAGATACCCCAGCCGACCAGCGTCGACGCCGCGACCTCGAGGCCGGCATCGGCTGCTACGCAGGCAAATTCGGCTTTCGTTCGTACACCGCTGCCGTGCATGCAGAGCATCAGCAGATCGAATTCCGACTGGTCCTCGTTGAACGACCCGTCGTTGGACAGTCGCTCGACGACCACCAATTTTCCGTTGTCGGCCAATCCTGTTGCCGCGTTGCGCAACAGCAGTGCGAGATCGTCGTCTCGATAGTGTCCGGTGACCTCGAGCAACAGATACGCGTCGAATCCGTTCCCGTGCTCCACATGCGGCTCGGACATCACGCTCTGCGGGTGATTCACCACTCGCCCTTCGAGTTCGGGCCATTTCCCGAGGTCGCGTCGAATCAGGTCGAGTTCGCTGGGCAACCCGAGCACACCCGCCGATACTCCGTCGTACCGGGAGAGAACGGAACCGAGCACCACTCCGGATCCTGCCCCCGCCACCAACAGGGTCGAGACCCCGTCGAACGAATAGTCTTGCACCAGAGCAGGACCCAGGAACGCGGCCTCGTCGGCGATGTGGTTGTGATGCAGTTCGGCGAGCCGCGGGGACGCCTCGAGGTCTTCGGTCAACGTGTTGCCGGTCAGCAGGCTCGCGCTGGCGGTACCGGTCCGCAGGCTGTCCACCAGACCTGTGATCGACAGTTCCACCCGTGCCTCGATCCCGTCCAGGTCCAGCCAGTGCGAGATCCAGTCGTCGCCGAGCATCGCCTCACCGATATCGCCGAGAATCAGATCACCGGTGGAGTTCTCGGCGAGGACGTCGACGGCACGCAGATAGCGCACGAATTTCGCGAGGGCGCGCGCGTCCGTCTCGGTGGCTTCCGCCAGCGATTCGACGGAGCACGCCCCTCGGGACACGTGCAACGGGATACGTAACGTGTTGGCCGCCCTGAAAGCGAAGGGCGACAGTATTTCCGCACGTTCGGCGAGCCTGTCGAACGGCTCGGACTCACCGCCGCTGAGGTCGGGCACCTCGGGATCGTCGGCGCGGGTCAGAACCTCGGCGCGACGCCAGTACCCGGTTACGTCGACCATCTCCGGCGGCAGGCCGCGGTCCTCGCGCAGATACCGACGGATTCCCTTGAGAGCGGTCGCTTCCCCTGCCACCCAGGCGAACACCGTTCCGTCCCACCAGGGTGCCGCCCGCACCGCACTGTCGAGCAAGTCGCCGGTGCCGGCGGTGACGCCGTCACGGTGGACCCACGTGATCTCGGCGTCGGCGGCCGTCGGCAACGGCAACTCTCGCTCGACGTCGGCGACCTCGACGAACACCCGAATTCGCCGGCCCGGCAATGCCTCTTCGAGATACCGAGCGATAGCAGGTAACGCGGTCTCGTCGCCGACGAGCAACACCCAGTCGACATCGGCCGGAGCATGGCCCGACCGCACCGGTCCGAGCAGGCTGATGGAATCGCCGACGCGGCAACGCCGACCCCACGTCGACGCGATGCCGGTGTCGTGGGTGACGAAGTCGAGAGTCAC
Organism: Rhodococcus sp. 05-2256-B1; assembly: GCF_002258465.1. Lineage (NCBI taxonomy): Bacteria > Bacillati > Actinomycetota > Actinomycetes > Mycobacteriales > Nocardiaceae > Rhodococcus > Rhodococcus sp. 05-2256-B1. The sequence continues at coordinate 60,622 of NZ_NOZA01000011.1, read as the reverse complement.
CTGCGCGGTCTCGGGATCGACGCTGCGCACGGTGTAGTTGCGGGTCACCGGACGCGGATCACGCGGCCATTCGACGGTGCGCTCGTGCTGGGTCGGAAGCACCACCGTGCCGTCGGTCTCCGCCGGGAAGAACAACCGAACGAAGTCGTCGAATCCTTCGCTGCGCAACGCCGGGAACCGGTAGTCGCCGCGCGAGAACTCGCGCAGCTGCGGCCCACCCAACACGATTCGGCGCATACCCGAACCCAGCTGACGTGTTTCGATCACCGTTGCCGTGCGCAGGACTTCGGGAAAGACGACCTGAAGTCGATGGGACCTTGCCACGGTGGAACACGCTCCTGTCGTCGAAAGTGAATACGCCTGTGCTCGCGTCGAGTGGGCCGCCCGAGTGTTGTCAGCCCTGAACGTTCTCGGCGGCAGTGTTCAGCGCCGAGGCCACGTCGTCGAGGATGTACGGGATCGTCAGCACCGTCAGGCCACCGAACGCGAAGTTCTTGTCGGCGCTGAGGGCCTCGGTGGAGGCGGTACGCCCCTGCGAAAGTACGGGCTGCGAGGCCACGGCGGGTTCGGCCAGGAACCCGGCGAGAGATTCCTTGTCGTACGCCACGACGAACAGCACGTCGGACTTCAGCAACGACGCCTGTTCGAGGCTGAGCTCGAAGTACACGGCGTCGGGGTCCTTGGCCGGGTCGGCCTGTTGGATGGTGGGCTCGTTGACGAGACCGAGCTGCTCGAGGAACTCGACTCGTACGTCGTTGTCCTTGCTGACGGCGAAAGTGCCGGGTGCGTTGGGCAGCGCGACGGTGACCGTCTTGCCTTGCAGCGCAGAGTACTTCGTCGCCGCATCGGCAATCGAGCCCTCGACTCCGGAAACCAGGTCGGCGGCCTCCTTCTCCTTGCCCAGCGCCTTGCCCGCGATGGTCAGCTGGTCCTCCCACGACGTGGTCCACTGCTTGTCCGGGTACGCGACGACGGGCGCGATGTCGGAGAGCTTGTCGAACTCCTCCTGGCTCAACCCCGAGTACGGCGCGAAGATCAGATCCGGTGCGGCGGCAGCGAACTGCTCGACCGGAACCGCTCCGGTGCCGTCACCGGAGAGCAGTGTCGGCGCGTCGCCGCCCAGGTCGGCAAGAGCCTTCGCGTCCCACGGCAGAACGCCGCGTTCGTCCGCACCGTACTGGGCACCGTCGAATGTAGGCATCGCAACGGGTACGACTCCGAGGGCGAGAATCGCGTCCTGGTTCGACCAACCCCAGGTCGCGATCCGCTTCGGTGCCTCGGGGATCGTCGCGGATCCGAGTGCCGAGTCGATCGTGACCGGAAATGCGGACTCCTGCGCAGACGTCGTGGAGTCGGCGGCAGGCGTCTCCTCGGTGTCGCTGCTGCATCCGGCGGCGAGGGCGATGGTCAGCCCTCCGGCGAGCGCGATCGACGCGGCGCTCCTCATCCACTTCGTACGAACCTTCATCGTTCTTCGGAACCTCTCGACTCGACCACGCACTGACTGCGTCCACACCCGACCGGGCGAGGCGACTGACAAGGTAGCACTAATGAGGTTACCCTTGCCTCATTAGCCCGTCCTCGGACTCCCTGTCCTCCACGATTCGACACGCGGCCGACAGGGCCTCCCGCCAGAGCCCGGCCAGGTCCTCCACACCGTCGAGCACTCCTGCCGGCCACGTGTACGTCACACCGAGTACCGACGCCCCGTCCTGTTCGTGCACGTAGCTGTCGACGACCAACGCATAGCCGCAGGGCGTCTCGGTGCCGGGCGTGGTGTCGAGACTGCTACGCAGTCGGCTGGCCCCGAACGGACCGCCTGTCGCGGTGTCGAAACGGCCCAGATAATTGAATTCGATGTCGGCCGTGGGCATGTGCCGCAGCACCGCACCCGCCTCGCCGCTGCACCACCGCAGCATGCCGTACGTCGACCCGTCTCCCGGCACCGAATCCCTCGACCTAGCCGCGTCCGTCGCGATCGTACGCAGAACCGATTCTGCGGCAACAGGATCGGACCGGTGCGACATCAGGGCGCGATGGTCGGTCGCGTCAGCGGTCAGGCGGAGCGGGAACACAGCCGTGAGCCATCCGACCACGGAAGAGCCGTCCACCCGATCGGACGCGATTCCCGACCGCCCGTGCCCCTCCACGTCGACGACGAACGACTGCGGACCCGCCGCACCGCTGTCCATCCACTCGACTGTCGCGGCCGCGAACGTTCCCAACAACAGATGTTCGACGGACACCCCGAGCCGCGGGCGGGCTGCGGCGAGAATCCGCGCGCTTTCCTGAGGGGAGAGCGCGAACGTGGTGGTGCGTACGCCTGCACCGGTATCGATCGACGGATCGACCGGACGCACCATCGGAACCCGTTCCGCCCCGTCGCCGACGCGTGTCCAGTACTCCAGATCGGCGAGCACCTCGGCAGAGCCGGCGAGGCGGTGGATCTCGTGCGCCCACTGCCGCATGGAGGGCCCGATCGGGCCGCGATCCGCCGACAACCGCTGCTGCCACGCAGTCGTGATGTCCGGCAGCAGTATTCGCCAGCTGACCCCGTCGACCACGAGGTGATGCAGCGTGATCAGGAGCTCACCCGAGGAGTCGGTGTCACCGTGGTGGCGCAGCCACACCACATCGACCATCCGGCCGATCCGGGGATCGAGCCGACCACGTGCCGCGCGTGACTGGGCGGCAACACGCTCTGCGAGCAGCGATTCGGTGAGCCCGTCCACATACTCGGTACGGACCCACTCGGCCACGTCGGCAGTACCGTCCGGCAACACGGTGAACACGGACTCGGAGCCGGGACGACGCTCGAAACTCGAATGCAGGATGGGGTGCCTGGCCACCACGAGATCGAGAAGCTCGATCAGCGAGTTCTCGGTCAGATCGGCGGGAGCCTCCAGCAACACCGCCTGCGAGATCTCGTCGACGGACCCATCGAGGCTGTCCATCCAGCGGAGGATCGGTGTCAACGGGACTTCTCCGTACGGCGACAGTTCCTCGACGCCGGAGGCCATCGGTTGCGCCGACTCCGCTTGCTGAGCAAGTGCTTCCGGCGTGCGCCGAGCGACGATGTGACGGGGCGAGACCGCCATGCCCACCGTCCGCAGCCGCGCCGACAACTCCATGGCCATGATGCTGTCGCCCCCGAGATCGAAGAAGTCGTCGTCCGCGGAGACCTCCGGCACATGCAGCACAGCGGCTACTGCGCGGCATATCTCCCGCTCGACGTCGGTGCGCGGCGCGCGCCCGGAACCGAGGGTCGGGACGGGGTCGGGTAACGCGGCCGCATCGAGCTTTCCGTTCGGCAGCACAGGGAACGCATCGAGCACGGTCACCGACGATGGAACCATGTACGACGGAAGGAGTTCGCCCAGACCCGCGCGCACGGCGCTCACGTCGATCGTCCGTCCCGGCGCAGCAACGACGTATCCAGCGAGGGTCGCCTGCCCGGTACTGATACCCGACGTATGCACCAGCACCCGCGCGTCTGCGACGGCATCGATCTCTCGCAATCGACTTTCGACTTCCCCCACTTCGACGCGGTGCCCGCGGATCTTGACCTGGTCGTCCGCGCGACCGGCATACCTCAATGTGCCGGATTCGGTCCACGACACGAGATCCCCGGTCCGATAGAGCCGAGTACCGTCCGCGGCGAAGGGATCGGCAACGAAGCGGTGCGCGGTGCGCCCCGGCGCGTTGCGATACCCGCGCACCACGCCCGGCCCGGCCAAATAGAGCTCGCCGAGCGCCCCGGGAGGCGCGAGCCGAAGACAGGCGTCCAACACGTATGCCTTCAGGTTGGTCACCGGCCTACCGATCACGGGCTCGGGCGACAGATCCGTCGATGTGAACACCGCATCGACGGTGGCCTCGGTGGGTCCGTAGAAGTTGTACGCGACAACAAACTCATTCGCGCGCAACCTGTTCCACAACTCGACCGATACCGCCTCGCCGCCGACCCCGACTGACGTCAGTGTGTCGATCGATCCCGACCGCATCATCTGTTCGAGCAACGACGGCACGACCTCGATGAAATGCACCGACAGCGTTCGCAGTCGCTCGGTGAGTTCTCTCGGATCGAGAACGACCTCGGGATCGATGAGATGTACTGTGTGCCCGCCGAACATCCACAACTGCGGTTGCCAGGATGCGTCGAAGGCCATCGACCAGGCATGCGCCACGTTCAGAGTGTCCGTGCCCGCGCGCGCCGCCGTCGGCAGATGCACGCTCTCGCGATGGGAGTGATAGAGATTCGCCAGTCCTCGGTGCGGTACCGAGACTCCCTTGGGCACACCGGTCGTACCGGAGGTGTAGATGAAGTACACCGGGTGGTCGGGATGCAATGCGGACCGACGCTCGGAATCGGTGACGGCAATCCTGTCCGTCGACGACGGCGTCAGGGCCTCGACCGCCGATGCCGTCACCGTGATCACCGGCTGCGCATCGTCGAGAATCTGCCGCGCGCGTTCGGTGGGCCAGTTCGGGTCGATCGGGAGGTAGGCGGCCCCGGACTTCATGACCCCGAGGATCGTCGCCATCGTCGTCACGGTTCGTGGGGCCTCGACGGCCACGATATCTTCCGCGCCGACACCGAAACCGAGGAGCCATCGCGCGATTCGATTGGAGACGCGATCGAGCTCGGCGAACGTCAGAGCCGTGGCGGCGTCTGCAACAGCAACGGTGTCCGGTTGCAACGCGACGCGGTCGGCGAACAGGTCCACCATCGTCCCGTCCGGATACCGACGCTGCGAGCCGGCGTACTCGGTGCGGAGAATCCGAGTCGTCGTCTCGTCGACGAGACACAGTGCGGCGATCGGCGGGTCGCCTTCGTCGGCGAACGCACCCAACACCGAGGTCAGTGCGGACGCCACTGCGCGGGCGCGAGCCACGGGCACCGAGTCGCTGCGGTATTCGACCACCAGCCGCATCCGTTCGCCCGGATGGACCGTCAACACGAGCGGGTAGTGCGTCACTGTGTGGAATCCGGCGACCGACACCGAGAAGTTCTCGGCATCGACACCCGAAGTGTCTGCAGCAGCGAAGTTCTCGAACACCACGAGTGTGTCGAACAGCGTTCCCCGTCCGACGGCCTTCTGAATGTCTGCCAGGCCCACGTGATGATGCGGAGCCACGGCGATCGAGAAGTCCCGCAGACCAGCGAGCACGGTCGACAGACGTGCATCGGGTCCGACGTCGACACGGACGGGAACGGTGTTGATGAACAGTCCGACCATGTCTGCGACACGATCGAGGTCGGTGGGACGCCCCGAGACCGTCGAGCCGAACACGACCGACGGAGAATCCGTGAATGCCGAGAGCACCACGGCCCATGCTGCATCGACCAGTTCGCTCAGCGTCGACGATCGACGACGCGCCGACTCGATGAGCCGAGCGGTGTCCTGCGCACTCCACTCGAGGTCGATCTCGTGCGCCTCGGAACGTACCGACGACGATGCCGATGCCGACGCTGCCACCATCGTCGGTGCCACGTCCGCGCCGAGCGCGCGACGCCACGCGTCGACGGACGAGTCGTCGCGGCGCGCGAGCCACCGCAGGTAGTCGTCGAACCGCGCAGGTTCCGGCAGTGCCAGGCCCCGGTAGAGCTTGAACAGCTCGATACCCACAGTGCCCATGGACCACCCGTCCACGAGAAGATGGTGGACGGTCAGCACCACCCGGTGACGATCGTTCCCGCAGTCCAGCAGCAGAATTCGGACGAGCGAGTCCTGCTCTATGTCGAACGCACGCCTGTCCTGGTCGATCAGGTCACGGGCGGTAGGCGACGTCGGATCGTCGACGACATGACGGCGGAGTACGACTCGACCCGTATCGCGGATCGCGACGGTCGTCCCGGTGCTCAACGTCAGAAAGCGCGAGCGCAGCGCTGGATGACGGTCGAGGAGCGCGTCGAGTGCGCCCCCGAGACGTCGCGGATCCAGCAGCCCGTGCACCTCGAATTCGGTGGCGATGACGTAGATTTCCTCCACTCCGTCGCCCGAGGCTACGGACTGGAATGCCAAGCCCCGCTGCAGCGGAGTGGCCGGGCGAGCTGCCTCTGGATCGATTCCATGAGAGCGCAATTCGGCTACATCGGCATCGGTCAGCAGCGCTACCGAACTGTCGGGCCGGTCGACGATCGCAACGGCCCGGGCGCTTCGGCCCCGCTCCACCAGCCCTGCGACCGTTCGACACTCGAAGACGTCTGCGGTGGTGATCGGAAGTCCGGCGGTGCGCGCGTGATGGACGAGGGTGATGGCGGTGATGCTGTCGCCGCCGAGCGAGAAGAAGTCGTCGTCGACGCCGATGGACTGGGCGCTCTCCGCACGGGTGGTGTCTGCGAACAGCGCCGCGAGCGCTCGCTCGTCCTCGGATGCAGCCGGTCGCGATCGGCTGGGACCACCGTCGGGTATTCCGCGCTCCTGCAGAACTTTTCGATCGGCCTTGCCGTTGGGGGTTCTGGGAATACTGTCGACGGCCACCCAGAATGCGGGCACCAGATAGTCGGGAACCCGGCGACGAAGCGCCTCCCGCACCGACGCGGTGTCGACCGAGTCGGGAGTCACGTAGGCCACCAGCACACCGACGCCGTCACCGTCGGACACAGCGACCACGGCGCACTCGTCGACCGAAGGGTCACTGGCCGTCCAACTTTCGACCTCCCCCAGTTCGACGCGATGGCCTCTGATCTTGACCTGCCGATCGTCTCGACCCAGAAATACCAGGACGCCGTCGACGAGACGGGCACGGTCCCCGGTGCGGTACATTCGCGCGCCATCGCCGCCGGGATCTGCGACGAAGCGAGTCGCGGTCTCGGCCGGTTTCCCGGAGTATCCGCGGGCGAGCTGCACGCCCGACACGTACAGGTCGCCAGGAACGGCGTTCCGAACCGGGCGTAGCCGAGAGTCGAGCAGCCGCAGTGTGGTGTTGTCCACCGAGGTTCCGATGACCGCAGGGTCGCCGTCGACCCGCTGGACGGCGACGTCGCCTGCGACTTCGGAGGATCCGTAGGAATTGTCGATCGTGGCGTCCGGCGTCACCGCTCGGATCACGTCGATCATGTGGTCGGTCAACGGTTCTCCGCTGAGTATCCAACCGGTCACCGAAGCGCAGTCCGACGGTGCCGTAGCGGCCAACGCGGCAGCCAGAGAACCGATGGCGGTGACCTGTTCGGCACCGGACCGTCCGATGAGCGAGGCCACGGCACCCGAATCGCCGTACTGGTGATCCTGTGCGAGTACCACACGTTGGCCCGCGAGAATGCCGGTGAGCAACTCCGTCGCGCCGTCGATGAACGCCAGCGAACTCTTGGCAACTCGGCTGCCCGGTCTGCCCCACCGCGTCACCGCCCACTGCAGCCGGTTGGCCAACGCGTTCCTGGTGCCGACCACACCCTTGGGCGTTCCGGTCGAACCCGACGTGTACACGAGATAGGCCGCGCACTCACCCGGGACGCTCCGACCGAACGGCGGCGTCCAGTCCTGTTGTCGTACAGCGGTATCGACACGGACCGCAGTCTCCATATCCGTCAGTGCCGCGGGGGTCGCATCGTCGATCAACAGCAGGTCGTGCCCGGAATCGGACAGGATCAGTTCGATCCGCTCACGCGGGTAGCGAATGTCGACGGGTACGAACGCTGCGCCGACGTCGATGGTCGCCAACAGCGCCGCCACCATGTCGAGACCTCTGCTCACCGCAACAGCGACGCGGCTTTCGACACCGATGTGGTGCACACGCAGCAGCGCGGACACCTGTCCGACCCGCGTGGACAACTGCCCGAACGTGATGTGCTCGCCGCCGATCAGCAGTGCCACGTCGTCGCGGGACTGCTCGAAGCGCGCTGCCAGAGCGGTCTCGATCGGCACCACGGTTCGGTCCGGTCCGACGCTGCGCCCCTGGCCATGTGGGGCGGCCACCAGTCGAGTGACGTCGATGTCCGACACTGTCGTCATCCGATCGAGCATCTCGACGAACGTCTCGGCGTACATGGCGGCCTGCCGCCGGCCGACAGCGGCCTCGTCGTGCAGTACGAACGCCCACAGAGCAGGATCGGGGCCCACGATCAACGCCATCGGGAAGCTCATGTGCGCACCCAGCACCGTGATCTCGTCGACGGTCCCGCTCGTCTCGGGTATCGGTGCGGGATAGTTCTGGTACACGACTATGGTGTCGAACAGCTCTCCGCCGCCGACTGTTCCGGCGATGTCGGACAGCCCGAGGAACCGATACTCGTCCAGGTCGAGGTGGTCTGCCTGCACGCGTGCGAGCATCTCGGTCGCCGTTGCAGCCGAGTTCCACCGCAGGCGGACCGGCACGGTGTTGAGCAGCAAACCCACCATCGCCTCGGCACCATCGAGATCGAACGGCCGCAGCGACGTCGCCATCCCGAAGGCCACATCGTCGGAACCGGTTCTCGCCGAAAGCATCGCCGCCCAGGCTGTCTGCACGACGACGTTCGTGGTCACGCCGGTACGACGCGCGTATTCGGACACCCGCTGGGCCAACGCATCGTCGATATCGACGTCCAGGCGCGAGCGCGTGCCCGCGCTGGACCCATTCGCTCGGTCCCCGGCAACGAGAGTCGCGGACTCGAACCCGTCGAGGTAGTCGGCCCACCGCTGACGCGCAGTGACGTTGTCCTGCAACGCTGTCCACGCGAGATAATCGCCGAAGTCGGGTGCAGGCGGCAACCGCGCCCCCTCGCCCGATTCGTAGAGAGCGATCAGCTCCCTGACGAAGATGGCCTCGGACCACCCGTCCATCAGCGCGTGATGGTAGGTGATCAGAACTCGCGGGGCGCGCGCAGAAGTGGAGTAGGAGAAGCGAATCAGCGGCTGCTCGAAGAACGCGAACCCGGCCGAGCGGTCTCGTCGGAGATGATCATCCCACTCGTCGTCGACGGCCGTCACGACCGGCGTCGACGCGCGCGGTACCACCCAGACCAGATCACCGTTACGGCGTTGCCGCAGCAGCGCTCTGATGTTCGGGTAGCGATCCAACAGCAGTTCGAGGGCACGATCGAGCCGGCCGCGATCCACCGCGGCGGACAGGTCGAGCACCGTCTGTGACAGGTACGGATCCTGCGCTCGCTCGGCGAGCGTCGATTGCAGGTACATCCCGACCTGCAGTGCGGTGAGTGGGAGTACGGCGGCGATCTTGGACTGCGACGTGGCCGCGGTATCGGTCGTCATGTCTGCTCACATACTGCTTTCGAATTCGTCGAGCTCGTCCTGGGACAGTTCCACCGTGGCGGCGGCGTGGACAGCGGGGCGTGCGTCGGCGTCCGGTGTGAGCTCCGCCCCGAACATTCGCACCGTCCGCTTGCGCATCACCTCACGCGGTGCCAGCGGAATCGAGGCCTTTCGCGCCCGCGATGCCACGGCCAGGCAGGTGATGCTGTCGCCGCCGAGCGCGAAGAAGTCGTCGTCGATCCCCACGCGTCCGACACCCAGAACCGCCGCGACGATCTCGCACAACATCGTTTCCACCGGCGTTCGGGCCGGTACGAACGTGCCTCCGCCCACGGCGTCGACGGTCGGAAGAGCCCGCACATCGAGCTTGCCGTTGATCGTCATCGGAATGCGTTCCAGGGCAGCGAACAACGTCGGCACCATGTACTCGGGCAACGTCGCTGCCAGCCGGTCTCGAATGGAACCGAACAGCACGGACGTGTCGGTCGTACCGCCGTCGCGAGGAACGATGTATGCGGCCAGGGCGCGAGTACCACTCCCGATCTGCACCGTACGCACCACCGCGCCCACCACACCCTCGCATGCGGCCACGGCGCGTTCGACCTCTGCGGTCTCCACTCGATAGCCGCGAATCTTCACCTGGTCGTCCGCGCGACCGAGGTAGTCGAACAGACCGTCGGCTCGAATGCGAACCAGATCACCGGTGCGGTACATCCGTGCGCCCGGAGTCAAGGGGTCGGCCACGAATCTCGTTGCCGTGTCGCCGAATCGGTTCACATAGCCCCGCGCAAGACCGACACCGGAGAGGTACAACTCCCCCACCGAACCGATCGGGACCGGCCGTAGCCACTGGTCCAGGACGGACGCACGTGTGCCCAGGATCGGCGAACCGATGGACGGCCCGACGCTGTCCCTTGTTCCGGTACCGAGCGCGTTGATCGTGTACTCGGTAGGCCCGTACAGGTTGTAGCCGATGCCGTCGAGCCGACTCCACAGTGCATCCGGTACCGCCTCACCACCCAGCAAGACCAGGGGAATTCGATGTCCGTCGCGTTCGTCCAACAGTCCGAGATCGAGCAGATGTCCGGCATACGTGGGCGTCACGTTGACCACGTCGATTCTGTTCTGCTCGCAGTAGTGAGCCAATGCCTCACCGTCGCGGCGTAATTCCTCGTCGCAGATGTGTACCTCGTGACCTTCGACGAGCCACAGCAACTCCTCCCACGACATGTCGAAGGAGAACGACACCGTGTGTGCGATCCGCAGGGTGCGGTCTCCTGCCACGGCGACGGTGGGAGCGAAGATCTCGTTCCGGTGATTGATCTGCATGTTCGTCAGACCGCGATACGGAGTGACGACGCCCTTCGGTGTTCCGGTCGAGCCGGAGGTGTAGATGACGTAGGCGGGGTGCTCGAGTCGGCCGACGGTGCCGGACGCAAAACCGACCGACGCTGTGGCCGCCTCGACTTCCGACGCGTCGATGTCGTACGCCAACTCTGTTACGACCTCAGGGGAGTCGACGACCATCCGTGTGGCGGTGGTGGCCAATCCCCGGCTCTCCGTGTCCACCGTCGTCACCAGAACGGCCGGTTGCGCGTCGGCCAACATGACGTCGAGACGCTCTGTCGGATAGTCGAGTTCGAGGGGCAGGTACGCGGCACCGGTACGCAGCACCGCGAACAGGGCCACCACCATCTCCACCGATCTCGGCAGAGCGAGGGCCACGATGCGTTCGGGAGCGGCACCCCGGCGAAGCAGCGCCAGTGCGCAGGCGTTCACCCGCCGGTCGAGGTCGCCGAAGGTCAGCCGCCGGTCTCCGAACACCAACGCGATGTCGTCGGGAACGGCCGCGGCGCGTGCGGCGAGCAATTCGGCGATCGTGTTGTCCTGCAGTCGTTCCGATCGGCCGTCGAACTCGTTCTCGACGACACTCGGCATGTCGCCCGGGGCAGACGGCCAGCGCGAGATCGGCAGATCGGGCTGCGCTGCAACGGTATCGAGTGCCGATGCGAACGAGTCGAGCAGCGATCGGGCACGCTCGTCGTCCACAGAATCGGGTAGATACGTCACCGACAGGTTCAGTTCATCGCCGGGATCCACTGCGATGGACACCGGGAACTCGGACCCATCGACGGTCGAGATGTGTCGCACGCGGCGCTCGTTCCCCGCCGACGTCGATTCTTGTCGTCCCGCAGGCCCGGCAGCGTTACGCAGGACGAGCAGGGTGTCGAACAGAGCCCCCGCACCGATGGCCTGCTGAATTCCACCGAGACCGAGGGTGTCGTGCGGCATCAGGTCGAGACGCTGATCCTGCACGCGCGCAGCCACATCGGTGACCGAATCGAATCCACCTGCCGTCACCCGGATCGGCACCGTGCTGATGAACGCGCCGATCGCGGTGTCGGAACCGGCCACATCCATGGGCCGACCGGCGACGGCGGTACCGAACACCACATCGGACCGCCCCACCACACGCATCAACACACTCGCCCAGGCCGCTGCGAGAACCGTGAACAGAGTCGAACCGGATCGACGTGCGTGCAGATCCAGCGCGCCGGACACCGCTGCCGTCACTCTGCGTTCGATCCTGCGGGGTGAACCGTCCCCACGGGTGGCCTCCGCGGCCACCGAGGTCGGGCTGTCGATATCGCCGAAGTACCGCTGCCACGCCTGCTCGGACTCGGCACGGTCGCGAGAAGCCAGCCAACGCAGATACTCACGGTAGCCGTGGTCCGGCGGAACGGGCGTGCCGTTCTCGTCGTGCTGCTCCAGGACTCGAGCCACGAGCAGTGCCGAGGATCCGCCGTCGAAGCACCCGAACCAGTAGGTGGTCAACAGTCGGTCGACCCCTCCGGGAAGGTGCACCAGGGTGACCCGAAACAGTGGCGGCGCAGCGATGTCGAACGAGAGCGCCCGGTCGTCCGCGAGAATCCGGCTCCATCGATCGTCCACCTCGCTCGCCGGGCACGCACGGAGATCCACCACCGTCAACGGTGCCTGCACCGCAGAGAGCACGACCTGGGCCGGCGCGGTGTCGTCCGGCGTCACGAAGGCCGTCCGCATCGCCGCGGTGGTATCGACGACCGATTGCAGAGCTCGCCTGATCCTGTCGTCGTCGAGGACGCGGTCGACCTCGACGACGGTGCGGACGGTGTACAGCTCGGTGGCATCGGCGTCGACACCTACCTGGAAGACGAGCCCGAGCTGCAGTGGTGACAGTGGCCAGACGTCGTCGATGGATCCGAATTGCTCCCTCAACGACTCGAATTCGGCGGACTCGACGTCTGCGAGTGGGCCGCGGCTCGCCTCGGGTGCGGCCTCGTCGCCTCGGGCACGCCGCAACCGCTCCTGCACCAACCTACGTCTGACGTCGTCGAGATCCATGGGTTCCTTCATCGAGTCGGCTGCTGTTGCGTGCACTGTGTGACGAGCAAGGACTTGTCCACTTTGCCGATGGCGGTGACGGGCAGCGATGTTCGTGTCACCACGCGATCGGGCAGTTTGAATCCGGCGCAGCCGGCCGCCGTCAGGAAGGCCCGCACGTCGGCGACGGTCGGACCGCTTCCGTTCGGCACCACGACTGCGCAGACACTTTCGCCCACAGCGGCATCGGGCACCCCGATCACCGCGACCCGCGCTACTGCAGGATGGGTGAGCAGCAGGTCTTCGAGCTCGTCGGCCGCGACGTTCTCGCCGTTTCGGGTGATCACGTCCTTGATGCGACCGGTGACGACGAGATGGCCCGACTCGAGCTCGCGCACCTGATCCCCACTGCGATAGAACCCATCCGGGGTGATGGCAGTCGTATTATGTTCTGCCGCAGAATAATAGCCATTGATGGTGTAGGGGCCCCGCGTCAGCAATTCACCGACTTCCCCGGGCGATACATCGTTTCCGTCCGCATCGACGACGCGCACCTCGTCCAGATGGGACAACGGCCTGCCTTGCGTTCCGATCACCAGTTCCGGGCTGTCCTCGGCTCGGGTGTAGTTCAGTAGTCCTTCGGCCATGCCGAACACCTGCTGCAGCCGGCATCCGAGCGCGGGCTCGACCAGCTTGGCGACCTCAGGTGCCAGCTTCGCTCCCCCGACCTGCAGCAACCGCAAGCTGGACAGGTCTGCATCCTCCCATTCCGTTGCCTCGCACCACAGATGAGTCAACGTCGGAACCAGCGCCGTGATCGTCACGCGATACCTCTCGATCAGCGCGAACGCGTGGTCTGGGCTGGCACTGCCGGAGAACACCACCGTTGCCCCTACCCCGAGGGCACCGAGCAGCCCGGGGCATGCGAGCGGAAAGTTGTGTGCAGCAGGGAGAACGGCGAGATACACGTCCTCGGGACCGAGAGCGCAGACCTCCGCACTGGCCCTGGCGTTGTATTCGTAATCGTTGTGCGTACGGGCAATCAGCTTGGGCAATCCCGTCGTGCCACCGGAGACCAGCAGTAAGGCAGGATCGGTCGGCCGGGCGCGCGGAAACTGTCGGGGCACCCCGGCCACCGCGGACAGAGAGGTATGGGACCCGCCGCCGTTCGATTCGGGTCCGGAACTGTCGACGAAGACGTGCCGAACACTCGTCACCGACGCGAGAACCTCATCGGCGAGTTCGCAATAGTCGAAGTCGCCGTCCCGATCGGAGATCACGTACGCCACCGCCGATGCGGTGGCGGCGAGATGGGTGATCTCACGTCGGCGATGTGCAGGCAGCGTCAGCACCGGGATCGCTCCGCATTCGAGCAAGGCGAACAGCACGACCGCAAAGTTCACGGAGTTCGGTAATTGCACGACCACCCGGTCGCCCGGTCCGATGCCGCGATCGGCGAATCCGGCTGCGACGCTCCGCACTCGTCGAAGCAGCTCGTCGTACCTCAGCTCCGTGCGATCGTCGACGACCGCCCTCGAAGGGCCGAACTGCGTCGCCCACGTTGCGAACACCTCTGGAAGGGTTTCACCTCGCCACAACCCGGCGTCGAGGTACCTCCGGGCACGCTCGTCGCCGAACGGTACGAAAGCGTCGACGTCGGCGTCCGGCTCGGCAAGTTCGGTCATGTTCTGCACCATGGATTCTCGTCCTCCGGGAATGCGAAGCGGGTCAGGAATGGTGTTCGAGCGCGGCCGACAGTTCGTCCTCCGACATCGCTTCGACCGACAGGAAGATCTCGGCGGTGGCTTCGAGGAATTCTGCGTCACCTTCTGCGTCGATCATCCGGTCCGCGAGCCCGGCCACGGTGGGTGCCGCGAACATCATGCGCACGGTGACCGACGTGATGTCGAAGGACTCGCGAATGCGGGCGACGATGGTCGTCGCCAGGACGGAATCGCCGCCGAGCGCGAAGAGCGTGTCCGTCACACCGATGCCGTCGACCCCGAGTACCTTCTGCCAGATCAGGGCGAGGGCGCTTTCGAGGTGAGTTCTGGGCGCAATCCGGGCATCGACCCGTTCGCTTTCTCCCGCTGCGCGACACAGCCGGACGACGGCAGCGGAGTCGATCTTGCCGTTGACGGTCAGCGGCAGCGCGGAGACCGTCACGATCTGCTCCGGCACCATGTGCGCTGGGAGACGCTCGGCGGCCCTGGCCCTCACGGCCGCTACCGTCTCACGGGGATCCGCGTCTCGATCGGTCGGCACCACGGCGGACAGCAGGATCGGAGCTGCGGTGCGGTCGACAACGGCTGCGGCAGTGGCCACCTCGTGATCCGCGGTGAGTGCCGCTTCGATCTCTCCGAGTTCGATCCGAAATCCGTTGATCTTGATCTGGTTGTCCACACGGCCCACGAATTCGACCATGGAGCCGGTCTCGGCCGTCGAGCCGGGGCAGTACCGAACCAGGTCTCCGGTGCGGTACCAGCGGTAGCCGTCGGCCTCGACGAAGCGCTCGTTCGTACGCTCGGGATCGCCCAGGTAGCCGTCGGCGAGACCGACGCCCGCGACCCACAACTCACCGGGCACCCAGTCCGGCACCTGGTTCCCACGCGCATCGACCACCCGAAGCGCCATCGACGCGAGCGGCACCCCGAACGGGACCGTGCGCCAGTTCGGATCGACGTCCACGACCTCACAGATGCTGTTGTGGATCGCGGTTTCCGTAGCGCCACCGAGTCCGGCGAACCGACATCCGGGAACCGCCGCCGTCAGCCGCCGGTAAAGGTCGATACTCACCTTGTCGCCGCCGAGCATGACGACCTCGAGCGAACCGCCCATATCGTCACCGGTGGACAGGATCATGTCCAGCAGCGGGGGCACGCAGCTGATCACCGTGACGCGATGCGCACGAATCAGCGCGGCCCAGCGCTGCGGATCCTTGCGCTCGTGTTCCTCGATGAGCACGGCCGTACCGCCGGCCGCGAACACCGAGAACAGGTCGAACGTGCACAGGTCGAAGTCCAACTCGGACAGGCACAATGGACGGTAGCCCTCGTTCAGGTCGAAACGTTCGACCAGATCCATGATCGTGTTCATCGCGGCTCGATGCGAGACCACAACACCTTTCGGTTCACCCGTGGAGCCGGAGGTGAAGATCATGTACGCGGGCGCGGTGTCGGGGCCGAGGTGCGGGGCGGGCCGAGGCTCACTCAGGATCGCGTGGGACACCGCGAGACCGTCGTCGCCCGACCCGCCGATCGTCACCGTGAACCCCGCTTTTCGGGCGATCAGCGCAGCACGGCTCGACGGTTGGTCGACGCCGATCGGTACGTACACCCCGCCCGCGGCCAGAACACCCAGGATCGCGATCACCTGATCGGGCCCTTTGGGCAAGGTCACGCCCACCGTGTCGCCCACCCCCACGCCGCGATCGGTCAGCGCAGCAGCTACTTTCAGAGCACGATCTCGTAAGTCTCCGTACGTCATCGACTCGTTCTCGCCCCACTCGAGCGCCAGCGCGTCGGGATGCTGCGACGCGCGATCGAAGAAGGCGCGGTGCAGAGTCTCGTTCCCGGCCGACTGCGACGCGTCCGTTCGGGGTACATCGGCTGACGGAGTTCGCGACATCAGCTGACGCGGTGGAACCAGCTGACCCACAGGCTCCGCCCACACGGAGTCACCGTCGACCACGAGTGCGCGAACCAGCGTCTCGAACGCGTCGAACATCGCGTCGGGAACTCCTGGGAGGAACTCGTTCTCGCGTATGTCCCAGTTGACCAACACGCCACCGTCGAGTTCGGTGATCTGCGCGTCGAGAACCACCTGCGGCCCCTGCGACATGATCCACACCGGATCACCGAAGACCTGCCGCGCGCGAGCGTCGAACAACTCGCCCAAACCGAGCGCGCTCGTGAAGACGACGGGAGCCAGCACCGGCTCTCCTCGACGGCGGCCGAGGTCGCGCAGCACCTCGACCCCGGAATAGTCGGCGTGCGAGGCGTCTTCGTGCAGTCGGGACCGGATCCGACGGGAACGTTCGACGAACGAGAGCGGCTCGCTCAGATCGACTTCCAGCATGACCGACGACGAGAAGTCACCGATGAGATTCTCGACGTCGGGATGCGTCGGAGCGCGATCGAACATTGGCACGTTGAGCAGAAACCGTTGTTCGCGAGACCAGGCACCGATCACCTCGGCGAACGCCGTGGCCACTGCCACCGCCGGGGTGACTCCGTGGGCTCTGGCGTGCGTCTGGAGATCGCCGTATGCCGCGGAGTCGAGATGAAATGCCCGACGCAATGCTACCGGAGCACCCGAATCATGTTCCAGCAACGGAAGAGTCGGCGCTCCGGGCAGTGAGTCGAGGCGCTCGGACCAGTAGCGTTCGGCCTGAGCACGGGCGCTGCGTCGATCGAGCGGCCGATCGGCGAGGTACCGCGAATAGCTGTACTCGATTGCCCGGAGGGGATCGCCGTCGTAGGCCCGCGCCAGGTCTGCAACCAGAATACGGAAACTCACTGCGTCGCCGGCGATCATGTCGATGTCCAGGTGCAGACGCGTGCGACCGTTCGGCAGGAGCGACAGATCGGCCGAGAACATCTCGCCCGCTTCGATATCGAGCATCTGGTGGGTCAGACGGAGCCGCGTTTCTTCGAGGCGGTCGGTCGGGTCGGACTCGGATCGTAGGTCGTGGACCGTCAACCCGCGCCACCCCGAGGTCGGTTCGATGCGCTGCTGTCCGTTGTCCGAAATCCGGGCCCGCAACATCTCGTGCCGTTGTGCGACGGCATCGAGCGCCGCACGTAGTCGATCGGGATCCACTGCCTCGCCGTCGAATTCGGTGTAGAGATGCGGTGCGACCCCACCGAACCGCTGCTCGGCACTGCGCCCGATCCAGTAGGCGTGCTGCAACAGTGCGAGATCGAACTCCGACGTGTCCGGTTCGACCAGAGTCGATTGCCGCTCGGGGTTTCGGGAACTCGATTCGGCCGAACCACCGATCAATTCGGACCAGGCAGAAATGTTCGGCTGCGCGGCGAGCTCGGCAAACGTCACCGTCGACCCCTGCTTGCGGAATCTCCCGACCAACCGCATCAGAACGATCGATTCGAGACCCAGCTCGAACAGATCCGCGTCCATCGACACAGCCCCGGGTTCCGCACCGATCAGTTCTGCAACCACCGCCCGCAGTTCGTCCCGTCCGATTCCCCGCTGATCCATTCGGTGAGTCCCCTTCGATCGACTGTGTTGCGTATGCGCGCGACCAGGCGATATCCAGAGCCAGTCCATAAGGAAAGGCTACCCTCGCTTAGTCGACCCTGAGGAGGCTAGCATCTGTGGGCTACCGCGAGGAGGGTGCCCTCGGCCCCTACCTCGACACCAGGAAGAACGGCGCTCCACTCGACATCGGCCATCTCGGCCTCGACGAAAGCAGACACGTGACACCGATTTCGAGCAGATTCGGCTCCGCACCCCGCGCCCTCACCGGAGGCATAGCGGTTCTCGTGCTTCTCGCTGCTGCCGCGTGCAGCAGCGGCACCACCGACACCGAGGACGCCGGCACCCAGGCCGTCGACCTGAACGCGAACCCCGCCGCGTGCAGTGCGAACGACCGCGTCGATTCGGTCGACCGAGCGTCCGGACCGTTCACATATACCGACGGCCGCGGACGGACCGTGTCCCTCGATGCACAACCGACCAGAATCATCGCCGACGAGGAATCCGCCGCTGCGCTGATGTCGTACGGAATCAAGCCGATCGCCATCTGGTCGACGACGCCGATGGGGACCAGCCCGATTCTGAGTTGCTCCGATCTGACGGGCATCGAATCGGTCGGCGAGACCTGGGGCACCTTCGATTTCGAGAAAGCCGCCAGCCTGGACCCGGATCTCGTCATCGGTGAGTTCAACCCGAGATTCGGCCAGTTCGGCAAGTTGACCACGACGGCCGATTCGTCCAAGGCCGACCCGATCGATCGGATCGCTCCCACCCTGGGGGTCACCTTGGACACGACGTCGACCGCGAAGACCATCGAGAACTACGCCGGGTTGGCGTCGTCGCTCGGCGTCGACCTCGACACCCCACAGCTGGCAGACATCAAGTCCGACTACGACGCTGCTGTCACCAACTTCAAGAAGGTTGCGTCCGAACGTCAGGACCTCACCGGAGTCGGAGTCTGGCCCCTCGACGTCGCCTACGTACTCGACCCGTCGGCGGATCCCGACTTCAGCGACTACGAAAGCTGGGGCCTGAAGATGTACACACCCGACGGCACCGACGACGGCTACTGGAAGAAGGTGTCCTGGGAGAACGTCTCGAGTGTCGATGCCGATGTCGCGTTCGTCTACCACGACGTTGCCAACGCATCCGACGTGAAGCTTGCCGACATCCCGAGCCGTTACCCCGGCTTCGACACCATCTCCGCCGTCGAGAAGCAACAGATGGTGCTGTGGGACTACGGCGCCAACAAGAGCTACAGCCGCTACACCAACACCATCAACGTCTACGCCGATGCACTGTCCAAGGCGCAGAAGGTCACTGCCGAGTAAGCGCGGCCGCGATCTCCGCCGCCAGTCGGTCGAGTTCGGATCGATGCGGCGACGACGGCCGAGCCCGCAGGCCGAATCCGTCGCCGATCATGCGCGGGATGACGTGCAGATGCACGTGGAAGATCTCCTGACCTGCCACCGTGCCGTCGGCGAGGAACAGGTTCACCCCGGCGACGCGCGGATTGCTCGCTCGCACAGCGGCAGCCACCTTCTGCCCGATAACGAACAGATGCGCACCGATCTCGGGCGGCAACTCGGCCAGCGTCCGATACTGCTGCTTGGGCACCACGAGCACGTGCCCGGTGGTGAGAGGCCTGATGTCCATGAACGCGATCGCGGTGTCGTCCTCGTGGACGCGCGACGCCTCGGCGGTCCCAGCAATGATCTCGGAGAAAATCGTGTAGGGGTTCACGGCATCGAGCCTAGGCGTGAGCGCAGACTGCACGAACGACACCGCGACTGCTGAAACTGCACGACTGACTCGACCCGACTACTGTTTGCCGATGAGCATCGGCGGGGTTCTCTTCGACATCGACGGCGTACTCGTCACGTCGTGGCAGGCGGTACCCGGAGCAGCCGCGACGCTGAAGTACCTGGACAACAACGACATTGCACGCGCGTTCCTGACCAACACGACCTCGAAGACGCGCGAGCAGATAGCGGCGGCATTGCGCGACGTCGGACTCGACGTCCATTCCGACGAGATCGTCACCGCCGCGTCGCTCACCGCGGATCATCTACGCGAGAACTACCCGGATGCTCGGGTGGTCATGATCAACAACGGCGAGATCGCGGCCGATATGCCGGGCATCGAATTCGTCGACGAGTCGTCCGGGGATCCGGATGTCGTGGTCGTCGGCGGTGCCGGCCCGGAATTCACGCACGAGCGTCTCAGTCGCGTCTACGACTGGCTGTGTCGCGGCATTCCCGTCGTCGCGATGCATCGATCGTTGATGTGGAGTACCGGTGGCGGGTTGCGCATCGACACCGGCATGTACCTCGCCGGGATGGAGCAAGCGTCCGGACACGCCGCGAAAGCCATCGGCAAGCCCGCTCCCCTGGGCTTCCGCACGGCGTCCGAGCGGATGGGCGTCGACCCGGACGACGTCGTCATGGTCGGCGACGACCTCGACAACGACGTCCTCGCCGCCCAGGTCGTCGGCATGACCGGTGTCCTGGTGCGCACCGGAAAGTTCCGTCAGGACGTGCTCGATCGACGCATCACCGACGAATTCGCGATGGAACCCGATCACGTGATCGATTCCGTCGCAGACCTGCCGGACGTCCTGATGTGACTGGAAACTCGCAGCCCACTACGAGTTTCCACTCACAACAGAGAACTCAGAGAATCGGCGACGGGCTGTAGGCCGCACCGGCCGGGAACTTCGCGATCAGCCGCTCCACGGCCGAGACGACCGCACTGACCTGAGCGTCCGCAGCGCCGACAAAGGCCGTCTTGTCGGCCAGCGCCGCATCGAGTGCAGCGCGGTCGAGCGGCAGGCGGTCGTCGGCGGCCAGGCGATCCAGCAGGTCGGGCTCGAGTCCCTGCTCACGCATGGCCAACGCGACGGCGACGGCGTGTTCCTTGATCGCCTCGTGCGCGGTCTCGCGGCCGACGCCTGCACGTACGGCCGCCATCAGCACCTTGGTCGTCGCGAGGAACGGCAGGTAGCGATCCAGTTCCTTGGCGATGACGGCGGGGTACGCGCCGAACTCGTCGAGCACGGTCAGGAAGGTCTCGATGAGACCGTCGATGGCGAAGAACGCGTCGGGCAGCGCGACGCGACGCACGACGGAACAGAAGACGTCGCCCTCGTTCCACTGAGCTCCGGCGAGCTCGGCGGCCATCGATCCGTAGCCGCGAAGCACCACCTGCAGGCCGTTGACGCGTTCACACGAGCGCGTGTTCATCTTGTGCGGCATCGCCGACGACCCGACCTGGCCGGGCTGGAAGCCCTCGGTGACCAGCTCGTGGCCCGCCATCAGGCGGACGGTGTGCGCGAACGACGACGGCCCGGCACCCACCTGGACCAGCGCGGACACGACCTCGTGATCGAGCGAGCGGGGGTACACCTGGCCGACGCTGGTGAGCGTGTGCCGGAAGCCGAGATGATCGGCGACGATGCGTTCGAGTGCGACGAGCTTCGCGGAGTCTCCGCCGAACAGGTCGAGCATGTCCTGCGAGGTGCCCATCGGCCCCTTGATACCGCGCAGTGGGTAACGCGCGATCAGTTCCTGCAGCCGGGACAGTGCGAGCAGCAGCTCGTCGGCGGCCGACGCGAAGCGCTTGCCCAGCGTGGTGGCCTGGGCGGCGACGTTGTGGCTACGACCGGCCATGACGAGGGAGGAGTATTCGGCGGCGCGTTCGGCCAACCGCTTCGCCACTGCGACACCGTGCGTGTGGACGTGTTCGAGCGAACGCAGAATCTGCAGCTGCTCGACGTTCTCGGTCAGGTCACGGCTGGTGAGTCCCTTGTGGATGTGCTCGTGACCGGCGAGGGCGTTGAACTCCTCGATGCGAGCCTTCACGTCGTGCCTGGTGACGCGTTCCCGCTCGGCGATCGATGCCAGGTCGACCTGGTCGGCGACAGCTTCGTAATCGGCGATCGCCGCGTTGGGCACGTCGACTCCGAGCGAGGACTGTGCGCGCAGCACGGCAATCCACAATTGCCGTTCGAGCGTGATCTTGTATTCCGGAGACCACAGCTCCACCAGTTCGGGGCTTGCGTAACGGGTGGCCAGGACATTCGGGATGCTCACGAGCATCCAGCTTACGTGGCCCAGTTGTCGGTCTCGGAAGACGACTGCACTGTTTCGAAAGTGGACTGCCGCCAACGACCTCCCGCGATCATCGCCGCGTGGAATAACATCACCGCATTCCGATGTTGCAGTCGCCGTGAGCCGAACAGTGAAGGTCGACATCTGGTCCGATATCGCGTGCCCGTGGTGCTTCGTCGGTAAGCGCCGTTTCGAGGCAGGCGCTGCGGAGTTCATCGCCGATGGCGGGACGCTCGAGGTGGAGTTCCACTCGTTCGAGCTGGCACCCGACACACCGGTCGACTTCGACGGCACCGAAGTCGACTTCCTCGTCTCTCACAAAGGCATGCCTGCCGCCCAGGTCACGCAGATGTTGGGGCAGATGACCGAGCTGGCCGCAGCCGAGGGGCTTGCGTACGACTTCGACGCCTTGCAGCACACCAACACCGTCAAAGCACACGAGCTCCTGCACTTCGCCAAGTCGAAGGGCAAGCAGGTCGAGATGAAGGAACGGCTGCTGGCGGCCTACTTCGAGGAGGGCCGCCACGTCGGACGTGTCGATGACCTCGCCGATCTGGCCACGGAGGTCGGCCTCGACCGCGACGAGGTGGTCGCGGCGCTGAAGTCCGAGGAGTTCCTGCCGGCAGTGCGCGCGGACAAGGAGCAGGCCATCGCCTACGGGATCAGTGGTGTGCCGTTCTTCGTGATCGACGGACGGCTCGGTGTGTCGGGCGCGCAGGAAGCGTCGGTGTTCACCGACGTCCTGCGCAAGGCCGCAGCCGGCTCGTGAACGGTCCATTGGAGATGGTCGGCGACGACCGCGGCCCCGTCTGTGAGGACGGTGTGTGCGAGGTGCCACCGATTCAAGACGCAGACTCGGACGAGAACGACTTCGGGCTGAACACGCCGGCCTGAGGGTGCCGGAGTCAATCGGCCGACACCTGTTCCGCCGGTGCCACGATGTCGATGACGGCCAACAGCATGCTCCGCGCCATTTCGCGCGGATCGGGATCCACCTCGCTGAGCGCGCCCACCACTGCACCGTCGACCACTGCCACGAGTCGTCGTAACTGCTCTTCCTGCACCGTTCGGCCGGATCTGCGGAGCACGTCGGTGAGCAGGTCGTCGATCTGGGCGCGCAGCCTCAACTGCACCTCGCGCAGTTCGGGATGCCGAGCCGACGCGATGAACCGCTCGTATCTCGCGACCAGTTGCTCGTGACCGCCCTGCGGGCCGATCAGCAGGTCGACGATGAGGTCGACGGTCGACTCCATCTTCTGCGAGCACTTGCCCTCGTCGTCGATACGTCCGCGCATGACGTCGATCTCGCGGGTCCCGACGACGTCGACCGCCGCGGCCACCAAGTCGCCGAGCGACTCGAAATAGTAGGTGGTCGACGCCAACGGCAGTCCGGCGCGAGCGGCCACCGACCGGTGCCGAACCGCGTCGAATCCACCCTCGACCAGCAGGTCTGCAGCCGCCGACGCCAGAGCGTGGCGGCGGCGCACTCCCTTCGGAGTCGCACCCGACACCTTGTGCTGCGACTCGGTCGGACCTGCGGACATTCCAGTCATCGTGCCAGCTCGCAGCCGTTCGTCGGACTGCTTTCGCGCTATGGAATTGTCAGTGTTCGTGGCTCATCGACCTATCGACCTTCGCTCCGACACCATCACCCGACCAGATTCGATCATGCGACAAGCAATGGTCGACGCCGAAGTGGGCGACGACGTCCTCGATCACGATCCGACGATGGCGGCGCTCGAGGAAAGAGTGGCGGATCTGCTCGGCTTCGAGGCGGCGCTGTGGGTGCCGTCCGGTTCGATGGGCAACATCATCGCGCTGATGCTCCATCTGCAGCGCGGCGATCGATTCCTGGCCCCGGAGCACGCGCACGTCCTGGGCTCCGAGCTCGGCACCGCAGCCTGGTTGGCGGGCGGAATGCCCGAAGCACTTCCTCACGACGGTGGCCCCGGACGCCCCCTTGCGTCGACGGTGCGTGCGGCAGCCGGCGGCGTCGGACCGTACTTCGCCCTGCGGACCACATTGCTCTCGCTCGAGAACACACACAATTTCGCCGGCGGTGCCGTGTTGGGACCGGACGAGTGGGCGGAACTCGTTGCTGCCGGACGTGACTCGGGATTGCGAATTCACCTCGACGGGGCTCGGCTGTGGAATGCCGCTGTGGCACTGGATGTTCCGATCGCGTCGTTGACCGCCGGCGCAGACACGGTGCAAGTATGCCTGAGCAAGGGGCTCGGTGCACCCGTCGGCTCGATGCTCGTCTCCGATGCGGCGCGAATCCATGAGGCCCGGCGTGTGCGAAAGATGTTGGGCGGCGGCGTGCGTCAGGGTGGCGTGCTCGCTGCGGCAGGGCTCGTCGCCCTTGATCGAATCGGCGATCTCGCCGAGGATCACGCAAATGCCTCGACGCTGGCACGCGGCCTTCGTGAACGGGGCTGGGAGGTCGCGGAACCTCAGACGAATATCGTGCTCGCCGCCGTCGCCGATCCTGTTCGGACGGTGACCGAGCTGGCCGATCTGGGCATCGCCGCCGTCACCGTCGCCGCCAAGGTGCGCTTCGTGACGCATCGCGACGTATCCGCCGCCGACATCGACGAGGTGCTGGAGCGGCTGCGCCGCATGTGAGCGCAGCGCTTTCCTGTCGTTCCGCAGGCTCCACTCCTGCCTCGTAGCCTGCTACGAGTTTCCATTCACATGCGACGTAGTCGCTCCAACGCTTCTTCGACGTCGGACGTGGTGCCCGCGAACGAGAATCGCACCGTGTGGTTCCCACGGACGGTGTCGAAGTCGACGCCGGGTGCCAACGCGACACCGGTCTCGGCCAGCACTCGGGCGCACCAACTACGCGAGTCGTCGGTGAGATGCGCGATGTCGGCGTACACGTAGAAGGCACCGTCGGCCGGAGCCAGATCGGTGATACCCAACGCAGGCAAACCGTCGAGCAGGATCCTGCGGTTGACGGCGTACCGCTCGACATGCGAATCCAGCTCGCGGCGCGACTCTTCGGTGAACGCCGCAATGGCTGCCACCTGCGAAATAGCCGGCGGGCAGACCGTCATGTTCGACGCCAAACGTTCGACGGCCCTGCGCAATCGGGCCGGCAGCAGCATCCAGCCCATGCGCCACCCCGTCATCGAGAAGTACTTGGACACCGATCCGATGGCCACGGATTCCTTCGACGTCTCCCACGCGCTCGACGTGTGCGCATCGCCGTAGGAGATGCCGTGATAGATCTCGTCGGAAATCAACAGGGTTCCGTGCTCGTCGCACCAGCGTGTGATGGCGGCCAGCTCGTCGGGGTCGATGATCGTGCCGGTGGGATTGGCCGGACTGGCAACGATGAGCCCGGCAGGCGGCTCCGGTAGTTCGTCGAGCATCGCGACGGTGGGCTGGAACCGTGTCTCCTCCACACAATCCAGTTCGACGACGCGACAGCCCAACGCCGCCAACGTGTTTCGATACGCCGGGTACCCGGGCCTGGCCATGACGACGGTATCCCCCGCGTCGAACGCAGCGAGGAACAACAACGTGAATGCGCCCGACGACCCGGTGGTGATCACCACGTCGCCGGCCTCGACGGTGATGCCGTACCGCGTGCTGTGGTACTCCGCGATCGCTTGCCGTAGCGGCAGAATGCCCAGCGTCTCGGTGTACCCGAGCAGATGCGAATCCAGCGCGTCTCGGGTGGCGCGCAACACCGGCTCGGGTGCCCTGGTCGACGGCTGACCTGCGGCGAGCGACAGCACATCACCGTGAGTACGCGCCCGCTCGGCCGCCGCGGCGAACACATCCATCACGTGGAACGGCTCGACCTTCGATCGCTGCGATTCACTGTGCATTCCATCGACACTACTGACCTCATCGCCCACTATTCGCACTACCACACGGCATACCGTCGGAGTCCTCGCAAAGTGTGACCTGAGGTCAGTTATCCACAGGAATCAAGGCTATCCACAATTCGCGAATCTCTCTCCCGCGACGACTATTTCGACGCAAGGCTGTGCGAATGACGGTGTACACGCAACAACAACTACTCGATTCGGGAATGACCAGAGGAGCTATCACCTACCGCACCAAGACCGGAAAGTTGACGCGAATACTGCCTGCCATCTACTGCACCGGCGAGCCCGATTTCCGCGACCGGTGCGCCGCGGTCACGTTGTGGCAACCGAAAGCCGTGCTCAGTCACCTGACGGCTGCGTGGTGGTGGACCCTGCTCGACCACGAACCGGAGCAGGTTCACGTCACGATCGCTCGCTCTACAAAACGGGCAGGCCCGCCGTGGGTTCGCCAATACCGCCGAACCCTGATCGAGTCCAGCTACGTCGATCTGCTTCCCGTTGTCACGATCGAACAGTGCATCATCGACGCTGCAGCCATGTTGCCCACGACTGCACTGGAGCAATTCTTCGACGCCGCACTCACGCACAAGGTCAGCTGGCGGGCGGTTGCGCTGCAGTGTGAGGAGTCTGCGGGGATGGCCGGGATTGCAGCGGTGAGAAAACAACTACGCGTGTGTTGTCCACGCACCTTGTCCGAGCCGGAGCGAATAGTGGCGCGCGCACTCACGGCGCGGGGCTACCACTTGGAAATCAACGCCGAGGTGGGCCGGTACTTTGCCGACCTGATGGACCGGAGGTCACGGGTGATCGTGGAGATAGACGGCCGTGAGTTCCACGTAGAGTCCAAGGTGTTCACCAGCGATCGAGTTCGGCAGAACTCTCTGCAACTCGACGGTTGGTTGGTTCTGCGTTATTCGGCAGCGATGGTGATGAGCAACCTCGCTTACGTGGTGGACCAGATCATCGATACGGTGCGTCGACGCCGGAAGGCACTGACCTGAGCGCCCACAATTCGCTCCCAAAATCGGGAAAAGGTGTTTCAGCACGAATAGTGGGCGCTGAGGTCACCTACAGCGAGATGCGACCCTCCACGGCAGCGAGGCCGATGTCGGTGCGGAAGTGGCTGCCCGGCAATCGGATTCCGGCGATCCGGGAGTAGGCGTCATCTCGGGCGGCGGTGAGGTCGAATCCTGTGCCGACGACGCTCAGCACGCGTCCACCCGCGGAGACGACCGCGCCGTCCTTCACAGCGGTGCCGGCATGCAGGACGCCTTCGCCCTCGGAGCCGAGGATCTCGTCACCGGTGCGGGGGCGACCGGGGTAGTTCTCGGCGGCGATGACGACGGTGACCGCCGCGCCGTCCTTCCAGCGCAGAGGCGGCAGTGACGCCAGCGTGCCGGTGGCCGTCGCGTTCAGCGCCTCGCCGAGCGGTGACTCCAGCAAGGCCAGCACCGCCTGAGTCTCGGGATCGCCGAAGCGACAGTTGAATTCGACGACGGCCGGGCCGTCGGCACCCATCGCGAGACCGGCGTACAGCAGACCCGAGAACGGCACTCCACGCTTCACCATCTCGGCCGCAACGGGTTTCACCACGTCACGGACGATCTCGTCGACCGCACCTTCGGGCAACCATGGGAGTGGGGTGTACGCGCCCATGCCACCGGTGTTGGGGCCGGTGTCTCCGTCGCCGACGCGTTTGTGGTCCTGCGCGGGCAGCAGCGGCACCACGGTCTCGCCGTCGACGAGGCAGAACAGGGACACCTCGGGGCCGTCGAGGAACGACTCGAGCAGTACCGGGTGACCGTTTTCGAGGAGTTCGGCGGCGTGGTCGCGAGCGACGAGGCGGTCGGTGGTGACGACGACGCCTTTGCCTGCTGCGAGTCCGTCGTCCTTGACGACCCAGTTGGGGCCGAATCGGTCGAGGGCGGCATCGAGCAGTGCGGGCGAGTCGACTATTTCGCTGTGTGCGGTTCGCACGCCGGCCTGTGCCATGACGTCTTTGGCGAAGGCCTTGGATCCTTCGATGCGTGCGGCGTCGGCCGACGGGCCGAATGTGGCGATGCCGGCTTCGCGCAGAGAATCGGCCACTCCGAGAACCAGGGGCACCTCGGGGCCGATGACGACGAGGTCCACCTCGAGCTTCGTGGCCAGTGCTGTCACCGCCTCACCGGATGCCACGTCGACGGCGTGCTGTTCGGCGAGCGTGGCCGTGCCTGCATTGCCGGGAGCGACGAACAGCTTGTCGACCGACGGGTCGGCCTTCAACGCAAGTAGAAGGGCGTGCTCACGAGCACCGGAACCTATGACGAGTACGCGCACAGTGCATCAGACTATCTGCTCGACGCCGACGGGCCCCGCACCTGTCGTGATGCGGGGCCCGTCGGGGATGGCGAGATTACTGTGTCAGGTCGTACAGCGTGACGTTGTCGACGGTGGTCGCGGTGAAGTTCTCGGTCACCCATGCCGAGATTTCGGCCGAGGAACCCGACTCCCTGCCACCCATACCGCCGCCTCCGATGAAGTAGTGGATTCGGCCGTCGGCCACGTACTGCTGGAACTCG
This sequence comes from Rhodococcus sp. 05-2256-B1, assembly GCF_002258465.1. Taxonomy (NCBI): domain Bacteria; kingdom Bacillati; phylum Actinomycetota; class Actinomycetes; order Mycobacteriales; family Nocardiaceae; genus Rhodococcus; species Rhodococcus sp. 05-2256-B1. Next base: position 32,336 of record NZ_NOZA01000011.1, on the reverse strand, counting down.
GCGAGGGTCGGCGACGGGTCGGTTCCGTTGAAGCCGCCCACGGGCATGACGGGATCCTCGGTGGCCAGTTGATAACCCGCCGCGGTGTTGGCACCGATGGCCGCCGCCACCCAGGTGTACGAACCTGCGTCCTGTTCGAGCATTGCGGTGACCTCGGCGGTCGGGGTGCTGCCTTCGAGCAGTCCACCCATACCGCCGCCCATGCCCATCTCGGCTCCGCCCGGCAGCTGGCCGGCCTGACCCGGGAGTCCCGCCGGTGGCTGCATTCCGGCCGGCATCTGTGCACCGGGAGGCAACTGCATTCCACCCGGCAGACCACCCTGCCCGCGCCGGCCCTCACCCATGCCGCCGAATCCGCGCATACCGGTGTTCGGCCCGGCGGACACGATCGATCCGGTGTGCGGGGTGCCGATCGTGTCCACCGCGTACGCCGTCGGCCCGGCCAGTCCGGCGAACATCACCGCGAGAATCGCGACCGCGGCGAGCCTGCCGCGAGTGAGGGCCGGAATCAGCAGAGCCACCACCGCCACCACACCGACGACCAGGATCGCCCACTTCAGCCACGGCACGAAGCTCGCGCTACGGCCGAGCAGCACCCACGCCAGTGCGACGGTCGACGCCACCGCGAGCGCCATCGCGATCCGGACCCACAACCGCTGTCGTTCGCGCCACAGCATCACACTGCCGATACCCACGAGCGCAGCGACGGCAGGCGAGAGTGCGACCGTGTAATACGAGTGGAAGATGCCGGCCATGAAGCTGAACGTCAGACCGGTGACGAGCAGCCATGCGCCCCAGACGATCAACGACGCGCGTTGCGCATCGGTGCGAGGGGCTTTGCCTCGCAACACCAGTCCCGTCACCAGCAGCAACAATGCGGCAGGTATGAGCCAGGCGATCTGGCCGCCCTGGGAGGCGTCGAACATGCGGAGGATGCCGGTCTCGCCCCACATCGACCCGCCGCCACCACCGCCGCCCGGGGTGACGCTGCCGGTCTCGTTGCCACTGAGTCGACCCAACCCGTTGTAGCCGAGAGTCAGTTCCAGAATCGAATTGTTCTGCGAGCCACCGACCCACGGCCGCGAGGATGCCGGCCAGAATTCGACGATCAGCAACCACCAACCGGCCGAGACGATCATGGCTCCGAGTGCGGCGAACAGTTGCAGCACTCGAGTGCCGAGTTTGGGCGGCCCGGCGATCAAGTACGTCAAGGCCAGCGGCGGTACGACGAGCATCACCTGAAGCTGCTTGGTGAGAAAGCCGAATCCGACGAACATACCGGTGATCAACAGCCACTTGGTCTTTCCCGATTCGACGCCTCGCAACATGGCCCAGACGGCGGCGATCATCAGTAGCCCCAGCAACGCGTCGGGATTGTTGAACCGAAACATCAGTGCGGCAACGGGAGTCAGCGCCAGCACCAGTCCGGCGAGCAGCCCGGCGGACGCACCGAATCGGCGGACGACGACGGCTCGGAGCAGCGCAACGGAGGCGACTCCGAGGAGCGCCTGCGGCACCAGCATCGCCCAGGTGTTGAGCCCGAACACCCGCACCGACAACGACATCAGCCACAGTGACATCGGCGGCTTGTCGACGGTGATGGAGTTGGCCGCGTCGGAGGATCCGAAGAAGAAGGCCTTCCACGACACCGAACCTGCTTGTATCGCTGCGGAATAGAAGGAGTTGGCCCAACCCGAGGCACCGAGTCCCCAGATGTATGCCACGCCGGTGCCGATCAGCAGAGCGGCCAACCCGAGGAGTTCCCACCGCCGGGAGGTCGCCGGCTCGGTCGGCGCGGCCGCGGACGGCCGTTCGATCGTCGTGGTCATCGGTTCTCCCCCAAAGGATCGGACACCGAAAGATCGGACTCCGAAAGATCGGACTCCGGATTACGGAAGACCCACCGCAGTGCGACGAATCGGCACACGGTGGCAACGAGATTGGCGACGACGAGAACGGCGAGTTCGACGTGCCGCGACACGTCCGGGGACCAGGCGTGCAGTACCGCGAGCGAGCCGCTGGTCATCAGCAGCGCGACACCGAAGATCGCCAGACCCTGCAGCTGGTGCTTACCCGCGCTCGCGGGCCCTCGGACGCCGAAAGTGAAGGCACGGTTGGCCGCTGTGTTCAGTATCGCGGTGATGAGCAGTCCGGCGAAGTTCGCGGCCTGTGCTCCGATCATGGGATGCAGCACCAGATACAGCAGTGCGTAGGCCACGGTGCTCGCGACACCGATGATGCCGAATCGCACCAGCTGGCCGATCATTCCGTGCGGTACACCGGCCACGAGCGGCTCCCGTCCCAGGCTTCGACGCAGTTCGGCGACGGGGAGCATTCCGGTCGCAAGGGCACGACCGACGCGCCAGCATCCCTGCAGATCCTTGACGGCGGTATCGAGGAGGTGGACGCTGCTGTCGGGGTCGTCGACCCAATCGACCGGCACCTCGTGAATCCGTAGGCCGACCTTATCGGCGATGACGAGCAGTTCGGTGTCGAAGAACCATCCGGTGTCTTCGACGAGTGGAAGCAACTGGCGAGCAACATCGGTGCGCATCGCCTTGAACCCGCACTGAGCGTCGGAGAAGCGGGCGCGCAGCGAGGTGCGCAGGATGAGATTGTAACTGCGCGAGATCAATTCACGTTTCACTCCGCGAACGACCCGGGACGACCGGTTCAGCCGAGAGCCGATGGCGAGGTCCGAGTGACCCGACAGCAGTGGAGCGACGAGCGGCATGAGGGCGTTGAGGTCGGTGGACAGATCGACATCCATGTAGGCAACGACGTCGGCGTCGGACACGAGCCACACCGCTTTGAGCGCCCGCCCGCGTCCCTTCTCGTCGAGATGATGAACCCGAACTCCGTCGATCTCGTCGGCGAGCCGATGCGCCACCGCGAGGGTGCCGTCGGTACTTGCGTTGTCGGCGATGGTGATTCGCGACCGAAACGGGATCCTTTCCTCGAGATGCTCGTGCAGTCGACGAATGCACTGCTCGAGATCCTCCTCTTCGTTGTACACCGGGATGACCACCTCGAGCGTGGCCGTTGCGTTCGAGCCGGGCCGGTGGTCTCCTGCTCGGGCGAGGTAGTTCGTTGTCATGAGGCAACACTCGTGTGTGCAGCTGGACCCACGCTGCGACGAACCTGGCAATCACCTGGGAGACGCCCCAATAAGGCATTCTGTTCCCATGGCTTCTATTTTCAGCAAGATTATCGCAGGCGAGATTCCCGGACGGTTCGTCTGGCAGGACGACGACGTCGTGGCGTTTCTGACGATTGCGCCCGTCACTCAGGGACACACGTTGGTGGTTCCGCGTGCGGAGATCGATCAGTGGCAGGACGTCGACGGTGCCGTGTTCGCCAAGATCACTGCGGTCGCGCAGATCATCGGTCAGGCTGTCAGGACGGCGTTCGACGCGCCCAGGGCCGGGCTGTTGATCGCCGGTCTCGAGGTGCCGCACCTGCATCTGCACGTGTTTCCGGCGTACGACATGGGCAATTTCGATATCTCCGGTGCGGATCCGAACCCGTCCGCGGAGTCACAGGACGAGGCTGCCGACAAGCTTCGAGCAGCGCTACGCCACCTCGGGCACGAGGCTCACGTCCCTAACTGATGCGCCTCGCTCAGCGCAGAGGTGCCAGTAGCCGTCGGCGCGTTCGTAGCTGCGTCGATACCGCGTCGGATCGGTTGTCCGGGTCGTAACCCGGTCCGATGTCGGTATCGATGTCGCGTGGGCCGGGTGCGACGCCACACTCGGGGCACAGTCCGAGCGGTCCCAGATCTGTCCCGCAGGTCGCATGCAGAAATCGGCGACGTGTGCCCGTGGGCTTCGGGTTCTGTTCCTCACCCCAGTAGCTCAGGGCGTAGACGGCCGGCCACAGTCCTTCGAGGGCGTGCGTCGGGACGTAGTCGTCGTGGCCGCCGCCATGGGCTCGGGCTTGCCGGTCGAGCAATCCGGCGTCGACCAGGGTGCCGAGCCGTTGAGCCAGAACTGCCTTGGAAATGTCGAGGTGGACCTGGAAGTCGCCGAAGCGCCGGACCCCGAAGAAGCTGTCGCGCACGATGAGCATGGTCCAGCGCTCGCCGACGAGTTCGAGCGCGCGGGCCAAGGGGCAGTCCTGGCGGGCGTAGTCGGTTCCGAGTGCCATGCGCCGATCGTACAGTCTGTTGACCGAACCAAGTTGGCCGTTTACAGTTCGATCACCAGACCAGAGAGACGACGATGACCGACACTGCACCCACGCCCGCCGGCACCACGAACGGCACCCGCGCACTGGCCGTCGCCGCATCGGGCACCTTGTTGACGCTGATGGCGTTCACCGCTCCGCTCGCGACGATCAACAGCACCGCGCTGGACCTGATGTCGGACGCAGCGGGACGGACCTGGATTCTGAGCTCGATGAGCATCGGTCTCGCCGCCGCGTTGCTCACCACCGGGACCGTCGCAGACGACTTCGGCCGTCGCCGCACCTTCGTACTCGGAGCAGCCGTTCTGGCCGTCGGCGCCATCGTTTGTGCCGTCTCTCCCAACACCCTGATCTTCGTCCTCGCCCGCATCCTGCAGGGCCTCGGCGGCGCGGCGGTCGTCGCGTCGAGCCTCGGCATCATCGCGCACACGCACCCCGCGGGGCCGGTGCGCGCCAAGGCCAGCGGAGTCTGGGGTGCCAGCGTCGGGGCCGGTATCGCGCTCGGACCGCTGCTCGCCGCGCTTCTCGACCGATGGGCCAGCTGGCGGGAGGCGTACGTGGTCCTCGCGATCGCCACTCTCGTGCTCGCCGTCGTCGCGCAGCTGCGCGTCGAAGAATCCATGTCCGACGCCCCGCGTGGGCTCGATCCCCTCGGTGCGCTGCTGTTGGCCACGGGCATTGCCGCGTTGCTGGCTGCGTTGGTCGAGGGCAGGCAGGGCTGGACCGCCGTCACTCCCATCGTTCTGTTCGTCCTCGCCGCACTACTCCTGGCCGCCTTCGTGATCCTCGAATTACGCAGCGCAACAGCGATGCTGGATCTCACCCTCTTCCGCCACCCTCCGTTTCTCGCCGCCACGGTCGCCGCTCTGGCCACAGGCGGCGGAATCATCGCACTGATGTCGTACATGGCCGGGTTCGTGGGCACCGCGCTGGGCATCGATGCCCTCGGGGCAGCAATTCTGCTGTTCGCGTGGTCTGCGACCTCGGTCGTTACCGCCCTGCTGGCTCGGCGAATCCCGGCCGCGGTCAGCGGCCGGACCCAGCTCGCCGCCGGACTGATCGGAGTGGCACTGGGCATGGTGATGCTGACGGGCCTCGCCGCGGACGCCGGCTGGCCTCGGCTGCTGCCGGGACTGCTCGCGGCGGGCGTCGCCAGTGGCATCCTCAACGCCGCGCTGGGGCGCGAGGCCGTGGCCAGCGTCCCGGTCGGACGCGGCGGTATGGGCAGCGGGGCCAACAACACCGCGCGCTACGTCGGATCCGCTATAGGGGTCACCGTCGTTGCTGTGGTTGCCGTGCCGGCCGGCGATCATGCCGCGGCCGCTCTGGTCACGGGGTGGAACACCGCGGCTCTGCTCACCGCGGCCATTTCGCTCGTCGGAGCTGCGGTCGTAGCGATGTCACGCACCCGGCGGTAGCGAGTACTCCTGCTCTGGACGCCCGGTCGATCCGTACCGCAGTTGCATTCGCAACCGCCCCTTGGACACCAGGGTGGCCAGATACCGCTGGGCCGTCGCTCGCGATATGCCGATGGCCGCAGCAACTTCTCCGGCCGACATCGGCTCCGCCGTTCCGCGCACCGCGTCGAGCACCAGGTCGCGGGTGACCGACTGCGAGGCCGGTAACGGAGCCGCAGCGCGCGGGCGGAGGGCGTCGAGCCCACCGTCGATGTCCGCCTGAGTCAGTTCGTCTGTACGGTCGAGCGCGCCGCGGTATGCAAGATACCCGGTGAGGCGATCGACCAGCGCCGAGCGCGGAAACGGCTTGATCAGATACGTCCATGCGCCCGCGGTCATCGCCGAGCGCACCGTGTGCTGATCCGCAGCAGCGGAGAGCACCACGGCGTCACACGGCAGCTCTCGCACCAGGTCGATACCGGACCCATCCGGCAGATAGACGTCCACCAGTGCCAGGTCGAACGACTGTGTCGTCAGCAGCTCGCGTGCCTGGGCGATACTCGTCGCCACTGCGGCCACCTCGTACCGGTCGAGCGAATTCACCAGTGCGGCATGCAGATCTGCGACCCGGAAGTCGTCGTCGACGACGAGAACTTTCATTGCGTCACCTCTTCGATCAGTAGTGCGTCGGGAATCGAGGCGATGAACACTGCGCCCCCGCGGTCGTTGTCGGCGGTGATCTGCCCGCCGGCATCGGCCAACGTCACCTCTCCGCCACGGGTTCGCGCGATCTGTCGGCTCAGTGCCAGTCCCACGCCTCGGCCACCCGGCGTGTCCGCCGTCGATTTGGTCGAGACTCCCTCGACGAACACCTGCTCGGGTGCCAACGCAACGCCGTCACCCGAATCGACGACGACGATATGCAGGGTCGAATCCTCCTGCACCAGCTCGACTTCCACTTCGGCAGGTCGACGTGCACCGAGCCGTGCTGCGTCGATGGCGTTGTCGATCAGGTTGCCCAGCACGGTGGTGACATCCACCGGTCCGACCAGTTCTCCACCGACCCAGGTGTTCTCCCCCAACACCAGTCGCACGCCACTCTCGCGCGCGTGTGCCGCCTTGGCCGTGAGGAAGGAACGTAGGTAGGCGTCGGAGACCGCATCGATGCCCTCGACCGCCTCCGATCTCGGTCCGACACCGAGAATCTCGTCGATGTACTCCGACGCCCGATCGGGGTGGCCCTCGTGCAGCAGCCCACTGACCAGATGCATCCGGTTCGCGAACTCGTGTCGCTGGGCGCGCAGCACCGCGGACATCGACTGCACCGCGTCGAGTTGACGCGTCAGTGCCTCCACGTCCGTTCGATCTCGCACGGTGAGTACCGTTCCCAGATCTCGATTGTCACGCAGCACCTTTCGCGCAGCCGCGATGACGACGACCTCGTCGACGGCCGCGAGTACCGGCTCGCCCGTAGGGATCTCGATGACCTCGAGCAATCTGGGCGTCAGACCGATGTCCTCCACGCGCATTCCCGGCTTCCCCTCGATCGAGAGCAAGGTGCGCGCCTCGTCGTTGACGACGGTGACGATGCCGTCCGGATCGATGGCCACCACGCCTTCGCCGATGCCGTGCAGCACCGCCTCCTGCTCGCGCACGAGCTCGGCGAGTTCCTCGGGTTCGAGGCCCAGGGTCAGCCGCTTCCACCTGCGCGCCAGCAGGATCGAGCCCAGCACACCCAACAGCAGGACTGCGCCGGTGACCAGTGCGCCGTTGATCAGATCCTTCACCAGCTCGGTTCGCACTGCCGTCGTGGAGATTCCGACGCTCACTTCGCCGATCACGACGTCCGCCGAGCCGAGAGCCAGGATGGGCACTTTGGCACGGACGGAGTCGCCCAGTGTGCCGCGTTGGGATTCGACGACCTCGTTGCCGGCCAACGCCCCGGACGGATCGGTGCTCACCCGTTGTCCCAGGACGGTCGGATCCGGATGTGCCAGGCGCAGTCCCCGGTCGTCGGTGATGACGACGAACAGTGCATCGGTGCGCTCCCGGGCGCTTTCGCCCGTCCGTTGCAGTGCACCGCCTGCCAGCACTCCCGCCGGCGCAGCATCGGTCCCCGCGGTGTCCGCGGCCGAGAACTGCCCCACGAGCGAACGCACCTCGGGGTCGGAGGCCACGGTCCGCGCGACCGCGAGTGCCCGCTCGCCGTACTCCTCGCTGGCCTGTTCGCCGCTACTGATCGCGAATACTCCGAACGCCACTGCCAGCGCCACCGCAACCAACGCGGCCTGCAGCAGCAGCACTTGAGTCCTCAATCGCACCAGCCAAGGCTAGAGCGAGAGCTGCTCGAGCACAATGCGCAAAAGGCTCTTTACGTTGCTTGCGCGGGTAGTGCGCACAACGGCGAACATGTGATGCCGGTTACGTAACTTCAGTCACAACACGTAGTCCAACCGGACCCACCTCACACATTTCGAGAAGGAGTGCACGATGTTGGTGATACTCGGCTTCCTCATGGTAGCCGCCTTCATGTTCTTGATCTTGACCAAGAGAGCCACGCCCGTCGTCGCACTCACCCTCGTCCCTGTCATCTTCGGTCTGCTGGCCGGCGCGGGACTCGGCATCGGTGACATGATCACCGACGGCATCAAGTCCCTGGCCCCCACCGCGGCCCTGCTGTTCTTCGCCATCATCTTCTTCGGAATCATGATCGACGTCGGACTGTTCGACCCACTGGTGCGCGGCATCCTGCGTGTCGTACGCAACGACCCGATGAAACTTGTTGTCGGAACGGCCATTCTGGCCATGGTCGTCTCGCTCGACGGCGACGGCTCGACCACCTTCATCATCGTCACGTCCGCACTGCTGCCGCTCTACCTGAAACTCGGTGTCAGCCCGGTCATTCTGACGGTCGTCGCCGGACTCGCCAACGGCACGATGAACATCATCCCGTGGGGCGGCCCGACGGTTCGCGCTGCGTCAGCTCTGGGAATCTCCCCGTCCGACGTGTTCGTTCCGATGGTTCCGTCGATGATCGTCGGCCTGATCATCGTGCTGCTCTTCGCCGTTCACCTCGGCATCATGGAGCGTCGACGCATCGGCAAGCTGATCTACGAACCCGAGCTGGTTGCATCCGGCGGTGGTGGAAGCATCCGCAAGGGCGGTAAGGGCGGAAACGGATCGGGCGCCGGCGGTTCGGACGGCTCCGGCGAATCGGGTCAGTTCTTCGACGGTCTGGACCCCAATCGCGACACGCTGCGCCCGAAGTTGCTGTGGTTCAACGCTGCTCTGACGGTCGTTCTCCTCGTCATCCTGGTCATGGACATTCTTCCCATCCCCGTGCTGTTCATGATCGCTGCCTCGATCGCGCTGACGGTCAACTTCCCGAAGGTCAAGGAGCAGGGCGACGCGATCGCTCGACACTCGTCCTCCATCGTCTCCGTCGTCGCCATGGTGCTCGCCGCAGCAATCCTGACGGGCGTCTTCCAGGGCACCGGCATGGTCGAAGCCATGGCCGAGTGGCTGCTCAACGTCATCCCGTCGGGCATGGGCCCGTACCTGGCCGTGATAACCGGCATCCTGAGCATCCCGCTGACGTTCTTCATGACCAACGACGCGTTCTACTTCGGCATCCTGCCGGTGCTCACCGAGACCGCGAGCAAGTACGGCATCGACCCCGTCGAGATGGCCCGTGCCTCCATCACCGGTCAGCCCGTCCACCTGCAGAGCCCGCTGGTTCCGGCCATCCTGCTGCTGGTCACGCTCGCCGGAGTCTCGCTGGCCGATCACCACAAGAAGGTGTTGTGGCGAGCGGTGGTCGTCTCCCTCGCAATGCTGGCGGTCGGCATCGTCCTCGGTCAGATTCCGTTCGGCTGATCCCTCACCCCCACCTTCCCGAAGGAGACACCGTCATGACTGTTGGCGTACTGCACAACAATTCACCCGAGGGCCGCGCAGCACTCGCGGCCGCCGTTCGAGAAGCTCGGATCAGAGAGACCGATCTGGTCGTCCTGCACGCACTGTCGGGATCGGCCGAGCCGTCCGCCGAGGCAGGCGAAACCGCTGCGGTCTCCACCTCAGTGGAGACCGCCTTGGCCGACATCGACAACGCCGAGGCCGTGGCCTGGACCGTGGCGGTGGGTCGCCCCGATCCCGACGCCGTGAACACTCTGCTGACTCTGGTGGAGGAGCAGAAGTCCGAGATCCTCGTCGTCGGCTCCCGGCACCGCTCGGCAGTCGGCAAGTTCCTGATGGGACAGACGATTCAGCGCCTGCTGCTCGAAATTCCGGTTCCGGTTCTACTGGTCAAGTCCGGAGCGTGAGTGTTGCCGACAAGGTGACGACCGTAGTGCGGCACAGCCTCCGATGGATCGGCCTCGCGGCCGTATCCGTCGGGGGCTGGGCCCTTTTCGCCGCTCTGGGCCTCACCGCGCCGTCGCTGTTCGCCGCACTCGTCGTCGCCGTGGTGTTCGCACTGACGGGGTTGGGTCCGGCTGCCGTGCCCCGGCCTGCGTCCATGGCTGCGCAGGGCACGCTGGCGGTGACGATCGGACTCATGCTCGACACCGACACCCTCGCTGCGCTGGGTGAGAACTGGCTTCCCGCGGTCACCGTCGGGTTGGCGACCCTGATCGTCAGTGCCGGCTGCGGCGCTCTGCTGGCACTGCACCGCGACGTCGATCCGGTGACCGGAGCATTGTCTCTGATTGCCGGTGGCGCAACAGGTCTGGTCTCGGTCGCCCGCGAGCTCGGCGGCGACGAGCGCATCGTCGCCGTGGTCCAGTATCTCCGCGTGGCGTTGGTGGTCGTCACGATGCCGTTGATCGTCACCTTCGCCTTTCACACCGACACCGGTGGCACCTCCGGTAGCGACGAGGCGTCGACGACACCGTGGTACATCGGCACGGCCTTTCTGATCGGTGCCGTCGTCGTCGGAATCCTGCTCGCGAAGGCGATCCGACTCCCCGCCCCCGCCACGCTCGGACCGCTGATCGTCGCCGGAGCCTGCGAGCTACTCGGCTGGCCCGTCGACATCACCGTCCCGGAAGTCCTACTGCCGTTGGCGTTCATCGTCATCGGATGGCAAGCGGGACTTGCCTTCACCGTCGCCAGCCTGCGGGCCATCGGGCGCATCTTTCCGTGGGCCGCGCTGCTCGTACTCACGATCGGTCTGATCTGCGCACTCCTGGGCTGGGCGCTGTCCGCCGTCACCGGAGTCAGCATGTTGACCGGTTATCTCGCGACGACGCCCGGCGGACTCGCCGCAGTGCTCGCCGTGTCCGCGACGACGGGATCTGACGTCACGTTCGTCGCCTGCGTTCAGGTGATCCGGCTGGTGTCGATGCTCGTGGCCGCGCCCCTCGCTGCTGCCGCGTACACCAAGATCGCCGAACGCAAGAAGGATCGGTCCATGGCCGGGTGAGCGGATCAGTCTGCAGCCCTGGGTAGTTCGACCCGGAACGTGGCACCCGCGCCGGGAGTACTTCGCACGTCCACGGTCCCGTTGTGGGCGGTAACCAGGGCTGCGACTATGGACAGGCCGAGCCCACTGCCCCCGCTCTCACGGGTCCGGGACGAGTCGGTGCGATAGAAGCGCTCGAAGACGTGAGCTGCCTCCTCCTCGCCCAGCCCGGGGCCGGTGTCCTGCACCTCGAGCACCACCGACTCCTCGGTGGTGCCCACGCACACCGTGATCGACGCGGACTCGGGCGTGTGCCGCACTGCGTTCCCCACGAGGTTGGCCAACACCTGACGCAGCCGGGCATCGTCGCCGGCGACCTCCGGAATACCTGGTCCTGCCGATACCTTCAACGAGATGTCGCGTGCGGGCGAGACGGCCTTCGCATCGTGCACGGCATCGGCGGCGATGGTCAGCACGTCGACTCGACGTACCTCGAGGGGACGCTGGGCATCGAGTCGCGCGAGCATGAGCAGATCCTCGACGAGTAGTCCCATGCGCGCCGATTCGCCCTCGATCCGCGTCATCAACAATGCGATGTCGCTCATAGCCCCCTGCCGGTACAGCTCGGCGAATCCCCGGATGGTCGTCAGCGGAGTCCGCAGTTCGTGGCTGGCGTCGGCGACGAACCGGCGCATCCGATCCTCGGACGCCCGCGCCGCTTCTTCCGAGGCGGCGGTCGCCGCGAACGCCCGCTGTATCTGCGAGAGCATTCCGTTCAACGCCGCCGACAGTCGACCGACTTCCGTTCTCTCGCTGCGGTGGGGCACCCGCCGGTGCAGATCGCCTGCGGCAATCGCGGCTGCCGTCGTCTCCACCTCGCGCAACGGCCGCAGACTGCGCCGCACCACGAAGTACGCCACCACACCCAACACCACCAATACCGCTGCCCCGATGTACAACTGGAGCACCATCAGTCGGCTGACGGTCTGTTGATTGGGACCCAGCGGAATTCCCACAGTGGTGGATCCGTCACTGTTGGTCACCGTCAACACGCGCCACTGTTTCCCTGGGTCGCTCTCGGAGCCGACCGTCGTCGGCCGATCGGCGGTGACACCGGAGAGATCCGGAACACTTTCTGCCACATCGTTGATGGGACCCCGTACGGTGCCGTCGTTCGCCACGGACCGGACGTAGAAATTCGACGGCGGGCGACCAGGATTGGGCTCGCCGATGGGTGGAAGTGGGCGGGAGTCAGGTTGCGCCCACCCCCGAGATGCCTCGACCAACTGCTGATCGAGGCGACGCATCAACGACGTCTCCAACGAGGACGTCACCGCGACACCCGATGCCAGCAGTCCGAGCCCGACCAACAGCAGCAGGGCCGCAACCAGAGTGAAGCGCAACGGGATGTCCCCCAGCCGTGAGCGGAGGCCGGTCACCGCGGCTGCCGCATGACGTAGCCGACGCCCCGCAACGTGTGGATCAATCGGGTATCCCCCGTGTCGACCTTACGACGCAGATACGACACGTACGACTCCACCACTCCCACCTCACCGCCGAAGTCGTAGTGCCACACGTGATCCAGAATGCGGGGCTTGCTCAGCACTGTTCCGGCATTGACCATGAAGTACCGCAGCAGTGTGAACTCGGTCGGCGAGAGCGAGACCGGCTCGCCTGCCTTCCACACCTCGTGGGTGTCGTCGTCGAGTTCGATGTCCGCGAACGCAACTCGGGACGATTCGGTCTCCTCGGTCCGACCGGACCGGCGCAGAATCACCCGGAGCCGAGCCACCACTTCCTCGAGGCTGAACGGCTTGGTGACGTAGTCGTCCGCGCCGAGCGTCAGACCGGTCACCTTGTCTTCCACGGAATCTCGCGCCGTCAGGAACAACGCCGGAGCATCCACTCCGTCTGCGCGCAGCCTGCGCAGCAGACCGAAGCCGTCCATGCCCGGCATCATGACGTCGAGGACCAGTGCCTCGGGCCGAAAGGTACGCGACTTGTCCAAGGCCTCGGGGCCGGAGGACGCCGTCGCGACCTCGAATCCCTGGAACTTGAGACTGACCGCCAACAGCTCGACGATGGTCGGTTCGTCGTCGACGATCAGTACACGCGCTTCGGGGGTTTCGCTCACGGTGTCCATCATCGCGCGCGTTGCTGCTCGTCCGCTGGACTCTCGCTGTGAGGTTGCTGTGAGCCCCGAACGAGAGGGGCCCGAAGAGAGGGCATGATGGAGCGCGATGCACCCTGCGAACGCCGATCGCCGCACGAGGCGCAGGCCGACGGTCACTTCCATGCACGTATTCGCAACTCTGCTCGTGTTGGGCATCGTGACAGGTCCGTACCTCGCCGAGTGGGTCGCCGCCTCCCCTGCCCTGCGAACCGGAGCCACCGTCTTCACCGGGATCTTCGTGCAGGCGACGCCGTTCCTGGTGCTGGGCGTGCTCGTCAGCGGCGGCATCGCCGCGTTCGTCTCCCCGGCCGTGCTTCGACGTGTGGTCCCGAAGAACGAGCCCGCGGCGGTCGGTGTGAGCGGACTCGCCGGGATGGCATTGCCCGGGTGCGAGTGCGGAGCTGTTCCCGTCTCCCGGCGGTTGATGGATCAGGGAATGCCGACGTCGGCGGCTCTGGCTTTTCTGCTGTCGGCACCGGCGATCAACCCCGTCGTTCTCGTGTCGACTGCGGTGGCCTTTCCTGGTGAGCCGGCGATGGTTCTCGCCCGATTCCTCGCCTCGCTCGCCACCGCTGTGGTGATGGGCTGGCTGTGGACGCGATTCGGTAAGGCCGAGTGGATCACCGCGCGGCTGGCGGATCGAGGTCACGATCACGAAGGCTCGAGGTGGGAGACGTTCCGCGAGTCGGCTCGTGCAGACCTGCTGCAGGCCGGGGCGTTTCTGGTGTTCGGTGCCGCGGCAGCCGCGGCCCTGCACCTGGTGATTCCCGACCGGGTGTACGAGCACCTGGCCGGTCAGCTTCTGCTGGCCATCGTGGTGATGGCCGTTCTGGCGGTTCTGCTGGCGCTGTGTTCGGAGGCCGACGCGTTCGTCGCGGCCAGTATGTCGATGCTGCCGCTGCTCCCGCGCCTGGTCTTCCTGGTGGTCGGTCCTGCCGTCGATCTGAAGTTGATGGCGATGCAGGCGGGCAGCTTCGGGCGCAGTTTCGTCCTCCGCTTCGCACCACTGACCTTCGTCGTGGCGATCGTGTGCGCCTCGGTCGTCGGCGGACTCCTGATCGGCGCGCGATGAAACGCGAGGTGCAGAACGTCCTGCTGTTCCTTTTCGGCGGAGCGATCGTGAAGATCTCGCTCGACGGCAGCTTCGTTCGGTACGTCAAACCGTCACTGCATCCGTATCTGCTGATCGCGGGCGTGCTGATCGTCGTCCTCGCGGCAGCCTCGATCGTCGCCGACATCCGGCGCGGTGGGCCGACGGACGGCCACGATCACGACGCACGCCCGTATTGGCTGCTGCTCGTGCCGATTGCGGTGATCCTCCTCGTCGCCCCGCCCGCGCTCGGTGTCTCGGCGGTCGGCGACCGATCCGTGGACGCCGTCTCGACCCACGAGAAGACACCCTTCCCGCCGCTACCCGACGGGCAGGCCCCCGACGTCCCGTTGCTCGACGTCGTGCAGCGGGCCGTCCGAGATTCGGAGGGCAGCCTCGACGGCCGGGAGATCAGTGTCACCGGATTCGCCGTGGCGACCGCGAACGGTGGGTCGCCGCGCGTCGACGGCACAACCGACGGCCTCGACCTCGCCCGTGTCCTGATCATCTGCTGCGCGGCCGACGCACGATCCATCCGAATTCACCTGGACTCCAATTCGACTGTCCTCGAAGAGGTTCCGGACGGAACCTGGCTGCAGCTCACCGGCACCGTCGACGCATCGACCGCGACCGAAGCCACCGCCTTCACCCCCACGATGACGGTCTCGACGGCCCGGCGCATCGACCCGCCGACGAACACGTACGCGTACTGACACCGGAAAATTCGCGTCCCCGCCGAAGAAAAATTGGTACCGTCGTACAGGTCACTTCCGACAATCGGACGAGGCGCGCCGTACCCGAACAGCGACAAGACGGTGCCGAGAGGTGATTTCTCATGGCATGGCTGATTCTCATCGTTTCCGGCGTTCTCGAAGCGATCTGGGCGACTGCGCTCGGTAAGTCCGAGGGCTTCTCCAAGCTCGGACCATCGGTAGTTTTCGGTGTCGCGGTGGTGCTCAGCATGATCGGTCTCGCGGTCGCGATGCGGTCGTTGCCCACCGGAACCGCGTATGCGGTGTGGGTGGGAATCGGTGCCACCTTGACCGTGGCGTACGCGATGATCACCGGTGCCGAAGCAGCGTCGTTCCTCAAAGTCGTACTTCTGGTCGGCATCGTCGGCTGCGTTGTGGGACTGAAGGTTCTTCACTGATTTTCCCGGCTACAAGCAGTTACAGTAAAACGATGAACTGGGTGTCAGCGATCACACTGCCCGCACGGGCCGGCTTGGCCATCGCCGAGCAGGCGATCGGCGTCGCAGAGGTCGCGTTGGCGACCACCAGGATGGCGTTGGCCACCGGCGCGTCCGGCACGGCCGGAGTGGCGTCGCTCGCCAATCCGCGCGGCGGCACGATGCAGCTGCTCACCCAGCTCGGCCAGCTCACCTCCGACGATCGCGCGCTGGGCAACGCCCTGAAGGAGGGCGGGCCACTCGACCGCCTGCTCGCCCAGGGCGGCGTCGTCGATCGACTCACGTCCGAGGACGGCACGCTCGAGCGCCTGCTGTCTCCGGGTGGGCCGGTCGAACGCATTCTCGCTCCCGGCGGACCCTTGGACCGACTGCTCGCCGAGGACGGACCGCTCGAACGGTTGCTCGCCGAGGGCGGTCTACTGGACAGGATCACCGCCACCAACGGCCCCCTCGAGCGCCTGACGGCGAAGGACGGTCCGCTCGAGGTGTTGACGCGTCAGGACGGTCTGATCGAACGGGCCATCGCGGAGAACGGCATCCTCGAGACGATGCTGGCCGAGGACGGTGCCGTCGAGCGTCTGACGGCCAAGGGCGGGCCGCTGGACCAGTTGGTCAAACTCTCCGAGACGCTGACGTCCGTGGCTCCGAACATCGAGCGTATGAGTATCTCGATCGACATCCTGCAGGATTCCGTGGAGATCCTCTCGGCGGCGGTGCATCCACTCGGCGAGCTGGTCGGCCGGCTGCCGAGCCGCTGGCTCAAGAGCGGTAAGCAGTCGGTGCACGAGCTGCACTGACGGGCCGCAACTTCGGCGCTTCGCCGAGAGTCGTAGGCGACAAATGTTAGCGCTCACACCGCTCACGTGGGGTGCAAAAAGAAAACTTTGACAATGCCGATGTTATCGCTCACACTTTCGTTTTGATGTGATGCGAACCACACGGGACCACCCGACGGCCTCCGCTTCACGGTCTACCTCACAACACAGGGAGAAACGATGAAGTTTCGAAAGCTATCCGTGGCTACGGCCGCGGTGGCCCTCACCCTCACGCTCGGTGCGTGCGGATCGAGTACCAAGACCGCAGACGAGGCTCCGGCCGAGGGCGGCAGCACCGCAGGTGCGTTGATCGGCGTCACCATGCCGACGAAGTCCTCCGCCCGTTGGATCGCCGACGGCGACAACCTCAAGAGCGCGTTGGAGGGCCAGGGATACAAGGTCGACCTGCAGTACGCGGAGAACGACATTCCCACCCAGGTCAACCAGATCGAGAACCAGATCACCCAGGGCGCGAAGCTGCTGATCGTGGCCTCGGTGGACGGCACCGCCATCACCACCCAGCTGCAGGAAGCCAAGGACAACGGCATCGGTGTCATCGCCTACGACCGGCTCATCCGCAACTCCCCGGACGTCGACTACTACGCGACGTTCGACAACTACAAGGTCGGCGTCGACCAGGCCACCTCACTGTTGGTCGGCCTCGGGCTGAAGAACGAGGACGGCACCGACAAGGCCGACGCGCCCGCCGGCCCGCTCAACATCGAGGTTTTCGCCGGTTCGCCCGACGACAACAACGCCACCTTCTTCTTCGACGGTGCCATGGAGACCCTGAAGCCGTACCTGGACAAGGGAACTCTGAAGATCGGTAGTGGCGAGTCCGACTTCGGAACCGCTGCCACCCTGCGCTGGGATCCGGCGACGGCACAGAAGCGCATGGAAGACCTGCTGACCAAGACGTACTCCTCGGGCCAGAAGGTTCAGGGCGTGCTCTCCCCGTACGACGGTCTGTCGATCGGAATTCTGTCCGCGCTCAAGAGCAACGGCTACGGAACCGCCGGTCAGCCCTACCCGGTCGTCACCGGACAGGACGCCGAGGTGCCGTCGGTCAAGTCGATCATCGCCGGTGAGCAGTACTCCACGATCTACAAGGACACGCGCCAGCTGGCCGAGGTCACGATCCAGATGGCTCAGGCCATGCTCAACGGTCAAACTCCCGAGACCAACAACACCACCGATTACGACAACGGCGAGAAGGTCGTTCCGGCGTACCTGCTGCAGCCCGAGATCGTCTACAAGGACAACTACGAGAAGCTGCTCGTCGAGGGTGGCTACTACACCGAGGATCAGTTGAAGTGAGTTCGGCGATGACGAGCCCGATTCTGGAGATGCGCGGCATCACCAAAACATTTCCCGGCGTCAAGGCGCTACAGGATGTCACTCTCTCGGTGAATCGCGGCGAGATCCACGCGATCTGCGGCGAGAACGGAGCAGGCAAGTCGACGCTCATGAAGGTGTTGTCGGGTGTGTACGCTCACGACACATTCGACGGCGACATCGTGTTCGACGGTCGAGAGCGCTCGTTCTCCGACATCCGGAGTAGCGAGGCCGAGGGCATCGTCATCATCCATCAGGAACTCGCACTGAGTCCGCATCTCTCCATTGCCGAGAACATCTTTCTCGGCAACGAGCGGTCCAAGCGCGGGTTCATCGACTGGAACCGAACGAATTCCGAGGCCGCAGCCCTACTGAACCGGGTAGGGCTGCGGGAGAATCCCGTCAACGTCGTGAGCGATCTCGGCGTCGGCAAGCAGCAACTCGTCGAGATCGCCAAGGCACTGTCCAAGGACGTGACCCTGCTGATTCTCGACGAACCCACTGCGGCACTCAACGATTCCGACTCCGCACATCTGCTGGATCTGTTGCGCGGTCTACGGGACGAGGGCATCACGTGCGTGATCATCTCGCACAAGCTCAACGAGATCGCGGCCATTGCCGACCGGACCACGATCATTCGGGACGGCAAGACCATCAAGACGCTGGACATGCGAGACCCGGACGTCACCGAGGATCGCATCATCTCACTGATGGTCGGCCGCGATCTCGAGCACCGGTTTCCGCCCCACGAATCGACTGTGGGAGAGGAAGTTCTGCGCATCGAGGACTGGACCGTGCACAGTCCGACCCAGCAGGGCCGAACCGTCGTCGACAAGGCGAACCTCACGCTGCGGCGCGGTGAGATCGTCGGCCTCGCCGGGTTGATGGGTGCCGGCCGTACCGAGTTGGCCATGAGCGTCTTCGGCCGAAGCTACGGGATCGACATCTCGGGACGGCTCTACAAGTACGGCAAGGAAATTCACGTCAAATCCGTCAACGATGCCATCCATCACGGCATCGCGTACGCCACCGAGGACCGGAAACGGTACGGGCTGAACCTGATCGACGACATCAAGCGCAACATTTCCACCGCGGCGCTGGACAAGTTGGTGACGGGAGGCTTCGTCGACGCCAACCAGGAATACAAGGTCGCCGAGGGCTTCCGCAAGAGCATGAACATCAAGGCACCGAACGTCTCCGCCGTGGTCGGCAAACTCTCCGGCGGCAATCAGCAGAAAGTCGTGCTGAGCAAATGGATCTTCAGCGATCCCGACGTGCTCATCCTCGACGAACCGACGCGAGGAATCGACGTCGGCGCGAAATTCGAAATCTATTCGATCATCAACCAACTCGCCGACGCCGGAAAGGCAGTGCTGGTGATCTCGTCCGAACTTCCGGAACTTCTCGGTCTGTGCGACCGGATCTACGCGCTGTCCGCCGGCCGGATCACCGGTGAGGTCGACCGCGAGGACGCAACCCAGGAATCTCTCATGCATCTCATGACCCGTGGAACAGGAGTACTTCGATGAACCAGCTGTCGACCGTTCGGGGGCTGCTCACGCGAAACCTCCGACAGAGCGGAATCTTCATCGCGTTCGCGCTGATCATCGTGCTCTTCACCGTGCTGACCGGAGGTCAGCTGTTGGTGCCGCAGAACATCAGCAACATGGTGGTGCAGAACTCGTACATTCTCATTCTGGCCATCGGCATGGTCGTCATCATCATCGCCGGCCATATCGACCTGTCCGTCGGATCGGTGGTGGCGGCCACCGGAGCCATCGCCGGTGTCCTCATGGTCCAACAGAACGTGCCGTGGCCACTGGCGGTGCTGATCACGTTGATCGTCGGCGGCCTGATCGGTGCCTGGCAGGGTTATTGGGTCGCGTACTTCGGCATTCCCGCGTTCATCGTCACCCTCGCCGGAATGCTCGTCTTCCGCGCGGTGACTCTCATCGTCCTCGGCAACCAGGGCATCGGGCCGTTCCCCGGACCGGTACGCACACTGTCCAACGGCTTCCTGCCCGGCTTCATGGGCAATGTGGGACTCGGGCCATTGGGTGGGGCGGACATCTTCACGTTGCTCGTCGCGATTCTCGCGGTCGCTGGAATCGTGTTCAGCCAGTGGCGTTCTCGAACGGGCCGGCAGAAGTACGGCCAGACCGTGGACGCGATGCCGCTGTTCCTGATCAAGATGGCGTTCGCCGCCGCTCTCGTGCTTGCGATCGCCGTCCAGTTGGCTCGTTTCAAGAACCTGCCGTACGTGCTGATCCTGCTCGCCGTGTTGGTCATGGGTTACTCGACGTTGGCCGGCAAGACCGTATTCGGTCGGCACGTGTACGCCATCGGCGGCAACATTCACGCCGCGTCCCTGTCCGGTATCAAGGTCAAGCCGGTCACGTTCTGGATCTTCGTCAACATGGGTGTCCTCTCGGCTCTGGCCGGAATCATCTTCGCCGGACGCCTCAACCAGGCCGGTCCTACTGCGGGCAACGGCTTCGAGCTCGACGCCATCGCGGCGGCGTTCATCGGCGGCGCAGCCGTACAGGGCGGCGTCGGCCGCATCGTCGGCGCGTTGACCGGTGGACTCATCATCGCCGTGATCAACAGCGGCATGTCGCTGATCGGATCACCCAGCGAGAGAGTGCAATTGGTGAAGGGTCTGGTGCTGCTCGCCGCCGTGGCGTTCGACATCTGGACCAAGCGTCGTGCGGCGAGCGGTAAGGGCGGCAAGGGAGACAAAGCCGCGTCCCCCACCAGTTACCTGGGCGTACCGGTACCCGCCGAGATGTTCTCCCCCGGCGAGCCCGGAAAGCCCGCACCGCCGACCTCTGCATCGATGACGAAAACGACGTGATCCGGGCGGTGACGCGCCGATCCGGTCCGGGCATGCTGAGATGGTGTTCGACCAGCGAAGGAGGATGCGTGCGATGACGCCGACCCGCGGACCGGCCATGACCGACGTCGCTCGGCTCGCGGGTGTGTCCCACCAGACCGTCTCTCGGGTCATCAACGGCCATCCCAACGTCACCGAGGCGACCAGAACGAGGGTCGAGCAGGCGATCGCGGAGCTAGGCTACCGGCCGAACACCGCAGCTCGTGCTCTGGTCACCGGCCGCAGCAGCACCATCGGGATCGTCGGCACCGGCAACGCTCTGTACGGGCCGGTGTCGACGCTCTACAGCGTCGAACAGGCCGCACGACAGGCCGGATACTCCGTCGTCGTCGGTGTCCCCACCTCGTTCGACGAGGTGGCGATCAGCACCTGCGTGCGCAGGTTGCAGAAACAGGGCGTCGACGGCGTCGTCGTCATCGCGCCGTTGAGCACCGACGGCGGCGACATCGCCGAGTTGGCCGCCGAACTGCCACTGGTGGCCGTCGAAGGATCGCCGGAAGGCGATCTGGCGGTTGTCTCGGTCGATCAGGTCGCCGGCGCGCAATCCGCCACCACACATCTGCTCTCACTCGGTCACCGCGCCGTCTGGCACGTCGCAGGCCCCTCGGGTTGGTACGAGGCGGCCGACCGCGTCATCGGGTGGCGCTCGGCCCACGAGCAGGCCGGTGTCGAACCGCCACTCGTTCTCGCCGGCGACTGGACCGCGAAGTCCGGCTTCGAGGCCGGCTGCCGATTGGCCGAGAACCCGGATGTCACAGCGGTGTTCGCCGGGAACGACGCGATGGCCCTCGGGGTGTTGCGCGCCCTCGAAGTGCACGGCCGAAAAGTTCCGACGGACGTCAGCGTGGTCGGTTTCGACGACGTTCCCGACGCGGAGTTCTTCTCCCCTCCCCTGACGACGATTCGTCAGGAATTCAGCGAGGTCGGCATCCGCAGCGTCGAAATACTGTTGGCCCAGATCGATTCCGGCAACCGCAGTACCCGACGTTCGCGTATCGAGCCGAGCCTGGTGATCCGGTCCAGCACTGCCGAGGCCCGCGACGCTCACATCCGCAGCTGAATCTCCACCAACAACCGCGCGTCCGGATCCGACAGATCCAACTCCAGAATCTGCTCGACGCGTCGGATGCGGTAACGCACCGTGTTCGGGTGGATGTGCAGCCTCTCCGCTGCGGCACGCACGTCACCGAAGCACGCCAGATACGTCTCGAGACTCTCTCGCATCGCGCCGTCGTGGGTGGCGTCGTACCGATCCAGCGCTGCGATGCGCGGGTCACGCAACTGCTCGTGATTCGAGATGATGTCGACGATCTCACCCAGCAGCACAGACGTTCTCGACTCTGCGAGCGTGGTGACCCGAACGTCGCCGGTGGTCGCGTCCAATACTCGGTCGACCTCGAACCGGGCTGCAGCCACCCCGTCGAGATCGGCGATCGGCGCGGCCACCGCAGCGCGCAAGCACAGTCCGGTTCGAGTCTCGATGCGCGACACGGCATCTGCGGTCCACACCGGAATCACCGTCCCCGACGCAGCTCCGGAGAACAGTACGTAGATTCTCTCGCCGATGACGGTCACCAGCGAGTCTCGCCTGAATGCGCTGGCGTGCAACCGGATCGACGGAGCCAGACCGGTGATGTCGAATTCACCACAGGCGGCGAATCCGACGACCGCGGCCGTCCCCGTGGTCG
The DNA here is from genome assembly GCF_002258465.1 of Rhodococcus sp. 05-2256-B1. Taxonomy (NCBI): domain Bacteria; kingdom Bacillati; phylum Actinomycetota; class Actinomycetes; order Mycobacteriales; family Nocardiaceae; genus Rhodococcus; species Rhodococcus sp. 05-2256-B1. The sequence continues at coordinate 10,170 of NZ_NOZA01000011.1, read as the reverse complement.
GAATCGACAGCGCCGCGGCCAGCGACGGAATGTCCACGCCGCCACCCCGCGCGCCGAGCAGTCGCTGAATCTGCAGCGCCTCGTTGGTCGGGGCGTTCGCGATGCGGGTGATCAGCCGGGCGGCGACCGCCGACGCTCCGCGCAACACCGCATCGGCGTCCACCGACAGCGGACGCGCGCCTTCCTGAACCCAGATCGTTCCCAGTGTTGTTGCTGCGCCGCTTATTCGACGTATCCCGACGGCAAGGCGTCGACGAATACCGAGTTCGGCATCGGCCGGTACGTCGATGACGTCGTCGGTACGGCGGAGTCGGTCGAACACCCCGCGCTCGTGCAGACGGCGAAGGTAGTCGGCCGGTCCTTCTCGCCCCAGGATCGACAGGGTCCGCAACTCGTCGGCCGAGTCGTCCGATGCCGAGTACGCCAATACGTGCGAGCGCTCGTCCTCGATGCTCACCATGCCCTTGGTCAAGGACGCAACCGTCTGCGCCAGCTCGTACAGATCGGTGTCCGCCCCGAACAGCCCGTCGTCCGAGGCCGGTGAGCGTGACTGGTCGAGGACCCCGCGCATCGTCGACAGCAGCAATTCCCAGCGGGTCTGGTGGTGTACCGCGACCAAGGCGATTCCGGTCTCTCGGGCAGCGTGGGCCAACGCGGTCGAGTCGGCCACCTTGGTCAGCACCGCAAGGGGCCTGTCGACCACCGGACGCAACGCCAGATCGTCGAACCAACGCAGCGCATTGGTCTCGGTGACGCCGACCAGCAGGGTCAGATCGGCAGCCGTTCCCGGTGGTCGACGAAGGTCGTCGCCGTCGAGCAGGGCCACGGACTCGACGGCGATCTCGGTTCCCGCCGGCGCGACCACGAGCTCGACCACGGCGCTGTGCAGCGACGTCAGCAGAGACCGCAGCGTCACAGTATTGGCCATGCGGACAAGTACACCACGAATTCTTTGGCCGATGAGCTGATTGAACGGGACGTCGAGGCGACTTCAATGAGCAGCACACACCCGAGTGCGAGGAGTCACCATGGACGCGGTCACATCAGTTCCCACCCCGGTCAACGAGCCGGTCAACACCTATGCCCCCGGAAGCGCCGAGCGCGCCAGGCTGCGCATCCGCTTGGACGAATTGCGTGCGAACCCCGTCCGCATCCATCAGGTGATCGGCGGTGTCCACCGCGACGCCGCCGGCACCGATACCGATGTGGTCGAACCCCACAAGCACGCGTCGGTCATCGGTAGCTTCGCCGAGGCAACGCACCGGGACGTGCAGGACGCGATCTCGGCGGCGACCGCAGCTGCACCGGCCTGGCGCGATCTTCCGTTCGACGAGCGAGCTGCAGTGTTCCTGCGCGCGGCCGATCTGCTGTCGGGTCCGTGGCGCGAAAGGATCGCTGCCGCAACGATGCTCGGGCAGTCCAAGTCGGCCTACCAGGCCGAGATCGACGCACCGTGCGAGCTGATCGACTTCTGGCGGTTCAATGTCGCGTTCGCACGACAGATCCTCGCCGATCAGCCGGTGTCGGCCCCGGGCGTGTGGAATCGCGTCGAGTACCGCCCGCTCGAGGGTTTCGTCTACGCGATCACACCGTTCAACTTCACCGCCATCGCCGGCAACCTGCCCACAGCGCCTGCACTGATGGGCAACACGGTGCTGTGGAAGCCGTCTCCCACCCAGGCAGTTGCCGCGTACCTGACGCTGCAGCTCCTCGAGGCGGCAGGTCTGCCGCCGGGAGTGATCAACCTCGTCCTCGGCGACGGTCCGATGGTCTCCGAAGTAGCCCTGGCCGATCCACGCCTGGCGGGCATCCACTTCACCGGATCCACTGCGACCTTCCAGACGCTGTGGCGCGAGGTCGGCAACAACATCTCGAACTACCACTCCTACCCGCGGCTCGTCGGCGAGACCGGCGGCAAGGATTTCGTAGTCGCGCATAGCTCGGCCGATCCGGACGTGTTGACCACGGCCATGATTCGCGGTGCCTTCGACTTCCAGGGGCAGAAGTGCTCGGCCGCTTCGCGGGCATTCGTGCCGAAGTCGCTGTGGGCTCGCATGGGTGAGACGTTCATCGAGCAGGTGTCGGCCCTGAAGTACGGCGACGTCACCGACCTGTCGAACTACGGCGGTGCCGTCATCGACCGAAAGGCGTTCGACCGCAACGCAGCAGCGCTCGACCGCGCGAAATCCGTGACCGGCCTGACCATCGCCGCCGGTGGAACGTGCGACGACACGGAAGGGTACTTCGTTTCTCCCACGGTCCTTCTCGGCGACGATCCCACCGACGAAGCCTTCACCACCGAGTACTTCGGCCCCATTCTGGCCGTGCACGTCTACGACGACAACCGGCCCGACGCCTATGCCGACGTACTGCGCACCGTCGACACCGGATCGAAGTACGCACTGACCGGTGCCGTCATCGCCACCGATCGCACGGCCGTCGAGCAGGCCCATTCGGCACTGCGATTCGCCGCCGGAAACTTCTACGTCAACGACAAGCCCACCGGCGCGGTCGTCGGTCAGCAACCGTTCGGCGGAGCGCGTGCGTCGGGTACCAACGACAAGGCCGGCTCACCGCAGAACCTGTTGCGCTGGGCATCGGCACGCACGGTCAAGGAAACGTTCGTCCCGCCGACCGCACACGGCTACCCCCATCAGGAAGGCGAGGGCACACGATGACCACAGTGCTGAGCAACCCACTGCGGCCGGCTCTGCTGGCGGCCGCACGCTCACCGAAATTGCAGGCCACCGTGACGCGGCTGCGTGCCACCCGATCGCTCGTCGACCGCTTCGTCGCCGGTGAATCGGAGCCCGCCGTGGTCACCGCCGTCGATGCCCTGCTGGCGTCGGGACGATTCGTCTCGGTGGACTATCTGGGCGAGGACACCACCGACCGCGCGCAGGCGACAGCCACCGTTCAGTCGTACCTGTCACTGATACAACGCTTTTCGACGCGTAGTACCGCCGAGACCGCGCTCGAGGTATCGCTCAAACTCTCGGCCCTCGGTCAGGGAATCGACCGGACGCTGGCGCTCGAGAACGCGCGCGAAATCTGTACCGCGGCAACAGCGGCGGGAGTGTGGGTGACCGTCGACGCCGAGGACCACACCACCACCGACTCGACCCTGTCCATCGTGCGCGAACTGCGGCAGGACTTTCCCGATCTCGGCACGGTGCTGCAGGCGTACCTGAAACGAACCGAGGCCGACTGCCGAGAACTGTCCGGACCGAGATCTCGCATCCGACTGTGCAAGGGCGCGTACAACGAGCCCGCGTCGGTGGCGTTCCAGAGTGCACGGGACGTTTCGGACTCCTACCTACGGTGCCTGGAAGTGCTGATGAACGGCAGCGGCTACCCCATGGTCGCCTCCCACGATCCCGAGATGATCGAGGCGGCGGAGCGGCTCGCCGCGAACGCCGGACGGTCCGCAGCCGACTTCGAGTTCCAGATGCTGTTCGGAATCCGCGACCAGGAACAACGACGACTGGTCGACGCCGGCCAGCACGTGCGTGTCTACGTGCCCTACGGAGAGCAGTGGTACGGCTACTTCATGCGCAGACTCGCAGAGCGGCCGGCCAACCTCATGTTCTTCGCGCGGTCGCTGCTCTCTCGCAACTGACTTCACTCGGATCGGCGAACGTGTGTTCGAAAGTGTGTCGGTGGGTCGCGGTAGATTCTGTTCATGCTTTCGGGGGACGGCGGATCAGGGGTGGACGGCATCGAGACGGTGCCGCCTGCCCCTGACGTGTCCGACCCTGTCTTGGCGGGGTTGGTCGACGCGGTGGAGTCGGCGGTCGCCGAGTTGGCGGGGCAAGGGTCGGCGGCATGGTCGAATACCGACCGGCGTGCGGTGATCCAACGCATGGAAACTGTGTCGCGGTCTGTGACGGCGTACTCGCACACCTGGCTCAACGAACTGATCGCACAACACGGCCTCGACGTCTATCCGGGTTCGGTGCCGTGCTCGGTGGCATGGATGCTGCGAATCACCCCACGCGCGGCCGGGGCGCGAGTACGTCTGGCCGCGGAGTTGGGTGACCGCACCGCATTGTCCGGCGAAGTGCTGCCTCCGTTGTTGCCGCACACCGCTGCAGCGGTGCGGGCGGGATTGCTCGATGCCCAGCACGTGCAGATGATCCGCGAATTCTTCCGGCATCTGCCGTCGAGTGTGGATCCGCAGACCCGCGATCGCGCCGAGCAGCAGTTGGTGGGTCTCGCCTCGACGAGGCGGCCCGACGACTTCGCGCCACTGGTGGCGCATCTGGACTCGATACTCGACCCCGACGGCGACTTCGACGAGAACGAAGACGAGGACAAGAACGGAAAGCCGAGACCACGGAAACGGGATGCGTTCTTCTACCTCGGTGAGCAGGGTTCCGACGGAATGTCCGAGGGGAAGTTCTGCGTCGACTCCGAACTACGCGCCTACCTCGAAGCCTTGTTCTCCAAGGCCGCGAAGCCGGGAGTCAACAACCCTGCCGACCCGACATCGATCGTCCACGAGGATGAGACCGCCGGCGACGAGGACGGCGGCGGGAGTGGCAGTGCGGCTACGCCAAAGCCCGGGCCGATGCCCGACGAGGCAGGATCCAGCGATGCTCGATCGCATGACGAATACCTGTGGGATGGGACCGACGACAACGGTGCCAACTTCTACGGTCACGACGACCGCAGTGGCGACGACCGCAGTGGCGAAGACCGCGGTGAGGGTGAGTGCACCGACAGCAGCGATTGTGGTTGCGGCACAACGCCACACAGCACGCCCGACACCAACGACACCAACGACGATGCCGGCTCCGACAGCACTGCTGAACCCGGCGGCCACGCCGACGCCGACGCATCGGACACCGCTGCTCGTGATGCTGCCGCCGCGCGGGATCGACGCACCCAGAACGAACGCCGTCATGATGCACTGAAGATGGCGCTCCGGCACACCCTCGCCTCCGGCACCCTCGGCACCCACCGCGGCCTACCCGTCACCGCCATCGTCACCATGAGTTTGAAAGACCTCGACGCCGGCTGCGGATACGCCATGACCGCCACCGGATCCCGCGTCTCGATCCGCGACGCCATCCGCATGGCTTCGCACGCCCACCACTACCTGACCATCTTCGACGACAACGGCAGAGCCCTCTACCTCGGCCGATCCAAACGCATCGCCTCCGCCGACCAACGCATCGTGCTCATCGCCCGCGACCGCGGCTGCAGCTTCCCCTCCTGCACCCGCCCCGCGACCTGGTGCCAGTCCCACCACCTCGACGACTGGGTCGAGGGCGGACCCACCGACATCGACTCCCTCACCTTCGGTTGCGATATGCACCACGCACTTGTCGGCACCGGACCCGGCAAGTGGGCCACCACCAAAACCACAGCAGGACATCGCTATCCGGGCCGCACCCTGTGGCATCCACCGACAGGGATGGACCCCACACGCCGTGGGCTGATCAACCACGCACACCACCCAGAAGAAGTCCTCTACCCACCCGACCAGCACAACGACAACACCCGCGACACCGGCGACGAAGAACCACGACAACCCGCCTGACGACCCACACCACCACCACGGCACAGCTCTGCCTTCAACACAGCCTCGCCTCCCACACAGCCCGGCCGTCCCCACACAGCCCGGCCTCCAAGACAACCCGGCCTTACTACCCAGCCCCGGCTTCTGCCCAGCTCTATCCGGAGTACGCGGCATTGGCTTCTGCTTCTCTTAGCGGCCGGTGCCGGTGATGCGGCTGGGTTAGGTTGCGCAACATCGGGGCACCCTCACCGCATGGCAAATTACAGAGTTATCGACCCGCACGGAACCGTCGTCGCCACCAAGGACATCACCAGTTCCGAGGACGCGCACGCCTGGTTCAAGGACAGCCGCGCCGACAACGAGGAGCTGGGCTGGCGCCTCGAAGTCGAGCACGACGGCGACTGGGCATTCTTCAGCGACTCGGAAGGCACCAAGGACTAGACCTTGTGCTTTCACACGACAATCGGGCGGTCCCAGTGATTCGCGGGACCGCCCGATCGTTGTGCGGGGGGACGGCAAACGACAGTGGGCAGCCCCTGTGCAGGAGCTGCCCACCTCTTGTCGCGGCGATGTCGCCGCCAGTTCTATTGGTCGGTCGTCGGTCGGGAGGTCGGAATCGTCGACTCGAGGTCGGCAACCTGCAGCAGGCGGGTCACCGATCGGCTTGCCACGATCGACCACGAAGCACCGATGCCAGCCGTGTATTCACGAACTGCATCGAAGACGGAGAGTCCGGCGATGCCGAAGAACTCGACATTGGACAGGTCGAGAGTCAGATGCCGTTTGCTGGACACGCGACTGCAGACGAAATCGGAGAACATCGGCGCGCTGAGCATGTCGATGTCGCCGTGGACGGCGACGACGAGTGAACCGTCGGTGCCGTCGTGCGCGGTGAAGATGGCTCCGGTTGCTGCAACGGACACGGACTTCTCCGCGACGCTCACCGAAGTGGTTCGAACTTTGTTGCCTCGTGATTCAACACTCATGGCAGATCCCATCGATCGGTCGAACTGAAGGGGAAACCGATCTACGCAACGGGAGCAGAATTCTCCGCCTGACCCGGGCGCACACTTCGCTGCGTTTCCCCGTGACCGGCTGTTAGCTCAACCACGGCCAACCCTACGGCACCGGCACGCTCGGAGTCCAGCATTGGCACAATGCGGGCCCCCACCAGCGGTTCGAACATCCCGATGCGAACGCGGGCTACGTGCGGGTGCTGTTTCCCAGGTCGGCGTGATGCTCGCGCATGGCTCCGATGAGCGCTTCGAACACTCGGTGGGCAGCGTCGAGATCCGAATCCGGTAGGTCCTCGAGCGCAGCGCTGGTGCGCGCTCCCAGTGGTCCGAAGAACCCGCGAGCAACCTCCATACCGTGCTCGTCGTAGCGAAGTATGACTTTACGTCGGTCCGACGCGTCGGATTCGCGTCGAATATGACCGGACGCGATCATCCGCTCCACCAGATACGTCATCGCCGCGGACGACAGTCCGAGCATCGTGCCGAGCTCACCCGCGGTGAGGGGCGCGCCCTCGACGTCGGCGACCATCACATGCAGCAGAGCGCGAAAGTCGTTGGGCCGCAAGCTGTGCAACGCACCGAATACCTGACCGATCTGTTCCGACACCGATGACAGCGCCCGAAGGTCCGCCGATATCGCGGATTCGAGATGGTTTCGGTCGGTCATGGCGGTGGTAACTCCTTCGCTGCGGTCATGGTCAGACTACTGCCCGCAAGAGATTCAGTTGCTTAATATCTAAGTAAATGAGATTGTTTCTTCGTGGACAGCACCCGTACCGAGACCACCGCAGCCTGGGACCGCATCGCCGCGGCCGTGACGCATCGTCGATCGTGGGCGCTCGCCCTCGCCATTCTGATTCTCTCGATTGCCGTGATCGGGCTCGTCGGTAGCAACGATTCTGCCGGTCAGTCGCCGAACTCCTTGCCGACCTCCGCCGAGTCCTACCAGGTGGACGAGCTGCTCTCTCAGTTCCCGGACTCCGACACCGCACCGGTGATCCTCGTTCTGAGCCGCGTCGATGGCGGTGACCTGACCCAGGCCGATATCGAGGCAGCCGCTGCTGCGCAGGCCAGGCTGCTCACCGTCGACCGGTCGGTGACCGATGAACCTGGACCGCCTCCGATCGTCGCACCGGACGGGAAGGCCGCAATCGCGTTCGTTCAGGTGAACGCGGAACTGTCCGGCTTCACCCTGAACGACCTGATCACAAGCCTCCGATCCGCGGCGACGGACGGCCTACCGTCCGATCTCAACGCCCAGGTCACCGGCGGGCCGGCATTCGGAGCAGACATCGCCAACTCGTTCTCCGGGGCCAATTTCACGTTGCTGGCCGTCACCGCACTCGTGGTGGCAGTGCTCCTCATCGCCACTTATCGATCGCCCATTCTGTGGTTGGTTCCGCTTGCCGTCATCGGTTTCGCAGATCGGTTCGCCTCCACCGTCGGCACAGCCCTCGCCCAGGCGACCGGGCTGTCGTTCGACGGCTCGACCTCGGGGATCACCAGCGTGCTCGTCTTCGGCGCAGGCACCAATTACGCCCTGCTGTTGATCTCTCGTTACCGCGAAGAGCTCCGCCGCGAGTCCGATCACCGGCTCGCGTTGCGCCACGCCGTCCGGAACGCGGGCCCGGCCATCCTCGCCAGTAACGCGACGGTTGTCCTCGCACTGCTGACTCTGTTGCTCGCCATCCTCCCCAGCACTCGCAGCTTGGGAGCGCTGGCCGCGGCCGGACTCGTCGTCGCATCGGTGTTCGTGCTGTTCGTACTGCCGCCGTTGTTGGCGCTGTGCGGCCCGAAGCTGTTCTGGCCGTTCGTCCCCAAACCGTCCGATCGCGACACCACCACCGAGGGCGTCTGGCATTCGGTCGCCGCCGGTGTCGCTCGCCGTCCGGTGGCGACCGCGTCCATCACGATCGCCGTACTGCTCGCCTGCTGCGCTGCCCTGGTGGGCACACAGATCGGGCTGTCGCAGACCGAGCAATTCCGGGTGAGCGCCGAATCCGTCGAAGGCTTCGACACTCTCTCGCAACACTTTCCGGCCGGATCCGCCGACCCGATGACGGTGCTCGCACCCACCACGGACATCGACGGCGTCGTCGCCACCGTCCGGGACGTCGACGGCGTCGTCTCGGTGGATCGGGTTGCCGATTCCGATATAGGACTGACCCGGCTGTCGGTGGTCACCGACGCGGCCCCCGCCTCCGACGAATCCTTCACCGTCGTCGACAACCTTCGGTCCGCCCTTGCGGGTGTCGACGACGCACGAGTCGGCGGCAGTGACGCCAAGGCCCTCGACACCACCGACGCTGCCGCCCGCGATCGGCTCGTGGTGATCCCGGCGATCCTGGCGGTCGTCCTACTCGTGCTGTTGATACTGCTTCGCGCTGTCGTCGCACCGTTGATTCTCGTCGCCACCACGGTCCTGAGTGCTGTGGCCGCCATCGGGATCGGTAGCTGGGTGAGCCTGCACGTCTTCGGCTTTCCCGCGCTCGACGACAACACTCCCCTGTTCGCGTTCCTGTTTCTCGTCGCACTCGGTGTCGACTACACCATCTTTCTGGTCACGCGGACCCGGGAGGAGACGGCTCGACACGGCACCAGATCTGCGATCGTGCGGGCGGTCTCGGCCACCGGCGGCGTCATCACCAGCGCGGGAATCGTTCTGGCAGCAGTGTTCTGCGTACTCGGCGTCCTACCCCTGATCACCCTCACCCAGTTGGGAATCATCGTCGGTCTCGGCATTCTGCTCGACACCTTCGTGGTACGCACCGTCGTGATTCCCGCCCTGTTCACCCTCATCGGCCCGGGGATTTGGTGGCCGAGCACGATCGACAACGAGACGACCGCAACCAAGGAGCGAAATTCATGAAGGTACGTACGATGTTGAGCCGCACCGCAATTGCAGGAGCAGTCGCAGCAGGCGCCCTGCTCGGCGCGGCCCCGGCGCAAGCGCAACCGGTCGGCCCTTTGGGGTCGGTCGGTCTCGATCCACTGGCTCCGATCCCGTCACTCGATGTCGAACGGTACCTGGGCACCTGGAACCAGGTTGCCGCGGTGCCGCAGCCGTTCAACCTGATCTGCGCCCGTGACACGCAGGCGAACTACCAGATGATCGACGAACTCAACATTCGCGTCGAGAACACCTGCACCACCTGGACCGGCGGCGAGAACCGCATCGTCGGCAATGCTCGGGTCAACGACACCGTCACCAAAGCCCAACTGCACGTGAGCTTCCCGGGCGTCCCCACGCAGGAGAGCCAGGAGGGGCCGACCAACTACATCGTGGCCTACATCGCAGACGACTACTCGTGGGCTTTCGTCGGAAGCCCCAACCGCACGTCCGGATTCGTGCTCAAGCGCACGCCCGACGTCAGCGTCGAGCAGTTCCGCGAGATCCGCAGCGTCGTCGAATCGCTGGGTTACGACTCCAACTTCATCACCACGACGCCCACCCCGGGCGGCGCGACGACGATTCAGCAGCTCTCGACCGTGTAGTGCGGCGGAGCCGCAGTGGCGTGGTTATGTGCCGCAGAGGGGCTGTTGCATTTTGATGGTGGGGTGTCTCGAGTGTCGAGGCACCCCATTGTCGGTGGTGCGGGACAATGTGTTGGTGGCGAAGGGTTATCGACC
>NZ_NOZA01000040.1:0-660 GCF_002258465.1 Rhodococcus sp. 05-2256-B1 | reverse complement strand
CGGGTTCGGCGTACACAGCGACACTGGCCAGCCCGGCATCAGCGGCCGCCCGGATCACCCGAACCGCGATCTCACCACGATTGGCAACAAGAACCTTGGAAATCTTCTTATGGGAGGTAGAGGTGGTCATCTGTGCGAAGTCCTTCACTGGCCGAATCGGGCATTGACGAAAAGAGCTGGGGCACTGGCGAGTCCGTAGCGATGCATATCTTCCGGTCGACCCCACAGATCGATCGGGGCCGGCACGTCCTCAGCCGCCGACGACTGCGCGGCAGTCAGAACCGCAACGACAGCAGCGATCTCGGTGTCCGTCGGACTTCCGCGAAACGACCAACTATCCGACGCAGCAGCAGAATTCGCTTCGCTCACTGCGTCATGATTCGCTTCGCCGCTCACTGCGTCATGCTTCGTGTCGCTCATAGTGGGATGTTTCCGTGTTTCTTCGGGGGCAGGGTCACTTGTTTGCGTTCGAGCAGTCGCAACGCGGTCACGATCTGCCCGCGGGTGTGACTGGGCGGGATGACCGCATCGAGATACCCGCGCTCGGCCGCGACGTACGGGTTGACCAACGTGTCCTCGTACTGCTGCTGCAACGTCAGCCGCAACGCATCGACGTCCTCACCGTTCTTCGCCGCCTCGAGCAACTGCTTGCGGTAGACG
>NZ_NOZA01000010.1:0-64011 GCF_002258465.1 Rhodococcus sp. 05-2256-B1 | reverse complement strand
AACAACCGCCCCAGAAAAACCCTGGGATGGGATACTCCACTCGAGGAGTACAACAAACGACTGCACGTTGCGACGACCACGTGAACCCGTCACGAAGTTTCACTCACGTGCGGCGGAGCCGCTCCTTGCGGAGTTGCGCAACCTCGGGGAGGTCGAGGGGAGCGAGAGTAGTGCCCAGCGCCCGTTCGAGTAGGTAGTCCGCCAACTCCGGGTTTCGGGCGAGTACCGGCCCGTGCATGTAGGTGCCCAACACCGAACCCTGCACGACGCCTTCACGCCCGTCGCCGACACCGTTGCCCACCCCGTGCGTGACCTTGGCGAGCGGTGCGGCGTCTAGACCGAGTGTCGTTCCGCCGCGGTGGTTCTCGAATCCACTCAGCTTCTGGGTGAGACCGTCGAGCGTGGGTTCGGTGACGACTTCACCGATGGATCGGGTGGCCTGGGGCGCGGTGGTCACGTCGAAGAGGGAGATGCCGTCGACGCGTTCGCCTGCGGAGGTCTCGTACCAGTGCCCGAGCACCTGGATCGCGGCGCAGATAGCGAGTACCGGCACACCGCGTGCAGCTGCGTTCTGCAGGCCCGGGTATCGGGTGAGGTGACGCGTCGCGAGGCGCTGAGCCGAATCCTCTGCTCCACCAAGGGTGTACACGTCCAACGAATCCGGGACCGGATCGTTGAGCGTGATGTGCACGACCTCGGCGTCGATGTTGCGCATCCGCAGTCGCTGGCGGAGAACGAGGGCATTGCCGTTGTCGCCGTAGGTGCCCATGACGTCGGGCAGAACGAGGCCGATGCGAACGGTGGACTCAGACATCCTTGGTCTCCCGTGCCAGTGCGCGACCGAGATCGCGGAACGCGGTGTAGTTGGCCAGCACTTCGACGCGTCCCGGCGGGCAGGATGCGATGGCCTGCAACGGATCTGCGATGGTGGTGTGCTGCGAACCGGCATACAGCAGGCGGACGCCCAGGTCGGTCGCGCGTTCACCGGCTGCGACGACAGCGACGTTCTCGAAATGCTCGAAACGCACGTCCCACAGCCACGACAGGTCTTCGCCGTCGGGTACTTGTCCGTTGACGGCGATGACGAGACCGTCGCACGTGGGATCGATCATCGACAGTGCTTCCTGCCAACCGGCAGGATTCTTGGCGAGAAGCATTCGGACGGAATGCGATCCGTACTGGACGGTGGAGTAACGCCCGGCCACCTCGTCGACTCCCGATGCGGCAGCGACGGCGTCGGCTGGCGCTGCGCCGAGAGTGACTGCTGCGGCCACGGCCTGAGCTGCGTTGCCGCGGTTGGCTTTTCCGGGCAGCGCCAATGTCATCGGCAGAACAAGCCCGTCGGGGCCGTAGAGATTCTCGTCGTCGAGCCACCAATCCGGCGTCGGACGCTTGAAGTCGCTGCCGGTGCTGTACCAGTGCTCGCCGTCCCAGACGATGGGTTCGCCGGTACGCGGGCAGCTGACGGAGTCGCCGGCCCAGCCGCCGCCCGCGGCGACCCACACGACGTTCGGCGCATCTAACGCCGCCGAGGTGACGAGGACGTCGTCGCAGTTGGCAATGACGACGGTGTCGGGATGACGGGCCAACCCGGCGCGCAGGGCTCGCTCGATCATATTGATCTCGCCGACACGGTCGAGCTGGTCGCGGCTGAGATTCAGCAGCACGATCGCCGCGGGATCGACCGCGTCGGAAACGTGGGGGACGTGGAGTTCGTCGACCTCCAGGGCCGCCAGCTCCGCGTCGAAATGAGCGTGCAATGCCGCGACGATGCCGGCATCCATGTTGGCTCCGTCGGCCTGGGTGGCGACGTCGCCGAGAGTGGCCAGTGCTGCGGCCGTCATCCGCGTCGTAGTCGATTTGCCGTTGGTGCCGGTGACGATGACGGTGCGTCGCCCACGGCCCAGGCCGCCCAGAATGGTCGGATCGATCTTGAGCGCGACCAGACCACCGATCATCGAGCCTTTGCCTCGGCCCGCCTTGCGAGACGCCCACGTCGCCAGCTCCGCCGCGCGTAATGCCACGCGGCCACGGGCGCCGATACGTCTGCGCTCACCCAGTTCAGCCATCCGCCGAGTCTGGCACAGAACAGGGCGGCGTTTCATATCGGCGGCTCGCTACCCCCGGGGTCATTCCGCAGGCTCCACTCCCGTCCTCATACCGGGACTTTCTCCAGAACTGGGGCAGGCTTCCTGGCAGCCATTCCGCCCAGGCAGCCGCCGATGACGATCGCTCCGCCGAGCAGGGCCAACAGCGACGGGGTTTCGTCGAGAAACGCCCAGGCACCCGCGATACCGACGACGGGAACCAGCAGCGAGAACGGTGCGACGAGACCGGCCGGGTTGCGGCTCATCAGGATGCTCCACAGGCCGCTGCCCACGATCGTGGCGGGAATCACGATGTACGCCAACGCGACCAGCCCGGGCCAGCCCTGCGAACCGAACGAGTCGGCGAGCGCGTGCCAGCCCGTGCTCGGGCCCTCGACGACCGCCGACAGAGCCAACATCGGCACCGGCGGTACGACGGTCATCCAGAGCATCAGTGTCATCGGGGAGTCGGATTTGGCCAGTCGGTTTCCGAGATTGCCGAAGGCCCAGCCCAGACCGGCGAGCAGGGTGAGGACGACAGGAAGCAGGGTGGCGTTCTGGGCGCGATCCCACCCGATGAGGACCATGCCGAGGACGGCCACACCGATGCCGATCGCCTGCCTGCGGCTCACGTGTTCGCGTAGCAGCAGCGCGCCGAGAACGACGGTGAACGGAGCGGACGACTGCAAGACGAGCGACGCCAATCCGGTGGGCATGCCTGCCGCCATCGCCGCGAACAGGAAGGCGAACTGCAGGAAGCCGAAGCCGAAGCCGTAGAGCAACAACCATTTCAGGGGCACCTTCGGTCGCGGAACGAACATCACGACCGGAACTGCGATGACCAGAAAGCGCAGTGCCGCGAAGAAGAAGGGCGGAAAGTGGTCGAGCCCAATGCGGATGGCGAGGAAGTTCAGTCCCCACAGGACGGCGACAGTCAGTCCGAGGAGGCGGTCGCGTGTGGTCATGCCATTTATCGTGACGGGCGCAAACAATCAGCACAATCGAATATATTCGCACCAACAGTTAAGATTTTCTGTATGAACGTGGAGCGGCTCCGGATCCTCGCTGAGCTTGCCGACCGCGGAACCGTTGCATCGGTCGCCGAGGCGATGTCGATGACTCCGTCGGCGGTGTCTCAACAGCTCAAACTGCTGGCGCGCGAGGCCGGCGTGACATTGCTCGAACCGGACGGGCGTCGGCTGCGCCTCACCGACGCCGGGCGGGCACTGGTACTCAGAACCGACGAGGTTCTCGCTGCCCTCGCCCGCGCCACAGCAGAAATGGATCGGTATCGAGCGTCTCCGCGGGGACGCGTCCGAGTTGCCCTGTTCCCGTCGGGTGCGGCACTGCTGCTGCCCGGAGTCCTGACGCGGTTGGCGGACTCGGACGTCGACATCGATGCGCGCGACGAGGACCTGCCCGCCTCCTCGGTGCCCGAGCTACTCGCCGATTACGACGTGGTGCTCACCCACCGAGACGACCGAGCTCCGTCGACTGCAGGTCCACGGATCGAGGTGACGACCCTGATGCGCGAGCCCATCGATCTGGTGTTGCCTCTCGATCACGCACTGGCGCAGCAAGGCTCGATCGATCTGCGAGACTTGATCGACGAGCGGTGGATCAGCGTTCGCGGCGGTTTTCCGGTCGACGACGTGTTGCTCTCCGTGGCCTCGGTGACAGGAGTGCAGCCGCGAGTTGTCCAACGCATCAACGACTTTCGAGTGACCGAAACACTCGTCGCCGCCGGGCACGGAGTGGCGCTGATGCCGCGCTACGCCGTTGTGCATCCGGGCCTGGTACGTCGAGAGCTCGCCGGCGTTCGAGCCGGGCGAATCTACGAACTCGCGACGAGGACGGATGCGCGGCGACTACCCGCGATCGCCGCTGTGCTCGATGCGTTCGGAGCGGAAGCTACGTTCAGGACAGCGCTTTGGCCTTCAGCGTCGTGAACTCGTCCTGATCGATGGTTCCGTTGTCCAGCAACGCCTTTGCGTGTGCGATCTCTTCGGACGCAGATCGACCGGCGACGTGCTTGATGTACTCCTCCTGCTGGTCCTGTGCGTGCTGCAGGGCGGCAACCTGACGCTTGGCCATGTTGCTGCCGTTCACGATGAGGTAGACCAGCGCGGTGAGGAACGGCGCAACGATGAGGAAGAGCACCCACAGGGCTTTGACGAACCCGGATGTCTTGTGGTCCCGAAAAAGATCTCCGATGATCGAGAACATCACCATCAGATAGGCCACGAAGGCGAACCCGACGATGAGAAGCCAAAGAAAATCCCAGAAAGAATCCATGGCGAACTTCCATTCTCTGAGGTGCCCCGACGGCTGATTCAGTGTGGCATTTGCGGCACCCCGTGCACACGGGTCTTTGGTCCCTTTCGTCGACCGGAAATCACAGTGAGCCCCACGTCGACCGCGCCCGCTTTCGTTTCGTGAGGGCCCCACAACGCAACACGCCGCCCACCCCGAAAGGTGAGCGGCGTGTCGTCGAGCAGCGAAGTTACTTCAGCGCGCGGTTCACGGCCGAGACCACAGCACGCAGCGACGCGGTGGTGATCGAGGTCGCGATTCCGACGCCCCAGACGGTGGTGGCGACACCTGCAGGCGAGGTGACCGAGGCTTCGACGTAGGCGGCGGCCTGGGCGTCGTCGCCTGCGGACAGTGCGTGCTCGGAGTAGTCGAGGACGCTGACGTCGTAACCGATGGTGGACAGCGCGTCGACGAACGAGGCGAGTGGCCCGTTGCCGGAGCCGGAGATTTCCTGCTCGACGCCGTCGACCTTGACCGTGGCGGTGATGGTGTCGGTTCCGCCGTCGATCTCGGCAGCCTGTACCGACTGCTTGATGCGCTCGAGCGGACGGATCGGCGTCAGGTACTCCTCGGCGAAGACGTCCCACATCTCCTTCGGCGAGACCTCGCCGCCCTCACCGTCGGTGATGCGCTGGACGGCCTGGGAGAACTCGATCTGCAGGCGACGCGGCAGGTTCAGTCCGTGATCGGACTTCATGATGTACGCGACGCCGCCCTTGCCGGACTGCGAGTTGACGCGGATGACGGCCTCGTAGGTGCGGCCGACGTCCTTGGGGTCGATGGGCAGGTACGGCACCTGCCAGGTGATGTCGCCGATGTCCGAACCCTGTTCGTCTGCGGTGACTTTCATGGCATCGAGGCCCTTGTTGATGGCGTCCTGGTGGCTGCCCGAGAACGCGGTGTACACCAGGTCGCCGCCATAGGGGTGACGCTCGGCGACGGGCAACTGGTTGCAGTACTCGACCGTGCGGCGAATCTCGTCGATGTTGGAGAAGTCGATCTGCGGATCGACGCCGCGGGTGAACAGATTCAGGCCGAGCGTGACCAGACAGACGTTGCCGGTGCGCTCACCGTTGCCGAACAGGCATCCCTCGATGCGATCGGCACCGGCCTGGTAGCCGAGTTCGGCTGCGGCAACACCGGTTCCGCGGTCGTTGTGCGGGTGCAGAGACAGCACGATGCTGTCACGACGATCGAGGTTGCGGCTCATCCACTCGATCGAGTCGGCGTAGACGTTCGGCGTCGCCATCTCGACGGTGGCCGGCAGGTTCAGGATCAGAGGCTTCTCGGGCGTCGGGTCGATGACCGCGGTGACCGCGTCGCACACCTCTTTGGCGTAGCTGAGTTCGGTGCCGGTGTAGGACTCGGGGGAGTACTCGTAGCGCCAGTCGGTATCGGGGAACTTGGCCGCTTCTTCGAGTACCTTGCGAGCACCGTCGGTCGCGATCTTCTTGATGACGTCACGATCGGCCCGGAACACCACTTTGCGCTGCAGGATCGACGTCGAGTTGTAGAAGTGCACGATGACGCTGCGAGCGCCCTCGCACGCGATGAACGTACGCTCGATCAGCTCCGGACGGCACTGCGTCAGAACCTGGATGGTGACGTCGTCGGGAATCGCGCCGTCCTCGATGATCTCGCGGACGAAGTCGAAGTCGGTCTGGCTGGCGGACGGGAAGCCGACCTCGATCTGCTTGTAGCCCATGCGGACCAGCAGGTCGAACATGCGGCGCTTGCGCGCGGGGCTCATCGGATCGATCAGCGCCTGGTTGCCGTCACGCAGATCGACTGCGCACCACTGCGGCGTCCGGTCGATGATCTTGTCCGGCCACGTGCGGTCGGGGAGGGTGACGGGCTCCACTTCCTCGGCGAACGGCCGATAACGGAACGTGGGCATCGAGGAGTTCTTCTGGGTGTTCCACGCAGGCTGGTCGCTGGGCGCGGGCCGTGAGGGCGGGGTGATGGTGCGGGATCCCGAGGTGAATGCGTCGGCTGGTGACATGGTCTTCGTCTCTCCGTACAGATCAGAGCAATGGTGTTCGACCGGCGCAACGAACCCCGCGACGGGAAGCCAGTCTGGTCTCAGACCCCGTCGCGGCTGTTAAGAAGGAGAGCTCGCAGCATGGGGTGAGTGTACTACCGCAGACCGACCGCCTACCCCAGGGTTCGGGAGTCGAATTTTCCGGTCACGGTGTCGTGCCTGCGCTGCCACTGATCGATGTCGTTCGGTCGTCCGACATCGTCCGCGGTCCAACACCGTGCGAGCAGTTCGAATCCGAGGTGGTCGACCTCTGCATGCCTGTCCCACATTCGATGCGCCCAGCGGCGATCGTTGTGCGCCGCTTCGGCTCCCGCGAGCGCGGCACCGACCAGCTCGAACTGGACATCTCGTCGTAGCTCCATAGTGGCTGCCGCCGAAGCTTTTTCGGTTCGGAGGGCCGTCAACAATCGGTCGGTCAACTCCAGAACCCGCCGATCGGACCACAGCAGCGCGCGCCGAAAAGCGCCCGGTAACAGCAACCACAGCGCCGCGAAGGCAAGGGCGACGCCCACCGCGGTCTCCACCACCCGATCGACGACGATGCCGCCGAGCGGAGCGCCCGGATGCGAGATGGTGCCCATCAGTAACGCGAGTGGGGTGATGAACGTGACGGCGAGACCGTAATTGCGCGCCACACTGATCTCGATCGCGAACTGCAACACCATCAACACCACGATCACCGCGAGACCGGTCAGCGGCGAGAGATAGATCGCCGAGAACAGCACCACTCCGGCCAGCGTTCCGCCGAGCCGCTGCATGCCGCGATACGTCCCGTGCACACGATCCGGCCCCTGCTGGAGAACCAGGACGGCACCGAGGATCGCCCAATCCGGCCTGCTCAAACCCATCGCCACACTGATCCCGCCGGCACCTGCCGCCGCGCAGAACACCCGGATCGCCGTCGACGCCGCGTGCGAATCTCGATGCAACGACCGCTTCAACCGATACCCGATGCCCGGACGCGCCAGCGGCAGCTGGTCTCGTGGCGATTCGACCTCGTTCTCGGGATCCGGGACTGCACCGGCGCGCGCCCTCGTGGCAGCCGCAAACGCGAGATGGGCGTCGAACAGCGTTTGTACCAGCGCGGGGCGCGAGGTCCCGCGCGTCGACCCGGCCTCGTACACCGCGGCCCACGCCGCGTGCAGACGCGAGGCGGCGGTATGTCGATCGCCCACGGACGCCGTCGGCGATGTCGTGTACTTCTCGATCGCCGCCACGGCCGCACCGACGGCCGCCCGTTCGGGACCCCTCGGGTCACGCACCACCCCGGACATCGCGACCACCAGCGCCGACGCCACCCCGATCGCCGCGCACACGGCACCGCGGGTCGCGCTGATGTCGGCGGCAGGGAGGTACGACGCCACCGCGCACACCAGCACGAAGAAGAAGGCTCCGGGCGGGCCGAGTCGCAGCGCTGCCACGACGTAGACCGCGACGAGAGCGAGAACGGACAACACGGTCACCGGGATCATCCGCGCCCACCCGGTCTCGCCGAAGTCGAGGGCGAGCCGACCGGCCGTCGCGCCCAGCCACACCGAGGCCACCAGGGCGGCCCCTGCGGTCAGGACTACCCACCAGCGCGATCGATAGGGGCGGCCTTCGCCGTAGATCACCGCGAAACTGCCGGAGACCACCAGTAGTGCCTCGGTGTGGAATCCGAGCAGCCACGCCAGGATCGCCGGAACACCGAACGCCAGCGCCGAACGCAGTCCACCGGGCCAGCGCCGGCCGACGGCGGGGAGCCCGAAGAGCACCTTCAGGCCTCGAGCCGGCGGTGGTGGGAGATGTTCGGGAACAGTCACTCGAACATGTTAAGGCAGGCGAGAGGCCCTAAAGTCCCAGCTCGGAGCTACCCGGCCCACTGCTCGGGGCATTCGCTCGGTAAGGTGACCCGCGGACAATCGAACGATTGTCGGCTATCCAGCGGAGGTAAAACGCGTGGCTCTCATCGTCCAGAAGTACGGTGGATCGTCGGTGGGGACCGCCGAACGTATCCGACGCGTCGCTGAACGAATCGTCGAGACCAAGAAGGCGGGCAACGACGTTGTCGTCGTCGTATCGGCGATGGGCGACACCACCGACGAACTGCTCGACCTGGCACAGCAGGTGTGCCCGGCCCCGCCCGCTCGCGAGATGGACATGCTGCTCACCTCGGGTGAACGCATCTCCAACGCACTGGTCGCGATGGCCATCCACTCGCTCGGTGCCGAGGCACGGTCGTTCACCGGTTCCCAGGCAGGCGTCGTCACCACCAGCGTGCACGGCAACGCCAAGATCATCGACGTCACCCCCGGCCGCGTCCGCAGCGCTCTCGACGAGGGCTCGATCGTGCTCGTCGCCGGCTTCCAGGGCGTCAGCCAGGACAGCAAGGACGTCACGACGCTCGGTCGTGGTGGGTCCGACACCACCGCCGTCGCGCTCGCCGCGGCCTTGAACGCCGACGTCTGCGAGATCTACACCGACGTCGACGGCATCTTCACCGCAGACCCGCGCATCGTTCCCAACGCACGCCACCTCGAGACCGTCTCGTTCGAGGAGATGCTCGAAATGGCAGCCTGCGGCGCGAAGGTGCTCATGCTGCGCTGCGTCGAATATGCCCGTCGCTACAACGTTCCCGTTCACGTGCGCTCGTCGTACACCACCAAACCCGGAACGATCGTCTCCGGATCTATGGAGGACATTCCAGTGGAAGAAGCAATTCTCACCGGCGTCGCACACGATCGCAGCGAGGCGAAGGTCACCGTCGTCGGTCTGCCCGACACACCGGGCTACGCCGCCAAGGTCTTTCGCGCCGTGGCCGACTCCGAGATCAACATCGACATGGTGTTGCAGAACGTCTCCAAGATCGACACCGGCAAGACCGACATCACCTTCACCTGCCCCAAGGCCGACGGCCCGACGGCAGTGGAGAAGCTCACCAAGCTGCAAGCCGATATCGGCTTCGCGCAGGTGCTCTACGACGACCACATCGGCAAGGTCTCGCTCGTCGGTGCCGGTATGAAGAGCCACCCCGGCGTCACCGCGACGTTCTGTGAGGCCCTCGCCGACGCCGGCATCAACATCGATCTCATCAGCACCTCCGAGATCCGTATCTCGGTGCTGTGCAGCGACACTCAGCTCGACGATGCCGTGCGCGCACTGCACGCCGCCTTCGATCTCGGCGGCGACGAAGAAGCCGTCGTGCACGCAGGAACAGGACGATAGCCATGACCACAGTTGCAGTCGTAGGAGCCACCGGCCAGGTCGGTGCCGTCATGCGAACCCTGTTGGAGGAGCGCAACTTTCCCGCCGACACCGTTCGATTCTTCGCCTCCGCACGCTCGGCGGGCAAGAAGCTGCCGTTCCGCGGCGAGGAGATCATCGTCGAGGACGCGTCCACCGCGGACCTCACCGGTATCGACATCGCACTGTTCTCGGCCGGTGCCACGCTTTCGCGTGAGCAGGCACCGCGATTCGCTGCCGCAGGTGCCACCGTCATCGACAACTCGTCGGCGTTCCGCAAGGACTCCGATGTGCCGCTGGTGGTCAGCGAGGTCAACCCCGAGGCGGCGAAGAACCCGCCCCGCGGCATCATCGCCAACCCCAACTGCACCACCATGGCCGCCATGCCGGTGCTCAAGGTGCTGCACGACGAAGCCGGCTTGCAGCGGTTGATCGTCTCGAGTTACCAGGCGGTGTCCGGTAGCGGACTCGCCGGCGTCGACGAGCTCGCCACGCAGGCACGCGCCGTCATCGACGACGTCGAAAAACTGGTGCACGACGGTTCGTCGGTCGATTTCCCGGCCCCGAACAAGTACGTCGCGCCCATCGCTTTCAACGTCCTGCCGCTGGCCGGCGCGTTGGTCGACGACGGATCCGGCGAGACCGACGAGGACCAGAAGCTGCGCAACGAATCGCGCAAGATCCTCGGACTGCCCGACCTGCTGGTCAGCGGAACGTGCGTGCGCGTTCCGGTCTTCACCGGGCACTCGCTGTCGATCAACGCCGAGTTCGCTTCACCGCTGTCGGTGGAACGCGCTCGTGAACTGCTGGCCTCCGCACCGGGTGTCTCGCTGGTTGACGTGCCGACCCCGCTGGAAGCCGCAGGCAAGGACGACTCCCTCGTCGGCCGCATCCGCCAGGATCCGGGCGTCCCCGAGGGCCGCGGACTCGCGTTGTTCGTCTCGGGCGACAACCTGCGTAAGGGTGCCGCACTCAACACCATTCAGATCGCCGAGCTGCTGGTCTGAGGTCGTGCGCGTTGTGCGTCCCCAGGGGTACGCACAACGCGCACGACGGTCAGTTCAGGCGGTGACCTTCGGCGGAGGCGTCGAAGATGTGCGCATGGGCCTCGTCGATGCGGACGTGAACGCGGTCGCCCTTCTCGGGCGGGCTGCGCCAATCGGCCCGAGCGACAATGGTTTCGGTCCGGCCGTTGATGTCCGCGCGGCCGAACACGAAGGCCTCGGAGCCGAGTTCTTCGACGACATCGATCTCGAGAGCGATTCCGCTGTCGGCGATTTCGATGTGCTCGGGACGAATGCCGAACATCACCTCGGTGGCGGAACCGAGGGTCTGACGTGGGACCGGGACTACCTGATCGGCCAGGCGGACGCCGCCGTCGGTGACCGGAGCGCGGAACAGATTCATCGACGGTGAGCCCATGAACCCGGCGACGAATGCGTTGACCGGGGTTCGGTAGAGCTCACGCGGGGTGGCGCACTGTTGCAGCACACCACCTTTCAGTACGGCGACGCGATCACCCATCGTCATGGCCTCGACCTGATCGTGCGTGACATACACCGTTGTGGTGCCGAGCCGACGCTGCAACTGAGCGATCTGCGTCCGCGTCTGAACCCTCAATTTGGCGTCGAGATTGGACAGCGGCTCGTCCATCAAAAACACCTGGGGCTGCCGAACAATGGCGCGCCCCATGGCAACTCGCTGTCGCTGGCCGCCGGAGAGCGCCTTGGGCTTGCGGTCTAGGTACGGCTCGAGGTCGAGTAGCTTGGCGGCCTCCTCGACGCGAGTGCGAATGTCCTCCTTGTTCGCCTTCGCCAGCTTGAGCGCGAACCCCATGTTCTCCGCGACGGTCATGTGGGGGTAGAGCGCGTAGTTCTGGAACACCATCGCGATGTCGCGATCCTTGGGTTCGGAATTGGTGACGTCCTTGCCGCCGATGAGGATGCGTCCCGAGTTGACCTCCTCGAGCCCGGCGAGCATCCGGAGCGACGTCGACTTGCCGCACCCGGAGGGGCCGACCAGAACGAGGAACTCACCGTCCTCGATGTGCAGATCGAGCTCGTTCACCGCGGGGGTGTCGGAGCCGGGAAAAAGCCTGGTCGTGCGCTCGAAAGAGATTGTTGCCATGACGAAATAGATCCCTCCACCGGCAGGAACGTGCCGGACGATCCGAGTGTGGGGTGACGGCGGGAGCCGACCAGCACATAGTATGGGCCCCATCACAACCAGGAGGAAGGTGGCCGGGTGAGCGGCTCCGTGTCCAGACGCACCGCCCTACGTGGGCTGGCGGCGGCCGCAGTGGCAGCCGGAGCAGCCGCGATACCCGTGGCGTCGACGACGCGTCGAGCACTGGCCGACGACTTCCTCCGCGGGCAGAGCCCACTGCTGTTCCATTCGCCGCAGCTGACGCCGTTCCGTGACGAACTACCGCGGTTGCCGCTGATCAGCGGTACCGAGATCTCCCTCGACGCGCACAGTGCCACCCACTCGTTCCACGCCGATCTCAGGCCCGCTCCTACGTTCGGCTACGGCCAGTGCGACTACCTCGGGCCCACCATCGAATCGCAGCAGGGCCAGCCGTGGACGCTGAAGTACTCCAACACTACCGCAGGCAACCCACTCGCCGCCGACGTCGACACCTCGCTGCACGGCATGAGCGAGATGGATCGCACGATGACGCCGACGGCACTGCACCTGCACGGTGCCGTCACCGAACCGGCCAGTGACGGGCACTCCGAGATGCTGGTGCGTCCGGGCGAGTCGATGACTCACAATTTTTCCGGGCTCAATGATGCTGCCGGGCTGTGGTACCACGACCACGCCATGTCGATGACGCGCATCAACGTCTACGCGGGCCTGCTCGGGATGAACCTCGTCCGTGATCGTTGGGACACCGGTACATCCGACAACGCCCTCGGTCTGCCCTCGGGCGAATTCGAGTTGCCGTTGGTGCTGCAGGAAAAGATCATGAATCCCGACGGGGGCATGAGTATCCGCTCCAATATCACTGTGCCGCAGGGTAAATGGGAGGGTGGCGGTACCGGCGACGTCGGCGTCGTCAACGGCAAGATCTGGCCGACGATGGAAGTGGCCCGGGGCATGTACCGGCTGCGGCTCGTCAACGCCGGGTCGTACAGCGTGTGGAACCTGTTCTTCACCAACAAGTTGCGATTCTGGGTCATCGGAAACGACGGCGGATTGCTCGACGCACCGGTGGAGACCACCAGCATCCGGCTCGCACCCGCCGAGCGCGCCGACATCCTCGTCGACTTCGGAGCCGTCGAGGCAGGGGCGTTGGTCGAGTTGCTCAACGACGAGCCGCCGCCGGCGCAGGCCGCGTCGCTCGGAGCCGTCCCGATGCCGATGTTCTGCCAGTTCCGCGTCGCGTCCGCGGCGGGGTTCCGGGGTGGCATGCCGTCGTTGCTGCGCGGGGGAAAGGGGCAGCCGGATCTGTTGCCCGCGTTGCCGACACCCACTTTCTCGCGCACCGTCACCGTCAACCAGCCCTCCGGTGGGCTGAACCTCGACATGACGCTGATGAACTTGAACAACCTGCGGTACTCCGACCCGGACATCGAGATGCCCAAGCAGGGCACCGTGGAGATGTGGAACATCGTCAACACGACGGTCGAGCCGCACCCGATTCACCTGCACCTAGCGCACTTTCGGACGCTGGGGCGAATTCCCATCGACATCGCGGCGTACCAACGTGACTTCCCCCGGCCGACGTTCGGCACCAAATGGGCTCCGCCGGTGGAGAAGTTCCTCACCGGGCCCTCGGTGCCGCCGGCCACCTGGGAAGCCGGGTGGAAAGACACCGTCAACACGTACCCGGGCACCGTTACCCAGATCCTCGTTCGATTCCCGACGGCCGACGAACTCGGCTTCGATCCCGACGCCACGTTCGCGGGACCGGCCGCACACCACGGCGGTCACGATATGAGCGGTCATGACATGCCGGCTGCGGGTCCGTCCGAACTGCAGGGGTACATGTGGCACTGCCACATGCTCGACCACGAGGACCACGAAATGATGTTGCGGTACCGCACCGTCGCTCCGTGACGCACGACCCCGAACCTGTCCAGGGTCGGGAGTGGTTGTGTTCACCGTCAGGTCGGTCCACACTGACCGTGCCGTGTAGAGCAATCACTGTGCTCGGTCGATCTTTCTGCCCGTCGGCCGACTGCGACAACGGAACGGAACGGACCCAGGCCATGACCAGCGGAACGAAATCCGACCCGTGGGCTCTCACCACCGCCCCCGGCACCTCGGCGTACACCATGTACCGCGATCCCGACCACGAGCCACCTGCCCTCGTGTGCCAGGTGGGGTCGACGACTCTGCGATACCGCATCGAGGCAATCGAAGACCTGCACGGTTGGCTCACCGAACGTGGCGACTGGGTATTGCTCGGTGCCGCTGACGAGAAGAAGCCGGCTGCGCCGGACACGGTCGAAGCGTGGGGACGCTCGCCCGACAACCCGGTCGGTGGCTGGTACGGGCTCAGGAACGGATACCGCGGCCGCTTCGGCATGTATCTGCCACCGCTACTCGAAGAGCTCGGCCTTGCAGAGCTCACCCACAATGCGCGGAACAACAGCATGCGCGCGCTGTAGCGGAGTCATCGAGAAAGTCTGTCGGTGGGTGGGTATAGCTTTCGTGGGGTGAAGACATGGGGGGATGTGTTCGGGCTCGGGGACCAGGAATTGGTCTCCGAGCTCGCCGATGTGACCTCCCTCGAAAACGCCCTCGCCGCAACTAGATTGACGTTGATCGCCGAAATCGACCGCCGCGGCTTGGCAATGAAACTCGGGCACTCGTCCGTCACCCGCTGGTACGCGAAGTCGGTGCGCATCACCGACGGATCCGCCGCCCGCCAGAATGCACTGGGGTACTGGCTGTTCGATCACCACACCGTGCTCGACGCCCTCGCCGATGGCCGGATCCATGCCGCACACGCCGCCGCCATCGCCGAGGGATACGACGTCGTCCTGGTGGCCGACCCGACGTTGAATCAGGACCGCCGCGACGGAATTGTCGCCGAATTGCTCGACACCGCGATGCGCAACACCGCGGGGCAGGTGACCTCCCGCGCGCAGGCTTTGGCGCATGCGGCCGCCGACGACGCCCGAGCACGACACGCGAAAGCCGAGAAACAAAGACGAGAGAAAGAACAGCAGGAACAGGAGCGTCGCGCCGCCGACACCGCCACGTCCTCCGACCGACACGGCGACCCGACACCGGATCCGGAACCGCCTGCGCCCGAGCCTGTTCCGCCGACACCTGCACCGCGACCGGTGTCGGAGAACTCGGCACTGAACCGGTTCGACCTGCATGCTCTGGCCAACGGCCGCTTTCAGTTCGGTGGCGACATCGACCGGTTGCTCGCCGAGAAGCTTCTCACCGCTCTGTCGCCGTTGACGGCACCGCGGCCAGGTCCCGGCGGGGAGCGCGACCCACGCAGCCCGTCCAAGCGCCGGGCCGATGCACTAGATCAGATCCTCGACCGACACCTCCGCGGCAGCACTCGTGGGTCGGCGGGCGGGTCGCGGGCGTCGGTGCACCTGATCGTTGCCCTGCGGGACTTGCTCGCCCACGGTGGCAACAAGCAAACGGGCAGCACCGCAACCGAATCGGGCGACACCGGTACGGGCGCGGGGAGCTCCTCGAACGGCGGCGACAGCAACGGCTCGCGTCCGCATGGAGTGGCTCGAGGGGATATCGCTGCTCACGGCGAAGCGGCATCCGGATGTGATGGTGCCGGGCAGAAGTCTGTCCCCAAGCCGGGCGACGCGGACTGGCCGTTCCACCTCGACTGGACCGGGCCCATCAGTCGCTTCCTCGCCGAGCTGGTCACCTGCGACGCCGACCTGACCCCCGTCATCGTCGACCACCACGGCGTACCACTCGCGCTCGGACGAACCACCAGACTCGCCAGCGACGACCAACGCATCGCCCTGACCATCCGCGACACCTGCTGCGTCATGTGCGGCCGCCCCGCCCAGTGGTGCCAAGCCCACCACATCAGATTCTGGGAACACGGCGGCCCCACCGACATCGACAACCTCGCGCTCGTCTGCGGAGAATGCCACCGCCTCGTCCACCACGGCGACTGGCAGCTGCTGATGGGCGACGACGGACACCCCTACGCGATCCCACCCGAATCCATCGACCCCGGACAGCAACCCCTTCCCAGCTACCACCGACGAAAACAGCGAGCCGCCTGACTCCACGCCGGCTGTGATCCTGCCGATCTATCGGACGGGAGGTGCAACCGTGCGGTAGTGCGCCGCGATGTCGCCGGGGGTGGTGAACCAGACGCCGTCGTTGTTGGCGGTCAGGTGCTCGAGTGCAGCACGGAACCGTCGCAGTCGGTAGGGCTGTCCCGTCAGGAAGGTGTGCACGGAGATCGCGAGCACCACCGGTTGCCTTGCCGAGTTCTCCTTCAGCTCGTCGAAGCTTCCGATGATGTTGTGCTCGAACGCTTCTGCGGTCTGATGGTGATGGACGAACATCGGCAGATCGTTGATCTCGTGGGGATACGGGACGCTGAGCAGCGGGCCGCCGCGGGTCTGTAGCCACACCGGTTGGTCGTCGACGGGCCAGTCCAAAGTGTACTGGTAACCGCGCTCCGCGAGGAGGTCCTCGGTGACGCGGCTCGGATTCGCACCGGGGCTCATCCATCCTCGGGGCGGTGCTCCCTCGTGTCGTTCGATCGCGGCGGTGACATCCTCGATGGAGCGACGTTCGGTGTGCTCGTCTTGATCGTTCGGTTGCACCGCGTTCGTTCGGCCGTGTGCGACGACCTCGGCGTCGAGTGCTCGGAACGCCGCGGTCAGCTGAGGGGCGTGCTCGTACACCTCGGTATTGACCAGCAATGTCGGTCGAATTCCGCACTGCTGCAATGTCTCTGCGATGCGGAAGCCGCCGACGCGATTGCCGTATTCACGCCAGCCCCAGTTGTACGTGTTGGGTTGGTCCATCGCAGGCGTGTAACCGAGGCCGGGCTGCCCGTCGTCGTACGGAAAGTGCTCGCAGTTGACCGCGACATACACCGCGAGACGCGCGCCGCCGGGCCACTCGAACCGAGGCCGATCGACGATGGGGGAGTACTCGAAGCGGCCGTGCGAGGGGAGAGCCATGGCCGGGGTATTGCCCGCGGCGAGTCGGCACAAACTGTCGGTCAGTCGGTGTGAGTCGCGACGTCCACCAGGTGGGCGATCTGCGGGTCCCGTGGCTCGAACACCTCCAACACTCCGATTGCCGCCAGCTGCGGTGCCAGCTCTTTCAGCGTCGCGATCAGTTCGCCGTGAGCCTCGGTCCCGGGTTCCACGTCGCGGAGCGCGCGCGCATTCGCGACGAACGCCGCCACGGTGCCTTTCCGTATCGGGAGCCCGTCGAACGACGCTCTTCCGGCTCCGTCGGGAAGTATGTCCTCGGGGCGCACGGAATGACCGGTCATCGTGTATTCCTTCCGTCGAAGCAGCGTACGAATGCCAGTGTGGCCGATGTCAGCGCGACGATGTGGTGCCACGGTTGGCCGCCATGCGTGCCTTCTTCTGACGGTTTCCGCACGTATTCATGTCGCACCATTTGCGGCTGCGGCTCTGGCTGGTGTCGAAGAACGCTGCGCGGCACGTAGGCGATGCGCACAACGCCAACGTGCCGTCTCGCTCACCGGCGACGATGTCGATTGCGTCGGCTGCGATGACACCGAGGGCGTCCTCGACCCCCGTCGTAGCCGTCAACTTCCACTGCCGGACGCCCGACGGCGACAGGATTGCCGACGCCCGACCCCGAAGGCTGTGGTCGTTCAAAATGCGAACGGGGGAAGCGGGCAGTCGATCTCCAGTCGCGGCTGCGGTAGCGCAGAGGTGGATCGCTTCCCGTAGCTCCCGAGCCGCGTCGAGCTGTGAGTCGGTGCAGGATTCGACGGCGAGTCCGTGGAGAGTCAACCAGTCGGAGAGCCGTTCCGGCACAGGGATTCTTTCGACGGTATCGCCGCGACGCTCGGTGAGGGTTCCGGTGAATGCCGTCGACAGGACATTGCCGGGTCGGAAATCGGGGAAGCTCCTTGCCATAGAACCACCTTAGCCGGTTGCGCCAAGCCGTCTGCGCTGTTAGAACTGCCTTAGCCGGTTCAACTGAACAAAGGAGCTTCATGATGCGCGTCGACAAGCCCGATGTCCGCCCGTTCGAGTGGCGCGCAACCGACGCCGACCTCGTCGATCTGGTCGCACGGCTCGACGCGGCTCGCCTGCCCGAATCCGAGACCGTGGCCGGCGCGCGCAGATGGGAGCAGGGGGTACCGCTCACCGAGCTCACGGACGCGATCGAGTTCTGGCGCACCGACTACGACTGGCGAGCGCTCGAGTCGAGGCTCGACCGAGTCGGGCAGTTCCGCACAACCATCGAGGGTGTGGGGATTCATTTCCTGCACCGTCGTTCACCGCGGAGTGACGCAGCGCCGTTGATCGTGACGCACGGCTGGCCGGGCAGCGTTGTCGAATTCCTCGACATCATCGACGAACTGGCCGATCCGTCGGACCTCTCGGCACGTGCATTCCACGTCGTGGTCCCGTCTCTTCCGGGCTTCGGGTTCAGCGACAAACCTGCGACGACCGGGTGGGGCACCGAGAAGATCGCGGCCGCGTGGGTCGAGCTGATGGGTCGCCTCGGCTACGAGCGGTTCCTCGCCCACGGGGGTGATTGGGGAGGTGTCGTCACCACGATCCTGGGCGGCCGATTCCCCGAGCAGGTCATCGGAATCCACACGACCTACGCCGAAGCGCCGCCCGGGTTGTCGACGGACGGACTGACGGCCGAGGAGCTCGGCTGGGTTCAGCACACCCGAGAGTTCGACCGTGATCGCATCGCCTACGCGACACTGCAGGCGACGCAGCCGCAGACGATCGGGTATTCACTCGTCGATTCCCCGGCCGGGCTGTTGGCCTGGATTCTCGACAAGTTCGCGGAGTGGACGGACACCGAGGGCAGTCCGTTCGAGACGATCTCTCGCACGGCGTTTTTCGACAACGTCACCCTGTACTGGTTGACACGTAGCGGGGCGTCGTCGGCCCGCATCTACTACGAAAGCCACCACTCACTCGACCCGGACCTCCGCGTCGATGTCCCGGCCGCGATCACGACATATCCCCGGGACATTGCGAAGTGCCCGCTGCCATGGGCCCAGCAGAGGTACCGGCGCATCGTTCGATGGCGGGCACCCGACGCCGGCGGTCACTTCCCTTCACTCGAACGGCGCGACTACTTCGTCCGGGACCTTCGCGCGGGTCTGTCGGCGGTCCTGGAGGCGGATGAACTCAGTTGTGACAAAACTTAAAGTCAGGCTGGACTGTTTGTTGTTTTGACGCTACTGTGCAAAGTGTGACTACCGACACAGAGGTCAGCGACGGCGCGCCTACCCCGCGCCGCACGCAGGCCGAACGCACCGCGGGGACCCGCGCAAAGTTGCTCGATGCGGCCATCGAGTGCCTCGTCGAGCTGGGTTTCTCGAAGACCAGCACGCAGGAAATCGCGCGGCGTGCCGGAGTGTCCCGCGGAGCGCAGCTGCACCACTTCCCGACCAAGGAGACGTTGGTGACCGCTGCCGTCGAGCATCTCGTCGACCGCCGCCTGTCCGAAATTCTGGAAGCCGAACCCGATCCGGAACGTGGACCCGAGATCCTCGTCGACGCGTTCTCGGGCCCGCTGTTCTATGCCGCGCTCGAGCTGTGGGTCGCGGCCCGTACCGATCCGGCTCTGCACGAGGCAATGGTTCCGCTCGAACGACGCGTCGCCGAGGCCATCCAGAGCGGCGCTCAGATCGTCATGGGTAGCCGCATGTCCACCGAGTCCATCGAGCTCAGCGTCGAGCTGGCACGCGGGCTCGCTGTATCGGCTCTGTTCCGTACCCCCGAAGCCGACGCGCAGCTGCGCGGACGGCTCCTCCCCGTCTGGTCCGAAAAGGTGATGGACTCGTGAATTCTGCACTGCCCCAACAAGTCGACGTGCTCGTCGTCGGAGCCGGTTTTGCCGGCCTCGCCGCGGTGGCGAAGATCCTCGCCGCCGATCCGAGTGCCGACGTGACCGTCATCGAGCGAGCGTCGGAGGTGGGCGGCACATGGCGGGACAACACTTACCCCGGGTGTGCGTGCGATGTCCCGACGTCGCTGTACTCGTTCTCGTTCGCGCCGAGCCCGAAGTGGAGTCACACCTTCGCGCGCCAACCGGAGCTGTTCGACTACCTCCAATCGGTGGTCGATCGGCTGAACCTGCGGGATCGCATCGTCGCCGATTGCGAACTGCTGTCGGCCGATTGGAGTGACACGGACCAGCGGTGGACCGTGCAGACCTCGAAGGGCGCGGCGAGCGTCAGAGTTCTCGTGGCTGCCACCGGCGCACTGTCGACGCCGAAGATCCCGGACGTCCCGGGCATCGACACATTCCAGGGAACTGTGTTCCACTCCGCGACGTGGAACCACGAGCACGATCTCACCGGAGAGCGCGTCGCCGTGATCGGCACCGGAGCGTCGGCGGTGCAGTTCGTGCCCGAGATCGTCGACAAGGCCCAGCGGCTCACCGTCTTTCAACGCACACCGGCCTGGGTCATCCCGCGCCTGGACCGCACCATCGGCCGGGTCGAGCGGACTCTGTACGAGAAGGTCCCCGCGGCTCATCGCGCGGTTCGCGGCATCATCTACGGGTACCGCGAGGCATACGTGACCGTTCTGGCCGACAATCCGTGGATGTTGCCCGCCGTCAAGGCATTCGCGAAGGCCAATCTGAAGCGTCAGGTCAAGAACCCGACGAAGAGGGCGGCCCTCACACCCGACTACGCACCCGGCTGCAAACGTCTTCTGCTGTCCAATGATTGGCTGCGGACGCTGGATCGACAAGACGTCGACTTGGTGACATCGGGCCTGACGTCGGTGACCGAGAACGGCGTCGTCGACGCGTCGGGCCGCAACTACGAGGTGGACACCATCATCTTCGCGACGGGGTTCACCCCGACCGAACCGCCGGTGTCGCATCTGTTGCGCGGCAGCGATGGTCGTACTCTCGCGGAGCGCTGGGGCGGTAGCCCGCAGGCCCACCTGGGTACCACCGTCGCCGGGTTCCCGAACCTCTTCCTGATGTACGGCCCCAACACCAATCTCGGGCACAGTTCGATCGTCTACATGCTCGAGTCGCAGGCCAATTACGTCGTCTCGGCGCTCAGCGAGATGCGGGACCATCATGCAACCGCCGTCGAGGTGTCCGAATCCGCTCAGCAGCAGCACAACTCGTGGGTCGACTCTTCTCTCGACGGCACAGTCTGGAATGCCGGCGGCTGCTCGAGCTGGTACCTCGACGCCAACGGACGCAACTCGACGATGTGGCCCACGTACACATTCCGGTTCCGCAACAAGACGCGAACGTTCGACACCTCGAATTACCGACTCGTCTCCGACACCCGTGAATCAGACAAGAAGGCGGTTTCCGCATGAGCGACTACGACGTACTGATCATCGGCTCCGGGTTCGGCGGGAGCGTCGCCGCGCTGCGGGCCGTCGAGAAGGGCTACCGGGTGGCGGTGTTGGAATCCGGCCGACGGTTCGCCGATCACGAATTGCCCAAGACCAGTTGGCGTTTGCGTAAGTACCTGTGGGCTCCGGCGATCGGCTGCTACGGCGTCCAACGTATACACCTGTTGCCCGACGTGCTCGTGATGGCGGGGGCAGGCGTCGGCGGAGGCTCGCTCAACTACGCCAACACGCTGTACCAGCCGCCGACCAAGTTCTTCGAGGATCCGCAGTGGGGTGCCATCACGGACTGGAAGCGTGAACTGAATCCGTACTACGACCAGGCGCGTCGGATGCTCGGGGTCGAGACGAACCCGACGATCACTGCCTCGGACAAGGTCATGAAGGAGGTCGCCGAGGACATGGGCGTGGGCGACACGTTCACCTCTACTCCGGTGGGCGTCTACTTCGGTGACCGTGGCAAGACTGCACCCGACCCGTTCTTCGGTGGTGCCGGCCCGGAGCGGACCGGGTGCACCGAGTGTGGTTCGTGCATGACGGGTTGCCGCGTCGGCGCGAAGAACACCCTCGTCAAGAATTACCTCTATCTCGCTGAACGTGCAGGCGCACACATCCTTCCGCTGACGACCGTCGTGGACGTCCGCCCGAACGGCAGCGGCTACGACGTCGTGACGCGCCGCACCGGCGGCAAGCTGCGCCGCAAGGAGAAGACGATCACTGCCGATCAGGTGGTCTTCTCGGCGGGCACCTATGGAACACAGAAGCTCATGCTCGCCGCCAAGGAGAAGGGCTCGTTGCCACGGCTGTCGAACAAGATCGGTTCGTTGGTACGTACCAACTCCGAGGCCGTGCTGGCCGCAACGGCGCGCGGACGCGAGGTCGACTACCACGAGGGAGTGGCGATCACCTCGTCGTTCCACCCGGACGATCACACGCACATCGAACCCGTGCGATACGGCAAGGGCAGCAACGCAATCGGGCTGCTGCAGACCGTTCTCAGTGACGGCGGCGGCAAGGTGCCGCGGATTCTCAAGACGCTCGGAGTGGCGCTGCGTCACCCCGGCGCGGCGGCCCGCAGTCTGTCGGTCCATCGGTGGTCCGAACGCACTGTCATCGCTCTGGTGATGCAGACCGACGACAACTCCCTCGAACTCGGCTCGAAGAAGGGGCCGTTCGGGCGTCGTCTGACGAGTCGGCCCGGGGCGGGCGATCCGCCGCCGCAGTGGATTCCGCAGGGGCACACGGCCATCAGGTTACTCGCCGACAAGATCGGCGGCGATCCGGGCGGGTCGATCGCCGAGATCGTCAACATTCCGATGACCGCGCACTTCCTCGGCGGCTGCGCCATCGGTGATTCACCGAACACCGGTGTGATCGACGGCTACCAGCGGGTGTACGGGTACGAGGGCTTGCACGTGCTCGACGGGTCTGCCGTCAGCGCCAACCTCGGTGTCAATCCGTCTCTGACCATCACCGCGCAGGCCGAGCGGGCAATGGCGTTGTGGCCCAACAAGGGTGAGCCGGACCGTAGGCCTGCCGTCGGCTCGGGTTATGTCGAGGTGGCACCGGTTCAGCCGTCCAACCCGGTGGTGCCGGTGACCGCGCCGGGCGCGCTGCGCCTGCCGCTGACCGTCGTGGGGAGGGACTCCTGATGTGGAGCGTCGCCGAGTCGGAGACCGAGCGCACCGATTGGCCGGTCAGCCCCGCTGCGCCGTGGCCGGCGAACGTCCGGGCCACGATCTGGTGGCATCGCGCCCGGTCGTCGGATTTCGCTCCCGTCGGCGCGAAGACGTTGCCGATCACGATGTGCATGGTCGTCGACTACATGACGTCACCCGTCGGTCCCTACCGCGAGATACTGGCGAGCCCGGTGTTGCGCCGGGACGTCGGAAAGATTCCGCGCATGTCGGTGCCGTTCATCGCCGTCGATTCCGCGACGTCGGTGCACGGCGGCAGGACCAACTGGCATCTGCCCAAGGTGCTGGCCGAGTTCGACGGCGACGTGCTGAACAAGGCCGGGGTCAGCGGTGGGGACTGGTCGGTGCGGACCGGTGCCCGCGGCTTCGGGCCCGCATTTCCGATGCGCGGTTCGATCGGGTTCGCGCAGCCGGTGCCCGGCGGATCGGCTCTGGGCGTCGCGAGCTTGAAGGGGAAAGCCAGGTTGGCCCGGGTGGAGGTGGATGCGTCGGGGCCGACGCTCGATCGCTGGATGCCGTCGGGCACGTATTTCGGGTTGCAGATCGTGTCGGGTTCGATGCGGACGGGCGAAGCGCGGCTGGTGCCCTGACGGCAATCCTTTTCTTGACTTAGTACAGATTAATGGCATGCTGGTGGTCGAGCTCGAGGGTTTATGCCGCGTGAGTACGGGCATTCCCCATCAGAATCCGGCCGCGCCCTCGGCCGCACAGATTTCGTCCGGGACAGCCCTCTCGGACTCGATACAGCCATCAGGAGGCTTCGTATGACCAAGCCGACCACCAGCAAGCCCACCACCAGTAACTCGGGAATCCCCGTAGCCAGCGACGATCAGTCGCTCACCGCCGGCACACAGGGCCCGATCCTGTTGCACGATCACTACCTGATCGAGAAGATGGCGCAGTTCAACCGCGAGCGGGTCCCGGAGCGCGTCGTGCACGCCAAGGGCGCGGGCGCGTTCGGCGAGCTCGAGATCACCGGTGACATCAGCAAGTACACCAAGGCGAAGGCGTTACAGCCCGGCGCGAAGACCGAGATGCTGGCACGGTTCTCCACCGTCGCCGGCGAGCAGGGTAGCCCCGACACCTGGCGTGATCCGCGCGGCTTCTCGCTGAAGTTCTACACCGAGGAAGGCAACTGGGACCTCGTCGGCAACAACACGCCGATCTTCTTCGTCAAGGATCCGATCAAGTTCCAGGACTTCATTCGCAGCCAGAAGCGCATGCCCGACTCCGGTCTGCGTGACAACAACATGCAGTGGGACTTCTGGACCCTCTCGCCCGAGTCGGCGCACCAGGTCACGTGGCTCATGGGTGACCGCGGCATCCCGAAGTCGTTCCGCCACATGGACGGTTTCGGTTCGCACACGTACCAGCTCATCGCCGAGGACGGCACGAAGACCTGGGTGAAGTTCCACTTCAAGACCGATCAGGGCATCGACTTCCTGACGCAGGACAAGGCCGACGAGGTTGCGGGTACGTCACCCGACCACCACCGTCAGGATCTGTTCGGGTCCATCAAGAACGGCGACTTCCCCAGTTGGACCCTCAAGGTCCAGCTCATGCCGTACGACGAGGCCGAGAACTACAAGTACAACCCGTTCGATCTCACCAAGGTCTGGTCGCAGAAGGATTACCCGCTCATCGAGGTCGGCAAAATGACCTTGAACCGGAACCCGGAGAACTTCTTCGCACAGATCGAGCAGAGCTCGTTCGAGCCGTCCAACACCGTGCCCGGCATCGGCTTCAGCCCCGACAAGATGCTGCTCGGCCGCGTCTTCTCGTACGCCGACGCGCACCGCTACCGCATCGGAGCGAACTACGCACAGTTGCCGGTCAACGCCCCGAAGTCCGAGGTCAACTCGTACTCCAAGGACGGCAACATGCGGTACTCGTTCAACTCTCCGGAGACGCCCGTCTACGCGCCGAACTCCTTCGGCGGTCCGTCGGCGGACACGAACAAGTACGGCGACGACGGAGCGTGGGACTTCGAGCCTCGCTTCGTACGCACCGGCTACATCGAGCACCCCGAGGACGGCGACTTCGTGCAAGCGGGAGCCCTGGTCCGCGAGGTCATGGACGATGCGCAGCGCGAGCGTCTGGTCGGGAACATCGTCGGACACGTCCTCAACGGCGTCAGCGAGCCGGTTCTGAGCCGGGTGTTCGAGTACTGGACCAACGTCGACCCCGAGCTCGGCAAGAAGGTCGAGGAAGGTGTTCGGTCGCAGCAGAACGAGACCGCTCCCACCACCGGTGCCGGCGCGATCGACGATCCTGCCGACGAGGCCGCCAAGGTCTGATGCGTCCGTTCCTGGGATCGGCGTCACACCGACGCCGATCCCGGAACAACCGGCGTGGTGCCGCCGTTGTGCAATACAGACGGAAGCACAATAATGGCGTGCGATGCGCACCGTCGTACAACGGCAGGGAGGCCACATCATGACGAACCCCGTCACCAGCACCCTCGACGCAGGTCAGCAGAAGATCGCGGGCGACGCTCTGCAGGGCACCGTCGTCGACCTGATCGATCTCTCGCTCATCGCGAAGCAGGCGCACTGGAACGTGATCGGCAAGAACTTCCGGTCCGTGCACCTCGAGCTCGACGAATTGGTCACTGCTGCACGTGAATTCACCGATCAGGCGGCCGAGCGCGCCACCGCGATCGGTGTCAGCCCGGACGGCCGGGCAGCCACCGTCTCCTCGACGGCAGGAACCAAGGGATTCGGTGCCGGGTGGACCCAGGACAGCGAAGTGGTGCCGGCCATCGTCGACAACATCGCTGCCGTCGTAGACCGGCTGCGTGGACGGGTCGCCGATACCGCGGAAGCCGACCCGGTGACGCAGGACCTGCTCATCGCCATCACTGCTCGGCTCGAGCAGCTGCACTGGATGTGGCAGGCCCAGGCCAGCTGAAACCTGAATTCGATGCGGGCCCCTCACCGGTGGTGAGGGGCCCGTTTTGTTTGCGTGTACAGCCCATGGGTATTCGTACGCCCATGTCTGAAAGTGCTCCGAAGGTCGACGCGGTGTTGTTCGATATCGACGGCACGCTCGTCGATTCCAATTACGTCCACGTTGACGCGTGGTCCCGCGCGTTCCGCGATGCCGGGCACGAGGTGTCGTCGTGGCGCATTCATCGCAGTATCGGGATGGACGGGTCGAAGTTGCTGGAGGCGTTGGTCGGTTCGTCCGACAGCGCGCTCGCGCAGGAAGCGAAAACCCTGCACGGGGAGTATTACGCCGCGGCGTCGAAGACCTTGGAAATCCTGCCGGGTGCACGGGAGCTGTTGGCAGAGCTGAACACTCGCGAGGTCACCGTGGTGCTCGCGACGTCCGCTCCGGAGTCCGAGCTGTCGACGTTGCGTGATCTGCTCGAGGTCGAGGATTCGGTAGCGGTGGTGACGTCCGGCGAGGACGCCGAGGTGGCGAAGCCGGAGCCCGACATCATCGGTGTTGCGCTCGAGCGCGCCGGCGTCGACGCCGACAGCGCCGTCATGGTGGGAGACAGCGTGTGGGACATCGAGTCCGCGGGCCGGGCAGGGGTGCGGGCCGTCGGCGTGCTGAGCGGTGGGATCTCACGCGCAGAGTTGCTCGACGCGGGTGCGGTGGCAGTGTTCGACGATCCGGCCGATCTGCTGGAACACCTCGCCGAGAGCCCGATCCTTGCCGACAAGGCAAGTGCTTGAGCAACTTCCGAAAGCCTTGTCCGAGGGTCGACGGGTACGTCCCCATCGAAAGTTACGGCGCGATCGGTGACGGCCGAACCGTCGCGATGATCGCCGACGATGGCCGCATCGATTGGTTCCCGGTACCGAATCTCGATTCACCACCGCCGTTCGCCTCGCTGCTCGACGCTCCGCACGGTGGGTACATCGAACTGACGCCAAGAGACGAGTTCACCGTCGAGCGCGAATTCGTGCCCGGCACAAACGTTCTGACCACCACGTTCCGCACCGACAGCGGTACCGTCCGAATCACCGACTCGCTCAACACCGGTGTGGCCGGGCGATTGCCGTGGGTGGAGTTGGCGCGCCGCATCGACGGACTGGACGGAACAGTGGACATGACGTGGTCCGTCGCACCGGGGACGATGCTCGGTATCGCGTCGCCGTGGGCGTACGACACCGAGCACGGAACCGTCCTGCGCGTCGACGGATTGACGCTGGCAGTCCGGACTTTGGGGATCGAAGACGTGCAGCTCGCGGATCGCGACATCAGCGGCGTCTTCACCACGCGCTCGGGTTCTCGTCACGTCATCGGTGTGGTCGGAACCGAGAACGAGCCACTGCCGCTGCCGGATCCTCGACACCTCGACGAGGGCATCGACCGGACCATCGACAATTGGCGCGTCTGGTCGGACGAGTTCTCGTACGAGGGCCCGTGGGCGAAGCACGTCGCACGTAGCGCGTTGGCGTTGAAGCTGTTGCTGCACAGCCCATCCGGTGCTATCGCGGCGGCAGCGACCACGTCACTGCCCGAGAATCGCACCGGTGGCAAGAACTGGGACTACCGGTACGCCTGGGTTCGGGACGCCGCGTACACCATTCGGGCGCTGCAACGGTTCGGTCTGCGTGAGGAAATCCATGCGGCGGTCGCGTGGCTGCTGAAGGTCATTCGAGTCAACGATCCGTTGGTGAACGTGTTCTACACCCTCGGCGGCGAATTGCCGGGCGGCACAGAGCAGCCCGACGTGCCCGGCTGGCGCGGCATCGGACCGGTGGTCAACGGTAACGCCGCGGCGGACCAACTCCAGCTGATGATCTTCGGAGACCTCTTCTCGATCATTCGGCAGTACGTGGACGCGGGCAACATCCTCGACGCGCAAACCGGCCGGCTGTTGGCGACCATCGCGGACGAGGCCTGCGACTCGTGGCAGCGCAAGGATGCCGGTATCTGGGAGCTCGAGGTGGAGCAGCACTACACGAGCTCGAAGTTGGGGTGCTGGCAGGCACTGGACTGCGCTGTGCACCTGGCCGAAGCCGGGGAGATCCCGGGCATACCGGATCGGTGGAAGGCCGAGAAGGAGTGCATACGGCGGTACATCGAAACCGAGTGCTGGTGCGAGGAGCGGCAGACCTACCTCGCGTACCCGGGTGCCGACGGACTCGACGCGTCGGTGCTGTTGGCAGCCGAGATGAATTTTGATCGCGGAGAACGTATTTCGGCCACGATCGATGCACTCGGCGAGGAGCTCGGTGCCGGGCCGTTGATGTACCGCTACAGCGGAGTGTCCGAGGAAGAGGTCACGTTCGTGGCCTGCGCGTTCTGGCGAGTATCGGCGCTGTCGTGCGTCGGCCGAGACGACGAGGCCACGGCCCTGATGGACCAGCTGGTGGAAATGTCCAACGACGTCGGGCTGTACAGCGAGATGATCGATGCTTCGGATGGGTCGTTTCTGGGTAACTTCCCGCAGGGCTTGAGCCACCTGGCCCTGGTGAATGCGGCGTTGACCATCGCGCGTTCGCACGACGCCACAGCCTGACAACCGACCTCTAGCGCAAAGTGGGATCGAATGGATTTGGGAATCGACGGTAGAGCCGCACTGGTGACCGGAGCCGACTCCGGCATCGGGTTGCACACTGCGAAGCTGCTGCTGGCCGAGGGCGTCCGTGTGGTCGTCAGCGACAAGGACCAGAGTTCGCTGGACGAGGCCGCCGCGAAACTCGGTGCAGCGGAAGGACAGCTGTTCGCGTTCGCCGCGGACGTGACCGACACCGAGGCCGTCGAGAACCTGGCAGTGCGCACGCAGCAGGCCGTGGGCGACATCGACATTCTGGTGCAGTCCTCCGGCGTCACCGGCGCGCAGGGGCTGTTCCACGAGATCGACGAGGAAGGGTGGCGCTCCACCCTCGACATCGACCTCATGGGCCCGGTCCGTCTACTGCGCGCGTTTCTCCCCGCCCTCCGGCGCGGTGGATGGGGGCGCATCGTGCTGTTGACGTCCGAGGACGCCGTGCAGCCGTACGACGACGAATTGCCCTACTGCTCGGCCAAAGCCGGAGTGCTGGCCCTGGCCAAGGGGCTTTCGCGCAGCTACGCGTCGGAGGGCCTGCTGGTCAACGCGGTCTCCCCGGCATTCATTCACACCCCGATGACCGACGCGATGATGGACAAGCGAGCCGAGGAGAAGGGCACCGACAGAGGCGGTGCCATCGAGAGCTTCCTCGACGAGGAGCGCCCGTACATGGAACTGGGACGCCGCGGCGAACCCGAGGAAGTGGCCTCGGTGATCGCGTTCCTGTGCTCGGATCGCGCGTCCTTCGTCAACGGATCCAACTACCGAGTCGACGCCGGTTCCGTCGCAACAATTTAGGAGAACAGCATGACCAATTTCGGATACACGTTGATGACCGAGCAGAGCGGTCCCAAAGAGCTGGTGAAGTACGCCGTCGGAGCCGAGAACGTCGGCTTCGACTTCGAGGTCAGCAGTGACCACTACTCGCCGTGGCTCTCGTCCATGGGCCACTCTCCTTACGCGTGGACCACTTTGGGTGCGGTCGCTCAGGCCACCGAGCGCGTCGAGTTGATGACGTACGTGACGTGCCCGATCATTCGGTACCACCCGGCCGTCGTCGCCCAGAAGGCCGCGACATTGCAGATCTTGGCCGACGGACGCTTCACCTTGGGACTCGGCAGCGGCGAGAACCTCAACGAGCACGTCGTCGGTGAGGGCTGGCCCTCCATCGACAAGCGTCAGGACATGTTCGTCGAGGCACTCGAGATCATCCGCGCACTGCACGCCGGTGGCCTGGTCACCTACGAGGGCAAGCACTTTCGCGTCGACTCGGCTCGGATCTGGGACCTGCCCGAGGGCGGCGTCCCGATCGGCATCGCAGCCGGCGGCGAGAAGGCCGTGGCGAGGTTCGCCGAGTACGGCGATCACCTCATCGCTACCGAACCGGATGCTGATCTCGTCAAGGCGTGGTCGGACAACCACGACGGACCGGCGCGGTCCATCGGCCAGATCCCCATATCGTGGGATCCCGACAAGGACGCAGCCATCGATCGCGCACACGACCGCTTCCGCTGGTTCGCCGGCGGCTGGGCCGTCAACGCCGATCTGCCGACGACGGCCGGTTTCGCCGGTGCGACGAAGTTCGTCAGGAAAGAGGATGTGGCCGACACGATCCCGTGCGGACCGGACCTGGACGCGA
The DNA here is from genome assembly GCF_002258465.1 of Rhodococcus sp. 05-2256-B1. Taxonomy (NCBI): domain Bacteria; kingdom Bacillati; phylum Actinomycetota; class Actinomycetes; order Mycobacteriales; family Nocardiaceae; genus Rhodococcus; species Rhodococcus sp. 05-2256-B1. The sequence goes on along the minus strand of NZ_NOZA01000010.1, from coordinate 33,975 downwards.
TCGTCGAGGCCGTGAAGCCGTACTGGGAGGCCGGTTACACCGACATCGCGCTGGTGCAGGTGGGCGACGAAACTCAGGAGCGCTTCCTGGCCGAAGCGGCCGGCCCACTGTTGGAGAAGCTGCGCGCTGCGTCCAGCTGAGCACACACGAGAAGACCCCGATCGAGACCATCGATCGGGGTCTTGTCGTTTTGCGGCTGTGCTACCGAGCCAAGCGCGGCAGGTTCTTCGAGATGCTCGACGTCAACGCCTTGCCGACGATCGCGGCGAGACCGGGGATCGGGGCGTCGAATCCGATTGTGTAGTCGAGTTCGGTACCGCCGTCAGTGGTGGGGGTCAGCTTTTGCACACCCCAATGACCGCGTAGCGGGCCACCTTTGGTGATGCGGTACTCGATGAGGGTGTTCGGCTCGGAGACGGTTGTGGTCTCCTCGAACGCGGGGAGTGGCCCCAGCTTCAGGCTACGAGCCGATCCGACGCCGTTGCGTGAGGTGTCTCCGTCGCGCACCCGGCGGATCTTGGCCAGGAACAACGGGCCGAGGTTCTCGTGTTCGGACAGCGCCGCGAAGACGACGTCGGGAGACGAAGCGAACCGATGGGTGACATGAACGCGGGTGGGGGTCGGCATGCCTCACAGTAGCGCCGATCAGGCAAAGAAAAGGGACCCGCTCGACTGAATCGAGTGGGTCCCTTTTCGTGGTCCAACTGTCGGGGTGGCGGGATTCGAACCCACGACCTCTTCGTCCCGAACGAAGCGCGCTACCAAGCTGCGCCACACCCCGTGTACCGCTGGAGAAGTCTAACTCACGACTGCCTCAGAACGCGAAACGCCCTCGTCGGAGACGTCCTTCGGGCCCTTTCTGGGGGCAGGAGTGAGCGTGATCAGGGTTGCTTCGGGGCGGCAGCAGAAGCGGGCAGGCGCGTACGGCGATGTCCCGAGACCGGCCGACACGTGGAGCTGCGTGTGCGCACCCCACTTGGACGGACCCTTGACCCGGGAGCGATCGATCTCGCAGTTCGTCACCAGCGCACCGTAGAACGGCAGGCACAGCTGGCCGCCGTGGGTGTGCCCGGCGAGGACGAGGTCGTAACCGTCCTGCGCGAACTTGTCCAACACCCGGGGCTCGGGGGAGTGGGTGATACCGAGGCGCAAATCCGCCAACGGGTTCGGCTGGCCGGCGATGGTGTCGTAGCGATCGCGCTTCAGGTGCGGATCGTCGACGCCCGCCGATGCGATCCGGACTCCGGCGACCTCGAGTTCGCGGCGGACATGCGTCACGTCGAGCCAACCGCGTTCGGAGAACGCAGCCCGCAGATCACGCCACGGCAGCGACTCGCCCGTCGTGCGCTTGTGGTTCTTGTCGAAGTACTTGAAGGGGTTCTTCGGCTTGGGCGCGAAGTAGTCGTTGCTGCCGAACACGAACAGGCCTGGACGCGACAGCAGCGGCCCGAGAGCCTGCACGACGCTGGGAACGGCGCGTTGGTGCGACAGATTGTCGCCGGTGTTGACCACGAGGTCGGGTTCGAGGCGGTCCAGTTCGCGGAGCCAGTTCTGCTTCATCCGCTGGCCCGGCATCATGTGCAGGTCGCTGATGTGCAGTACTCGCAGCGTCGCGGAGCCGGGTTCGAGCACCGCCATCGACGTCTCACGGAGCGTGAACGCGTTGCGCTCGACGAGGGTGGCGTAGCCGATGCCCAAGGCCGCAGCACCCGCCGTCCCGATCACCGAGCTCTTGAGCGGTGCCGCCCTGACGACGTCGCGCGTGTGCTCGGCAACCGACCGCAGCTGCGTGGAGGCACTGCGTAGTTGCGTGGAAGCGCTGCGCAGTTGCGCCGAGGTTGGCAGTAACGAGGAACTGAAGTGAACGGCCACCCAGTCCACGATACGGCAGCAAGCCGATATGGACGCGCGAGCCGACGGCTGGGCCGCGTAGCGTTTCTGCCATGTCCGAACTCAAGGCCCGTATCCGAACCGACCTGACCACAGCGATGAAAGCGAAGGACAAGCTCCGGCTGGCAACGCTGCGCATGATCCTCGCCGCCATTCAGACCGAGGAGGTCTCCGGCAAGGAGGCCCACGAACTGACCGACGACGACGTCCTGAAGGTGCTGGCGAAGGAATCGAAGAAGCGCGGCGAATCGGCCGAGATCTACACGCAGAACGGCCGCGGTGAACTCGCCGCCAACGAGCACGCCGAGGCGCAGATCATCAACGAGTATCTGCCCACTCCGCTGACCGACGAGGAACTGGCCACCATCGTCGATACCGCCATCGCCCAGGTCGCCGAAGAATTGGGCGAGCGACCGGCCATGAAGCAGATGGGTCAGGTCATGAAGATCGCGTCGGGACTCGCCGCAGGCAAGGCCGATGGATCCCGTCTGTCGAAAGCCGTCAAAGACCGCCTGTAGTGCGCTCCGCGCAGTGGTGCGGTTATGTGCCCCAGGAGGGCCGTAACCACACCACTGCCGCAGGCACTAGCGAGGAGCGGTGAGCCCGGGGATTGCCGGTATCTGGATACCCGGCGGCAGGTCCGGTATCTGGATACCCGGCGGCAGGGCAGGGGCCGGAGCCGGTGCCGGGCGAACCGATCCGTCACTGACGTAGATCGTGATGTTCGATCCGGGAACCGCGCTGCCCGACGGTGACGTCGACACCACGGTTCCGCGCGCAGCCTGATCGGCCGTCGTCACCGCTGTCACCTGGAAGCCCGCACCCTGCAGCGTGGACGTCGCGGACGACTGGCTCTGGCCGGTGACGTCGGGAACCTGTCCGTTGGCCGAACCGCGGACGTACTTCTGGTCGACGGGTGGAAGTTGGACGGGCCCGAAGTTGGTGGCGATCGGGCTCATCGCGTCGAACCAGGTTCTCGCGGGTTCGTTACCGCCGTACAGGTTTCCCGAACCGCAGGGCCGAAGCGGGAACGAGCAGATCTCGCTGGGCGTCGGTGAGTCGCCGTAGGTGTACACGGCGGCGGCGTAATTGTTGGTGAACCCGAGGAAGCCCGAGGATCGGTTCGACTCGGTGGTACCGGTCTTGCCGGACATCGGCAGATTCCAGCCGGCCGAGGCAGCGGCGGACGCGGACGTGCCACCTGCCTGGTCGTCCTTGCTCATAGCGTTGGCGAGGGTGTTCGCCAGACCGGGTTCGACGACCTGCTCGCAGGCCTGGTGAGCGACGGGAACGGGCTTGCCGTCGCGGTCGAAGATCGAGTCGATCGGGGTCGGCGGGCACCATTTGCCACCGGAAGCCAAGGTCGCGGCCACGTTGGACAGCTCCAGCGGGTTCACCCAGGTGGGTCCGAGGGTGAACGAGCCGAGGTTCTGACTCTTCTGGAAATCGGCCATCGACTGCTCGGCACCCGAGGAACCCGGGTCGGTGTACGAGCGCAGGCCGAGACGGACGGCCATGTCGACCGTCGGCGTGACGCCGACGGACTCGATCAGCTTGACGAAAGCAGTGTTGGGGGACTGAGCCAACGCGTCGGTGATCGACAGCGCGGGTGGGTAGTTGCCCGCGTTCTCCACGCAGTAGGTGGAGGCCGGGCAGTTACGAGCACCACCGTCGCCGACGCCCTTGACCTCCACGCGCTTTGGGACCTGCAGCGTTGCGCTGGTGCCCAGTCCGCGTTCCATGGCGGCGGCCGTGGTGAAGATCTTGAAAATGGAGCCGGCTCCGTTACCCACGAGGGAGTGCGGTTGCGGCTGCACGGTCTCGTCGGCGTCGGCGTTGAGGCCGTAGGTGCGGCTGCTGCCCATCGCCAGGACGCGGTGCTGGTCCTGGCCCGGGGCGACGACGTTCATCACCGTCGCCACGCCGTCGAGCGAGGGGCTGGTGTTGCTGACCAGGGCGGACTTGGTGGAGTTCTGGACCGCGGGGTCGAGCGTCGTGCGGATGAGGTACCCGCCCTTGTCGATCTGCTCCTGGCTGATTCCGGCCTGAGCGAGGTACTGCAACGCGTAGTCGCAGAAGAATCCTCGGTCTCCTGCCGCGATACAGCCGCGGGGCAGGGTCTGGGGGACCGGTAGCACGCCGAGGGGCTCGGCCTTGAGTGCGGTGAGCTCGGCCGCACGCTCGGGGAGGTTCTGGATCATCGTGTCGAGCACGGTGTTCCTGCGCTCGATCACACCCTCTTCGTTGGTGTACGGGTTGAGGGCGGAGCTGGACTGGACCATGCCGGCGAGCATCGCGGCCTGGACGGCGCTGAGCTGGCTGGCATCGATGCCGAAGTACGTCTGAGCCGCGTCCTGGATTCCGAACGAGGCATTACCGAACGGCACCAGGTTGAGGTAGCGGGTGAGGATCTCGTCTTTGGTCAGTTCCTTGTCGAGCGTCAACGCCATCCGGATCTCACGGATCTTGCGGGCGGGCGTCGTCTCGATGGCGGCGCGTCGCTCGGCGTCGGTCTTCGCCACGACGAGCAGCTGGTAGTTCTTCACGTACTGCTGGTCGATGGTCGATGCACCCTGCTGGACCTGGCCGCTGGTGGTGTTGGTCAGGAACGCGCGCAGCGTGCCCTGCCAGTCGACGCCCTGGTGCTCCGCGAAGCGCCGGTCCTCGATGGAGACGATGGCCAGCTTCATCTCGTTGGAGATCTTGTCGCTCGGTACCTCGAAGCGGCGCTGCTCGTACAGCCACGCGATCGGGTTGCCGTTGACGTCGGTCATCGTCGAAACAGCAGGTACGGCACCCTCGACCAACTCGGCCGAGACGTTGTCGACGGTATCGGCGGCGCGGTTGGACGCGAACCCGAACCCACCGGCCAAGGGGAACATCACGCCGGCGAGCAATGCACCGGCGAGTGCTGAACATCCGGCGAGCTTCGCCACGGTTTTTCCAACTGACACAGAGCACAGCGTACGTGTGCCTCGTTCGGATCGGCAGTGCCCCGCATGCGTTGTGCGCTGCGCCCCTGCTCGGGACGCCCGTACCAGAAATGTGACCTCACCGTCTTGCATTCGGGGCCGGGGTTACCTAAATTATGAGCACAGTGTGATTCGCATAACACTTGATAATGAATGTGGGGCAGCTCCTAGAATTTGTGCTTCGACACCGAGGTACAAACTGCTCGGAGCCTCCAGGACGCCCAGTGAGGGCGACCGAGACGTAAAGGGGATCCGCCATGCACACGACAACCGCGCCGACGCGACTCGATGTAGAGGAAGCAGAAGCACGTATCGCTTGGGTGTCACACGCTCGGTGCAAGGGCACGGATCCGGACCAGCTGTTCGTCCGGGGTGCAGCGCAGCGCAAGGCCGCGACCATCTGCCGGCACTGCCCGGTTCTGATGCAGTGCGGCGCGGATGCGCTCGACAATCGCGTCGAGTTCGGTGTGTGGGGTGGCATGACCGAGCGTCAGCGCAGGGCACTGCTCAAGCAGCACCCCGAGGTCGACTCCTGGTCCGAATTCTTCGAGACCCAGCGTCAGCAGCAGGCGGCGATCTGACCGCCTGCCGGAACGGCCGATCAGCCTCTGCGGGTCAGCTGGTCGGCCACCGCGCGTAGCGCGGCGAGGTCGGACACCTCGAACGGCAGGGACGGAACACCGACGATGGGCACGCGGGGGTGCGCGCCGGTGAAGCGTTTGAGCAACCGCACCTCGCGCGCCGCCGTCACCGCGCGTTGAGCGTGGATACGCAGCACCGCAGCAGTCAGTTCGGCACCGGGGTCGTCGATTCGGTCCAAGAGATCGGCAGCCGTGGCCGCATGATCGGCCTGCACCGACGACAACGTCGGATGCGTCCGGTTCACCACCAGTCCGGCCAGCGGCATGTTCTCGGCGGAGAGTCGCTCGACGAAGAACGCGGCCTCGCGCAATGCGTCGGGCTCGGCGGCAGCGACAACGAGGAAACTGGTGCCGTCCTCGCGGAGCAATTGGTATGTGCGCGTAGCGCGTTCGCGGAACCCGCCGAACATCGAATCCAGCGATTGCACGAAAGCCGAAGCGTCGGACAGCATTTGGCTGCCGATGACGGTCGAGACGCCGCGCATCGCCAGGCTCATCGCGCTGGTGACGACGCGGGTGATGCCTCGTCCGGGAGCGGTCAGCAGCCGGATGAAACGCCCGTCGAGAAACGACCCGAGCCGTTGCGGAGCGTCGAGGAAGTCCAACGCGTTGCGCGACGGCGGAGTGTCCACGACGATCAGATCCCACGACGCGTCGAGGGACAGCTGGCCCAGCTTCTCCATCGCCATGTACTCCTGCGTGCCCGAAAAGGACGACGCCACAGTCTGATAGAACGGGTTGGCCAGAACCTGCGCCGCCTTTTCCGGCGTCGAATGTTCGATGACCATCTCGTCGAACGTGCGCCGCATGTTCAGCATCATCGCGTGCAGTTCGCCCTTGGCGTCGGCACCCAATTTCACCGGCTGCGGGCTGTTGTCGAGGTCGCCGAGCCCGAGGGCCTGAGCCAGCCGGCGAGCCGGATCGATGGTCAGCACGACGACACGCCTGCCCTGTTCGGCGGCACGCAGAGCCATCGCCGCTGCGGTGGTGGTCTTCCCGACACCGCCTGCGCCGCAGACCACGACGATTCGTGACGCGGGGTCGGTGAGGATGCGGTCGACGTCGAGTTCGGTTGCTGCTGGTCGAGTCATCGGACACCCTGTTCTGCGAGCGTGGCGGCGAGCTCGTACAAGCCGCCGAGGTCGACGCCGTCGGCCAACATCGGCAGCGTCATGCGTGCGACGTCGAGTTCGTCGAGTTGTGTTGCGCTCTCCACCTGAGCGGACAGCGTCGACGCGTGCTCGATCGATTCGGTCAGTAGACCGGCGAAGTCGGCCTCGGACAACGTGATTCCGGTCTTGGCCAGACCTTCCTGAATTGCGACGGCATCGATCTCGCCCTCGGCGATGGGTTCGAGGGAGTAGGCAGGCAGGTACGTCGGCTCGGTGCGGTTGACGATCACCGTGCCCAGGCGGAGGTCGGCTGCTTCGAGCTCGCGTACCGCATCTGCCGTCTCCTGCACCGGCAGTGCTTCGAGCAGGGTGACCAGGTGCACGACGGTGTCCGACGAATGCAGCAACCGCACCACGCCCTCACTCTGCGAGCGGACCGGGCCGCCTTTGGCCAGGTCGGCCATGGCCTTGGTGACGTCGAGGAAGTTTCCGATGCGGCCGGTGGGCGGCGAGTCGACGACCACCTCGTCGTACGCGCGGTTGCCCTTCTTGTCGGTCCGCACCACGCACTCCTTGACCTTGCCGGTGAGCAGTACGTCACGCAGGCCGGGCGCGATGGTCGTCGCGAACTCGATGGCACCGATCTTGCGCATCGCGCGGCCGGCGAAACCGAGGTTGTAGAACATGTCGAGATACTCGAGGAACGCGGTCTCGATGTCGATCGCCAGCGCGTAGACCTCGCCGCCGCCGTCCGCCGAGGCGACGCGGGTCTCCACCGGCGGGAGCTGCGGCACGTCGAACAGCTGCGCGATGCCCTGCCTGCCCTCGACCTCCACCAACAACACTCGCCGGCCACCCGCGGCCAGCGCCAACGCCAGCGCGGCAGCGACCGTCGACTTACCGGTACCGCCCTTGCCGGACACGAAATGCAGCCGCGCGGCATCCGCCTTCGCCGGCCATCCCTCTTGCTTCGATGTACCCACGCCTCGACCATATAGAGACGCGATGCCGGTCGTCCGTCAGAACCGAGAATCACCCGATCGCAGTGACGCACCCCTCGTACTCCGGTGGGCGATAGGCTTCGAGTCATGAGCGAAAAGATCATCTGGGAGTACTTCACCGCACCGGTGCTGATTCACGCCACCAAGCAGATTCTCGACAACTACGGCTCCGAGGGCTGGGAGCTCGTGACGATCATGGCGGGACCGAACGGCGGCGACACACTGGTCGCGTACTTCAAGCGTCCGAAGGGCTGACGCCGTGGCGAACTGGAGCGAACGCCTCTCCGAGCTGGGCATCGAGCTGCCCGACGTCGTTCCGCCGCTGGCCGCGTACGTCCCCGCCGTTCAGGTGGGTTCGCTCGTCTACACCTCCGGCCAACTGCCGATCGTGGACGGGAACCTGACCTCCGTCGGCAAGGTGGGTGCCGACGTGTCGGCCGAGGACGCCACGGCAGCTGCGCGGATCTGTGCGTTGAACGCGCTGGCCGCGGTGCATGCGCTGGTCGGTATCGACTCGGTCGCACGCGTGATCAAGGCCGTCGGCTTCGTCGCTTCCGCGGAGGGCTTCACCGGTCAGCCGGGTGTCGTCAACGGAGCCTCGAACGTCATCGGCGAGATTTTCGGTGACGCAGGCAAGCACGCCCGCTCGGCCGTCGGCGTCGCGGAACTTCCGCTCGGTGCGTCGGTGGAAGTGGAGCTCATCGTCGAACTGCAGTAGTCGACGTCCCATGAAGTGCACCGCAGGTCTCGTCGATTGCGGAACGCAGCAGGTCGGCATACACGGCGTGATCGGGGACCGTCGTCGGGCAGGCCGTCACACAGACGGTGACGACGTCCCCGTACCCGTACACGGCGTGGGTGATGCTGCAGCCCGGGCTCAGCGATGCGACCCCCGCGCACAGGGTGGCCCGGCTCGACCCCAACTCGAGGTCCAGACCGGTTCGGTTGACGCTCGTCACCACGGTATGGCTGGTGACACGCTCGGGCGTTCCGCTGCGAGGGGCGACGAGCCGGGCGCGGCGACCGAAGCCGAGCAGTAGAGCGGCGGGGTAGAGCTCGGCCGACCGGGTGGCGTCGATGTGGCGGCGATCGTTCACGCGTTCACGCTGCAGGTTCAGCGCGTGTGCCACTGCCGATGCTCGGTCGGACGCGTCGGTGAGCTCGGGATGCAGATCGACGGCAGCGGGGACGGTTCGGTTGACGGCAGGCCAGGCCGCCGACGTTCCGATCGCGGTGGGCACCGTGGCGCGGATGCGGGTGCCGTCCCTCTCTCCGTGCGCCGCGAGATACGTCGACAACGCCGCTCCGACGGCGGTGAGTGCGGTAGCCGTGACGGTGGCCGGCCCGCCCGTCCACTGCGACTTCGGGAACTGCAGGACGTGCACCGCTCTCGTTTCGTCGGGATGGGCGTTGACGCGCGTGGGTTCGACCGGTGCGGGGGCAACCAGCTCCCCGGTCCGCACTGCGTCGAGATACGTCTGCTGTGCCCGCCCCATCCGCCGCTGCGACCGCGCCCATCGGTAGGGCAGAAGCGCCGTCGCAACGACCGCATCTCGCACTCGACGTGGACGCGAGACGGCAGGGTCGTCGGGGAACGTGACGTTGTCGGTCGGCTCGTCCGGTCCGAAGAGAGCGCGAACGATGCGGGTACCGACCGACCCGTCGGACAATGCGTGGCTGACCTGAACGATCACGACAGTGGCCGCACCGCGGATACCGTCGACGCCCGACAGGCCCCTGCCGACGTGCACGGTCCATGCCCGCGTCGTCGCATCGACCGGAACGCACGCGCGTTCGGCCAGAAACGAATTCAGTGTGTGACGACCGTCGGAGAGATCGTGGTCGACCACGTGGTCACGAGGCGGCGTCGGGTCCCTGATCCAACGTGGGTACTCCAACAGACCCACCGCATCGCCGATGCGAATCTGCAGTCTCGGAACCAATCGAGCGCGTTTCTCGACGTGGGCCACGACGTCGCCGAACGTCGGTGGCTCGTGGTCCCCCGAATCGAAGACGAACGTCGTGTACTGGTCCATCGAGCGGTGCGGGGCCGAGGTGTAGTGGAACATCGCATCTTTGACGTCCATGGTGGTCACACGATCAGGGTGCCCACTCCCGCGCCCGATCAATCACCCTCTGCAAGTGCAGTCCTCGGTGTACCGAGCATTCGTGGTCGACACCCGATTCCACCGACTCGAGGAACTCGTCCAGCAGTACGGCGTAGCAGTCGGTCGACGACGTGGATCGGTCGGTGAAGGTGTCGACTCCGGCGGGTCCGGACAGCTCGATCCGCATGAGCGACGGCATGACCGGTGTCCGCAGCGACAATTGGACGGTGCTACGCGCGCCGCTCTCGTGTTCGAGCAGAACGGTCCAACTGTCCGACGCCACGTCGCGGTGCGAGTAGGCAACGCGCGCAATGGTTCCCAGTGCCGCGTCGAGGAGGTCGAAGACGTGCGGCCCGATGTCGAGGATCGCCCCGTCGTCGTGTCGCCACTGCGATTCCGAGTACGCCCCGCCGAGGGTGGCGCCGGAGAACCATGTTCCGGAGCCGGCTGCCCAGGGGCGGCCCGCTGTCGAGGCGAGGAATTGCCTTGTCTCCGGGGCGAATCGGAGTGTCAGCGTCACCATCGAACGAACTCCGGCGGTGGTGACTGCCTCGGCCAGTTCCTCGGCCTCTGCCACGGTGGCGGCAATGGGCTTGTCCAGCAACACATGCTTGCCTGCTCGCGCGGCGCGGAGGGCAAACCCGGCTTGCACAGCCGGTGGTACCGCGAACGCCACCGCGTCGACGGCATCGAGCAGGGCGTCGAAGGACTCGTAGACGGGTGCACCCAAATCGGCCGCAGCGTCCGGTCTGCGGGCCCACACTCCGGTGAAGTCCACTCCTGGATGGGCGAGCAGCGAGGGGGCCTGAGTCTTGCGGGCCCAGGGGCCGGCTCCGACGAGTCCGATCTTCATATGCGTCGACGTTAGTCGTCGGCACCGGTCCTGTTCCACCTCGAGAACAGTGGGCGTCCTACAGTGTTTCAATGGCCGACTCGAACTTGACGCATCCCGCCTACGGACTGGTCCGGCACGTGACGCCCACGGCGTCGGTTCTGCTCGCGGAGAACCCGGGCAAGATGACGCTGGACGGAACGAACACGTGGATCCTGCGGGCACCGGGTTCCGAGGAGTGCATCGTCGTCGACCCGGGTCCGAAGGACAAGGCCCATCTCGACGCCGTCGCCGCGTCGGGCACGGTGGTGCTGACCCTGGTGACCCATCGCCATGCCGATCACACGGCGGGGTTGAAGCGGTTTCACCGCAAGACAGGGGCACCGGTGCGGGCGGTGGGGGAGAAGTTCCTGCACGGCGGCGGTGAGCGGTTGGCCGACGGCGAGGTCATCGATGCGGCGGGTCTACGGATCCGGGTGCTCCACACGCCCGGTCACACGGCGGATTCGGTGAGCTTCGTGCTCGACGACGCGGTCCTGACGGGAGATACGATCCTCGGCCGCGGCACCACGGTGCTCGACCCGAAGGACGGCTCGCTCGCGGACTATCTGAATTCGCTCGACCGACTCGAGGCCGCCGGTGCGGGCAAGACGGTGTTGCCGGGGCACGGGGCCGATGTACCGGACACCGCCGAGGTGGCGCGACTGTATCGCGCTCACCGTCGGCAGCGGCTGGATCAGGTGCGGGCGGCGTTGGTCGAGATCGGAGACGACGCCAAACCGATGCAGGTGGTGCGCCACGTCTATTCGGACGTGGACAAGAAGTTGTGGCCGGCTGCGCGGATGTCGGTCAAGACGCAGCTGGCCTACCTCAGGGAGAACTAGCGAGCTGCTGTCTCGAAGGAACTCGGCCTAGCGAGCTCGGCGAGCCAGGCGCTCGGAGTCCGAGATCAGTACGGACTTGCCCTCGAGGCGCAGCCATCCGCGGTGCGCGAAGTCGGCCAGTGCCTTGTTGACGGTCTCGCGCGACGCTCCGACGAGCTGAGCGATCTCTTCCTGCGTCAGGTCGTGGGTGACGCGCAGCGATCCCGCTTCCTGGGTGCCGAAGCGCTGGGCGAGCTGCAGCAGCGCCTTGGCCACGCGTCCGGGGACGTCGGTGAAGATGAGGTCGGCCAGGTTGTTGTTGGTGCGACGCAACCGGCGAGCCAGGACGCGCAGCAGCTGCTCGGCGATCTCGGGGCGCTGATCGATCCAGTCCTTGAGGGCCGCGCGGTCCATGCTGACTGCGCGCACCTCGGTGACCGTGGTGGCCGAGGACGTGCGAGGGCCGGGGTCGAAGATGGAGAGCTCGCCGAACATGTCCGACGGTCCCATGATCGTCAGCAGGTTCTCGCGGCCGTCGGGGGAGCGTCGCCCGAGCTTGATCTTGCCGGAAACGATGATGTAGAGCCGGTCTCCGGGCTCACCCTCGTTGAACACCACGTGTCCCCGGGGGAAATCGACAGGCTGCAGCTGCTTCGTCAGTGCCGCAACCGCAGAGGGTTCGACTCCTTGGAAGATGCCGGCCCGTGCCAGGACGTCGTCCACTTGCGCTCCTTTTGGGATGTCGGCGATGCGGTGACCCGCACCCCCGAAGGCGTCTGTACACACTCGTCTCACCACCGAATCGCGCTGCGATTCAGGCGTCGATGCCGATGCAATGTTCAAACACAACAATTACCTCAGGGGAGTCTACTTCGACTCGGCCGAAACCGAGTGATCGACGCCACCACAGGTTGCCAGAGGAACGGTACGTCTGTTCGCGTTCACCGTAAATTCATCCGAATGCGGACAAATGGGTGCTCAACTGGCCCGTTGGTCGACCATGCCGTCGCGCGTGTCGATCGTGCGCGGAGGAGTCTGGTGACGCTTGCGGGTGTTGAACCGAGCCAAGGCGTGGGGGAAGCCCTCGTTCGCCAGTGTGGCGACCTCGGACTTGCTCGCTTGATCGAGGAATTCCTCTACTTCGTGCTCCCGGACGCCGAGCTTGCTGAGCCGGAACTCGACGCGCTCCATCGCGAGTGCGAAGAGCATGAGTAGTACCGGAAAGAGCACCACGGCGAGTCCTTGCATACCGGCCAGTTAACACCGAAAAGGTCTCGATACAAACACAGCTCGGCGCGCTCGCGTAGTTCGTTACGCATTCTTGTCCGTACAGTTGTGGCGTGGAATCGACAGCCCCGAAACGCCCCGACGTGCGCAAACGCGAGGAGACGCGACTCGGCCTCGTGCGGCGGGCCCGGCGGATGAACCGAACGCTCGGGGTCGCGTTTCCGCACGTTTACTGCGAACTCGACTTCACCACGCCCCTCGAACTCGCCGTCGCGACCATCCTGTCTGCGCAGTGCACCGACAAGCGCGTCAACATGGTGACTCCGGCCCTGTTCGTGAGATACCGCACAGCTCGCGACTACGCCGAAGCCGACCGCACCGAACTCGAAGAGTTCATCCGAACCACCGGCTTCTACCGCAACAAGGCCAACTCGCTGATCGGGCTGGGTCAGAAGTTACTCGAGAACTTCGACGGCGAAGTCCCCGCATCGTTGAAGGATCTGGTGACGTTGCCCGGCATCGGCCGCAAGACGGCCAACGTCGTGCTCGGCAACGCGTTCGACGTTCCCGGCATCACCGTCGACACCCACTTCGGCCGACTGGTGCGGCGCTGGCAGTGGACCGAAGAAGAGGACCCCGTCAAGGTGGAGCACGCCGTCGGCGCGCTGATCGAGCGGAAGGAGTGGACCGTGCTCTCCCATCGCGTCATCTTCCACGGTCGACGCGTCTGCCACTCCCGCACGCCGGCGTGCGGGGTGTGCGTCCTGGCCAAGGACTGCCCGTCGTTCGGCCTCGGCCCGACCGATCCGGCGACCGCTGCCGCCCTGGTGAGAGGTCCCGAGACCGATCATCTGCTCGCTCTCGCCGGAATCGTGTCGTGAACAAGGCCGCACTCCGCTGGTCTCTGGTCGCGCTCATTCTCGTCGTCGGGATGGTCTATGCCCTCTGGCCACGCAATGAATCTCCGGCAACGCAGCGCGCCGATGGTCCCGGTCTGGGGCAGCAAGGACCGTCGACGGCCGAGCGTCGGGCCGCCGATACTCCCGAGGCTCTGGCACCGCTGCGGCAGACCGCCGGTCTCGACGCATGTCCGACGCCGTCGGGCGCTGCAGCAGGCCCGTTGACGGGCATCACCCTCGAATGCATCGGCGACGGCTCGTCCGTCGACCTCGGCCAGGCTCTGGCCGGGCGACCCGCAGTGCTCAACATCTGGGCCTACTGGTGCGGCCCGTGCGCGAAGGAGTTGCCTTACCTGCAGCAATACGCGCAGCGGGCGGGTGATGCAGTCACGGTGTTGACCGTCCACAACGATGCCAACGAGTCCAACGGGCTGACCCGTCTGGCCGAGTACGGCGTCACGCTGCCCGGCGTTCAGGACGGTGCCGGACGTGTCGCCGCGGCGGTGGAAGCGCCGAACGTGTTGCCCGTATCTGTTTTGATATCTGCGGATGGCACTGTCGCCAAGGTGCTGACCGAACCCTTCACAAGCGTCGACGACATAGCCGACGCAGTCCGCGAGAACCTCGGAGTCGCGTCGTGAGCGCACCCGAGTGGCTCGGGCGCATGCTCGACGTCGCCGGCAGCGAAAACGGACTGACCGACACCACCGGCATCAACCCGGTACTGCAACGACAGGCGCAGCCGGCCGATCGAACCCGCTCGGCGGCGGTGTTGGTGCTGTTCGGCGGTCCGGCTGCCGCCGATCCGACCGCGCCCGGTGGGCTACCCGCCGAGGCCGACGTACTGCTGACCCAGCGGGCGTCGACCTTGCGCGACCACAGTGGGCAGATCGCCTTCCCCGGCGGTGCCACCGACCCGGGTGACGACGGGCCCATCGGAACGGCGCTGCGCGAGGCCCAGGAAGAGACCGGTCTCGACCCGGCCGGCGTCGTACCGCTCGCGACGATGCCCGGCATCTACGTGCCGCCGTCCCGATTCGACGTGGTTCCCGTGCTCTCGTACTGGCGGAGTCCAACCCCGGTCCGCGTCGTCGACGCCGGCGAAACCGAGCGCGTGGTGCGAGTTCCCCTGCGCGAGCTGCTCGATCCGGCCAACCGATTCCAGGTGCGTCACCCCGCCGGCTACCAGGGCCCGGCCTTCTCGGTGCAGGGAATGCTGGTGTGGGGATTCACGGGCGGTATTCTGGCGGGCCTGCTCGCTGTGTCGGGCTGGGAGTCCGAATGGGACACGGGGGATATACGCGATCTGGAGGCCAGCTTGACTGCGGTAGGAGCGAGGCTCGATCGGTGACGGGTTCAGGGTGGGTCGATATCGCGGTGCTCGCCGTCGCGCTGCTGGCGGCGACGTCGGGATGGCGACAGGGGGCGGTGGCGTCGGCGCTGGCGTTTCTGGGAGTCGTTCTGGGTGCCGTCGCCGGAATTCTGGTGGCACCGCACGTGCTCGAACACGTCGACGGATCACGCACGAGGGTGTTCGTCGGTATCGCGTTGATCGTGGTGTTGGTGATCGTCGGTGAGGTGGCCGGCATGGTTCTGGGTCGTGCGTTGCGCAGCGGAATACATTCGCGCTCAGCCAGATCCGTGGACAGCACGATCGGGGCAGGTCTGCAGGCCGCGGCCGTGCTCGCTGCCGCATGGTTGCTCGCCATTCCGCTGACGTCCTCGTCGCAGCCCGAGGTGGCCAGTGCCGTGCGTGGCTCGACGGTCCTGGGCAAGGTCGACGAGGTGGCACCCGAGTGGCTGCGTCAGGTGCCCAAGGAATTCTCGGCGCTGCTCGACACGTCCGGGCTGCCGGACGTCATCGGTCCGTTCGGACGCACTCCGGTCGCCGACGTCGCTGCTCCCGACTCCGGGATCGCCGCAGGCCCCGTCCCGATAGCGTTGCAGGCGAGCGTCATCAAGATCAACGGAATCGCCCCGAGTTGCCAGAAGGCGCTCGAGGGTTCGGGTTTCGTCGTCGGGCCGGATCTGGTGATGACCAACGCCCACGTGGTGGCCGGTACCTCCGAGGTGACCGTCGATTCTCCGGACGGCCCTCTCGACGCCGACGTCGTCCTCTTCGATCCCGAAGAAGATGTTGCTGTGCTTCGTGTTTCGCAGCTGCAAGCTCCGGTGTTGCCGTTCGCGCCGAACCCTGCCGAATCCGGATCCGACGCCATCGTGCTCGGCTACCCGGGCGGCGGTCCTTACACGGCGAGCCCAGCGCGCATTCGCGAGATCATCAACCTCAGCGGACCGGACATCTACCGCACCGGAACTGTTCAACGCGAGGTCTACACGGTTCGTGGATCGGTGCGGCAGGGCAATTCCGGTGGGCCACTGGTCAATTCGAACGGTGAGGTACTCGGTGTGGTGTTCGGTGCCGCCGTCGACGACCCCGATACCGGATTCGTCCTGACCGCAACCGAGATCTCGGACGAGCTTGCCCGCAGCTTCGATGCGCCGGTCAGTGTGGGGACCGGCGACTGCATCGTCTAGCGACGGGACGTCAGCTTTTCAGCGCGACGCGCAGGATTTCCTCGGACACCACGTCGGGGGCCTCCTGGTGCACGTAGTGCCCGATGTCCCGCACTGTTCGACGCGTCAGCCCCGGTGCCCAGTGCCGATCGCGATCGAGGGTGGTGGGTAGGACGTACGGATCGAGGTCACCGCTGATCTGCGCGACGGGGATCGAGGTCTTCACGTCGACGGCGTCCATGAAGCGTCGGCCCTCGGCGCGGAACTGGCTACGGAACGCCCAGCGCTGATATTCGAGGGCGCTGTGCGCGGCCCCGGGAATCCGGATGGCCGAGCGCATCTTGCCTGCGGTATCGGCGAAATCGTCGGTGCGCTGCCACTGCGACCCGGCGCGGCTGCGCATCAATTCCTCCACTGCCGCGCCCCCTCGGCGCGTCAGCAGCTTCTCGGGGCGCAGCGGAACTTGATACCGAGCGAAGTGCGGCAGCAGAGCACCGCGCTGTTCGGAATCCTTCAGCACGGCGCGGCGCAACGAGATCGGGTGCGGTGCATTGATCAGGACCATCGAGCGGACCATTCGCGGATGCAGAGCCGAACTCGCCCAGCACACCAGGCCGCCGTCCGCATGGCCGACGAACGTCGCATGTGGGTACCCCAGTGCGCGAACGAGACCGACGATGTCGCCGGCCAGGGTCCATCCGTCGTAACCACGTGGGGGCTTGTCGGAGTCGCCGTAGCCGCGGAGGTCGACTGCGACCGCTCGCACTCCGGAACTCGCGAGCGCGTCGAGCTGGTGATGCCAGGAGTACCAGAAGTCGGCGAAGCCGTGCAGCAGCACCACCAGTGGGGCGTCGGGAGCATGCTCGCCGACCTCCACGGTGTGGAACCGGATTCCATTGGCATGGATGTCGCGATGGATCCACTGTCCCGGGTAACGGACCGTGGACGGATCGGGATGATTCATACTGCTCGACTCGCCGGGCGTCGTCTACTTCTTGTAGCCGGGGATTCCGGGAATGCTCTCGTGCTGGTTCGGCAGCACGGTCGACGCCTGCTTGAGGGAGTCGATGGTCTTCTCGGGCTTGCGCAGTTTCTTGACCCTGCGGTAGCCGAGGAACCCGAACAGGCCGGCAACCAGCACCATGAACACGAAAACGATGAGGAACGAGGCCCATCGGTAGAGCCACACGTCGAGGAGCTCGGCGGCGAAGAAGAAGAAGAAGAACGAGCTGAACAGCAGCACTGTCAGCGCGACGATGAAGAAGACGCTGCCCTGCAGACCCTTCTTGACCTCGCCGGTGACCTCGGCCTTGGCGAGGGCCACCTCGGCACGCACCAGCGTCGAGACCTGAGTCGTGGCGTCCTTGACGAGGTTTCCGATGCTCGCGCTACCGGGTGTGCGGGCATCGACATCGGTGAGAGGTATCGACGAAATCGTGTTCGGGACGCCGTTGCCGTATCCCTTGTCATTGCTGACGCTCAACTCTCGACCCCTTGTAATCGCTGTGCTCGGTATTGCGGTGATCGCTCTGCTCGGTGTTGCGGAAGATCGTATCGACAGTAGTGCCTAAGTAGCAGATTATCTGTCCCGCGGCGGCCGAGCGACGCTCGGCCCGTCGTCGGTTACCTCTCCGCCCGTCGCGACAAACACGGGAATGTTGCACGAATCGGCAACGAACGGCCCGGGGGCGTGAAATTCTCAGGTGTTCATCAGGTAATTTTCAGGGAACTTTCCCCTTCAGGAGCACTCGTGAGTTCAACACACGCCGTCACGGACGACGGCGCAATTCCCGCACCTCAGGTGCCTCGGTCCCGAATCGTCATCGCCTCGATGGTCGGTACGTCCATCGAGTTCTTCGACTTCTATATCTATGCAACGGCCGCAGTGCTCGTCTTCCCCCGCCTGTTCTTCCCCGCGGGCAACGACACGACCGCGCTGCTGGCGTCGTTCGCGACGTTCGGTTTGGCGTTCGTCGCGCGACCCATCGGCTCGATTCTGTTCGGGCACTTCGGTGATCGCATCGGACGCAAGGCCACCCTCGTCGGGTCCCTGCTGACGATGGGTGTCGCGACGTTCGCGATCGGGCTCCTGCCGACCTACGCCGCGGCGGGTCTGTGGGCACCGGCTCTGTTAGCGCTGATGCGCTTCACTCAGGGCGTGGGCCTCGGCGGTGAATGGAGTGGTGCGGCGCTACTGGCCACCGAAACCGCGAAGCCGGGCAAGCGAGCCTGGGCGGCGATGTATCCGCAGCTGGGTGCGCCGATCGGCTTCTTCTTCGCCAACGGCATCTTTCTGCTCATCGTCATCGCGACCGGCTACGACTCCGCGAACTCCGGCACCGACCATGCGTTCCTCACGTGGGGCTGGCGCATCCCGTTCCTGCTCAGCGCGATCATGGTGATCATCGGCCTGTACGTCCGCCTCAAGCTCGAGGAGACGCCGGTGTTCAAGCTGGCAGTCGAGCGCGGCCAGAAGGTCAAGACCCCGTTGGCCCAGGTGTTCAAGACGAGCTGGCGTCAGCTGATCATCGGCACGTTCGTCATGCTCGCCACGTACACGCTCTTCTACATCATGACGACGTGGGTGGTCAGTTACGGAACAGGCAAGGTGGCCGACGTCAACGGGCCCAAGCTCGCGATTCCGTACACGGACTTCCTGGAGCTCCAGCTCATCGCGGTGCTGTTCTTCGCGGCGCTGATCCCGGTCGCCGGGCTGCTCGCCGACAAGTACGGCCGTCGCCCCACGCTCATCGTCATCACCGCGGCGATCGTGCTGTTCGGTCTGTCGTTCCACTGGTTCGCCGACCCGTCGTCCGCGTCGGCAGGCAAGATGCTGGTGTTCATGTGCGTCGGCCTGGGGCTGATGGGCCTGACGTTCGGGCCCATGAGTGCCGTTCTGCCCGAACTCTTTCCGACGAACGTGCGCTACACGGGCTCGGGAATTTCGTACAACACCGCGTCGATCCTCGGAGCTGCAGTGGCTCCGTTCATCGCAACCTGGCTGGTGAGTTCCTACGGCGTCGGCTGGGTGGGCGTCTATCTCGCCATCGCCGCTGCGCTGACCCTGATCTCGCTGATCATCATGAAGGAAACGCGAGACCAGTCGCTCGACAGCGTCTGAGCGGCTGCGCCGCATGTGAGTGGAACCTCGTAGTGGGCTACGAGGTTCCACTCACATGGGAGCGCTAGCGACCCTTCTTGATCGCCTCGAACACCTTCGGGTCGACGAGAGTGGAGACGTCACCGAGTTCGCGGCCCTCGGCCACGTCACGGAGCAGGCGGCGCATGATCTTGCCGGACCTGGTCTTCGGCAACTCCGGCACGATCGAGATTTCCCGTGGCCGCGCGATCGGCGAAATCTCTTTGGAGACCTGGGCTTTGAGTTCGGCGATCAATGCGTCGCCGGTGTTCTCCTCGCCGCCGCGCAGGATGACGAACGCGACGATGCCCTGGCCGGTGGTCTCGTCGGCGGCACCGACGACGGCAGCCTCGGCGACACTGTGATGACTGACCAGTGCCGACTCCACTTCCGACGTGGAGATGCGGTGGCCCGAGACGTTCATGACGTCGTCGACGCGGCCGAGGACCCACAGGGCGCCGTCCTCGTCGTACTTGGCACCGTCACCGGCGAAGTACCAGCCTTCTTCGGCGTAGCGGGACCAGTAGGTGTCCTTGTAGCGGTCCATGTCGCCCCAGATCCCGCGGAGCATCGCCGGCCACGGCTCGGAGAGAACGAGATATCCGTTGCCGCCGTTGCCCAGTGGCTTGGCGTCGTCGTCGACGATCTTGGCCGAGATACCGGGCAGCGGAGTCATTGCCGAGCCGGGCTTGGTGGATGTGACGCCGGGGAGCGGAGAAATCATGATCGCGCCGGTCTCGGTCTGCCACCAGGTGTCGACGATCGGTGCGCTGCCGCCGCCGACGACGTCGCGGAACCAGCGCCAAGCCTCGGGGTTGATGGGCTCGCCGACGGACCCGAGCAGGCGGATCGAGGACAGATCGTGTGCCTCGGGAATCTCCCTGCCCCACTTCATGAATGTGCGAACGAGGGTGGGGGAGGTGTAGTAGATCGACACCTTGTACTTCTCGATGACGTTCCAGTGTCGGTGCTCGTCGGGCGAATTGGGCGTGCCCTCGTAGACGACCTGGGTGGCGCGGTTGGCGAGCGGTCCGTAGACGATGTAGGAGTGTCCGGTGACCCAGCCGATGTCGGCGGTGCACCAGTAGACGTCCGTGCCGGCCTTGTGGTCGAAGACGTTGTGGTGGGTGTACGAGGTCTGCGTCAGGTAACCACCGGAGGTGTGGATGATGCCCTTGGGCTTACCCGTCGTACCCGAGGTGTAGAGGATGAACAGGGGGTGCTCGGCCGGGAACGGCTGCGCCTCATGCTCTTTCGACGCTTTCGCGACGGTCTCGTGCCACCACAGGTCGCGTCCCTCGGTCCAGGCGACGTCGGAGTCGGTGCGCTTGACGACCAGAACGTTCCGGATGGAGGCGGCTCCGTCCACGGCTTCGTCGACGGTGTCCTTGATGGGGGCGGGCTTGCCGCGTCGCCACTGGCCGTCGGTGGTGATGACGAGTTTGGCTTCGGCGTCGTCGATGCGCGAGCGCAGTGCGGTGGCGGAGAACCCGGCGAAGACGACCGAATGGGTCAGGCCGAGGCGTGCACAGGCGAGGATCGAGACGATGGCCTCGGGGATCATCGGCATGTAGATCGCGACGCGGTCACCGGAGACGAGGCCGAGTTCGGTCAGGGTGTTGGCCGCCTGGCTGACGTCGGCGAGCAGATCGGAGTAGGTGATGTCGCGGCTGTCGCCGGGTTCACCTTCCCAGTGGATGGCGACCTGGTCGCCGTGGCCGTCGAGGACGTGGCGGTCGACGCAGTTGTAGGCGACGTTGAGCTCGCCGTCGGCGAACCATTTCGCGACGGGGGCGTCGGACCAGTCGAGTACCTCGGTGAACGGGGTGTGCCAGTGCAGTCGGCGAGCCTGCTCCGCCCAGAACCCGAGTCGATCCTTCTCCGCGGCGGCGTACAGATCTGCCTGAGCGTTCGCCTGCGCCGCGAACTCGGCCGACGGCGCGTAGGAGGCAACCGCGGTGTCGTCGCTGCCGGAGGTACTGGTCGTCATCTCGAATAGCTCTCTTTCGTCCGATGCTTTTCGCCCATGAAACGGCACTTACAGGCCGGTCTCGAGCCCCTAGTGAGGGTAGTCACATGTGATGGCGATCGCACCGTTGCAATCGGCTGCAACCCCTTGATCTGCGGTGATCGGTTGTTTCCGCACGATGGACGGTCATCGCCGTCGTCGACGGGAGGCTGTCTCGGCGGCTATGCCCGCACTGTGAGAAATCGACTTGCCGAAACGTTTCGATCATGTTTCCGACTTACTCGCCGGTCAACAAAACCCGGGGGAGTTCACATGTTCGTTTCAGGATGTGTCTAAAGTTCGTTCCATCAGATCGTTGGTACGGCTCACAGGCCGTGTCTTGCGGTCGCCCACGAATCCCCGGGCGTCGCGCCCGAGGAACTGAGCACGGACGACCCCGTGTTCACATCTGGATGGAGGATTTCCTTGCGTAAAACACGCATCGCGTCAGCTGCAATCGCAGTTGTCGTCGGAGCGGCGCTGGTGACGGCGTGCTCTTCGAGCGATTCGACCGGCGGCGGAGGGTCAGGAGACGGCTCCGGCATCATCAACGCCTGGAGCGGTGAGCCGCAGAACCCCTTGGTGCCCACCAATACGAGCGAGAACACCGGCGGACGTGTCGTCGACTCGATCTTCGCAGGCTTGGTGTCCTACACCCCCGAGGGCGGTGTCGAGAACGAGGTCGCGGACTCGATCGATACCACCGACGGCCAGAACTACACCGTCACGTTGAAGGACGGCTGGCAGTTCACCGACGGCACGCCGGTCACGGCCAAGTCGTTCGTCGATGCCTGGAACTACGGCGCACTGTCGACCAATGCGCAGCTGCAGGGATCGTTCTTCGATCCGATTCAGGGCTACGACGAGGTCGCAGCCGAGAACCCGACGGTGCAGACCATGTCCGGTCTCAAGGTCGTCGACGACAAGACGTTCACCATCGAGCTCAAGCAGCCCGAGGCAGCGTTCCCCGATCGTCTCGGCTTCGCCGCGTACTACCCGCTGCCCGAGGTTGCGTACCAGGACATCGCCGCGTTCGGCGAGAACCCGATCGGCAACGGCCCGTACAAGTTCGCCCAGGAGGGCGCTTGGCAGCACAACGTGCGGATCGACCTGGTCACGAACCCCGACTACGCCGGTAACCGCAAGCCCGCCAACGGCGGCGTGAGCTTCATTCTGTACAGCAACCTCGACACCGCATACACGGACCTGCTGTCGAACAACGTCGACGTTCTCGACAACGTTCCGGCCTCGGCCGTCACCACCTTCGAGTCCGATCTTCCCGACCGCACGGTGAACCAGCCGTCCGCGTCGATCGAGACGTTCACGATTCCGGGCCGCCTCGCGCACTTCGGTGGCGAAGAGGGTGTGCTGCGTCGTCAGGCGATCTCCAAGGCGATCAACCGCGACCAGATCACCGAGCAGATCTTCAACAAGACCCGTACCCCGGCCAAGGACTTCACCAGCCCGGCCATCGACGGCTGGACCGGCGACCTCTCCGACGTCGGAAACGTCGAGTACGACCCCGAGGGTGCCAAGGCTCTGTGGGCCCAGGCCGACGCCATCGCGCCGTGGTCCGGAACGTTCTCCATCGCGTACAACTCCGACGGTGGACACCAGGAATGGGTGGATGCGGTCAGCAACAGCATCCGCAACACGCTCGGCATCGAGGCGCAGGGTGCGCCGTACCCGACGTTCGCTCAGCTGCGTACCGAAGCCACCAACCGCACCATCGCGACCGCCTTCCGGTCGGGCTGGCAGGGTGACTACCCGCAGCAGTACGGCTTCCTGGCACAGAACTACCAGACCGGTGGCAGCTCCAACGACGGTGAGTACTCCAACCCCGAGTTCGACCGTCTGCTCCGCGAGTCCGCAGGTGAGACCGACAAGACCAAGGCGCAGGAGCTGACCAACCAGGCTCAGGAAATCCTGCTCAACGACCTGCCCGCAGTGCCGACCTGGTACCGCAACGCAGCGAGTGGTTGGTCGGAGAACGTCACCAACGTCAAGATCGGTTGGGACGGAATCCCCATCTACAACCAGATCGAGAAGAACTGATCACGTTCGCTCCACTGCTGTAGAGACCGAGAAGGGCGGTAGGTCTTCCACCTACCGCCCTTCTCGTGTGCTCGCTCACTCCCGTATCTACGTTCGACGCCCCGCTGCAGCTGATCCTTGCGCCTCTGCGGTGACGTCCACCTTCCTCCAAAGGAGGTGATCCGATGCTCTGGTACATCGGACGCCGATTACTTCAGATGATCCCCGTGTTCATCGGGGCGACATTCTTGATCTATGCCATGGTCTTCTTGCTGCCAGGAGACCCCATCGCGGCATTGGCCGGAGACAAGGCGATCAGTCCCGCCGTCGCCGACCAACTGCGCGCCCGCTACAACCTCGACCAGCCGTTCATCGTGCAGTACCTGCTGTACCTGAAGGGCATTTTCACGTTCGACTTCGGCATGTCCTTCTCGGGCCGCCCGGTCAGTGAAGTTCTCGTACAGGCGTTTCCGATCACGGCCAAGCTCGCCTCGATGGCCCTCGTGATCGAGGCCGTGTTCGGTATCGGCTTCGGTCTCATCGCGGGTCTGCGCAAGGGCAAGCTGTTCGACTCGACGGTCCTCGTCGTCAGCCTCGTCATCATTGCCGTGCCGATCTTCGTCATCGGCTTTCTCGCGCAGTTCTTCATCGGTATCAAGTGGGGTTGGGTGCCGCCGACAGTGGGAGGCAACACCAGCTTCACCAACCTGTTGCTGCCGGCATTCGTACTCGGGGCCGTCTCGTTCGCCTACGTGGTGCGGTTGACGCGCACGTCGGTGGCCGAGAATCTCAGTGCGGACTTCGTGCGGACGGCGACGGCCAAGGGGCTCTCGCGTAACCGTGTCGTCAACGTGCACGTGTTGCGTAACTCGCTGATTCCCGTCGTGACGTTCCTCGGTGCAGATCTGGCCAGCCTCATGGGCGGCGCGATCATCACCGAAGGAATCTTCAACATCAACGGAGTCGGCGGCACCATCTACCAAGCCGTCATCCGCGGTGAGGCACCGACCGTTGTGTCTTTCGTGACCGTGCTGATCGTCGTCTATCTGGTCGCCAATCTCATTGTCGACCTTCTCTATGCCGCGCTCGACCCGAGGATTCGCTATGTCTGATCCCATCACCCCGAAGAGCGTCGACGCCGATCGCGCTACTCGCCAAGCACGTTTCGTCGAGGCCGACGAGGTCATCGACGTGTCGCAGACCGACGCTGTCGTCATCGACGACGCACCCGCCAGCATCTGGTCGGATGCGTGGCGGAACCTGCGCACGCGTCCGATGTTCATCGTCTCGGCCATCATCATCCTGGCCGTCATCGTGGTCGCAGCCGTGCCTGGCCTGTTCACCAGTACCGATCCGCGCTTCTGCGATCTGCAGTTCAGCATGCAGGGCCCGGGATCCGGACACTGGTTCGGTTACGACCGACAGGGCTGCGACATCTACTCCCGGGTGCTGTTCGGTGCTCGGGCGTCCGTGCTGACCGGAGTCGGGGTCACGTTCCTCGTGCTGGTCATCGGCGTCGTGTTCGGTGCTCTGGCCGGCTTCTACGGCGGCATCGCGGACTCGTTGCTCTCACGGATCACCGACATCTTCTTCGGCGTTCCGCTGATTCTGGCGGCCATCGTCCTCATGCAGCTGTTCACCGATCGCACGATCTTCACGGTGATTCTGGTGTTGGCGTTGTTCGGCTGGCCTCAGATGGCTCGCATCACTCGCGGTGCAGTGCTGTCGGCGAAGGGCAACGACTACGTAATGGCCTCGCAGGCTTTGGGTTTGACGCGACTGCGAACTCTGATGAGGCACGTACTGCCGAACGCGATGGCACCGATCATCGTCATCACGACGATTTCACTCGGTACGTTCATCGTGGCCGAGGCGACGCTGTCGTTCCTCGGCATCGGACTGCCTCCCACCGAGGTCTCCTGGGGCGGCGACATCAGTGCCGCTCAGGTCACCCTGCGACAGGGCTCGACCATTCTCTTCTATCCTGCTGCAGCGCTGGCAATCACGGTGCTCGGCTTCATCATGATGGGTGACGCCCTGCGCGACGCCCTCGACCCGAAGGCGAGGAAGCGATGACGGATCCAGCACGCATCGCAGTGGAGCAGCCCCTGCTCGACATCCAAGATCTCGAGGTCTCGTTCCGGTCCAACTCCGGTGCGGTCCCGGCTGTTCGCGGAGTATCGCTGACGGTCTACCCGGGGCAGACCGTTGCGATCGTGGGCGAATCCGGTTCCGGTAAGTCGACCACCGCGCACTCGATCATCAACCTGCTTCCCGGAACCGGCACGGTGACGGCGGGGCGCATCCTGTTCGAGGGCCGTGACTTGGCGCAGGCCAAGGAAAAGGACTTCGTCGACATCCGCGGCAGCCAGATCGGCCTGGTTCCTCAGGACCCGATGTCCAACTTGAACCCGGTGTGGAAGATCGGCTTCCAGATCGAGGAGGCCCTCGCTGCCAACGGCATCGCCAAGGGTAAGGCGGCGCGTGTTCGGGCAGCCGAGCTGCTCGAAGAAGCGGGCCTCAGCGATTCGGAGAAGCGGGTCAATCAGTACCCGCACGAGTTCTCGGGCGGTATGCGTCAGCGCGCGCTCATCGCGATCGGGCTTTCGGCACGTCCGAAACTACTGATTGCCGACGAGCCGACGTCCGCTCTCGACGTGACCGTGCAGCGTCAGATTCTCGATCATCTCGAAGGTTTGACGAAGGAACTCGGAACCGCGGTTCTGCTGATCACCCACGATCTGGGCCTGGCTGCCGAACGAGCCGAGCACCTCGTCGTCATGAGCAAGGGGCGGATCGTGGAATCCGGTCCGGCACTGGAGATCCTGCAGGACCCTCAGCATCCGTACACGCGCAAGCTCGTCTCCGCCGCGCCGTCTCTCGCGTCGCAGCGACTGAAGTCGTCGGTGGTGCGCAAGGACATCGTCGAGCATGCCAAGCAGGTGGCGGTCGAGGCCGTCACCGAGGAGACCGACTCGGCATTCGAGCCGGCCGCGGACACTGTGCTCGTGGTCGAGGGGCTGACCAAGGAATTCAAGCTCCGGGGCGGCAACCCGTTCAAGTCGTCCGTGTTCACGGCCGTCAAGGATGTGTCGTTCGGAGTCGCACGCGGTACCACCACTGCGATCGTCGGCGAATCGGGTTCTGGCAAGTCGACTGTGGCACAAATGGTTCTGGGACTTCTCGAGCCCACTGCGGGTTCGGTGAAGTTCGACGGGCGCGATGTGGCGGGGTTGAACAACAAGGACGCGTTCGCGTTTCGTCGTCGAGTGCAGCCGATCTTCCAGAATCCGTACGGGACGCTGGACCCGATGTATTCGATCTTCAGCACCATCGAGGAGCCTCTGCGCACCCACAAGGTGGGGTCGAAGTCCGAGCGGGAAGCCAGAGTCCGTGATCTGCTGGACAAGGTGGCACTGCCGTCGTCGGTGATGCGCAGGTTCCCCAACGAGCTGTCCGGCGGCCAGCGGCAACGTGTCGCAATCGCTCGTGCGTTGGCCCTCGAGCCCGAAATGGTCATCTGCGACGAGGCAGTGTCGGCTCTGGACGTGTTGGTGCAGGCGCAGATCCTGTCTCTGCTCAACGACCTGCAGGCCGAGCTCGGGTTGACGTACCTGTTCATCACGCACGACCTCGCGGTGGTCCGTCAGATTGCTGACGACGTGCTCGTGATGCGCAGCGGCGAGATCGTCGAGGCGGCGTCGACCGATGCCGTCTTCGACAACCCGCAGCAGGAGTACACCCAGAAGCTGCTCGCAGCCATTCCGGGTGGCTCGGTGCAGCTGGGCGCATAGCCGCGGTGGGTGAGGGGGTACCGTCGTCTGTCGTGACGGACCCCCTCGCCCCGCTGCTGGAATTGCCCGGAGTTGTCGATTCCGCCGAACGGGCACGCGATGCCCTCGGTGCCGTGCATCGGCACAAGGCCAATCGTCGTGGGTGGCCGGCGACCGCGGCCGAGGCCGCTGTCCGGGCGGCTCGTTCGTCCTCCGCGCTCGAGGGCGGTTCGATGGATTTCCCTCGCGAAGGCGAGGAGGGCGACCCGATTCTGGCGGGTGCGCTGCGAGTGGCCGCTGCTCTCGACGGTGACGCCCTGCAGAACACGTTGTCGACGTGGAAGCGCGCACCACTGCAGACGCTGGCCCGCCTACATCTGTTGGCCGCCGCGGATCTCGTCGACGACGCGTCCTCGCTCGGTCGACCGCGTACGGACGCGGGCATCGGCGAGCGGCTCGATCTCCTTGCGCAGTTGGTGACGGGTGGAACCTCCGCGCCGGCTCCGGTGATCGCGGCAGTCGTGCACGGTGAACTGTTGACGCTGCGGCCTTTCGGAACTGCCGACGGCATCGTGGCGCGTGCTGCATCGAGGTTGGTGGCCGCATCGTCGGGATTCGATCCGCACAACCTGGGCGTGCCCGAGGTGAGCTGGATGCGTCGAGCGAACGCGTACCGGGATGGAGCCGCCGGGTTCGCCGAGGGCACGGCAACGGGCGTCGGTAGTTGGGTGATCCTCTGCCTCGGAGCATTCGAAGCTGGTGCTGCAGAAGCGACTTCGATTGCCGAAGCTGCACAGTAGGAGTTGTGCACACGTAAAAGGGCGGCGATGCCGACTTGCGTCGACGTCGCCGCCCGTTAGCACGGAGCGCCTGGTTACCAAGCGTGCACAGGTGGGCTGTGATGGACTACCACGTGGCCTCGGCGAGAACTCGACGGTGATGAGGTCATCCCTGCAACCGGTGCAGGGTTCTTGCTGATCACCCACGAATATCGCAGGCCCACAGCGCTTCTGCCATTAGGTGGCTAGCTCCGCGTGGGTGCCGGTGTCCGTGCTGGGAATCGCGGTCGGGAGAAGCGAACCTTCTCTTCCGGTTCGTTCTTGGCCTTCCGTTCTTCCGTACGTCATTTGTACCCCGTGACGCCGCTCACATCAAGGGTTTGGGCTCATCGTTTTCTGCGGAGTAGTCCGTAGGTGATCGCGCCGGCCGCTATTGCGCTGAAACCTGCTGCAGCACTGGCTACTACGGTCTTCCCGGACGGATTCGGAATGCGGGAGCGCAGCGAAACGGGGTTCGAGAATGTCAGAATCGGCCAGCCGAGGGACGAGGCCTCTTTGCGGAGTGCGCGGTCTGGATTGACGGCGGTGGGGTGGCCGACCGCCCGCAGCATCGGCACGTCGGTGATCGAATCCGAGTAGGCGTAGCTCTTGGAGAGGTCGTAATCATGTTGTGCCGCCAGGGACTTCATGGCGTCGACCTTGCCCTCGCCGTAGCAGTAGAAGTCGACCTCGCCGATGTACTTGCCGTCGACGGTCACCATCGTCGTGGCCATGCTGTGGTCGGCACCCAGCAGTTCGGCGATGGGGTGCACGATCTCGTCACCCGACGCCGAGACGACCACCACGTCGTGTCCGCGGAGCTTGTGGTCCGCGATCAGATCGGCCGCTTCGGCGAAGACGAGGGGGTCGACGATGTCGTGCAGGGTTTCGGCCACCACTGCTCGCACCTGCTCGACGTCCCACCCGGCGGTCATGCCGGCGATGTGCGCGCGCATGCGTTCCATCTGGTCGTGATCGGCACCGGAGAGCAGGAACAGGAACTGCGCATAGCTGCTCTTGAGTACCGCTCGCCGGTTGATCAGACCTTGGTCGAAGAACGGCTTGCTGAAGGCCAGAGTGCTGGACTTCGCGATGATCGTTTTGTCGAGGTCGAAGAAGGCGGCGACGCGCGCTGCGCGTCGGCCGGCGGGGGCGTCGTCGGTGTCTGCGCTGAGGGTCACGATTGTCACCATAGTGGCCGGTGGTGACCGTTGGATGTCGCGCAACTTCTCTTCTCGACTCGCTCCGAACAAGTCCACAAATTGAGACGGTTGAACTTGCAAACAAGGACGTCCACGGGTGTAGTATTTTCCACGAGCCCGGTTCATTCCGGGCGGTGTTCAGCCCGACCCCCCGGGGCTGAACCAGACGACCCTCGCCTCCTCCCCCCCCTGGCGAGGGTCGTCCTCTTTTCCGGGGTAGGCCGAAAACTGGTACCGCGGTACCGGTATTCATCCACAGGGGCCGATTTATCCACATTTCCCCAAGTCGCGCGCCGCGCGAGCGGATTCTCGCGCACGCTTGGGTCCATGAAAACGGATTCGATTTCACGGCGGACGAACGCGAACGCGTCTATGTCGATCGAACATCACGGACTGCGTCAGGACGTGTATCGAATCGCCGCAGCCGCGGATTGTGTTGTGGAAGAGCAGAACTTACTGGTCGGTATCGGGTCGGCACGTCCGATTTGGGAATTCCCAGGAATGATTTTGATCGATTTTTCTTCTGCCGAGTCGGCGCTCGCAGCCGGATTTCCGCGACGGCCCGGCGTCGTTCTGGTCACGGCCGCGTCGCCGACACTCGACGATTGGCGGACGGCCACAGCGCTCGGTGCCGAACACGTGGTGTCGTTACCCTCGGACGAGGACACGCTCGTTCGCATCCTCGGTGAACCCGTCGTCACATCGCCGGGCGGCGGTGGCGTCATCGTGGTCGTCGGTGCCCGCGGAGGTGCGGGTGCGTCCACGTTCGCGGCGGCGCTGGGCCTGTGCAGCAGTCGCACGGGGCAACGCACGCTCGTAGTAGAAGCCGACCGGTACGGCAGCGGCCTCGATCTGCTGCTCGGCTGGGAGAACGCCCCAGGTTTGCGATGGTCCGGCCTCGTCGTCGAGGGCGGGCGAGTATCCGGGGACGCACTCCACGGCGCGCTGCCGTCGAAGAACGGATTGTCGGTACTGGCACTCGGGCGAACCGACGACCGGCGAACCGGACTCTCGGCCGTCGCCGCGGCGGCTGTGCTCGACGCAGGGCGCGCTGGAGGCGATCTCGTGGTGTGCGACGCCCCGCGCCAATCCGGTGACCTCTCGGACGCCCTGTACGCCGCAGCCGACCTCGTCGTACTGGTGCTGCCTGCGGAATTGCGGGCCGTGACGTCGGCAGAAGCAGTAGCGGACGAGATCTCGAGTCGCAATGCGAACGTCGGATTGGTCGTTCGTGGGCCGGCACCCGGGGGACTACGGGCCGCGGACATCGCCGCCGCCCTCGACCTGTCGCTGCTGACGTCCATGCGGGCCGAGCCTGGATTGGCCGAGCGTCTCGAGCGTGGCGGGCTTGCTCTCGGCCGCCGCTCACCGCTGGCGGCGGCGGCCACCGTGGTCCTCGATACCTTCGCGCACAAGCCCGGTGGTCAGCGGTGGGCCGCATGAACGCAGTCGTCACCGCCGAATTGCTCGACCGCGTACGAGAACGGCTCGCTGCTTCGGCACAGTCTCCGGTGCCCGCCACCGTTGCCGCGGCCATCCGCACCGAGGCAGGGGGAGTCATCGGTGACACCGATATGCTTGCGGCACTGCGTATTCTGCAGACAGAGCTCACCGGCGCAGGCCCGTTGGAGCCGCTTCTGTCCGAGCCAGGGGTGACCGATGTGCTGGTCACGGCGCCGGATCAGGTGTGGATCGATCGCGGTGGAGGCCTGGAACGCACCGGAGTCCAGTTCGCCGACGAAGCCGCGGTCAGGCGGCTGGCGCAACGGCTCGCTCTCTCGGCCGGTCGGCGATTGGACGATGCGCAGCCGTGGGTCGATGGCCGATTACCCGGCGTCGGACAGGGAGTCTTCGGGGTCCGTCTGCACGCGGTGCTGGCACCGGTGGCGAGCGGTGGAACCTGCCTGTCGTTGCGAGTGCTCCGCCCGGCCACCCAGGGACTCGCCGCGCTCCGGGCGTCCGGTGCGGTGACCGAGGAGGGCTACGATCTGCTCGCGCGGATTGTGCTCGCGCGCTTGGCGTTTCTGGTCGTCGGAGGTACCGGCGCTGGAAAGACTACGCTTCTGGCTGCTCTGCTGGGCGAGGTCGACCCGGCCGAACGAATCGTCTGCGTGGAGGACGCGGCCGAGTTGGCACCGGCCCATCCTCATGTGGTGCGTCTGGTGGCCCGTGCTCCGAACGTCGAAGGTGTGGGCGAGGTGTCGGTTCGGCAATTGGTTCGCCAGGCACTACGGATGCGACCCGATCGGCTCGTCGTCGGTGAGGTGCGCGGGGCCGAGGTGATCGACCTGATGACGGCCCTCAACACCGGGCACGACGGCGGTGCCGGAACCATCCATGCCAATTCGCCCTCGGAAGTACCCGCTCGGCTCGAAGCCCTTGCCGCACTGGGCGGAATGGGTCGCGACGCCTTGCACAGTCAACTCGCGGCGGCCGTCCAGGTCGTCCTGCACGTCCACCGGAGCGCCGACGGCACGCGCAGATTGCGGGAGATCGGACTGGTGGAGGTGGATTCGACGGGTCGTGTTCATATCGTGCCGGCATGGTCCGCTGATTCCGACGCCGTGCCCGGGCAGCGCGGGCTGCACGAACTGCTCGCTCGGCGCTGTGGCGAGATGCGATGACGGCTGCACTGTGTGTCCTGGCCGCTGCATTTACGCTGTGGCCCAGCCGCTCTCGCCGACTACCGCGCCGCGGTCGAGTTGCCGTCGGCGTTCCTGGGTGGGCGCTCCCTGTCGCTGTTGCCGCGGCGTCGGCCGTGGGGATGTTCTGGATCGGCGGTCCGTGGGGCGCGGCGGCTCTGTTCGTGGCGGGCGGTACCGGATGGCACCGGCATCGCCGTCGCACCGTGCGCGCCCGTCGTACGGCCGAATTGGATTGGTTGGCAACCGGAGTCGAAGTGGTCATCGGTGAACTGCGGGTCGGTGCGCACCCGGCGACGGCCGGCGAAGTGGCTGCGGACGAGTGCGGCGGGATCGCCTCGGAGGCGCTGCGCGGTGCTGCGTCCAGATCGCGACTCGGTGGACGCGCTGCCGACGGGATAGCCGCGTCGGATCCGCTGTTGAACCCCGAACTGGACCGCTTGGCCGCGGCATGGCGGGTGGCCGACGAACACGGCCTCGCACTCGCCGAGTTGCTCGACGCCGTGCGCGAGGATCTGCTCGGACGTCGGCGATTCCGGGAACGAACCGAGGCCTCGCTTGCAGGGGCCCGCGCTACTGCATTGGTGTTGGCTGGACTGCCCGTTCTTGGGGTCGCGCTCGGACAACTGATGGGGGCCGATCCGCTGCGCATACTGCTGGGCGGCGGGCTGGGCGGAATCCTGCTCCTCATCGGAACCGCTCTCGGTTGCGCAGGTCTGCTGTGGACCGATGCGATCACCGGCAAGGTGACGACATGACGTGGGCGATCACGCTCTGTCTGGCAACGGCTTTGATCGTCGTCCCCGCTGCCCGCGGCGGTTTGGCGCGAGTAGAGGTTGCAGGGCTTTCGACGGCAGAAGCCGTCGACGACTCCGGACCCGATCCGCTCGCGGTGGCAACGACATTCGACCTTCTCGCTGCGTGTCTGCGTTCCGGACTCCCGATCTCGACTGCCGCGGCGGCCGCAGCCCACTCCGCTCCGCCCGCATTCGGTATCGCTCTGCGCAAGGCCGCCGATCTACTCGAGCTGGGGGCCGATGCAGCGACGGCGTGGGACGCAGTGGCGAAGGATCCGGAGACCGAGGCGCTGGCACGGATGGCGCGACGATCCGCCCGGGCCGGGTCGTCCATGGCGTCAGCGATGACGGAACTGGCTGCTACCCAACGAACTCGGGCCGAGGACGCGTCGGCGGCTGCGGCCGAACGGGCCGGTGTGCTGATCAGCGGACCGCTGGGCCTGTGCTTTCTGCCGGCTTTCATCTGCCTGGGCATCGTGCCCGTGGTGATCGGCCTTGCGGGCAATGTGCTGGGCGGCGGTCTGATGTGACCGCCGAACAACGAATCGTCCGGTGCGGATACGCCGCGCCGGAATACGGGGAGGGGAAGCGTCATGATGGGGAATGCAATGCAGGAGATCAAGACTCGAATCGCATTGTTCGGTGTGGAGGACGACGGTATGTCGACCGCGGAGTACGCGATCGGCACCATCGCCGCCGCGGCGTTCGGTGCGGTGCTGTACACAGTGGTGACCGGGGACAGCATCGTGACCGCGCTGACGGGAATCATCGATCGAGCGCTCAACACAGCCGTCTGATTCCGGGCGGTGAGGACGGGGCTGTGACGGTGGAGGCGGCGATCGCCGTCGCGTCCATCGTCGCAGTGATCGTGGTGTGCATCGGTGCGATCGTGTCGGTGACGATGCACATCGGCTGCGTCGACGCTGCGCGGGAAGCGGCTCGATTGGCGGCCAGAGGTGATGGGGCCCGAGCTGTGTCGGTAGGGGAGCGGGTTGCGCCGGAGGGTGCTCGGATCACGGTGCGCGAAAACGGTGAATTCTTCGTCGCGCGGGTGGAGGTGGAGAGTCCGCTGCCGGGACTGACGTTGTCGGCGGAGGCCGTTGCTGCTGCGGAACCGGTTGCAGCGGAATGAAATCAGGTGTGCGTGATGACGAGGGCGGGGCGACGGTCTTGGCGGCACTGGCGATGTCGGCGTTGATCGCCGTCGTGGTGATGGTGATGCACGTCGGGTCGGCGGTGGGCGCTCGTCATCAGGCGCAGTCGGCTGCTGATCTCGCTGCATTGGCCGGTGCGGGGGCCCTCGATCGTGGGGTGGCCGATGCGTGTGAGACGGCGAGGGGGTTGGCGATGCGAATGGGAACGGAGTTGCGGGAGTGCACGATCGACGAGTGGGACGTGATCGTCACGGTGGGTCAGCCGGTGTTCCTCGGACGCTTCGGAATGTCCGACGCCACCGCGACGGCGCGGGCGGGGCCGGAGTGACCGGACGCCCGCCCGCCG
>NZ_NOZA01000012.1:0-69780 GCF_002258465.1 Rhodococcus sp. 05-2256-B1 | reverse complement strand
TTGAGCGACCACGGAATGAAGAAGAATCGTTGCTCTGACCAGGGAACCTGGGCTTACACCGGTTCCTGGCAGCCGATCGAACCCGTGCGGACTCCAGTGGCCAACGCGGGGTCAGCGTTGTCGACGGCACATCGCGGTTGAAGCTGTTCTCGCGCAACGGAAACGACATATCCGCCTCGTTCCCGGACGTGGCGGCGGCGTTGTCGGATACGACGGCGAGTCGATCGGTGACCCTCGACGGTGAATTGGTGGCACTGAATTCGGGCGGTCGGCCCGATTTCGGGCTGCTGCAACGCCGAATGCATGTCACGCGGCCGTCGGCGGCACTGTTGCGGTCGACCCCGGTGACGTATTTCGCGTTCGATGTCCTCGACGTCGACGGCGAATCGGTCCGGACGCTCCCCTACACGCAGCGACGCGCGCTGCTCGAGGGCCTCGGCGTGGCAGACGGGCGGCGAGTGCAGGTGCCGCCGACCATGACGGGAATCGACGGCGAGACGTTGATGGGCATTGCCGCCGACAACGGTATCGAGGGGGTCGTGGCGAAGAAAGCGGAGTCTGTGTACCGATCGGGGATCCGGTCGCCGTCGTGGATCAAGGTACCGATCCGGAACACACGCGAAGGCGTGATTTGCGGATGGGTTCCGACGGGCGGCCGCGCCGGCGGGACACTGGCGGCGCTGCTCCTCGGAGCGTACGACGAGGCGGGCGAGTTGGTCTACATCGGCCGTGTCGGAACGGGTTTCACCGATCGGATGCGCCGAGAGCTACGGAGCACACTCACCGAGCGCACTCGTCCGGACAATGCGCTGCACGGTCCGATTCCCCGCGCCGACGCAGTCGGAGTGTCCTGGGTGACGCCGGAATTGGTGGCGACTGTGGAATACCGCGAGCAATCAGCAACGGGACGTTTACGGCATCCCGCATTCAAAGGAATCCGATCCGATATCGCTCCCCGCGATGTCGTGAAATGAAAGGGTGCAGCTCATCGCCACATTCGTTGGTTACGCTGGCCGGTACCCGAGTCCCTGACATTGCGTGTGATCGAAAGGTTTTCCGGCTGTGGCCAAACGAGTGACAACCCAATTGGTGGACGATATCGACGGGTCGGTCATCGACGACGAATCCGGCGAAACGATCGAATTCGCGGTGGGCGGCGTCGAGTACGTGATCGACCTGAAAGCGAAGAACGCCAACGAGTTTCACAGAAAGCTCGACTACTACATCGAGCATTCCACTCGGGTCGGTGGCCGCAAGCGTAAGCCCTCCCCCGCCGGCGCGGCGACGCCCGCGAAGACCGGGACACCGGCCACCCGTGATCCGGCGCAGACACGCGCGATCCGGCAGTGGGCCGCCGACGAAGGCTACGAGATCAACGATCGGGGCCGCATCCCGGCCGCCATCGAAGAGGCGTACAACGCCGCGCACTGACCGTTCGTCAGCCGCGTGCCCGTCGTGAGCAGTGCGGTGGTGGGGCGTCGAGCGGGGGAGCTCGAGGGGCTGCCGCAGGCCCCCTCGACCCGGGCCGGGGACGCTCCCCTGCCTGCGCTGTGGGGCCGATACTGTCCGGCGATGGGACAGATATCGAAGTGCCGCCCTCGGCCTGTACGCCATCGCTGTTGTCGCCCGACTGTTGACCTGGGGTGAGCTCAGCGCGTCCGAACGCAGCGAGAGCGCCGTGACGCTGCTGCTCGTCGGAGCAGCAATAGCGGCGGTGCTCAGCCTCGGCACACACCGACCGCAACGGCGAATGAGGGGTGGCGGGCACACGATGCCCGCCACCCCTTCTCGTCACTGGTCGGCGGCACTGCCCTCGCTGGGGGCGGTGAGCGCGTCGTAGCCCTGTTCGGGGGTCATTGTCCCGGCTGCGACCTGCTCGACCGGAGTCAGCTCGTAGCCGTGCTCGGCCAACAAGTCCAGGTAGTTGTCCTGGTTGCCGTAGCCGCTGCGCTTCCACCAGTCCTTGCCGGTTCCACTCATTCGCGCTTCGTAGGCGGCGAGGATCTGCGCAAGCTGGATCACCTGCGCGCGTGCGTCGCTGGCCTTGTCGATCACCGGTGCCAGCGCATCACGCGCGGCCCGCTCTTTCCAGTCGCCGTAGACGGTGGTGGTCGGCTCGGCCACCACGACTCCGAGCAGCTCTGCGAGGTACTGCGACGCCTTGTTCTGGGTGAGCAGTCCCGGCTCGTCGACCAGGGTGTCGGTGATCCACTTCGCGGCCCCCTTCGGCAGGGTCTTGCGGGTGAGGAACTTGGTCACGAACTCCTTGCGGACCACGGTCGCGGCGAGCGATGCGACGTTGAGCGCCTTGGTCCGGCGGCGCGCTGCCCGCTCGGCTTCCTTCGCCGCTGCCTCGGCGGCGAGCCGCTTCTGCTCGGCCGCCCGAGCGACTGCCTCGGCGTCTGCGGGGTCGACATCGGCGGCGGGTTCGGCCATCGCGGCGGCGAGGATCGGCCCCGGCTTTACACCGGCGCCGTCGGGGTCGGCGGTGAAGTACTCCGGTACCCACACCTCGGCGACGGTGATGTCCTTGTGGTGGTGCAGCCCCTCGTCGGGTGTCGCTTCCGGATCACCCTCGGTGTCCCAGTCGATGCTGTCCTCCTCGATCACCGCGCCCGTGGCGGTGAGGGTGAACTGCTCTTCCTTCGACAGCCACACCGCCCAGTGCGACGCTGCGCCCTCGATCACGGCTTCGGTCACTGCATCACCATCGGCGGTCAGCAGGTCGTCTGCGCGCAGGTACGGGTCGCCGTAGGCCGGTTCTTCCTCGAGGACGGTCAGCCCTCGCTCGGCGTACGGTGCGCCTGCTGCGGCGCGGGCCTTGCGCACGGCGCGGTCCTCGAGTAGCCGCTGCGCGGTCCACCGGAAGTTGAACCGGGCAGCTGCCAACAGGGTTTCGACGGCGGCGGTGTCGCCCTCGGCGTCGAACACGGCCACGATCGCCGCCTGGTCGAGGGTGAGCTGTCCCGCGTCGAGGGCACCGATCGCAGCCTGCGAGCGGCCCGCTGCCCCTGCCGCTTTGACGGTTTCCCGTTTGACCTGGACGGCCTTGGCGATCTTGGGCACCGACACACCGAGTTCGAGCATGTCGGTCACGGCCTTCGCGCGCTGGCCTGCGGTGAGGTCGATGCGGCGGTCGTTGGCGACTACCTGCTGGGTGAGGCGTTCGATTTCGCGGTCCTTGGCCTTGCTGGCGGCGGGCCTGATCAGCACCGGCACACTGTCGATCCCGGCTTCGATCGCGGCGAGGGTGCGCTGCTGGCCGTCGATGACGGTCACGCTCTCGCCGTCGCGGACTGCGGAGATCGTTTGCAGCACTCCGTGTTCGATGATGGAGGCGACCAGGTTTCGGAAGGCTGGCGTCTCGGTGTCGACCTCGTTGCGGACGTTCGGGCCGACTTCGAGGGCGGTGGGGTGCAGGCGGGCGAACTCCTCGCCCGCCCCCACGACCGGCGTGGTGCCGGTCGTGGGGGCTTCGGTTGTGGCGGTGGTGGTTTCGATGCTTGCGGTCATGGTGGTGTCTCTCTCCTGGTAGATTCTTCGGTTGGAGACACCGGGCAGGTTCGAGCTGTCCGGTGTTTTCTTGTTTTCCGGGCCTGTACGGGCCTGGGGGTTACTGCTGAGCAGTGGCTCCCTGGTGGTGGCCTGCCTGGCGTGCGGCGCGGATTTCGGCCTCACTGGCTCCGTGTTCGCGTGCGGTGCACGCCCAGAACGCGGCCCGCTCGAGGTGCGCATCGACGGTGGTCGAGTTCGCGTCCGCTGCGGCCCGGTTGACCTGCTCGGTGTAGGCGGTGACCTGCGCGAGTGCATGGGTTTTGACCTGCGCCGGTACCTGACCGATCGCGGTCATGATTGCGGTGCGCAGTCCCACCGTCCTCGGCCCTGTGATGGTGTCGTGCATGTCGCTACTTCCCTTCTCAACTGGTGGCCTGGCCCTTTGCCCTGCCACGTTTTTTCGCCGTTTCTGGCGTGAGGAGAGAAGTCAGCGCACGGGGCCGGAGTGTCAAGGGTCGGGACGAAAAGTTTTCAGCCGGAGGCGTTTTGAAAAGTTTTCGGAGCCCTTGGGCCGGGAGCGCAGCGGACGCCGGCGGTTGATGCGGAGGTCACGGGTGATGAATGCTCGCCGGTAGCCAGAACCGCTGTGAAAAAACGTCTTTGCTCTTGTGAGTGCGGAGCGAAGCGGAGTTCATTTCGGGGGACACCGCAGGTGGCCGGCACCGCCGGCAGGCGGAATGCGAGACCGCTCGTCGACGCCGGCGGCGTGGCCACCTCCCACCTGCGGAAATCGGCAGGGTGATTGTGCGGGAGCGACGGAGGCCGGCCACGCTCGGTGTCGCGGCAGCGCCGATTCGATCTGTTCCGCCGCCTGGCGGTGCTCAACCTCAAGTACGACGCGCTGGCGGTCATAAGGTAGCTGTCGCAATTGCCAGTAAGATCACCCGTGTGATGGTTTCGCCTCCGCACGAAGGTTTGCTTCGCGACGGGGTCGGGTTCATCGGGAATCCAACTGAATAGAGATGGATCGGCGAGGTTGCTCTCGCTCCCCTGCGCCTTAGGACGCGATGTGTCGTGTCTTCCTGTTCTGGTCGTCTCGAGAGGGGTGGCCGGCTTCCGGCAGATTGTCTGTCGGTCGCGAGGTAGAGAGGGGCGGCGATGGTTTCTGATGTCGATCCACCCGATAGACCAGGGCCTTCGCGGGCCGATAGAGCCGGGGATGCGTTGACTCGTGTCGCTGTAGGTATGCGGGGAGCTTTGTTGCTCGCCACATACTGCAACAGCTCGACCACCGTTGTTCTGGTGATCGAGCTGTTGGTTCTAGGACTCCAGTTGGCTGCTAGCTTCTCACGGCGGCGCTGACAA
This sequence comes from Rhodococcus sp. 05-2256-B1, assembly GCF_002258465.1. Classification (NCBI taxonomy): domain Bacteria; kingdom Bacillati; phylum Actinomycetota; class Actinomycetes; order Mycobacteriales; family Nocardiaceae; genus Rhodococcus; species Rhodococcus sp. 05-2256-B1. The sequence goes on along the minus strand of NZ_NOZA01000012.1, from coordinate 64,920 downwards.
GAGGAGGCCCTGGGGCAGGGCGGCTATCTCGGTGTTCGAGCACCGGGGTGGCCGCCCTTGTCGTGGACTGGTGTCCACGTTGCCTAAGTTCACTGTAGACGGAGTTTGCCAAAGTTCCAATCGACTGGGTTGGGAATTGCCTGCTCAGCCTTGGTAGGCAGGGTCTGCACGGTCGACGTTTTCGGTAGACGACCCGGACGTTGTGGTGGTGTCCGGTGTCCAGTTGGTTGTTAAACCGACAAGTAGTGGAATGCCCTGCACGGGGCCTTGTTCTCGGCGATACTCGCGGGATGTACGACGAGCCGGAGTATCGGTACTTCATCAACGAGTATGGGACGGCAGGCAAGTCCACTGCTGGTGAAATCAAGTGCTTCTCCGACAACTTCCCCGGTCGTACGCTGGGCCACTTCACGTTCGGTGTATTCGACGACATCCGAGTCGTCGAGACGCTGCAACTCAACAACCGCACCAAGAAAGATGATCACCCGGGTACGTACTTGGGTGGGCTCGGCATGGCAATGTTCCAGCGACTGATGGCTCGCTATCCCGGCTATGAGTTCCGGACATTCGGTCCGCTGAAAGACCAGACCGAGGCGGGGCAACGCTTCATCACCGCTGTCCGGAATGGAGACGCAAGGTACGGCCGAGATCCGTTGCCATATCACGAGAATGGGTGTTTCAACGGACGTGAGGAGTGCGTTTGCCCGCTGGGTGGGCGACAGCGGGATCAGTAGCTACGAGACCTGCCTGTTCATCCTGTGGCGACTTGTGGCGAGTCGGATGCTCGGGGTCGGGTTGGTCGATCGGTGATCTTCCGGTCGAGGAGCAGGCGGAGGGTGATCGCGCGTGCGGCATGCTCGGCGATTTCGGCGGGCAGTGGTGGTCCGTCGATGGTTCGGATTCGCATAGTCGCCGATTGTGCCGTGGGGTACCGACAGATTCTGTTGGGCTGCAACGTGTTGCGGATGTGCCCGCACCCCTGGCCAGATGTCGTGCTGGTGAGGTTTTCCAGGACGGAGCGCAGCGGAGTTCGGTTCGGTGGCCGCCCGCAGGGTGGCTCTTTCACGTGGTCGAGGTGGCGGTGACGATTACGCGCGGTACGACGAAGGCCCGCCCCTTGGTGGGGGCGGGCCTTGTCTGGTTCGTGAGTTGGTCAGTCTTTGGGGGGTTTGGTGTCTTTGCCGGCGGCGACGTCGCGGATCCAGTCGGGGACGTCGACGTTGTCGTATTCGGCGGTTTCGACGTAGGCGCGGGCGGCCGCTGCTGCCACGCGGGGGCGTGGTCGCCGGGTGGTTCGGCGTTCGGTGGTGGTCATCGCGGGTCCTCCGTGGTGTCGGTCTGAGGTTCAGTGTCCTCGGTGTCGGGGTCTTGCGCCAGTGCTCGGCGCATGGCGTGTTCGCTGACGGTGCGGATGACGTCGCGTTCGGTGGGTGTGATGAGTTTGGATTTGCTGACGGTGCTGTACATCGTCCAGCCGAGTTCGGCGGCGGCGTCGTCGTCGCTGGTGGTGAGCTCGAGGCACCAGCTGATGCGCTGCCAGGCCTGAGCTCGGTTCTCGCTGCTGGTTCGTTGGCGCAGGGTGGCGGTGACGCCGATGGTGGCGAGGATGCCGACGATGAGGGTGACCCATGCTTGTGCGGGCACGTGGGTGGTTCCTTTCCTGGGGGTCGCGGTCGGCTCACGTGTAGAGCAGGTGTGGTGGTGCGGTGCCGTCGAAGCGTTCCAGGCTGTCGAGGACGCCGTTGTAGTTGGCGGGTCGGCAGCGACCGAGTCCGACGATGAGGGCGCAGGTGCCGTCGAGGGTGACGAGGTAGGACGGTGCGCAGCCGTTGTCGGGTGAGGTGTGCTCGGCGGCGTCGAGGAGGGCGTAGCGGACGGCGTCTGCGGCGGCTCTCTTGGCGTCGGCGAGGGTGGTGTCGGCGCCGCTGGCGGTGAGGAGTTCGGGGCTGTTCTCGGGGCGGGTGGTGACGGTCCAGGTGATCATCGGCGGTGGCTTCCCTTTCTGGCCTGAAGTGGGTGGCTGCTTGCTGCTCAGCGTCGCACGGGGAGCGCAGCGAGTCGTGCGACGCGAACCGGAATTTCGGTGGTCTGTGGAGCGGGGTCGGGGCCTGTGGATGAACACGTTCGGCCCCGCGGGTGCGGGGCCGAGGTGTGTTATTGCGGTCAGTCGTCAAATGAGTCGAGGATTTTGGACGGGTCGCGGCGGTAGCGGCCTCCGTCGAGGAAGACGCCGACTGCGGCGCGGTGGACTCGGCGGAATTCGTCCATGAGGGTGTCGTAGCCGACGCGGTCGGTGACGCGCCAGGTGATCGGCCCCATGTGCAGGTCCACCCAGTGCACGGTGCGGCGTTGCTCGGGGATGTAGCGGGCACCGGGGATCACCGTGTGTTCGGGGCCGCCGAGCCAGAGGATCGAGATTGCGGGTGCGCCGAATTCTGCGCCGGGCTGCTGCGGGTAAGGGGCGTGTCCGTCGGCTCCGGCGAGGGCCGATCGGACGGTGGCGAATCCGGCGATGACGTCGCAGACCGCTTCGGCGCTGCGGAAGGTCATCATGAGGTGCCCGAACGCGACGACCATTTGCGCGTGCTCGGTGCCTGCGGCGGTGATGCTGATGGTCGCGTTCTGGGGTCCGGTGACGATGACCGTGGTGTGGGTGACGATGGCGGGGGTCTGGGCGTTTCCTGCTGCGGTGCTCGTGCGTGCGGGGCGGGTGGTGTTCTTCGGCATGTCGGGCTCTCCTTCGCTCGCGGGACCGGCTCCCCCGGCCCTTCGCTCGTGCCAATTTCTTTCGCCGTCATCTGGCTTGGGGAGAGAAGGCGGCGGCATGGAACGGCGTCCTGCCCCTGGGACGGAAAGTTTTCAGCCGCAGGCGCTTTGAAAAGTTTCTGGAGCCCGAAGGGCCGGAGCATCGCGGAGTCAGGGGTGGGTAAGACGGGCCAGGGTGACGCATGCTCGGAGAGAGCCAGATGTGCGAAAGAAATTGCTCTTTTCACAGGACGGAGCGCAGCGGAGTTCGATTCGGTGGACACCGCAGGTGGCCCGGGCCGTGCCCCACAACGGGTGGGACGCGGCCCTGGGATCGCGGCTACTGCGCCCTGGCTTTCGCCTGCTGTTCGGTGCGGGCGGCGTCGTAGTCGGCGGCGCGGATGTGGCCGGTGATCTTGGTGTACGGCATGGTGTCGGTCCAGCTGCCTCCGACGATGGAGGGGATTGTGACGGTCTTCTTGTTGACGCGTTTGACCGGGTACCAGGTGCCGCGCCAGGCGATCCGGTCGCCTACTGCGATGGTGTCGGGTCCGTAGTCGGTGGTGGTGCCGTCTGCGATCTGCTCGGCGCGGATCTGCTGCCAGTAGGTGATCTGGTCGGCGCGCTCTGCCATGCGGGCGATGATCTGCTCACGCTGTGCGCCTGTAGCGGGCGAGGTCTTCTCGGTGTGCCGAACCCCGTGGTGGATGAACAGGGTTCGCTCGTGGCCGTCGAGTCGGCGCTGGTCGGCTCGTTGTTCGGCTTCGAGGGTGCTGATGCGGTTGGCGACGGTTTCGGGGCTGTAGCGGGCGCGGGTGGTCACCGCGGCTGCGTCGGCTCGCTGCTGGGCGGTTTTGGCTGCATCGGTTGCGTCGATCGCTTTGCGGGTGGCGTTGTGGGCTTTGTCGATGGCACGCCGGTGCCGGCCTTCGGAGTGGTGGCCGATCTTGATCGGTTCGCCGCCCGGTGGAAGTGCGTCGACGGCGCGTTCCTCGGCGTCCCAGGCATGTTCTGCCTGCGTGCTGCGCCGTTCGGCTTTCGCTGCGAGGGCGTCGACGCGGGCGGCTTGGCGGGCGGTGCGATCTGCTTCGACGAGCGCGGTGGGCCTGGCTGTGGGGTCGATGTCGATGTCGACGTCGAATCCGGCGGCGCGGAGCGCGTCGGCGGTGGCTGTGATGATGTGGCGTTTCGGTGCGCGGTCTCGGCTGTTGCGGATGCCCCAGGTGGACAGGCTGGGGAACCAGCGCCAGCCGTGGGCTTTGAGGATGGCGTTCGTTCCGTCGCCTTTGCTGGTGCCGTCGATGAGGGTTCCGTCTTCGGCGGTGTGGGTGACGGTGATTGCGTTCATGGTGTGGGCCTCTCCCCTACTGGTGTGCTGACTGGACTTGCTGCTCTGCCAATTTCTTGTCGCTGTCATCTGGCGTGAGGAGAGACAGCAGCGCACGGGGACGACGGGGCAACCCTGCGTCTCGGACAGTTTTCGTGGGAGCGCAGCGAGCGTGGGACGAAAAGTGTTCGGAGCCTTGGCCGTAGCGCAGCGGAGCGCGGGGTTGAGGCGGCGGGCACGGGTGATGCAGTATCGCCGGGAGCCAGATGTGCGACAAGAAATTCGATCTCTTCTACGGTGCGGAGCGCAGCGGAGCTCGGTTCGGGGGACGCCCGCAGGGTGGCCGGCACCGCCGGAGGCGGAACACCGCTCGCTCGTCGACGCCGGCGGGGTGGCCACCTCCCGGCCGTGGAGTTCGCGAGACGTTTGTGCGGGAGCGACGGAGCTCGACCACGCTCGGTGTCGCGGTAGCACTGGTGTTGCCCTCGTGTCTCCGATGATTCGATACTTAACCGCATATACCGCGAACTATTGCCGATATACGGCTAACATATGCTCATATACACGGTGACGTAGGCCGGGAGATTCGAGTTCGATCCGAGATATTTGGAGGTGCGCGCGATGGTAGATGTGTTCTACGAGCAGACGTTTCATCCGTTGGCGGCTGGCTCGTTCCGGTGGCTTGCTGAGGTGTACCAGTGCCTATCGCAGTGGGGCGAGGAGATTGTTTCCGTTCGTCCTGGGACCGACGATTGGGCGGCGTTGGACGATCTGGAAGCTCGGCTCCGCAGGGGTGACATGGCGGATCAGTTCCATCGGTATCGCTATGCCGGCGAAAACGAGGACGATCCGGCGGCACCGGAACGATATGCATTCAGCTTCCATTGGGGCGAGCACATTTTCGCCGGTTTGCTGCTCAGAGATCTAGCTTCGGGCCAGTGGGACGAACAGTCGGCTCTCGTGGTGGGAAACCGCATTTCGTGCACGTATCTGCACAGCCCGAGGCTTGTGGGGCTCGCGGAGACTCTGGTTCGCAATACCCGGGGCACGGTCAATGATCAGACTGCGGTGATGAGTCAGCTGCGGGAGGACGAACGCGCATCCGACTTGGCTTCCGAACAGGAGAGTCTTGACGATCTACTTGCGGAGCCCGACTCGACCGGCGGCATTTTCTCGTCGGTTGGTGGGCGATTGCGGCGGTGGGGAGCCGGCCTCGGCACTCAGAGGCGTTGACCGCACTGTCGACATCAACAGGGAGCTCTTCATGACAAGGACGATGCAAATCCGTTTGGGTGCAAAGCAAGTGGTTCGGAGTGATAGTTCGATCGGTGGGTACAAGCCGGGTTTGACGCCGGCTGAGTATTGGGAGCGTGGACGGTACGAGTGGGTGTTCAACGCGGATCGGGCGTTAGCGTGCGACGAGGTGGAGCTCATCTCTTCCGGTGAGGACGGTGAGGTGGTGCTCGCGGTGGCGACAGTCGACGCTGTGTTCAAGATCGGTGGTCGGTATGGAATCGAGGGGAAGCTGATCGAGGACGATCCTCGAATCGGTTCGGTGACAACGCATCCGCATCCGTCACGTAATCCAATTGCGTATTTCTGACGGAATGCCGCACGGGCCGATGTGGCGCAGGGGGTGTCGCGGTAGCGGCGTGGTGGTCTAGTGCGGTGGATCTTCGTAAGGTGTTGGGGTGATCCGGTTCCATCGAATGTGTTGAAGGGGGTGTTGTTGATGGCAGATGTGTTCTACGGGAGAATTTTTCATCCTCTGGTGGCTGGCCGGTTCCTGTCGGTCGATGAGGTCCGTGACGAGCTCTCGCAGTGGGGTGAGGAGCTTGTCGCTGTTGGACCTGGCGTCGATGGTGAGCGCGCATTGGATGAATTGACGGCACGGCTCGACAGAGGTGACCAGGCAGATCAGTTCTATCGCCATCGCTATGTCGACGAGGGTGAGGATGATTCGACCGTGCCGGAGCGGTGGGCGTTCAGCTACCACTGGGGCGAGTACATTTTCGCCGGTTTGCTTGTCAGGGAGCCTGCTTCGGGCCAGTGGGATTCGGAGTCCGCTCTTGTTGTGGGAAGCCGTATATCTCAAAGGTATTGGTATAGCGATGAGCTTGTGACGTTGGCCGAGGAGCTCGTTCGCAACACCGAGGGAAAGGCCAACGACCAGACGGCGGTGATGCGGCAGGAGCGGGAGCGGGAACGGGCGGCCGATGCCATCGTGCACAGCATCGCCGAGGGCGAGGAGGACCTGTCGCCGTCCGGCCAGGGCGTCGGGCTTTTCTCGGCGGTCGGTAGGCGGTTGCGGCAGTGGGGACTCGTGAGATGAAAAGGGATGTGTTGACCGTTGCGACGACCACGGGCTGTTGAGCCCGCTTGTTCGTCCGAGGGGTGTCGCTCTGGCGGATTCGGAGCTTGCTGTGACCAGGTCGGATTAGCCTGGTGAGAGTGATCCGCGCGCTCGCTGGCGTGTTCTGCCGGAGGTTGCGACGCCGAGCGATGACGACGTGCAGACGGAGACTGCGCAGGTCGATTTCGATGTGCCGCCGGCCTTCGACCCGATTCAGGGAATGGTGCGCACGTACCGGTGACATCGTCGCAGTTGCATTGAGCGCTTGAGGCAGGGGGTGGGAAGAGACGCTCGCGCCTCTCTCCCGCCATCGACTGAAGCGCGGCGAGGTGTCGGTAGAGGGTGGCTCTGCCGATGCCGAGTACTGATGCGATCTCGGTTTTGGGTGTGCCGTCGTCGAGCATCCTTCGGATGTGGCGAGCTTTCTCGGCGTCGATCTTGGCTGGTTGACCGCCGATGCGGCCGCGAGCTCGTGCGGCTGCGAGGCCGGCCATGGTGCGTTCCTTGACGAGGTCTCGTTCGAATTCGGCGAGGGATCCGAAGATGTTGTAGGTCAGGCGTCCTCCGACTGTCGAGGTGTCGATCCCCTCGGTGAGACTGCGGAGTGTTGCGCCCTTGGTTTCGATGAGGTTGACGGTTTCGATGAGGTGGCTCAGGGAGCGGCCGAGTCGATCGAGTCGCCATACTGCGACGACGTCGCCGGCGCGCACGCTCTCGAGGAGCAGCTGCAACTGAGGGCGGTCCTTGTCCGCTCCGGATGCGACCTCTTCCCAGATGCGGAAACAGCCGGCGGCTGTCAGTGCGTCTCTCTGTAGATCCAGCGACTGATCGGTGGTCGAGACCCTCATGTATCCCAAAACGGCGCTCACGAGGATGACTGTCTCAGAAACGGCCGACAAGGCACAGGCGACGCGTCAGAGCTTGAGACAGGTTTCTGAGACACATCACGATTGAGTCTCGAATGTTGATCCGTCGGGGCTTAAACGGCTTTTGCCCCTGTTCGGGCCCGCGCCGGCGGCCTGCGATCGCGCCTTCGTTCGGCCCGCGTCCGTGTCTCACCGATCGATGCCCCAGAAACGACCGTTTCTGATGCATGCGCTCCGCCAGGCAGGAGCAATCGATCACTTGATCAGCCGGCCAGGAGCAGGCTGCGAACAACAGACAACAGCCACCAGATAGCCAGCTAGACTCTGAGCGTGCGACGCAGGCAGAGAACGCTGACTTTTTTCGTAGCCAGGCAATCTCGCCAGCTGCCCGCTCCGCCCTATGTCAAGTTATGGCCGGACAGCTGGGATGACTACGGCTATAAGACGATGTACTCGGTGTCACTCCGACTCGATCCCACCTCTGATGGCGAGGACGAAGTAGAACTAGAACTTGGGAATGTAAAGATTCTTCGACGGAGTCAGACAGAAGGCCGGCCAGGGATCGAAGACCAGTTCAGTGAGCTCGGACCCGATTTCTGTTCGATTGGGCAGAGCATCGAGTACTACGAGACATTGATGCAGCTCCCCGATGATCTAAGGCGTTCCTACCTCGCCGCCCTTCGGGACGCAGTCTCCGACCCCGACATCGAAGATCAGTTCTACACTGAACACGGTTGGACCACCTCCTTATTGCGATTCGGTCAGGCGCTCAACACCCTAAAGGCAGGGCGGAAGCTCCTACAAGGCAGCGAACTCAGCAAAGACCGCATGTCTTTCAATTTTGTTTGGAATCGAGATGGTTACACAAGCCACATTCCATTCGACTTTAATGATTCCGGCAACCTACCGGGCAGGTGCAACATCCTCATAGGTTATAATGGGGTAGGAAAAACTACATTGTTAGCCGACCTAGCATTGGCGGCGATCAGGGGTGCTGAAGAGCAAGAGCAAGAGCGCTCCGAAATTCATGGAAAAGATACAACTTTCGGCGCGGTCGTTGCAATCTCATACAGCGCTTTCGACACATTTGAGACCCCGGAAAGTATTCTCGACATCCGAGACTCCGAGCTATTGGATCGGCACTTAACTACTGCTTTCGGATATGTTTACTGTGGGCTGCGCCGTCAGACGAGTGATGCCGGGGACACGTTCGAGCTAAAGTCGATCAAGGAAATCGAGGGTGAATTCGTCGAGGCGCTTACCGAGATTGGCGGCTTGGAAACCCGTCACCATCTTATTTCAGCCTTCGAAGCTCTGGCTAGCGAGCCTTCTTTCGGGCAAGCTGGAATTGAGTTGACCCAACTAGGCCAGGTGAGTCAGGCCGATGCCGTAGATTCATTCAAAGAACTGAGCACCGGACACAAGGTTGTCCTAAACATTGTTACACAATTAGCTCTACACCTTCGCACCCGAGCATTGGTACTAATCGACGAGCCGGAGACTCACCTCCACCCACCTCTGGTTGCAGCCCTTCTCAGAGCAGTACAGGTACTCTTGGCCGCCAGCAACTCTTTCGCGATCATCGCAACGCACAGCCCTGTTGTAGTGCAGGAAATACCGTCACGGTTTGTACACATCCTCGAGCGGGACGTAGACGGCCCAGCGAGCCTCCGGCAACCAGAAATCGAAACGTTTGCCGAAAACATAGGCGCAATAACCAGACACGTCTTCTCGCTCGACAACAGCGCGACCGATTACCAGGGAATCCTTCGATCGCTAGCTGAGCAGTACAGCTTGGACGAGATTGACGGTATGTTCAAAGAAGGACTCAGCGTTCAAGGCAGAGCTCTTGTAGCTAATTACAGGAATCGGCAGTGATCGGAGCAAACCAACCGCTGATTGACGACAAGGAATACTACCTTCACGTTGCTGCCGAAGAGAAAAAACATGGCCGAACTCAATCGACTTCCCTTCAAGCAGTAGTGTTCGATCTATACGAAAAATATCTGGATCGCGTTATGGACAAAGACGGACCAAAAACAGAGTCGAAGATTTCAGAAAGCGATCAAATTATATTATCCGACCACGCATACTATCTCAAACTGGTTCATTTCAAAGGATTGAGGGGCAGAATCCTAGATTCTACCCCTTGGCGTAAATGCCCTTATTGCTACCAGATTAAAGCAACGGAAGTCGACCACTACCTCCCTCGCTCCAAGTTCGGGGAGTACTCCATTTACGCCCCCAACTTGGTTCCTATATGCAAGACATGTAACGGGAAAAAGCTCAATAGATATGCACACCCAGGGGGCGGTCGGCGTTTTTTACATCCCTACTTCGACAAACTTCCCGAAACGCCGCATCCACACCTTACGGCAAAGGTTTCTGTAGGCGTTTCTGTTTTTATCAGGTTTATGGTAACGAAATCCCCTGGAATGTCTGAGGAAGTATGGAGCGTTCACTCGAACCAGTTCGACGAACTCGAATTGGCCACTCGGTACGCGGACGAGGCCATAGAAAATATCACGGGCATGCTGTATTCCCTGCGGCGTCATTTCAGCGATGGGGGTGGAACACAGGTGGCGGAGCACCTCATGATCGAGCGAGTATCGAAGGAAAAGACGTACGGCCCGAACCATTGGTGGCCGGTCATGCTAGGTGCGTTGGTCGCGTCGAGAGAGTTCTGTGACGGCGGGTTCAATGTGATGGATCCGGAGGGTGTGGCTCTCGCTTGACTCCGCTACGCGAAGGCCAGAAGCCGACACAGCTATGTGACCGCCGAGCGAATCTTCACAGCTCGTTGCTGTGTCATTGCGTCGCCCCCGCGTAGGCGACCGGAGCAGCACCGTCGGACTTTTCATTGAACGGGGAGAGGTCGTTCGAGCTTTCAGCCAGTGCCTCGTTTTCCGAAGCCGACATGGCCCGCGGGGCCGCTTTGGCGGCTGCGAACTTCTGTTGAAATTCGACCCATTTGTCATAGCGCGCCCGCACTGTGTTCGGGTAGACACCAAGCACATCAGCGGTCTTGTTGAACTTGCCCATCGCTGTTGGGTGATTGAGGTAAACGTCAGCGGTATCCCATACGACCTGAGCGAGATTCCCTTCTTCGTCTATGTACGCCTCGAGCTGCTCGGCATCGCTGGGGGTTCCGGTGGTAGTGGCGAGCTGTTCATCGGCGCTGTCGACGGATGCGGTGTCGAACGGAGCTGAATCGCTCACTGCGGCGTTTGTGGGTTTCGCTCGGTGGTGTCGCGGGGCGCTGATCCCGATGGACATCATTTCGCACATTGTCATCACCATTAGGGGTGCGAGCGCTCCGAGTGCGGCGGCGACTCCGGCGTTGAGATCGGTGACGGTGAGAACTGCGTGGTAGGCGTTGCCTGCCATGCTGGCCAGCCCAGCGAGCGTGTAGACGGCGATGATGAAGCGCCGGCCGATTACCGTCGCCCTGTCGGTGTGTTGTGACAGGGCGACGCGGAAGATGCCGGCTACGAGGATCGGTCCGTCGAGGACGACGGGGATCACCCAGGCGGAGTCGCCCAGCCGTGCCATGGTCGCGAGGTCGTAGAGGGTGGAAAAGCTGAGCTTGAAGCTTGATGCGGTCACAGCGATGGCGACGACGAGGCCGATGCCGAGGGCCCACTTGATGATGGCGGGGTGGATTTCAGCCGGCTCGCTATTTTTGGCCGAGTCGGTGCCGGAGACTTTGGTTGGTTGGTCAGCGTTACGGTTGTTCATAGGTCACAGCTCCTTAGATTGCCTGTGGCCGACGGCCCCGGTGGTGTGTCCGCACTGCCGGGGCCCCCGAGTCGGGGTTGCATTCGATGAGGGAACGCGGCTTTGGGTTACGACGAAAGTGGTCGACCGGGTGACAGCGGGGTGTCGGATCCGCTGTACCGCTTTCCGTTGTTGTGTGAGCGTTCGCGCGCTTCGACCTCGCGGAGCAGGGCTTTCTCGATGAACTGTGACCACGATCGGTCGTCTTCGAGGTGCGCTGTCGCTTTGTGGACACCGCGGGCACGGGTGAAGATCTCGTTGTCGATATAGACGGTGATTCGCTTCTTACCTGCGTTCTCGTCCGTGGTTGCTGACGGTGTCTCGGTTGGGGTCGACGTCGATGGTGGCGGCGGTACCGGTGTTCGATTCTTCGCTTGAAGTCTTGAAAGGTCGCCCGTGACCTGTGGTCGGCGTGGAGCCAGTCCTGAAACGATGCGATTCTGCGTGGGCTCGGTCATGCGTTCGCCTTCTGTTCTGCAGCGGTGATGCGCGCGATCATTTCCTGTGTGATGGCGAGGAGATCGTCTGCGACGGATCCTGAGGACTTGGGCGCAAGGGATTGTGCCTGCGCCTCCCCGCGGATGACCTCGTACCACTTCGGCCCTTTGCGAACTGCATCGTCTAGTTCATGCACCAGGAGCCCACGTTCCCTGGTTGCTTGCGCGGTGGCCTCGGAATGACGCACGACCCCGCTGAAGAGGACGCTGTCGTCCTGGAATGCCTCGGCGACGAGCTTGCGCGCACGCTCTTGAACTGCAGTCGCTGACTTGCCGACGCCCACCAGAACGACACCAAGAAGGTCGAGACTGGGGTTGATCTCAAGGACAGCGTCGAGCCGATGAGCGACGGCTGCGAGCCCTTTCCGACTCGAAGCATCACTCTTAATCGGCACAACCGCCCAACGAGCTGCGGCAAGAGCAGCGTTCTGCAACGTCTCGTCACCTGGCGGGCAGTCGATGATGATGAGGTCGTAGTCGCCGGCCAGCGGCCTCAGGAGGGCTGCAAGAGCGAGCTTTGCTCCGTGCGGATCTTTGGCAGCCTTGGATGCGAGGGCTGCTGTGGCCTGTTCCAAATGGACGCCACCTGTCAGGACGTCGAGGTTCTCACGAACACCTCTGACTGGCTCGACCACTCCCCCAAACGTCAGAGCGGCTGCAAGAGCACGACCATGGTCGTCGCGGTCAGTCTCGGTGTAGCCGAGATCTTCTGCGAGATTTCCCTGAGGATCGAAGTCGACGATGAGGACGCGATAGCCGGAGGCCGCTGCCAGGCCTCCCACATTGGCCGACAGCGTCGTCTTCATGACACCTCCCTTGCCGTTGATGAAGGCGATAACTCGCTCGCGGTCATAAGCTGCATCTGCGCTCACGATTTGGTGGGCCCCTCTCGGCTAAGACATGACGGCTTCGACATGGACGATGACATCCTCAGATTTTGACAGTAATGCTGCCAAAAGCGGCAATGTCAGCATTACTGCTATAAGCATGAATACAGTCAAGACTGCCAATGCCAACTTTGACGTTATCACTGTTAATACCACCTACACCAGCATTAACAGCTATGCCAGTAATACTGTCACATACAGTAGCATCATTAGCAGTATTACTGCTAATGATGGGAACGCCCGGCACACTTCGGCCCGGTCGAGTGGATAGATCGCCCGGTCAGGACGTATTAGCAATAATACTGGCAATCACTTGCCGTCGATGGCTGCGAAGAAGTTCCACGGGTTCCGGCGAGAGCGCCCGCGCTCCGGACACGACACGACGCAAAGCCGAGTCGTCTAACTCACTCGATGGACGGAAGGGCGGACATGCCACCGCGAGCCGACAGCGCATCCCTACTCAGCTTCACACATAGCAGACATTATTGATGTCAATACTGGTATTACTGTTATTGTTCACTCGAAAAGGGCTTGCTCGTCCCGGCCAAGCAGCCGCGGCCGCCCTACGATGGATTCATGTCTTCGCCCACAACGGGGAATTCGCGGTCGGCTGGATGGCCAGTCCGCTATCGAACACCCTCGAATGGGACTGAGAACATAGCTTTCACGCTCTCGGCAGTCACGGGCCTTGAGTAGTAATAGCCCTGCACGCTCGTACAGCCCAATGAAATCAGCGCCTTGCTCGCTGCTGCTGACTCGACTCCCTCCGCAACAACCTTCAGGGCGAACGAATCCGCCAAAGAAACAACGGCCCGGACGATCGCCTGGTCATGCGAGTCATGCTCTAGGTTTCGGACGAACTCGCGATCAATCTTGACCACGTCGACCGGAAGTATCTTCAGATTGATCAGTGAGCTGAAGCCTGTACCGAAGTCGTCGATCGCAACCTTCACTCCGAGGTCCCTTACTTGCGAGAGCACCTTGGCTGTCTGCTCGGTGTCTTGCACGACACTGTGTTCTGTTACTTCCAAACACAACCTGCCGGGGTCCATGCCGCTCTGGGAGAGCGCAACATCAACGGTGTCAAGGAACCGCGGGGCGAGTAGATGGTTGGGGGAGACGTTCACACTCAACACGACGTCGAGGTTCGGCAACTCACGCAGCCAGCCCGCGTACGCCGACGTAGCCGCGCCCAGAACCCACTCGCCAAGCTCGATCGCCAGATCAGAACCTTCCGCCACGGCTAGGAACGCTGAGGGGGGCAGGAGACCCCTCTGAGGGTGTTGCCAACGTACGAGCGCCTCAACGGCAGTGACACGGCCTGACACAAGGTCGACTTCTGGCTGGTAGTGCAGCACCAGATCGTCGTCGTGGATGGCGGCGTGCAAATGCAGCTCGACGTCGTTCCTCAGCGAGCTCGCCGCGCGAATGGTGTGATCGAAGAAGGCCACTCCATTCCCACCTCTACGCTTGGCTACCAGGGCGGCTTGATCAGCGTGCACGATTGATTCGTGGACCTCGTCGACGCCAGGAAAGGCCGTGGTCACTCCAACGGAGACTGTGCGAGTAATCGAGTCGCCGCCGATCGGCACCGTAGTTTCTGCCACAGCTTCAAGAACTCTCGCGGCAACAGCACTGGGGGACAGCAGCTTCGCGGCGTCGGTCGAGTCGGTTTGCCTGGGTTGAAGCAGCGCGATGAACTCGTGGTCTGCCCACCTGCCCAAGAACGCACCCTCGCCGAGCACCTTCCGGAGGGTTCTCACCAGCGACTCCAGATAGAAGTCCCGGGCGGCATGTCCATGAAAGTCGTTGAGAGCTTCGAGGCGGTCGAAGTTGAAGAAGAGCACCGTGACCGGGTCCTCTGCTCTCACGTCGGTTAGCCGGTGGTCGAGCTCATTGGTGATCCCGAGCTTGTTCGGTAACCCCGTCAAAGAGTCGTGCAACGCCGCAAGTCGAAGCGACTCCTGCGCCTCGATTCGCCCTTGGACCTGCGTGAGCATCGTTGCGACGACCATCAGGGCGTTGGTTTCTTTGGCCGACCAAGGCCTGTCTCCGAGGTGCACAAGCCCGAGAACCCCTTCGGTTCGAGATCCCAGCAGCGGAACGACCACCGTTGACGTTGCGGCATGTCCTGATGCGGCCTCGATTCGTTGCCGATAGTCCTCGATGTCCTTGCCCGGCCTGAACACGACGGGGGCTGCGAGGTGTTCCGATTGGGCGAATACCGAGTCTGCATTGTCGAAGTAGACCGTTCCCAATGGGTCGGGAACAGGGGCGTCAGGGCGAATCGGCCACTCGGTGACCATGATGCTGGCTCTGATCTCGTGATCGTTGCGCCGAAGGAAGCCAGCATCGCACCGAAAATGCTCGACCAGCGTTCTGAGGACTCGCCCGAACGCCGTTTGAGCAGTGTCGGCGTCCGCCGGCATGAGGATTGTCGATATGACCGTCACCAGGTCGTCCAGGCTTTCCGTGGGACGCACAGATTCTCCTCGTGGGCAGCGATGACAAAGCTGAGCGGCGGTCTGCTTCGGGGGGTTTATCCAACCGAGCACCCTCGGCGAACTGTACCGTCACGGCTGCTCGGTTGGTTTCGTATCGCCGTCAGGTGTGGCCGACACTTACGATCGACGCACAATGTCAGCTCAAGGACTCGGGGGTCCATGTGTTATCAAATACGGTTGAAGTGCCCTTATCGCCTGCGACGCAGGAATTTTGGGACACCTCATTCGATAGACGGCTCGACCGGTTCCGGCAGCTGAGGGAAAGCGCACCACAGTTTCACGACGAGCCCGGGGGATCCGGATTCTGGTCGATCGTTCGTTACGATCAGGTAGTCGATGTAAGCCGACGTCCCGAAATATTCTCTTCGGCTGCAGGTTTCACGATTGCCGATTTTCCAGCTGAAGCACTTGCGTTCGCCGGCTCGATGATCGCCATGGACGACCCCAAACATCGCCGGTTCCGCGGCATTGTCCAGGGTGCCTTCACGCATCGATCGGTGCGTCAGATCGCTGGAACCATCGATCGACACGCTCAGGTATTGATCGATGCCATTCCGGTATCCGGAGAGTTCGACTTCGTGAACGTTGTGGCGGGCCAGCTGCCTCTCGTTGTGATCTGCGAACTCCTGGGCATCCCTCCGTCCGACCACCATCTGATCAAGCAACTGACGGATCAGGTGGTGGGGAACAGCAATGAGCTGTTTACCAATTCGCCGGGAATGTCACCGAGTGTGGTCGAGATTTACTCGTATGCAGCGCAATTGGGCGCTTCACGAAAGACGAACCCGTCCGATGACGTGATCTCCCGCCTTCTGCGGTCCTCGGCGACCGGGGCTACGGAGGGCGCAGAGCTCACGGTCGAGGAATTCGCGAGCTTTCTCATCCTGTTGATCACCGCTGGGTACGACACGACGCGCCAAACCTTGGCCTGGGCGGCACACCTGCTGACCACTCATCCTGATCAGCTGAAGTTGCTCATCGACGACTTCGACAGTCATATCGACGGTGCTATCGACGAAGTAGTTCGGTGGGCCTCACCCGTCCCGTACATGCGGCGCACGGCGACCGCCACAGCATCGGTGGGAGGCCGCACGATCGCGGCAGGGGACAAGGTCGTGATGTGGTACCTATCAGCCAATCACGACGAGGCGGTCTTTCCCGATCCCCTCCGGTTCGATGTGACCCGTTCGAACGCGAGCCGACAGCTCGGCTTCGGTGCTCGCGATCCGCACCATTGCCTGGGAATGCATCTCGCGCGACTCCAAGTCCGCATCCTGCTGAAGCATCTGATTGCTCGGTACCCCCACCTTGCATCGACGCCCCCGGACCTTGTCCTCTCGGCCTTCATTAGCGGCATCCATCGCCTACCGTGCAGTGTCGACCCCGAGATGCCGTGGACGTAGATCTCTGGCACCGATAGCATCGACCTCGACGCAGCTCGCTCTCACAGTGGGTTTCCCCAAGCTTCGATATTCGGCTTCGGACGTGTGCGCTCCCTGAAGGCTGTTGCCTCCAGGATCGCCATTCATCCGAAGTGAGGTACGTCATGGCCGGTGTGCAGACTGTCCACCATCTCAATTGCGGGTCTTTCCGGTTCGGCCTGGTAACCCACGTGGTGGTGTGCGAGACCGATGATGGCCTTGTCATGGTCGACGCCGGAATCGGCAGTGCCGACATTGCAACGCCCGCTGCGCTGGGAAAAGCTGCATTGGTCTTGGGACCGGCACTGCAGCAGAACGAAACCGCGCTGGTACAACTGCAGCGAATAGGGTACAGCGCCAGCGACGTTCGCCATATCGTATGCACGCATCTGGACTACGACCACATCAGCGGCGCCCGCGACTTCCCGGACGCGATAGTGCATGTCACGGCCACAGAGCATGCTATTGCCAGTGCCCGGCCGGCAATCACGGCGAAGCTCCGGTACCGCGAGCATCACCTACCACTCGACATGCGCGTGAAAACCTATGCGGGGGAGGGCGAACCGTTCCTGGGCTTTTCCACCAGCTATCCGGTAGCCGGGTTGAACGACTTCACATTGGTCCCGATGCCCGGGCACACTGTCGGGCACGCGGGTGTTGCTATCAGAGCGGCCCGACGGGGATGGCTTTTTCATGCTGGCGACGCCTTCTACGATCGATCGTCGATCGAGATGCGACCTGGTGGAGCGAGCCTCAGATCACGCGGACTGCGAGCCCTGGAGACGATGCTGGCCGCGGATACGAAACGCATCGCCATCAACCACGCGCGGCTCAAGGAGTTGGCGCACAGCCAACACATAGGTGTAGAAGTGTTCTGCTCGCATGACCGAGCTGCACTGGAAGAGCTACAGACCAAAAGATGATCGGCGAACGGGGATTTTGGCATGGCGAACGAGAACTCAGAACAGTCGGACCCAAGCTGGAGCGAGTGGCTTGTGATCGAGACGCTGGGGTTCGCCGACGGAATCGAGCCCACGGTCGTCGCCAAGGGAAGTGGCCACCGTAGTTTCACCAGCATCGAGCGACGAACTGACACCCGGAAGACATTCACCACGATCCAAAAAGTGATCCCCGAGGTGGTCTTGACGGGAGATACGGTGCTCGAGCCCGTATTCGGCCGTGGAGCTTACGAACGAGTGGTGGTGCTCGGTGTCCCGATCATCGGCCCCTCCGGTGTGTTCGGAGTCCAAATTTGGGCTGGCAATTCTGACGGAACGCCGCCGACTGCCGAATCTGTCGGCACGTTCGAGTTCGACGTCGAACGTCAAGTGACGAAACACGGACCTGGCCACGATGAGCAAATTTTGGGCTTGGACGATGGAGCCGATACCAGGACACTCCAGGAGATCTGGAAGCACTTCGACCGGTTCGACGCCGAAGAGGCATATCGCGAGTATCTGGATGCTCTTTCCTGCGACGAGTTCGCGTCCGGAGAGTCTTTCGACGCGCCGATCTACCTCACCGATGCGAACGGTATTCAACGCCGAATCGACATGTCCGTCAGAGCGCGGATCGCCCCAGACGGCCGGCGCATCGTCGGTCTACTGCACGACACCACAGAGGGCGCTGAGAAGGTGCCAGGCATGTCGGATCGACAAATCGCCAGAGCGGCCGCCCAGCTCACAGCGCAAGACGCCGACGCAGGCCTCGGACATCTGGATCTCAACACTGGCATCGTCTTCGAATGGTTGAAGACACCACCGCCGCCGTTCGACCAGTGGGAGCGCCACAACCCGGAGTTTCACCCGAAAACCGCCGAGGCACTTGATCTGGTTCGCTCCGCGATCTTGGACGGATCCGAGAAGAAATCCTCCATTCCTTTGCATCTTCGCTTTCCAGGCGACGATGACTGGTTACTGGCCGACATGACCATCACCGCGATCGGCGAAGCACGTCCCTCCGGCGGCAAAAACGTTCGAGCAGCGCTCATTCAGATCGGTGAGTGCGTCGCGCCACCGGCAATGTGGTGACCTAGCAACCAAGCGATCGGATTTTCGCGGAGACCTTCGCCGGCCGTTTCCACGTCATCGGGCGACGATCACCGCACCGAGTTGATCTCCCAGCAATTCGATCGCGTCGAGCACCGGGTCTCTCACCGGTGGGCCTTCGGCAAATCTAACTGCCCACAGCCGTTCGGAATCGCGTTCATCAATCAGAGATATGGCGGTGGCAGCCGGCGGTTGCATTGTCAGCTCGAACGCTCCGCCATTCGGTGGTGGGGGAGCGAAGCGGCTTTCCAACCACACCTGCCACAACAGCCGTTCTGCTCGGTGCCGGACAACACGGTCGGCTGCGATGGTTCCGAGCCCATGAGCGACCGCTAGGTCGTCCAATGTGCGGCGTCCTAGCGTCAGGCCTGCCTTGTTCCGTTCGACGAGCCCAGCGGTCGTCAGATCCGCGAGGATTGCGTATCCATTTGAGGGCCTGAGCTTGGCGGCAGCGAATGCGTCGTCGACGTTGGTGGCGAGGCCCGCCTTGATCAGCTCGTACAACGCTCGGCCACGTAGACCGAGCACGCTCCATGCCGGGTGTACCGGTTCCACCCGCGCTCGCTCCATACGCGCCCGTCCTGGGCCCTGGATCGCTGCTGGAGTAGTCAGGGCGTAGCGGTCGGCCTCTCGGCCCGCCCCGCGCGATACCAGCAGCAAAGGAGAGCCGGGGGTCTCTCTGAGCAGTCTAAGTGCACTCCACACGGTCGATTCCGACATCAGCCCCGCTGCATGAGACAAGCTTCGCCCCCCGACTGCGACCACGGGAACTCCCTCGACCAATTCGCCGGCCAAAGCTGACGTGTAGGCCAGCGCCTGCACCACCGCGAGTAGGACTGGGCGTTGGCGGGTACCGAGAAACTCTCCGTCGACCCACGCCTGCGCGTGCGCTAGCCACTGGCGGCGAACGTGGTCTTTCAGGAAAGAACCATCCCCCCCTGTGTATATGTTCTTGTGCGTGAGTTCGTGGAGTGGCCGGACGATCGTTGCGGCCCAGGTCAGGGCCTTCTCCACGTCTCGTTGCAGCGCGGCGGCTGAGTGGGTGCCGTACTTGTCGAGGTAGGCGCGCCGCAGGCCTGCCCACCTCGTAGTTGCGATCGCCTTCTCGATGTCCGCAGCGCTGGCACCGCGCAGAACTGCGTGGCTGATGACGGACTGGCGTGCTTCCGACGGGGATTTCCAAAGGGCTTTGTGGGCTTTGGTGAACTTGCCCGTGGCTGCGTACGACTCGACGGCCTCTGGGACGGCTGTGGCGCGGTGGAAGCGCGGGTCCAGGCGGCGATCTCGGCCGACGCCGACGAGGCGTTCGTCCTGGGTAAGGGAGGCAGCAACAGCGGCCGCGGGAGTTCGGTGCCGGGGGGTGGTTGCACCGCCCAGCAGAGCGATCAGGCGAGCAATGACACCACGGTCCGACCGAACGGTGAAGGCGTCGATCGCGTCGTCGAGGGTGCCGTCGAGGAGTCGGTGGCCGCCCTCGCGGCAAGGGGAGCCGGGGGGAGTGATGCATCCCCAGTCCGCGTTGAGCATCGGGGTGGCGTCCAAGGTGACCAGGCGAGTAGCGAGCAGCTGCATCACCATTTTGATGTCGTCGACGCGCAGAGGAATGTCGGTGGCCAGGGGGACCAGGACGTGGCGGCCGCCGCTCGTCGAGCGGTCGGTGACGGTGCGTGCACCACATTCGTGGAGCCATCCCAAGGCACGTTCGACATCGGCGTCGACCTGCTCTGGCGTGTGGTGTTTGGCGTCGAAGTCCAGCGCGAGCAGGCTCGTGCGGCCGCGCGCATAGATCGGAAGTGCAGCCGGCACAGACGGTAGGTGCTTCGTCAGACTCCGCGAAGTATCGAACTTGCCGCTAGCGGCACTCCACACGCGCATGGACCGACGCGCGGCTACCAGCGGAGACAGACGTCTCCACACGTTGTCAGGTGTCAACTTAGATGGGCCGACACGAGCGTTAAATCTTGTACCTACGTCAGGGCGCGATGTACCCTGAGACCTGTCCAGCAAGACAGTCCCTTCGGGGATAAGCAGAAGAGCAGAGGTTCCGAGCTACCAACTCGATTCCTCGACAACTTAGAAATCCCCTGGCCCTGCCGCCGGGGGTTTTTCTATTTCCAGGCTGTCTGCTTCACTGCGGATTCAGTTCGATTGCATCGAGTCACATTGACTAGCAACATGACTCATCAAATCCACGTCAGTAGCAGTCACCACCGTCCTTCCGAGATTTCCGTTCGCCCTGTACCTGCGTCATGCGGTCTTGTCCAAGCCCTGGAGATCCAAACTGTAGGGCTCCTTCGCCGGCGCTAGGCGCTCAAGCCCAAGGCCGAGAGCCGCTTCCACGATCTCCCACTTGTTGACACCGCGTTTTGCGGCTTCTGCGGTAACGCGGTCCACGACGGCAGGATCGATCTCTACGAACAGAGAGGACTTCTTCCGGTCGCGGTGGCGCTTCGCGGGACTAGGCATAGGGATATGAATAACACCGATTGCGTCAGGTTCGGTCGAGACACGCCGCAAGGGCTCGAGATAGGGGTGAGAAATCCTGGAGAGGATATCTAGAGGGTTTTCAATCGCGCTTCGCGCGTGTCGATCGCTCGCTGCCACGCAGACCTGATCTCATCGACCGGCACTTGATAGAGGTCAGCCAAGGCATCGACCCTGGAATCGTTGAGCGGCTTCCGTCCGCGCTCGATATCCACCAGCAGCGTCGCCGAGATTCCCAGCCCACTCGCAGCTTCTCCCTGGGTGAGCCCGACCCTCACCCTGAGGTCGCTGATAGTGACCTCGCCCGATGGTATTGGGACGAGATCGGGCACAGTCGTCTGCAAAGCGGCTGCGACACGAAGTAGCGGACCGGGCGTTGGCTGAGCACGGCCCGTCTCCCATGTGGAGATCGCTTGACGCGATACACCTGAAAGGCCGGCCAGGTCGTCCACGGAGAGCTTCTTTCGTTCCCGAAATTGCCGGAGTCGTGCGCCACTGAAGAGCCTCACACCACTCCTGGACACGTCTTTGACTCCTGATGCTTCCGACTCCTGTTCGTTCGATCCTATGGACATCGAGAGCCCTCCCATGCACTTCAGCGACACCTATACGAGTTAACTGGTGTGTGTTAACGTAGCATCGCGTTGTAGGGTCGAACCCGGCGAAATCAGTAGAGGTCATGATGCAAACAGTTGCCACGAGCTTTGATGCATGGTTAGCTGACGCCTGCACCTCCTCCGTGGAGGCATTCTCGCCGTCTGAGTTGTTCGACAGCGATCGATGCATGAGCGCATTTCGTGCTGCTCGCCAACGGAAGCCATTTACGGGGGTTGTGATTCCGGTGCACTACCAGTCGAAGGTCAGCCGATCGACCGCCACGAGGCGGAACGATGCGGCTTCTTCGGCGCGCCTGGTCAATTCTCGCGATGGCTTTCCCGGGTTTCGATCCACTCGAAACCGGCACCCGAACCGACCTGCAGCAGCGGTGTCGGCGAACAGCACCGATCGCATGAGCGACAGCCACCCGAAAGTGAGAATTCCACCCTGACAGTGCCATTTATGAAGTAGCAGACCCCAGATGCGCCGTGATTGGCGTCTCGAAACGCATCCGGAGTCCCCTCCACTTAGAAGCACCCCGACCTCTTTCGAGGGCACGGGTGTATCCGTTGTGGCTCTCCCAGCCTATGCGGATGTATACGAACCGCAATCCGGATCGGAGACAGTTATGCAATCTCCCGCATCGCATCAAGCGTTACACACCAAAACTGTATGGCACGCGCAGACTCCTTGTCCTGCAATCAACGACAGAGCTCCTGGCCTCGTTGTGTGCTCGCTATCTATAGGTGATCACGACACCCACCAGCTGCGGTGTGAGGACACGGGCGAACTTCTTGGTGAATGGACCGATGTCGACATGACGTTCCGTGAGCCCGCCAGCGAACCGGGACGAGTTATCGAGTTCAGCGACGTGGCCTGACCCCCAATCTCGACTGGGGTCAGCTTGGACGCCCAGTCGTGAGCTGCGGGAGCTCCCCGACGCCCTGCAGCTCGACCGGTGGACCGGCGCGAGGGTCGCGCAGTGAGCGCATTTCATCATGTTCAGCACTGCGCGGCCCCGCCGGGACATCACCCCTCGAACTCACACCCGTTCTCACAGAAAGGATTCCGATACCCGATGTGGATTTTTCAGCAGCCGTGGTTCTGGTCGGTGGTCTTCGGCTGGCTCTGAGCCTCTAGCACGTGATGGGTGCGTGCGACTGGCCCACAACCTATGGATCGCACGCACCCATCCACTTCTCTCCACCGACTTACCTAAAACCAATTGTCGCCAGAACGGTTGCTCCGCAATCGCATTCACCAGCACGACCCGATCGCCGGGTCGCACCAGGAAAGGATCGACACCAATGCCAGCATCACAGGGCACCGGACACCACCGCTCATCCAAGAAGCGAGGGCGGGTGATCAAATCGCTGCCCGCCGTGGCGGCGGTGACGATCGCCGGCCTGACCATGCAGGCCGCTCCTGCTCAAGCTGCACCATCGCAGCCGGGAGTGACCAGTCCTCAAGGATCACAACCGGGGGTCACGAGCACACCGCAGTCGGCACCGGCCACCCCGCCTCCGGCCCCGACTCAGGAGCGCGAGTTCTTCATCCCACCGTCTCAGCGCGTGCAGGAAACTCAGTGGCGCAGCTTCGACGACTATCAGTCGGGTAATCAGCAGTCGTCGTACCAAAATAGCTACTACGAGCCCACTCCCGCGCCGCAGGCCGCTCCGAGCGAAGCACCCCCGGCGTTGCAGGCGACTCCGCCGCCCCCGCCGCCGGTCCCGACCGTGCAGCGCAAGGTCATCGCCCCGATCGACGCACCTGAGGGCTACGTCCTCGTCGGCGGAGAACTGGTGCCGTACGACCCGAACCTGGTCGACCGCAACCAGGTGAAGAAGTTCAACAACACCGTGGCCGCGCTCCAGGCCGACGGCGGAAACTGGCTCGTGGACAACGGGTTCGCCGATGCTCCTCGCGCCGACCGCATCGCCGCCGGTACCGCAACAGGTGTCATCACCGGTGGCGCTGTCGGCCTCGCAGCATCCGTCGTACCGGCCGCAGTCATCACCGGCACCGGTGCCGCTATCGGTGGCGCACTCGGATTTGCGGCAACAACTGCGGGTGCAGTCGCTATTCTTCCGGCCGGGCCGATCGGATACATCTTCGTTCCCGGAGCGGCAGCACTCGCGGGAGCAGGCGTCGGCGCAGCACTGTCGGCACCGATCGTGCTGGGCCTGACCGGCGCAGGCGCTGTCATCGGCGGCATCCTCGGTGCCTCCGTTCTCGGCGGCGAGCAGCAGATCATCGAAGAGCCGGCCCCCGCGCCTGCGGTGGTTCCCCCGGCTGCCGACAGCGTCCCGACGATCCCGCCGGCCGCGACAGTCGATCTCCCCGGCCCTGTCGGGCAGGTTCGCGACACTCTCGCTGCCGACCCGAACGGCCGCCAGGTACTCGCGGCGGCCGACACCGCAGTCCAGAACGCGGCTCCGATCGTCGACAAAGCCGTCAACAATGCGTCGGTGTGGACCGCACCGGCGGCCTCGGCAGTGCAGGGCTTCACCTCGAAGGCCCTCGAACAGCCGCAGGTGGCTCAGACGGTCGAGACGGTGCAGTCGGCTGCAGCTCCTCTGGTCGATCAGGCCACTGCCGCTCTCGGCGGCCTGCAGGCGGCG
Source organism: Rhodococcus sp. 05-2256-B1 (assembly GCF_002258465.1). Taxonomy (NCBI): domain Bacteria; kingdom Bacillati; phylum Actinomycetota; class Actinomycetes; order Mycobacteriales; family Nocardiaceae; genus Rhodococcus; species Rhodococcus sp. 05-2256-B1. The sequence goes on along the minus strand of NZ_NOZA01000012.1, from coordinate 40,793 downwards.
TTCGCACCCGCCTGATTCGCCCTACAGCCAGCTATTTGAACCAGCCAGGAAGGACACATCCAGATGATCCGCCGTTCGACGACATCCCCGATTGCCAGTGCCACCGGCCCCGCCCGATCAGGGGTGCCGTCGAGCTCGCCCCGTGTGCCGCGATCGCGCCGACGCGCGATCGCGGCAGCCGGGGCTGCTGTCGTGTTCGTGGCCGTCGCCGCCGCTGTGTTGTTCAGCGGTGGCGACTCCGAGCCGGACACGACAGCCACCGACACCATCGCCGCTTCCTCCGTCGCGCCGACAACCGTTGCCGCCGGGCCGGATTGCTCGATGCCGACCGGTGATCAGAACAGCGGCCCCGGGGTCATCGCCGCGTTCGAGCACGCCTACTACGTCCAGCGATCGGGCGCGGCCGCGCACGCTCTGGTGTCACCGAACGCCCCGGCAAGTGCCCCGTTCACCGTCGAAGCCAACCTCGACGCCGGTATCGCCACCGTCCCGGTCGGCACCACCTACTGCCTCGACATCGACCCGCTGCGCACCGGCTCCTACACCCTCACTCTCACCGAGAGCGGCCCGAACGGGCCTGGGACGCAGTACCGCCAACGGATCACCACCGACCAGGTCGACGGTCGCTACGTCATCGCCGCCATCGAGCAAGCGTGATCACCCACCGCCGCCACAGCGCGAGATCGCCGCAACACCGCGGCGAACAGCCACGACGAAAGGAACACCAGGACATGAGCGATGCAGCGAGCGAATGGGCCGAGGCCGCCACCGCAGTACGACAGGCACGCGAGACCCTCGAGGCGTCGACCGCGAGCGAGATCCGCGCATGGGCCGAACAGTCCGGGCTGGCCGACTGGTCGATGTGGCAGAAGATCAAACGAGAGCTCTACAAGCAGCTCGACCTGGACTACGACGGATTGCGCGCCAGCGAAGCCGAGCAGGTCACCGACGCGGTCGCCTCCGCGGCCACCGCCGCACCGCTGGTCGAGCTCTACGCCGCAGGCGATGCGCGCGGCAGCTTCGCCGTGGTCGGAGACGGTGACGAAACAGCCTGGTACGGAACATTTCACAGCAAGGACGCGGTGTTCCGGCAGGGCGATCAGACCTCGGCCGACGACTCGGCGGCCGGCAAGGCAGCCTTTCTCGCCGGCAAGCTACGCGAAGAGCTCGACGCCCCCGCGATCCGGCTGATACTGCACATCTCCAACCCGCACCTCGACGGAACGCGGCTCGCCGCTCTCGCCGCGCGATACGGAGTGCACCTCGAACGCCTCGAGATCGACGACGAGAACCCGGCCACCGTGTGGTGCGAGGTTCTTGGGCACCGTCCGTGGCAGGCCATCCGGCTCTCCGATCTGCTCGTCGACGATCAAGCGGAGGTCGGCTGATGGCCGAACAGCACCCGCGCCCAGACGTCGACAACCCCGTCGCGGGGTACGAAGCCGAGGACACCGTCAACCTCCGCGCTCAGCGCCTGCGCCGACCCGAATCCGAACCGGACGAACAGCCTGCAGAAGAGTCGGCCGACGACACGGCACCGGACCCGTACGGGGTCGGGCAGGACGCACTGGCCGCAGTCGAGACACCCGACGTCGACCCCGCAGCGTTCTACCGAGCACGACTGTTCGACCGCCAGGAAGAAGACCCGACCGCCGAGCCCGCCGAAGCAGGCCTGCGGGGCCGGATCAACGCCGCCCTGGGAACTCACCTCAAGCCCAAACCCACCTCTGCCGAAGTCAGACTGCGTCAGTCGATTCGCGTTGTGCAACAGCCACTCCCCGGATGCTCGGTGGTCTCGGTCATCAACCCCAAGGGCGGAGCCGGCAAAACTCCGACATCGGTCATGCTCGGATCCACCTTTGGCAAGCACCGTGGCCACGGGGTAACGGTCTTCGACGCCAGCGAATCACTCGGCAGTCTCGGCGATCGCGCCGCCCGCACCACCGATCCGGAGCTCACGGTATGGGACCTGCTCGACCACGCACACGAGCTGGCGTCCTCGTCGGCGGTCTCGGGATCGCTCAACGCGTTCCTACGGCGTCAACCGACGATGGAAGACATTCTCGCGGCGGACAATTCGGCCGACCGTGAGCGCAACCTGGGGTGGGACGAATGCGCAGCGGTGATGGCAGTGCTGCGCCGACACCGGGACCTGATCGTCATCGACACCGCCGCCAATCCCTTGGCCGAGAGCTGGCAGTGGGCCGTGCAGCATTCCGATGCCCTGGTCGTCCCGCTCCCGCTACGCCTCGACATCGCCCGGCAGGTCTATCAGATGCTCGAGGGCATCATCGCCCGCGGCTACGGACACCTGCTGGCGTCGACGATCGTCGTGACCTGTGCAACACCCGATTCCAACCCGCAGTTGGCGTCGGCGGTCTTCGAGGACCTGCGCAATCTCGGTGTCCAAGAAAGCAATTTCATTCAGGCCCCGTACGAATCAGCTCTCGCCCGCGGCGATCGGATCGTCTACAAGGACCTCCCCCCGGACACGATCGAGGCCTACACCAACGTCACCGCCCTGGTCGCCGACAACATCGCGGCGGCACGAGCCGGCGTCGCCTACCAATTCACCGATCCGTACTCCCCGCAGCCGGTGAACCGCCAGCCCGACAGCGCACCACCCCCACAGCTCTCGCAGTGGGAGCGGCGCAGCCGCGACCGTCGCGGAGCCTGACCCGTCCCCACCCCGCTCGACGCACACGAGGAGAAACACCATGACCGGCCAGAGAACGCTCACCACCCCGCGGCGACGACAACGCCGGACACTGTCGGCGCTGACCGTCGTCGTCTCCGCGGTGGTCCTGGCCGCGGGCACCGTCCCCGCACACGCCGCACCGGCAGCGCCGGCGGCGACCTCGTGCGCGAAGTACGTCGCGATCATGGCCCCGGGAACGTGGGAGACCAACGCCGCCGCGAATCCCACCACCCCGGTCGGGATGCTCGCCACCGTCGGCAACGCGCTGAAGCAGAAGTACGGCAACGACATCGAGGTCTACTACCCCGCGTACGCGGCGTCGGCGTTCGACAAGGGCCGCACCTACGCCGACAGCAAGGAAACCGGCAAGAGCGCCATCAACAACATCCTCACCTCGGCGTGCGCGACGTCGAAGTTCCTGCTCTCGGGCTACTCCCAAGGCGCGGACGCCGCCGGCGACGTCGCCGCCGAGATCGGCAACGGACGCGGTGTCGTTCCCGCGGCCCGGATTCTCGGCGTCGGTCTGGTCGCCGATCCGCACCAGGGCACCGCCGGCGGCACCGTCGTCGGGCCGAAGGTCGACGGCCAGGGCATCGGCGGGGTCCGGCCCGAAGGCTTCGGCTCGCTGGCACCGGTGGTCAAGCAGCTCTGCAATCCCACGGACCTGTACTGCTCGACGAACGCCGGCAAGGACGGTCTGCTCGCAGGCCTGGGCAAGGTGCTGGCGAACAAGCCCGTCGACCCGGCCACCACCGGCGGACAGGCCGGAACCGGGGCAACCCCGGCAGCGTCGGGTACCGCAGCATCGTCGAATACCGCGGTGCCGTCGACGACCGCGCAGGGCGGTGTCACCGGTGCCGGATCTCAGCCCGGCGCAACGCCGACACAGGCCGGAGGGGTCAGCGATTTCTCGTCGTCGCTGGTCTCGGACTTCTCCCGCGTCGATCTGGCCGGTGCCGCGAACACCGCATCGACTCTCGGGGAGCGGGTGGCCACCCTGCCCGACTCGGTGGGAACCAACCGCACTCAGTCGCAGGTCGCCAGCGTCGGGGCCTCGGCGACATCGCTGCTCAACACCCTCGAACCGGTCGCCGACGTGCAGTCGGTGATTGCCGCGAATCCCGGCATCCGCTCCACCCTCGACACCGCACCGGAAGGATCACCGGAGGCGAAGACCTCGACGGTGCTCGACGCACTGGACCAGATCGACATTCCCGCAGTCCTGAGCACCGCGACCTCGATCGCCGACACCGCCTCGTCGGTACTGGGCGGCACCGGAACCACCGCAGGCCTGACCGATACGGCCGCAACGCTCACCGGGCAGGTCGCACCGCTGCAGTCCGTGTCCCCGGATGCGCTGACCTCGGCAACGCAGGTGCTCTCGCTGCTCAAGCCGAAGACGGTGGTCAACCAGGTCGTCAACGTAGCGACCGGTTTCACGAGCCTGGACTACCAAGGCATCGTCGACAACCTGATCGCGTTGCCGCAGAAGGTCGCTGCTCTCGATGTCGCGGGATCGCACAAGATCGCCGGGGACCTGAACAACCAGTTCGCACCGATCGTGAAAATGGCCGCGGGAGTGGACCTGCACACACTCGCAGCGTTGGTGGCGATGATCCCCGACCCCAGCGGTTCGGCGCAGATCGCCTCCCTGGTGTTGAGCTTGCTCGGCAACGTCGACGTGATCCGCCTGGCCAACGATGTCGGCGCGATTCAGGAAGTCGCGTGGAAGATCCTCGAAACCGGCAACCTCGCGGCCACCGCCGAGCTGCTGCCCATCGGGCTCGACCTCGCCTCGGTCGCGGTCGGAGTCCTGACCGGCTCGGCCGCCAAGACCAGCCCCGACCAACTCGGATCACAGACCCAGGTCACCGGACAGTCCGCAGCGATCGGCCAGCAAGCCTCCACCGGCGATTTCGCTGGTCTGGCAGGCAGTCTCGTCTCACTGGCCTCCTCACCAGGTGCCGGCGATGCCGCCGAGCTGGTCGGTGCCGGTATCGACGCCGCGACGTTCTTCGCCTCCGGTGCGCATCAGTCCTACGGCGACTTCAAGGTCGACTCCACCGGCCGCAGCGCCCTGCAATGGCTCATCGACTTCTTCACCCAGAAGATCGGGGGCTGACCGGCGGCCACCGAGCAGGCTCTGCAGCCGGGCGGGCATGACGCAGAGCAGCCGAAAACTACAGCACCACAACCGAACTACGCGTACCACCACAGGTGTCCGGGCGGGCACTGATCATCTTTTCGATTCGTGAGGACATGCACCGATGGCAGCATCACAGCAGGGCAGCAAGGGCAGTGCCGGCGCACTGAGCCTGTTGCTGATCGCCGCGGTCGCCGCGATCGGCATGTTCGGTGTCCTGTCGGGCGATCGCACGCCCCCGGTGGACGAAGGCACGTGCCTGCCTGCCGGCGCGGCCGTGGTGGCTCCGCACTCGGGAACAGTGGTGATGCCGCTGCGTGAAGGCACCTATCAGGCCACGAGCGGTTTCGGTGCCCGCACGAACCCGGTCACCGGCGAGGCCGAAGGACACCAGGGCCAGGACTACTCCGCCCCGATCGGGACCCCGATCTACGCGGCCACCGACGGCACGGTCGTCAAGGCCGAACACGCCAGCGGGTTCGGCAACTGGATCATCATCGACACCACCGTCGACGGCCAGTCGCTCTCGACGGTCTACGGCCACATGAACGACGACGGCGTCGGGGTGACCGCGGGCCAGACCGTCAAGGCCGGTGACCCGATCGGCGGCGTCGGCAATGCCGGACAGTCCACCGGGCCGCATCTGCATTTCGAGGTCTGGCCCGGCACGCGCCTCGCATCCGGATCGAGCCCGGTCGATCCCGTTGCCTGGCTCGCCGCCGCCGGTGCCACCGCCCCGACCGCCAGCGCGGACGTCCTCGCGGCCGGACCGGCCGGCATCTCCGCCGCGACGCCGACCACCGGTGCCGCGGCGCAGGGCGTATCGAGCCGGTCGGTCAAGCTCGCCGCCGCGATCAAACCCGGATGCGGTGTCCCGGCCGGATCGACCGGACTGCGACCGGGCTCGGTGCCCGCCGATTTCGAGCCGTGGATCGTCAAGGCCGGAACCGTGTGCCCCGAGGTCACCGCTCCGGTCGTCGCGGCGCAGCTCGAACAAGAGGGCGGCTTCAACGTCAACGCCCACAACAACGGTTCCGGCGCGGACGGACCGGCGCAGTTCATGCCCGCCACCTGGGCCGCGAAAGGCGTCGACGGCGACGGAGACGGCCGCAAGGACACCCGCAGCATCGCCGACGCGGTGATGAGCCAAGCCGCCTACGACTGCGAGCTGGCCGGCATCGCCAAGGATTCGCTCGCCGCCGGCAAGCTCAGCGGCGACCTGACCGAGCTGTACCTGTCGATGTACAACTGCGGGCCCGGTGCGACCCTCTCGCAGGGCCGGGTGTGCCAGAACGCCGAAACCCTCGACTACGTCGCGAAGATTCCCCGACGCGCTGCAGAAGCGTTCTCCGTCGCCGTCCCGCAGGCCACACCGGGCATCGTCCCCGGTGGCCCGTTCGGTCAGAACGTCGTCGCGGCCGCGATGCGCTGGCTCGGCACCACCTACGCCTGGGGTGGAGGCGACCGCAACGGCCCCACCCGCGGGGTCAGCGACGGCGGCGGCCGCGCGGACATGATCGGCGACTTCGACAAGGTCGGCTTCGACTGCTCCGGACTGGTCCTCTACGCCGTCGCACAAGCCTCCGGCGGCGCGATCGTGCTCCCCCACCAGGACTCGGCGCAGATCGCCGACAGCCGCGGCCGCGTCATCGCCACCCCCGGCGAGCTCGCTCCCGGCGACATCATCCAACCCCACTCGGGCCACATCTTCATCTGGCTCGGCGGAAACAAGGTCGTCGAGGCACCGCAGTCCGGCGACGTCGTGAAGGTATCGGACTGGACCCCGCCCGCGAGCGGCCTGACAGCACGGAGATTCGGATGAAAACAAACAGACGTACCGCCGTGGCCGTAATCCTGACCGCTGCAACAATTCTCACTGCCTGCGGTGATGAAAGCACCGACAACGGCAGTGACGTCCCGTCGATCCCGGCGCAGCAGTGGACACCGGGTACGCCCCCGCCGAGCGGGAGCGATCCCACCCGTACCCCGCCGCCGGCCGCGACCGCGCTGCCCGACATCGCGGCCGGCGTGGACCGGCAGGACCCGGACTCGGTGGCCACCGCGGCCTTGACGGTCTGGTTCACCTGGAACACCGCCGTCGACGCCGGACCCAACGATGCCGCCGCCCGCACCGCACCGCTGCTCACCTCCGACTACGCGCGCGAGATCACCTCCACCACAGCGCAATCGAGTCCCGGCGCGCAATGGCTGGACTGGGCCGCGCGCGGCGCAGTCCTGACCCCCGACCTCGTCGCCGACGACGAACCCGTTCCCCCGCAGACCGATTCGACCGCCTACCGGTCCTACCACCTCACCCAACGCATCGACGGTGCACCGGTGAGCGAGAGGGTCGTCGCGATGATCCTGCGGCGCGGCCCCGACGGCTGGGAGGTGAGCCGCATTCAAGACAAATAGCTACTACCTCGTTCACGTGCTTTCACTGCAGAACACCATGTTTCGGAAAGGAACCCCCGATGGACACAGAATCCGTCACCACCCCCACCGCCCACACCTCGCACCGGGCACGCCGCGTACTCGGCGTCCTCGCTCTCACCGCCGCGCTGACCGTCCTGGCCGGCGGAGTCGCCGCAGCCCAGACGGTCAACCCGTACGACGGGGTCAACCCGGACATCAGCTTGTTCGGACCCGCCCTGAACCAGACATGGAAGCGCATCCTCGCGGCGATCTGGGGAGCCAGCATCGCCATCGCGGGACTGTGGGTGCTCACCTCGTTCCTCAGCTCCCGGAAGGCCCGCAAGCGCGGCATGTCCAGCGATCTGAGCGAGTCGGGCGAGGATCTCAAACTCTCGCTCATCATCTTGGGCGGAGTGGCCGCTGTCTCGCCGATCGTCGGCGCAGTCCTGCTCCTCGTCCAACCCGGCGCATAGCCGATCCCGGCTCCGGTCCGGCGCATAGCCGATCGCGGCTCTGACCACCGCTCTTCCTCCTCCCCGACGCGGCACCGTCCGCAGAAACGAGTTCCCCATCATGGCTATCGACTACCGCAACGTCGGCTCCGAACCACCCAGCTCGCCCAACACCGAGAACGTCGGCGGTGACCGACAGTCCGACAGCAAGTCCGGGTCCAAACGCTGGATCATTCTGGGGGCCGTCGCCCTCGCGATCCTCGCCGTCGTCTCGGTGATCGTGGTCGGTCTGTCGGGAAGCTCGGACAACTCCGGCGGCGGTGGCTCCGATGCCATCCGCGCAGTACACGGGCCCACGACGGTGAACAACGGCGTCCCCAGCGGCTACACCCGCGACACCCAAGGCGCATCGACGGCCGCGGTGAACGTGCTCCAAGCCTTCGATCAGGCCAGCCAGGGCCGCATCGACATGAACGATGTCCGCTCGACGATGATCGCCGCCGACCCCGGTGCCGAACTGGCCCGCGAGATCGAACTCGGCAGCAACCGCGACGAGAGCAGCGACGTGATGAACACCCTGCCGGCCGCGGTGCACGTGTCCTCGTTCTCCGCCGATGACGCGCAGATCTCGGTGTGGTCGATGACCACCACCCAGTCCGACATCAACAACACCGGCACCGTCGCTGTGAGCACGCTGTGGGCTACCACCGACATCTCGTTGGTCTGGCAGGACGGGGATTGGAAGGCCAAGGACTGGTCCTACCGCCAGGGCCCGCGCCCGGAAGACGCGTCCTACCCGGCCGCTGATTCCGCGCTCGGCGGTCAACTGACCGCCGGGTACTACACCTTCTACATCGACTAGGAGAGAACATGATTCGCCGTCTCGTTCTCATCGCGGTCACCGCCGCACTGGTGGCACTGTTCGGATCATCCGCTGTTGCGCTCGCCCAGCCTTCCGCCGTTCCCGCTCCCGCACCGGGGGCGGTCACCGCCCAACAACCGGCCTCGAGGCTGCCCGCGCACTTCCCGGACGATCTCAAGAAATTCATCGGCGGTACCGAGGAATTTCGGAGCGGGCCCTGGTTCACGGGGAACTGCGCAGACCACGGCGGCGACCTGGGAACCTATATCTCCCAAGCACTCACGAACGAAAACCGGCTCCTGTACTGGACCGCATCGGACGAGAACAAAGCCGTCATGCTCGGCGGTGCGGGCGCGGTCGGCTCCGACCCACAGGCCCAGGCCACGGCCGAGATCACCCGCAAAGCCGTCGCCGACGGGACCGAACCACCGGCCGACGCTCTGCCGACGGTGTTTCCGGCCGGGGACACCAGCTTTCACCCACCGACGGGAACCTGCGCCGCCGACCTCGCCCGGTGGGGCACCAAGGAATGGGGAACGTGGGGCTTCGCCTGGGCGCAGAGCCCGGACGCGGACTCGCTGACCGCGATCAAAGCGCTGCCCGGTGCCGACAAGGTGCCGGGTGCCGCCTGGTCGGACCCATGCTCGCAGGGTTCGGGCGACCAGTACTGCATGCACGCGTTCTTCGTCGACTGCTCGAAAGCCGAACGGGCAGATGCCAGCCGCTGCCAGGACTGGAACCTCTCGATCGGGCGATTGTTCGCCGGCACCGCGAACTGGATCGACAAGAACACCTCGTTCACCGAACGCCTCGACGACACCCTCGGCAAGGTCATCGCCGCCACCCCGCAGTACAAGCTCGGCAAGGCCTACCTGCAGGCGTTCTCGTGGATCTCGGGGGCAGCCAGCGACGTCGTCGACTTCGTCACCGATCCGACCACCGTCATCGACGACTGGGTCAACGCCACCAAAAGCGGGGCACTCTCGCTCACCGACGCCGTGCTGCGTGGGTTGACCTCGACCGGCGACTTCGATCCCACCCAGCAATGGTTCGTGACCTACTACGCCGCATCGACAGGTCTGGGAATCATGGTCATGTCGCTGGCAGTACTGCTGGCGATCATGCGATCACGGCACAAGGGCTCACCGTCGGAGCTGGTGGCCAACGTCTTCGGCTACATGCCCGCCGGGGTGGTGATGATGCTGTTCTCCCTCGCCCTGGCACAACTGGTGATCGAGTTCGCGTCAGTGCTCACCGAGGGCATCGCCAGTTTCAGCGGATCCACGATCACCGAGATGGTGGAAAACATCTACGCCACGATGGGCACGCTGAACAAGGACACCGTCGTCGGCGGCTCGATCGTCGGCCTGGTCTTCTTCGGCATCCTGCTGCTCGGCGCGATGTCGGTCTACCTGGGGCTGCTCATGCACCAGATCGGGCTTCCGCTGACCGCGTGCGTCGCCGGAATCGGCTACGGCATGTGGGTGCACCCGACGTGGCGGACCAAAGCTCTGCGGCCACTGTTCACGTTCGTCGGCATCGTGCTCAGCAAGCCGATGCTGTTCCTGCTCATCGCGATCGTGCTCGCCGGGGCCAACAACGCTCTGCTCTCGGGTGGCGGCGGCTCGGGAGATCTGACCTCGCTCGGCGCTCTCGTGCTCGTCGGTGCCTCGATGGTCGTGGTCGGTCTGGCACCGTGGGCGATGCTCAAGTGGGCACCGATCCTGCCGACCAAGGCCGACTCCGAAGGTTTCGGCGGCGGTGGTGGCTCCGTAGCCGGTGGTGTCATCGGCGGCGTGGGCAGCTCGGCGCTGTTCCGCAGCCGTAGCGGCGGTGGCGGCGGAGGCGGAGGTGGCGGGTCGACCGTCACACCGCGCTCGACCCGCTCCGGCGACGGCGTCGACAAGGCCACCCGATCCGGGCATCCGACACCGTCGACCAACTCCGCCCCCGGCCACACCACCGGGGCCGCCCACAGCGGCGGCATCGGAAACAAGAGCGGCACCTCGACCCGCGGCGCGGTGGGCATGGCCGGGCGACTCGGCGGAAAGCTCGCGATGGGCTCGGCCGCGACGGTCGCCTCGGCCGGGGCCGCGGCGGTGCCGATCGCCGCGCAATCCGCAGCGGCGGCGATGAACAAAGCCAAATCCAGTGCCGAGTCCGCACCGTCCGAAGCCGAAGGCAGGTAAGCGATGTCGACCGAGACCGTCGAGCACGACAGCGAGCAGAGAACCTCGATCCTGGGCGGTGAGATCGCGCGCCGGGGTATGACCGGGATCTCGGCACCGGTGCTCATCACCTGGACCGCGGCGCTGGTCATCGGCGTCGTGTACTACTTCGCCGCGGGCGGTGGCGCGATGACCGTCGGGCTCGTGGCCGTGTTCTACGTCGGGGTGTTCGCCTCGACGTACGAATTCGGCGACACCTCCCTGGCGGCGCGGCGGCTGCACCGGTTGCGGAACTGGGCGCGGATGCGGCGCGGCGAGCACGTCTACCGCAACGCCGACGACCCTGCCTACGGGGTAGCCGACCTCGACCCCGGGTGGGAGTACCCGGTCCCGCTCGGGCGGACCGCCCCGCTCGACGTCGCCGGCACCGGCCTGGACGAGATGTTCATCGTCCGCACCGCCAACCCCGGTGAGCGGGCCTATTACACGGTCGTACTGTCCGTGCAGGGCCTGGCCGGGGGGCTGCGCACCGACGCGGCCTGGGCGACGACATCGGAGAAGTTCGGTCTGTTCAGTGCCTCGATGGCCCGCAAGACTTCGCTCATCCGCGGAACGCAGTTGATCCACCGCTCTATTCCTGCGGATCTGACCATGCACGAGGACTGGGTCGAGCGGGAGGTCGAAAAGCTCGGCGACATGCGTCTGCGGGCACCGGTGGAGTCCTACGGCGACCTCATCGACACCATCCGGCCGCACTCGGAAGAGCACCGGGCGTACGTGGTGCTCAAATTCCCCCAGACCGACCGCTTCGAGGCCGAAGCCGCGCGCGCGGCGGGCGGGAAAGGTGCACGATTCGAAGGCGGTGTCGCCCAGGTGATCCGCGACGAGACGATGCGCGCGGTGAGCAAACTCGTCGCCGCCGGCATGGGCCGCGTCCAGGTCCTCGGTGAGCAGCGCACCTGTGCGTTGATCCGCGCGTTCGTCGACCCTTCGAACCCCCTCGATCGTCACCAAGGGGCGCGGTGGTCGAACTGCTGGCCCTCGTACGTCGGCGGCCAGGACTCGGTGGTGGTATCCGGACGCTGGCACACCCGTGTCGGGTTCCTCCCGCCGGCGAGCATCGAACCCATTCCGCTGGGCCCGTTGTGGCTCGCGCCGCTGCTGACCGGGGTCGCCCCCGACATCGGCGACGACGAGAACCCGCCCTCACCGACGATCCGAACCGTCAGTGTCCGAGTCGATTTCGTACCCGACGCCGTCGCCCGGGAAGCGGCCAGCCAAGACTTCACCCAGGACAAGGCGGCGCAGGAAAGCGCCGCACGCAAAGGCATCACCGGGGACGGCTCGGCCGAAGTGATGGCCACCGCGTCCGGGCGTCGACGCGCCGATCTGATGCCCGGCTCGGGCCATCACGGCACCATCTACTCCCTCGCGGTCGCCGTCACCGGCCGCGACGAAGACGACCTCGAGCGGGCCTGCATGCGCGTGGAGGAAGCCGCCGACGAATCGGCCATCAAAACCATCACCTGGCAGGACGACACGCACGACGTCGCCCTGTTCACCACCCTTCCCTTCGCTCGCGGTCTCGCCGTGACGCGCTACACCAAGTAGCCCAGGAGATTTCGATGCCGCAACACACCACCCGTCGTCCGTCCACCCGAGCGGCCGCGACCGAGCAACCGGTACGCCCGCGGTTGCTCGGCGGCGATCGCGAACGACTCGGAGACGGCGGTGCCGTCCTTGAGGCCGCGCAGGCGGTCCCCAAGCGGATTGCCCGCCGTAAGCCGCCTCGACGGTTCGCGCTCCTCGACCGCTACGGCTGGTACGAACCCCGCTCCGAAGGCGCGTGGAGTACGACCAGGCAGTCCGAAGCGCTGAACCTGGCCATCAGCCGCCGCAGTGCCCGCCACCAGGGAGCGGTGACGGGCCTGAACCGGATCTCCCAGGACCTGGTGATCACCGATCCGTTCGAGCTCTACGGCACCGATATCTCCAACATCAACGTCTGCGTCGTCGGGGACATCGGCAAGGGCAAGTCCTCGATGATCAAGACCGCGTTTTTGTGGCGGCAGATCATCTTCGGCCGACAGGTGGTGGTCATCGACAAGAAACGTCAGGGCAGCGAGGGCGAGTACTCCATCTTCGCCCGCACCCTCGGGGTCGAATCGGTCCGGTTCAAAACCGGTGGAGGCGGTGCCAGGCTGAACCTGCTCGATCCGGCGATCACCACCGGCGGTGAACACGCCGGCGGTCTCGACGGTGTAACCCCGGCCGGTCAGGAAGCTCTCGTGCTCGCGGTCCTGGCCGACACGATGGAACGCCCGCTGACCACACCGGAGAAGAGCGCCGTCGGCCGAGCGTTGGAGCTGGTCAACGCCGACGCCGCCGCGTCCGGTCGCGCACCGGTGCTCGAGGATCTCGCCCGCCGCCTCGTCGAGCCGTCCACCGACGACGGCTCGTACTTCGGTGACCGCTGGTCCGAGCGCTCGCTCGAATGGGGCTACGAGCCGGGTCTGGCCCTGCTGCGTCTGGTCGACCGGGACCTCAAGGGCCTCGTCGACGCAGAAACTTCCCCGGAGGTCCGGGAGGCGCTCGAGCATCCGTTCGCGCACTTCGACGTCTCCGCGTTGCCGACCGAAGGGCCTGCGCTGCGGGTGGTGATGACCGTGATCAACACCTGGTTGGCGAACCTGCTCGCGGCACGCTCGTCGGTGTCCAAGCAGACCATTCTCATCGTCGAGGAAGGCTGGCACGTCGCCGAAGGATCGACCGGCACGGTGTTCCGGTCGAACATGAAACTCTCTCGCGGACTGGGCCTGTCGACCGTTTCGGCCTTCCATCACCCCTCGGACATGTCCCACGATTCCCCCGCCCGGGCGCTCATGCAGGAGGCGGGAATCGTGTTCCTGTTCGCGCAGGAACGCTTCGACGACGCCCGTGAGACCGCGGAGATGTATCACCTCCCGCCTGGGTCCATCGACATCATCATGGGCCTGGGCCAGGGCGAATGCCTGGTCAAGATCGGCTCGGCCGACCCGATCCTCATGGAACACGTCCGCTCCCCGCAGGAGATCGCCCTCACCGACACCGACGCCGCCGTCAAAGGAGTCACACCCGCATGAGCACCTCATCGCCGTCAGCGGCCCGCCGTTCCCGCACCATCGACGTCCACGTGAGCTCGCCGGCCCCGATCGGGTACGACGACACCCGCTCGAGCACCGGGGGCCGGTTCGCATCCCCCTCCGCCGCAGCACGATTCGCCGTCAGCCACGCCGCCGCCCGCGAGGCCGACGCCCTCGACGCCGGTCGCCCCGCCGTCCCCGTCACTGTCACCATCACTGTCGACGGGCACGACGACGTCTGTGTGTCCGGTACCGCCGGCGAGATCGCCTGCGCCCTCGCCGCCGTCCCGGCCTACAGCGCCGGCGTCCGCACAGCGCGGATACCGGCACCGGCCTGCCTTTTTGCTGCCGGCGACGAGGCCGCCCTGCCGATCCAGTGGCGGGACGACCTCGGCCCCGATAGCCGTGTGATTGTGACAACCGGCGTCGACGTGCGTGTGCTCTCGACTCGGCCCGATCCGCTGCCGAACTCGACACTGATGCTCGGACAGTGGGCACCGGTCATCGCGTACCGCCTCGCACACGCCCTCGCCCGCTCGATCACCGAGCGCAGCGGTCGACGGACCCCGGCCACCGTGACGTACCTGCCCGATCAGGGGCGGTTCGAGATCACCCATCCCGCCCCGATCTCCGATACCGATGCCGCCGCGGTGGCCCGGTACATCCGGATCACCCAGCTACGAGCGAACCTCGCCGCCCTCGACCCGGTCGCCGACGCGGACTGCACTGTCGGTCTCGCCGCCGAGCTGCACGTGCTCGAAAGCTATTCCTGCCGTGTCCCTTCCACCGACGACAGGACAGTTCGATGAGTGCGATGCAATCCCCTCCGCGCAGGCCCAGCGAACCGTTCATCCCGGCCGAAGTGTGGGTGGGTGCAACTCTGGCCGTGGGGCTGGTGTTCGCTGTCGCCGGCGGCGGCATGGTCTCCTCGCTGGTCTCGGGCAAGGTGATAGCGATGCCCACCAGCCTCGGTGAGCTGTTCTCGATCTTCCGTGGGTTGGTCACGAACCCGTCGGACCCCGCGGCTGCGTGGCCGGCGACCGCGCAGCCTGGCCCGGCGTGGGTGACGTGGGTGTGCATTCTGGTGCTCGGTGCGCTGTATACCGCTGTGGCGCTGTGGATCAGCTCCGAGATCGACGACTGGCAGCACCACCGCGGTCAGTCCCAACGTGGATTCGCCGGCCGACGTGAGCTCGCCCGGGCAGGTATCGACGACAAGAGTGTCCGCAAGGCCGCCGTCGCCACGCGTTCGTCGTTGAAGGGCACGCGGGCCTCGAAGCTGGACGCGAGCGAGGTCGCGATCGCGTTGGGCCGCAACATGGTCGACCCCGACAAGGTCGTCTACATCAAGCAGAACGACTGCATGCTCGTCGAAGGCGTCACCGGCTCGGGTAAGACCTGGCGCGTGGCGTATCAGCGCTGCATGGACGCACCCGGCACCCTGCTCGTGACCTCGACGAAAGTGGACCTGATCTCGTCGACGTACGAGCACCGCGCCGCACTCGGGCGGGTGTCGATCTTCGATCCGGACAACAAAACCGGATGGCCTGACCCGATCCGCTGGTCGATCCTCTCCGGATGCCAGGATCCGGACGTGGCGATCCGCCGCGCACAGAGCCTGGTGTCGGCAATGCCGATGGGAGACACCAAGAACGGCGGCTACTGGGAAGACAAAGCAGTGGTGCTGCTGCGCTGCTACCTGCACGCGGCCGCGATCAGCGGTGCAGATCTGGCCACGCTGCGCGTGTGGGTGAACTCCCGTAAAGGTCGCGAACCACGCGAGATCCTGATGCGGACGATGCCCGGCTGGGAAGCCGAACTCGGCCAGATCCTCGACTCCGGATCGGACTCTTCCGACGACATGATCGGAGCGGCCAGCAGACTCCTCGCCCCGCTCGCCTCCCCCGCCCTGCTCAAGGCGGTCGATGTGCCGATGCGCGAGTCGTTCGACATCGACGAGTTCATTCGATCCGGCGCGGACACGCTGTATCTGGTGTCGAAGGGCAAGGATAACTCTGCGGCACCGTTCATCGCGGCCCTGGCCAGCGAAGTGCACTACCTCGCCGACCGGCATTCGCAGACACTGCCCGGTGGCCGATTCGATCCCCCGATCCGGTTCGAGCTCGACGAAGTCAACAACGTCGCCCCGATCCCCGGACTGCCGGATCTGATGTCGGACTCGGGCGGCCGAGGCATCACCATTCACGCCTACGCGCACAACGAAGAGCAGAACAAGCTCCGCTGGGGTGCGGTCGCGGGCAAGATGTTCGCCGACAACTCCCCCGCCCGCCTGATCCTGCCCGGCCTCAAAGGCGACGAGCTGCAGGCGATCTCGAAGATGCTCGGCGACCGATACGAGTGGCAGCCCTCCGGCAACGCCCAGTCCGGCCCGACGCTGCGAGAGGTACCGGTGATGTCGCCGGCGCAGATCCGTCAGATGGACCCCGACCAAGGGCTGCTGATCTACCGGACCGCGCCGCCGATCCTCGTGCACCTGCCGACAGTGTGGGACGAGAAGGAATCCCGCGCCGCGGTGCTGCAATCGCAAAAGGTGTTCGACAAGATCGTGGCATCGGGCACCGCGCCTCGTACCGAGCTCCGGTCCGGCGCGGTGGTGCTCGACAAGGTCAGTGACGGGACGACACTGTCGTGACCGCACCGGGGGCCGAGCAAGAAGAGTTGGTGCCGTCGCGGTTCACCTGGCGCTATCTCGACGCCGAGCAGGCGCGGGCCCTGTGGTCGGAGCTGATCGACTGGACCACGTGGCTGCGCGAGCGCTACGAGCTCGGCACCAAGATCCCGCCGTGCTGGTACCGCCACGATCCCGTCGTCGAGGAATTGAGCGCCCTGATGGCGGCGTGGACCGATGCCTACTATCGCGGTGACGAGTACCGGGATGACCTCACCGCCTGGCACACGCAGTGGTTTCGCCCGCTCATGGCGCGTATCCGCGACATCTCCGACTTCGACAGTTGCACCCACGATCGGTGCGCGCACCGCCCGTTGCCGTCGGCCACGCTCGCCGGCATCGAGGAGTTCGTCGACGCCGACGTCGACGCCCGCCCCGCACCGGCCCCGGCCCCGGCTGCACCGGTCGTCGACGTTACCGCGGCCGAGGAAGTGCGCAGCATCCCCGCCGACGACATGGACATGGCCATCGACTCCGGCCTCGCCGAACCGCTCGACCCCGCCGACCCCGACAGCCCCGTGAGCTTCGAGGGCATCGAATGGACCTTCAACGCCCGCATGGGTGCCTGGGTTCCTTCCACCTGACCTCACTCCCACCCCCTGAGCTGCGGACCTGTGCAGCTCGAGCGTGGCGGCGACGCCGTACATCCCGCCCGGATACGGTCCGCGCGGCCACCGACAGCAGGTCCGCCGAACCGGCATCGGCCGCGTGTCCCCGCCCGGGCGACGGCCGATGCCGGGACACTTCCATATCTGCGAATCAGTGCGGCCCCGTCCATTGTGGACGGGGCCGTTCTGACTATGGGTCCAATGCTCGAGCTCTTCTACAGACGGGGCGTTATATCGACGGCCGGCGCTGCTGCGCTGGCGGGTGCACGTCGACCCGGCGTGCATGGGGCTCGGTGATCGGCTGGTTCACATGATCGGTGGCGGGTTTGGGTTCGTAGCGGATTCCCCTTGCCTGGGCTCGGGTCGTCTGGTGTTCAGGGTGGGCGGGCTTCGATCGACCGAGGCCGGTTGCTTGTTCGCTCCATTCGCGGATCCGCGCGTGGGACATGTCGGTGGAGAAATCTCGTGTGAGGTCGGCGCTGCGGTCGATGTGATCGACGACGTCGTGGTGCGCGGCCGCCCGGGTCACCTCGATCGCTTTGTCGAGATTCTCGACGGTCGTACGGGTGTGGTCTCCTCCCGGCCAGGAGCGGAGTTCGGCAACACGTGCCGCCCTGGTGGCCCCCTCGTCGAGCGTGCCGATGAGCTCGTGCGGCGACGTCTCTCCGAGGACGGTTGCGGCGCGGTGTACGTCGAGCTGCGCTTCCACTGTCTGCATGTGGTGCAGCAGCGTAGGGGTCTGGGTCTGGGACGCAATCGCGGCGTCATCGGTGGCGCTCTCGCTCAGCACTGCAAGATCGCGGCGCAGTGATTCCACCTGAAAGACCAGACCGAGGTGGTCGAGATGCAGGTCTGCGTACTCGGCGAGAGTCGAGTCGGCGTGCATGTGCAGACGAGCCGTATCGGGCAGCTCGACGCCGGTGTCCACGGCCAGATGGTGCGCGAGCTCGTCGGGTGTGCGCATGTACTCCCATGCTTCGATCGGCTGGTCCGGCCCCGTGAGCGAGGCGTGGAAGCTCGGCCGGGTCAGCTCTCGAATGTCGATCGGGCTCAGGGCGTCTGGCGTGATGCCGAGTTCGGTGTCGAGGTGCTCGAACAGTTCGCGGTCCAGTCGTGCTCGGGTGGTGAACAGGCGCAGGGTGCGCCCGTCGGGCAGGTCGACGGTGCGGGGGTGGAAGTCGTGCTGCTCGATCTCGACGATGTCGGTGGCGTTTCTGAGTCCGTACGGATCGTTCGCCGGAAGGTATCGGGCCATGTCGAGGGTGCTCCTTCGAAGTCGCTGTTCGCGCGCACCGACCGGTCCACGCAAGGGGACGTGCTGCTGGCGTGGTGATGCTTCTGGCTCGGTGTCGCTACTGGCGGCGGAAGGTGCGGCGGGCTTTAGATACGTGGTCCGCGGGTCGGCCCGGATCGGCGGGCTTGCTGCTGGCGCAGTTGTTCGCGGCGTTCGGCTTTACGTTGCTCGGCGAGGCGGCGTTGTTCTGCCGCGCGTTGCTCTGCAGCTTCTCGTCGTGCCCGGTCCGTGTCGACGATCGGATCGGGCGTCGCAGGTTGCGGGGCCGGTACCGACTGCTGTCCGGGGCCTGCGTGTGCGGGCACCGACGCGGGTGCGGTGACTGTCTTGATGCGGGCGTTGACCTGATCCCACGCGCGGGCTGCTTCGCCGTGTTCGGGTCGGTCTCCGATGAGCGTGCGGTCGGTGTCGATGCCGAATTGTTCTCGGTAGGCCCCGACTTGGCCGGCGGTGATCTGCCAGCGCAGTCGGGCACCGCCGGAGTCGGGAACCTCGCCGAGGTGGCGGGTCCAGGCGGGTTGTTCGTCGACGGCGTGCTGTCCGATCTCGCGGGTGCGTTCGGCGATCTCGGTGTATCGGCGGCGGCTCCAGGCGACGAGTTCGGGGTCGATTCCCTCGCGGTCCTGCATCGGCGGCAGGACCCAGCTCGGGGCACTGTGGTCGCGTGCTTCTCGGCCGAGGGGCCAGCGTCGTTCAGCGTCGTCGAGCAGATCCGCTGCACTCGGGTCGGGGTCGGTGACACCGCGGCGCAGTTCCACGATCGCGGCGTGGGGGTCTTTGCCGGCGCGTTCGGCATTGCGCAGGTGCGCGGCGAGGTCTGGCCACGCACCGTCGTCGGCGAGGATGGTCTCGGCGTGCTCACCGAACTGGGTCCGCAGCGTCGGTTCGATGCTCTGCGCCCAGGCGTGCATCTCGTCCGCGCCGTTCTCGATGTGCTTTTCCAGTCGCCAGTGCATGACGGCGGAGACGGAGTCGGCGCTGGCGAGTTCGCGCTGCGAGCGGGCGGCGGCCAATGTGGGGGCGGCGTCGAGGCCGAGCTGCTCGGCGCGGCGGTACTGGTGGACGAAGGTGTCCCATTCGGCTTCGGCGATCATCGTGTTCGCCAGCTCCGGACCCATGTTCTCGCGCACGATGGCTTCGATGCGGTGCGCGTCGATGAGTTCGCTCGCGTACTCGTAGCCGCCGACGTTGTAGTCGAGCTTGCGGTGTGCGACGGCGGCGTCGCGTTGCTGTTCGGTCGCCGAGACGTCCGAGCCGTCGCGGCCGATGATGGTCCGCACGACTTCGTCGGCGATCTTCTTGTCTGGGTGCACGTGGATCAGGTGCGGGTCGACGATCCGGTCGATGGGCACGTACAGCTGGTTTCCGTCACGGCCACGGGTGAGGGCGACGTAGAGGGCTTGGCGGTTCATGGTGTCGTCGACGAGGACATGAACCTGGTCGACGGTCATGCCTTGAGAGCGGTGGATGGTGGCGGCGTAACCGAGCTCGCAATACTCCTTGACGTAGTCGGCCGGCAGTCGGATGCTGCCGCCGTGTTCGAGGTGGCGCACGGTCAGCGATCCGTCGCGGTGCGCGGTCTTGACCGTCCACAAGTCGCCGTTGCGGACCCGTTCCCCACGTGTGCCGGTGACCCGCAGGCTGGTGTCGTTGCGGCGGGTGACGATGCGGTCCCCGGCGCTGGCGCGCAGTCCGTCGGAGAGGTCGTTGCCGCCCTTCTTGACCAGTCCCTTGGCGAGTCGTTCGGTGCGGGCCCGGTCGTTGAGGTCGCGGACGGCGTGGTTGCTGCTGGCGATCATCAGCGACGTCGTCTCGGTCTCCGAGGTCTTCGCCCACGCGGTGAAGACTTTCTCGGCGAGGTCGTCGGCCATGCCGTGCTGCACGCGGTCTTTCGCGGCGTACCAGGCGGCGACGGAGGTATCGCCGTCGCGCAGTCGCAGCGAGATCTCGGCTTCTTCCTTGTCGCGGAAACGGTGGACGTCGACCAGTTCCGGTGCCGCGCTCGATCGAGCGACCAGCCGCAGTGCACCACCCGTATCGACGGCGGCGAGCTGCTGCGGGTCACCCAGTAGTCGGACCACTGCGCCGTGCTCGGCGGCGATGTGAGTCAGCCGGTCCAGATCGTGTGTCGAGGCCATGCCTGCTTCGTCGACGAGAATCATCGACCCCGGGGTGATGCCGGTATCGAGTTCGTTCTCGTAGCGGGTGAGGACGTCGGCGATGGTGCGGCCGGTGACACCGAGTTCCTCGCCCAGGACGCCGGCGGCTTTCGCGGACGGTCCGAGGGCGATCACGTCGTATCCGGTACTGCGCCAGGCGTCGACGACGACGCGCATGGCAGTGGTCTTACCGGTGCCGGCCGGACCGACACCGGCGGCCAGGAGGGCACCGGAGAACAGGAAGTGCTCGACGAGTGCTCTCTTGTCCGCGCCGAGGTCCCAGCCTTTGCGTTGGGTGTGCGCGGCGAGGGCGGCGGTGTAGGCGTGGGCAGGTGCCATCACCGCGGTCGGGGTGTGGGCGGCACCGACGAGGCGGTGTTCGGCGGCGAGGATCGCTGCGCTGGTGTAGGTCTCGTTGCCGTGCACGGTCAGGATCGACGCACCGTCACTGCGCTGCAACGCTGCCGGTGTCGCGTCGACCTGCCGGGTCAACCGGATCGACTCCCCGCCGAGCGCGGCTTCGGTGACCTTCTCGGCGACCGCGTCACGCTCGGCCGCAGTCGCGAACACCAGTGGCCGTAGTTGTCGTTGGACTTCGGCTTGGATGTGCCAGCGGTTCCAGCTAGAGCGCTGTTGTGCGATGCGTGCGACGGCGGTGCGGGCGATCTCGCGGTGGTCGATCGCGGCGGCATCGGTGACGGTGATCGTGTTCCCGGTGCTCGTCTTCAAGGCGGAGTTCAGGGCGCGTCGGCCGACGACATCGAGCGCGCGTTCACGCCATTCCGCGCGTTGGGCACCGAGCGATTTCGGGGGTGCTTTCTCGTTGCGGGTTTCCAGGGTCGCCTGGTCCGCCAGGCGCATCTGCATCGCGGTCGAGGGGTCTTTGCCGTGGGTCTTGCGGTAGTCCGAGACGAGCTTTTCCAACCGTGACTCGATGGCGTCGCGGCGGGAGAACTCGCTGAGCAGTGCGGTGGGGATGCCCTCGATTTCGCGGACGGCGCGCTTGTTGATTCCCGTGCCGGGTCGGTCGGCGAACACCGTGCCCAGCTCGCGGGTGACGTACTCCTCGATGAGGGTGTTGTAGCGCTCGGATGCAGCGACGGCGAGCTTGTGCAGCACGCGGCCATCCAGGCTGCGCCATTTACCGTCGACGCCTTGCACTTTGGTGGAGATCGCGACATGGGTGTGCAGGTTCGGGTCACCGTTGCGGTTGTCGCGGTGATCGAACCGGGTGTACATCAGGCCGGTCGATTCGATCTGTCCGACACCGGCTTTGCCGACCCGGGTGTAGGAGGCGTTGTCCTCGACCCAGCCGATGGCATCGCTCACCGCGGCGCTGTGTGCGCGCTCGATCGCGACACGGGTGTCGTCGTCGCCCAGACCCCAGAGAACGGACACCGATTTCTGGGGAGTGAACACGCAGTCGTAGCCGGCGACGGGTTGACGTTCGCGGCGTTGCTGCGAGGCGATGTAGCGGACGAGCTCTGCTTCGCTGGCCGGTGACCGGCCGACTTCGCGGTGGAACTCGTCGGCTCCGACGCGGTAACGGATCTGCTGGCACTGCTCGGCGGTGAGCGGCTTTCCGCCGGCGGCGCGGTCGTTGTCGATCTCGGCGCGGATGCGTTTCATCAGCGGCACCTCGTTGCGGAAGCTCGCGAACTTGCGGCCCAGCCGCACGCTCTCGATCGCCGCGTTCGCCTTCGTACCGTCGAGGACGGCGGCCTCGATCAACGCTTGGGCTTCGGGGTGCAGGCCCTCACCGAACAGCGCCTTCATCTGGTCCTCGCGGACGTACCCGGCCACGCCGAGCTCGGCCGCGGCCCGCCCTCCCCAGATGCCCGGTTCGGTGCCTTCGGCGGCGTA
The DNA here is from genome assembly GCF_002258465.1 of Rhodococcus sp. 05-2256-B1. Classification (NCBI taxonomy): domain Bacteria; kingdom Bacillati; phylum Actinomycetota; class Actinomycetes; order Mycobacteriales; family Nocardiaceae; genus Rhodococcus; species Rhodococcus sp. 05-2256-B1. The sequence continues at coordinate 18,320 of NZ_NOZA01000012.1, read as the reverse complement.
GTAGTCGGTGAGGTCTTGGCCGCGTTCACGGCGAATGTCGTCGCTGGCGACCTCACGGGTGAGGTAGGTGTAGCCATCGCCGGCGTGCAGCGCGTGGACGGTCATCATCGCGGGCACCGCCGACCGCGTTCGGGCCGCTCAGCGGCTCGACAAGGCGCGTTTCGACGCGGGACTCGCTCGGAGTCGTCGACGTCGAAAGCGTGCGGCACAGACGCGATCGTAGCGCAGGAATCGCCCATGGACACTAATAGTGCAAGAGGTGTGTATGTCGTTTATCGTTTGGGCAGGCGGAAGCCTGTGGACAACAGCAAAAGGCGAGCTGCTGATGTGGCTGGGGCACGGAACTGACCTGGCGAAACAGGCATCGGCGGAGGAATTGTTCGGGGAGGAACGAGGCGATGGGGTCGACAAGAGAGCGCGTCGCGGCCCGCGAGCGTGGCCGTACAGAGCAGGCTGAGCGGGTAGCGAAGGCTCGGATCGAGCACGAGCGGATGGCGCGACGGTTCGAGGCTGCGCGAGCTCAGCGCGATGCAGCCGAACAGGTGATGGCGGTATCGCTGAGCACGCTGGTGGCCAGCTTGAGGTCGGTGGAAGCGGCCGCGGACCGAGTCGATGTCGGTCGCGAGGAGGCGGAGCGGCTCCTGGCGGCGCTCGCCGTGTCGACTGAGAGCGGAGACGACGAATGAACACCGCGACCGCTCAGCGTTCACAGTGGAGAGCTGCGCGCAAGAGATCGTCCGCTGCCTGCACCCGCGTCATCATCGGGATCCTCATAGCTCTCGGTCTCGCGATGGTCGTAGGGATACCGCTTGGTGTTGCGTCGGAGGGGTGGAGTGCCGCCGCTGCAGCGTTGCAGGCCGGCGGGGTGGTGCTCCTGCTCGCCGTGATCGTCGTTGTCGTGAGCTGGATGTTTCAGTCGGGCTTCACACCGTCGCGCAATCACTGGCGTGTACTGCGCGTCCAGCTTCTGTGGACCGTTCCCGCGCTCGGTATTCGATTGCCGGCCGAGCATCGTCGAGGACGGCCCCGGCTGGTGGTGTCGGTCCTGATCGTTCTTGTGCTGGCGGTGGCGTTCTTGCGATCCTCGGTCTGGCACCTGCTTACCGAGCATGTGTCCGGTCCGGTAGGCGATGCTCAGGTGCAACTGAACGCCGATCGCTCACGCTGGTACGCATCGAGTTGGGCAGGCAGCATTCCGGGGCTGGTGTTGGTCTCCGGGGTGGTGTGGGAAGAACTCGTCTATCGCGGAGTGCCGCTGTTGATCGTGGCTGCGACTTTCGCGGTGACCGACTCCCACCGACGCGCACATCGCGTCGTCCGTGCGGTGGTGGTGATCACCGCCTGGGCGGTTTCTTCGGTCGTGTTCGGGATCGGCCATTCGGAGTTCTCCGATTTGAATGCGGTGTCAGCAGCGATCAACGGGGCGGTGTGGGGTGGTGCCGCATTGTGGACGCGTTCCCTTGTTCCAGCTGTCGCCGGTCACACGTTCTGGAACCTCATGTCGACTGGAGTGATCTGATCCGCCGGCCAATGTCGACACGCAACTACTCGCCGGGTGCGATGTCCCGCATCTGTGTGTCCGGCCCCGATTGTGGGTGCCTGAGATCGAGCGGAGCGGTGGGAGGAATCTCGGGCATCCACATGAGGATGCAGGCCGGTGCACAGTTGGGGGCACCGCACCCGATCCCCTCACTCATCGGTGACGATGCCACCGGGCCGTGCGCCGCTCGGGCAGGTGGTTCATCTCATCCGTCCGGTGTCGTCTGCGACGCCCGGGCGGTAGAGTTCGCAGTGCGTTCGAGCGGTGCCGTGTGGGCCCTCCGCCGAACGGCGATCACGTGCACCCTCACCGACTCTCCCCGTGTCTGCGGGCGGTCGGTTCGACGAGAAAGGCCCACACACACCATGACTGTCACCCAATTGGACCCCAGCGCGATCCGCGCGGCCGCCGAAGCTGCGATCAACGAACGCATCGCGAAGGTCGAGGCGATCACCGACGCACAGCAGAAGGTCGTCGAGGCCGAAGCCGACGACGCGAAAGCGCGCGCGGCCGCCGACGCAGCAATCAAGGAAGCTCAGGCCGCGAAACGGTCGTCGGCCAAGTCCGTCGAGAAGGCCAAGGACGCGGTCACTACCGCGTTGCGGGCCGCGCTCGACGGCGGATGGACGGCGCAGCAGTTGCGGGAGATGGGGTTGACGGTGCCGACCTCTGTCATCGCGTCCCCGAAGCCGGCCTCGACGGGATCGGGACGCAAGAAGCGGCCGGTGCGGATCGGTGTTGCGAGCACCGCCACCGATGCGGACAAGCCCGGTTCGAGCGAGTCGGCCGACGCCGCTACTACCCCTCCCACCGACTCCGCACCGAACACCGAGACGCCGCCGGCGGCGCAGGAGTTCGCGACCGCTGGGCAGGGTGCGCAGTGAGCGCCCTGGGTGCGCTCGGCGTCGTCGTGTCGAACTCGGTCGGGCCCGACCCGGCGACGTTCGCGGCGTCGATCGCCTACGCCGACAGTGCCGGTGAGCCGGGCGCACCGGTTGCGTACGGCGAGTTTTTCACCCTGCTCGACGCAACCCAGTTCGTCGTCACACAATCCTGGGTACTGGCCATCACCCGCGAGTACGAGCACCTCGCCGCGACGATCGTGCGCGGCGGCCCGATCGACCCCGGACTGCACCTGCTCGATGCGGCCGGGACGCCGACGGAGATCTCCGACGCTGTCGGACAGTTGTTGATGGATCAGGCGGGTGCGCGATGACCGGCGATCACAGTGAGACGGCGTTGAGCGAGTCCGATGTGTTGGAGCTCGACATCCTTGCGCTGCTGCAGACCGCGGAGGCGAACGCCGCGTTCGATACCTACGGCCCTCTCATCACCACGCGGACCGCGCCGCAGTTCGCGGACCTGTTGCGGATGATCAACGCTCTCGCGGCCGGCGGCGACTTCGAGTCGGCGATCGACGCGGAAGTGTTCGGGGCCGTGCGCTCCCCCGTCGACATCTCGCGGTTGGAGAAGTTCGGAGTGTTCGCGACGTCGGACCCGGTCCTCAAACTCACCGCCGTGCAGACGCTCCGGACGATCCACGACGCCGAGACAGCGCCGGCATCAGCAGAAGCGCAGTCGCCGGCTCCGGGAGACGTTAGGTGATGGTCGGCAGGCCGGGCCGGTGCCGGAACCGTTAGGTATCGGCGGGGCAACAGAACTCGCGCGATTCGAGCGCTACGTCGTGCGCGGCCCGCACGTCGATTCGTGTGCGATCTGGATCGGCGCGGTAGCCGACGACGGGTACGGCCGGTTCTGGTTGATGCGCGATGGCCGACAGCGGGTGGTGCGCCCACACCGGTACGCGTTGGCGCGGGCGCTCGGTGTGCCGCTCACCGACGAGGTGACGGCATTGCACCTGTGCGACAACCCGATCTGTGTCCGGGTCACCCTCGACGAGGACACCCGCGTTGGCGGGGTGCGTCACGTCGTCGACGGGACGCAGTCACAGAATCTGCTCGACATGGGAGCCAAGGGCCGCGGGGGTGGCCGGCGTCAGCGCGGGCTTTGGTACGGACCCGACCGGGTCGCGCGGTCGCGGCGGCTACGCGATGCGGTGCGCGGTGGGTGGGACGAGGACGCGGTGCGTGCTGCGCTGCTCGATGCGGCTTCCCCGACACTGTTCTGACTTCCGAACGTGCGCGGGCGGTGATGGCCGGTCGGTTGTGGCACCGACTGTGTCGGTGGGTGGGTGTGTACTGGCAGGCAATCGGACACCGATCACGTCGAATCGTCTGCGCGAGTGACCGACACGAGGAAGGAAGGGGTGGGTTCGATGGCTGTGTATCTCGTGGCCGCTGCGATCCTGGCGTACGTGGTGTTGCGGTCGGGTCAGCGAGCGGATGGCACGTGGAAGTTTGCGCCGTTGCGCGCGACGGGAATGCTCGCGGGTGGAGTGTTCCGGATCGTGGTGTTCGTGGCCGTGTTCGCGTTCGCGATCACGCTCGGTGCATTGTTCAGCTCTGCCCGAAGTGGGTTCTCCCCGTAAGGACACTGTCGCTTCCGACCGGCGCTCCGCACCATCGCCGACCCTGACTGCGCGACAGATGCCCCGAACACACACGATGGTCGGGGGTATCAGTGTTTCTGCGGGGTTCTAGTGCTGGGGCCAGCCGCGGACGAGCTGGTCGGTGCTCGCGTGCACGGCGTTGAACGCGTCGACGAGGTACGTCAACCACGCCCGCGCGGTCTCCGGATTCGGGACCAACGTCGACGGGACGGCGTTCTGCTCCTCATCGGAGAGCTCATTGAAGTTGCTCGGGTAGTCGGTGGTGTCACCGTCGACGATGTTCGGTGCGCCGTCGATCTCGTAGGTGATCACGAATTGGAGCTCGTGCCGGTTCGGGGCGGTGAACTCGGCCGACAGTGCGAGCTCGCCCCACAGTCGCCGGTCGTAGGTGACGGCCCCGGAGTTGATCGCGGCCTGCAGCAGCCAGTGCGGAGTCCACAACGCCTGCGCGCTGCCCGGTTCGGGCCACTCGAAGTCGTCGTCGAGCACGTCGGCTTTGGCGAGGTCGAGGGTGAGCAGCGGCGCGGCCGGCGCGCGGGTTCCGTCGGCGGTGGGTGCGGTCATGGCCGGTGCCTCCAGGGTGTCGGTATGGGTGTGGGTGACGATGAGGACACCGAGGTCGGTGCCGATGTTCGCACTGTCTCCGAGAGCGTCGAGGAGTCGTTCGGCCAGGGTTGCGGCGTCAGCGGCGCGGTAGGTGCCCAGGGTGCTCCACGTCGCGGCGTCGTACGAGGTTTCCGATGCCGAGCACACCTGCACGGTCAGTGCGCCGCTACCGGTCGGGACGCGCTCGAGGTCGCCGGACGCGTCGACGACAGCAGCGATCTGCTCGCGGATGTGTACGGGCAGACCCGCATCGACAGCGGCACCGGTGGACGGTGCGTTCGTGCGGTCCGGCGCGTCGTGTGGCGGCCGTTCGGCGTGCTCACCTGTCTCTGTCACTGTCCTCGTCTTTCGGTTGTGGCCAGCTAGCACCGTAGTGCCCTCGGCGTCGTCGACGCGCTCACCGGTATCCGTGCGGGTTCGTTCAGGAGGTCGGTGGTTGCCGAAAGCTGTTGAGCCTGTTGAACGCTGCCCGCTGCCGGGTGCCGAGTTCGACCATGTAGTCGAACAGGTCGGCTTATCTTCACCCCACCTACAGGCGTCTTCGACGTCGTGTGAGCGTCGGCGTGTCGGCTTTGTTTGCACGTGAGCTGATGGTTGCCTACACCCGTACGAGAGATGGGGTGTCATGGCTCGGACCCAAAAGGTGGTACTGCCGGACGGCGGGGTGACCTGGACAGTCCTCGACCGCGACCACGCAGTAGTAGGCCCTGTCGAGGAATGGCTGGAGTGGCTTCGGGTCGCGTGCGCGTTCAGCCCCAACACAGTGAAAGCGTACTCACGCGGGCTCGCACTGTGGTGGCACTACCTCGAGCAGAACGGGGTCGAGTGGCGCGATCCCGGCCTGACCGCTTTGAGCGGATTCATCGGCTGGCTCACCGGCGGGGATCTGCCCACCGCACGCCAACACCCGGCCAAGCCCACGACGTGCGGGCCACGAACGGTGTCGCTGCAATTAGCGGCGCTGGCCTCGTTCTACGAATGGTCAGAACGCCAATACGGCGCAGTCGCACCGCGATTGGGGCGTGCACGGCGTGAAACGGAGTTCCAATCGTTCTTGACGCACCTGCAGAGCCGGCGGCGCGATCGACCTGCCGCGCTCGTCCCGCGTCGCCGCTGGCACACCGGTCCGACACCGGTGTTCCTGCCGGTGCATGTGCAGCGAATCCTGGACAGCGCAGCAACATTCGATCCAATCGGCCGGTCGTGGGCGGGGAATCTGCGTGACCGTCTGCTGTTCGAGATACTTGCCGAGACGGGCCTTCGCTTGGGGGAGGCGTTGGGTGTGCGGCACGAGGACTGGGTCGTCGGACGCGGCGGCACGCCGTATATCGAGGTTGTTCCCCGCGGCGACAATCCCAACGGTGCCAGAGTGAAGAACATGAAGGGCCGGCGCGTGTTCGTGTCCGACCGGCTCGAGCGGCTCTACGGGGACTTCCTCTACGAGGTCGGCGATTTAGCCGACCGTCATGGTTTGCCGCTTCGCGACACCGACCCCGTGTTGGTCAATACCGGTGGCGGACAGTTGCTGTCGGCGATGACACCGAGCGGAGTCTACCGGGTCGTCGAGCGGCTGCAGCGCCGTGTAGGCGGCGCCGTCCCCACCGGTTGGACTCCGCATTGGTTCCGGCATACCCACGCCACGGCGCTACTTCTCAGCGGGGTCCCCGAGCACGTCGTCATGCGGCGACTCGGTCACGCCCAGGTCCAGACCACTCTCGACCTGTACGGATGGGTGACCGAAGAGGCGGAGCTACGCAGCGTGGCCGAGTGGCGGACATATGCGCAGGGATGGCACCTACCAGCCGAGCAGGGATATACGACAAACCTGGAGAATCGATGAAGTCTGCTGCATTGCCGCTGCCCGAACACAAACAGGGCGGGGTCACCGACCACGATCTTTGGGAACTCGTTCCCGAACATGTCCGGCCCGGAACGACTCTCGACATGCTGGCCTGGCCGTGGAACGAGGTGATCTATCACTACCCGAGCCGGACTCACCAACATGTAGCACTCGATGTTCCCGATCCGGTCCGCCACGAATTCATCTGGTGGCTGTGGTCGCTGCATGTCACCGGTGAACGGGTCTCGCCGTCCGCGGTCTCGACGTGGATGCATTCGATCGCCCAAATCAGCACCTCGCGGGTCCAGCGAGGCCACCCACCGATCACATCATTCCTCGACCTGGACCTCGACACGTGGATCACCGAGGCCCGGTCGGCCTTCACCGCCCGCCACCAACGTCTTCCGGGCGCACGGTTCAGCCAGAACCATCTGCAGATCATGCGCCGCCTCCGGCGGGCGGTCGCCATCGCCTATCACGAACAGGCGTGGTGGCAGGCCGAGCTGTGGGATCCCCTCCACGACTCCCGAATACCAGCACGCCGACACGAACCGCGCGGTCATGCCACGGTCGACTGGTCGACCGTGGAACCGGATTGGCTTCGTGCCGCAGGCCAATGGTGGCTCGGAACCCTTCTCAACGCCGACCGGATTCGGTGGGGCAGCGTCGGTCGATACCGAACCTCGTTGTGCGCTCATCTCGGGCCCTTCCTGATCGAACGCGGTATAGACAGTCCCGTCCTGGTCACCGACCCGGCGACGATGCTGCGTCCGTTCGCGAATGACTTCCTCGGCTGGCTACGCACCCGCCGCGCGGCCAACGGGCCCAACAAAGGCCAACCGTTGTCCAACAAGACCATCTCCCTCACCCAGACCGCAGTGAACTCGATGTACGCGTTCTTCGTCGAACACCGCGACGAAGCGGCGTTCGTCCTGGGCGACCCGCGATGGCGTGAGCTCACCGAACGCCACCTCGTGATGTGGCCGCGAGGGGAAACGATCTCGGTCGTGCGCTCCGACGACGCACCCGAGTACCTCGACGACGAAGATCTCAGTCGCGTCGCCGCGCATCTGGATCTGATCGGTCTGCCGGTCAAGGAGAGTCGCACCATCGTCGTCGATGGGCAGGACAAGACGGTGTTCGGGCTCGGCGACCCGCAGGTCATGCGCGCCTATCTGCTGCTGATCCTCACCGGCCGCCGAGTCAACGAAATCCTGATGCTCGATCCGGACCCTCTGTGCCCTCTACTGACGACACCCGGTCAGCAATCCGATACTCAGGACTCCGCTCCCGAAAGCCGGACGGCGGAGTTCTTCGTGGCGCGGCTGCGCTACCAGCAGACCAAGATCGATGGAGCCCCGAACACGATCCCCGTCGAGCAGGCCGTGGTGAACATCATTCGCGAGCAACAGGACTGGGTTCGCGACACTATCCTGCCGACGTTGACCGTCGGCGCGGAACCGAAGTATCTCTTCCTCGCGCGCAAGGGCAACCAACGGGGCCAGCGTCCACTCGGCGGCATCCGTCAACGGCTCACCGACCTTGCTGCGTTGATAGAGCTTCGCGACAAACACGGCTGCCCTGTCGATTTCCAGCGCACCCACCGGTTGCGGCATACCAAGGCCACTCAGATGCTCAACGCGGGCACACCACTGCACGTCGTGCAGCGCTATCTGGGGCACGTCTCACCGGAGATGACACTGCGCTACGCAAAAACGTTGGCCCGCACTCATGAGGAAGAGTTCCTGCGTCTGACCTTGATCGGCACCGACGGGCGGGACCATGACGTTGATCAACATGCGCTCCTCGATGTCCTGCAACTCGATCAGCGCACCGACCGGATCCTGCCCAACGGCTATTGCCTGCTGCCGCGCCCGAAAACCTGCGAACGGGGGAACGCGTGCCTGACCTGCGGCGAGTTCGCAACGAATGCCACCTATCTGACTGAACTCGAAGACCAGCGGGACTCGACACTAAATCTGATCGAAACCCGACGCGCACAACACTTTCAGCGCACCGGCAAGCACATGACCGACGACAACATGTGGCTCACCGCCCGCCGCAGCGAAGTATCCGCACTGAACCTGATCATCGCCAACCTCATCTCCCCTGACGGTGACGAATCGACCACGGTGCAGGGAGCCGGCGTCGGTGGCCGAGACGCCGTCCGCCGGGCATCGCAGCCACGGACCCCGGTCGACCTGCCACTGGGCCCGAGCAGGAAAGGACATCGCCCATGACACTCGATGCCGAACAACGCAGTCAATTGCTCCGCCGCTCTGCCGAGGCCCGCACTACCGCCGCAGTCGAGAAGGCAACGAAAGCTATTGCCGCACTGAATAAACGCGGCGAAGCGGTGAACTTCCGCAAGGTGGCACGTGAAGGGAATGTCAGCCTCGATTTTCTCTACCGCAACGTCGAACTACGCGAGACGATCATTCGTTTACGAACCCGGAACCAACCGGCACCTACGACGCTGACTTCCCAAGACACTCAGAGCACGATCGTGCTCAGCCTCACCCGCCAACTGCGCGAAGCGAAAGCCGAAATTGCCCGGCTGCAAGCCGCGCTCGCTGCGGCACACGGCCAAAATCTCGCGTTACGGCGAACCTCGCCCACGCCCCGGTACAAGCCCGCAACGTGACCGGTATGCAGATGTCTCAGCAGCGAACCGGTCGGCGAATCGACCGACCAGACATCGCTATCGAGGACATCGATTGATTGACCGCGGGGGGTAGACACCCACCCGAAGGCCGTGTCACAGTGGTCAAACCCAATAGTTAGTGAGGAGACGTAAATGAAAATTCGCACCGCACTTACCTCAGCTGTCATCGCAGCGGTGATCAGCAGTGTGTCCGTTCAGGTCGCGAGCGCTGCTCCGGTCGCTGCCGCCCCCTCATCGTCGGCACCGGCTGCCGCTTCTTCGGAAGAAGTCCAGGTGGAGAACCTCGCGGCGGCATTCTCGGCGCTGGAGCGGATGCCGCAAGACTTGCAACAGAGGGCACCGAGCGACCCGGAGGTGCAGGCGTGGATTCAGAACAACATCTCCGATCCGGCACGGCCCGGTGGCGTGGTGACGCCACAGTTCAACCCGTTCTCGTGCGCGGCAGCTATCGCCGACTTCGCCATCGGTGTCGGTTTCCCGGCGGCGAAGATTATCCGAATTGCGCGTGAGGCCGGCGGTTTCACCAAGTTCGCTCGGTACGTATTCGATTTCGTGCGCGGGGGCACGTTCCCTGCCGAAGCCAGCGATGAGTTGATCGAGCTGCTCGGCAAGGTCACCGGTGTCGGCGGTTTGGTTGCGTGCCTTTAAGGTTGAGTGACTGTGGACATCGAACCAGCCCCGAAGGAAGGCGCAGGTACCAAGATTGCCCTCGCCTCGATTCTGTCAGTGTGCTTCTTCTTCGGCAGTTATATTGTCTCGACCATTATCAGTGAGGTGTTGGGGAGACGTGGGCTACCTGGTTCACCGCTGATCTACGCTGTGGTCATTTTCCCACTCACGGTGTTGTTGGTGGTGTTCGAGGAGCGCATCCAGGAATCGAGCTATTGGACACGTATCAAGCGGTTTTGGTACGTCGGAATCGTTGCGGTCGGTTCGGGTCCACCCATCGTATTGACAATCTTCACGCCGATGCTGTTTTGGCAGTCGCTCCCTCCTGGCGGACCCACTGGAGTCGCAATCGCCTCGATGATCGGTGTCGGGCTTGCAGTGATGGCACGCGGTTCCTACGCGATTCGCCGACATCGCTGACGAGACCAGGCGTCCGATAGAGGGATATCCTTATCCAGTTACAACGGCGTGTCCCGGTCCGGGTCAACAGGGGTATTCCTTGTCGCCGGGAAGTGCGTCAACCTGGCTCGAACGGCCGTTCGGCGAACAGTGCGATTGAACGCCGTGCTCGAACACGTCACGGCACTCCTCAACCTCAGGAGGCGAATCTGATGGTCGAAGACATGTCTGTCACAGCTGGTAAAGGGTGTTCATTGCCCACAACAGCGCAAGATGCAGATAGGAATTCTTCGGGTGCCTCCTCGGCGGCCTGGGCCAATCGTTGGCCAGCGATGTGGAAGCTGCGGCGGTAGGACTGGGACAGGACGTTGTCGGCGTAGTGCACGGCTGCGACGGAGTGCGCGCCGGCGGTGACGATGCCCATGAGGCGTTTGCGTAGCGGGGCGTCTTTGGCTCCGTCGGCTCCGGATCGGATGAGTGCACCGGTGACGGACGCGAAGTCGTGGGGTTGGCCGGCGGCGATGAGGTCGACGATGTGCCCGTACATGCGTGCGTGCGCGGGATCCTCGAAGTCCGCCGCAGTGAGCGTGCTGGCGATCCGCTCGATGTCGGTTCCATCGGCGCTCTGGTTACGCACGTCCATCAAGGCGCACAGGAGCATCGCTTCAGGGTCGGTGGCCGGGTCGTATCCGGGTTCGACCGACGTATCGAGGTCCTCGACGGGTGCGAGGTCCGCGCGTGCCTGCGCTGCCGGGTCGTCGCCGGGCGTGGGGACTGCGCGCAATGCGTTCATCGTTGGCCTCGTGTTCGTGTCGGGTCGGACGTCGTACCGGCGGTATCGGTGCTATCGGTGCTATCGGTGCTATCGGCTGTGATGCATCGCGTCGGTGATCAGGATGCGGCTTTGTCGATGTCGTGGTGCTCGCTGTCGGCATGGTCGGCCTGGCGTGTTGTGGGGTGTTCTGCGGTGAGTTCGGCGTCGATCTGGCGGTCGATGTAGTCCGGGTCGGGGGTGTAAGCGGGTACGAGTCGCATGGTGGGGCCTCTTCTGTGTTTGTGGGTTTGTGGGTTTCAGGCGGCGGCGAGCTCGTCGAGGGCGTCGATCCGGAATCCGCTCCAGTGGGTGTCCTCGTCGACGTACACGACGGGGGCCTGGAGGTAGCCGAGTTCGCAGCTGACGAAGTGGCGGGCGGTGTCGTCTTGCGTGATATCGACAGTCCGGTAATCGAGGCCGTGTTTGTCGAGTCGTCGTTTCGTTGCGTCGCATTGTCCGCAATTGGGTTTCGTGTACACGGTGATCGACATAGCTTTCTCCTTTTCGGAATTGTTGGCGTTGACTTCTATTCTACGGCAACAGCGGCATTTGCACCAGAGTTAATACTGCTTCAATATTGTCCATTCATGTTGTTGCCCTTGCCGTTTCATGCTCGCTTCTGGCCGCAACGCTTATTCGTCAGGGGAATTGAAAATACAGTTATCGGACACCTTCCCTACCCTTTTCTTACTGCGTTCTTTTCGCTTCCGGGTGGCGCGAAAAAGAGACGGCGGCGCACGGCGTCGACGGTCAATGCCTGGCCGGTGCGAGTGTTTGCCGGGGAGCGTAGCGAGGGTGGGTCGGGCGAACAGTCGTGCTGGGCCCTGTGGGCCGGAGCGTGAGCGGAGTCAGGGGTTGATCTTCGGAGATGACGGGTGTTGCATTCTCGTTGCGCAGCCAGACGGACCGAAAAGAACCCTCCGCGTCGTCTTCAGCGGCCGAGCTCGTAGCCGCAGTTGTGCTCCTGCTGGTCGGTAGGGTGCTGGGGTATGGAGCGCTCGCGGATCGAACATGCCTTGTCCAAAGCCGTGGTGAACGCGTCTCCGCCGCCGTCGGAGCTGGCGCTCGATGCGATCGTGGCCGGTGTTCGGGTCGAGGACACCCGACCCACCGCCGCCGACGTCGACATGGTGTGGCCGGCCGATCCGACGTCCCTCTGAGCGCAGTTCCGCTCTCGGCCTCCCCCTGATCCGACGGCCGCCCGCTCCGCGCAGGCAGGACGCTGCTGGGCGCGTCTGTCGGTGTGAGGGCTCGATGCCCGATGCACCGGCCCCGCGTCCGCGACCTAATTGCTGGGCGTGGCCACCTCGAATCGGTGGCCACGCTCGGCAGCGGCGTCAGGTGTAGCTCTGCACTCTGCCGATGTGGGCGGCGACGTAGTCGGGGGTGATGACTTCGCCGAGTCCTCGGACCTCGGTCGGTTCCATTCCGGCAGCGAGTGCAGCCGAGAGTAGGACCGCCAGTCTCGGCAGGGTGAGGTCGGCGCGGTGCGCGGTGCGTTCGGCGGCCTCGAGTGCCGCGTGAGCTGCTGCGCCGTCGCCAGTGCAGTACAGAAAGTAGGCGGCGATGGTGAGGGCGTTAGCGCGGGCGGTACCGCGTAGTGGGGCGGCGATGCGGGTGAATGCGTCTGCTGCGTCGTGGTCACCGTGGACGTGCAGGGCCATGAAGGCGTCTCGGACTTCGGCGTGGCCGGTGGCCAGTGCGAGGCCGACACGAGCGGTGAGGTCGGCGCTGGGGACTTCGCGGGCATGGATGACGGCTGCGAGCTCGTCGAACGTGACGGGCAGAAAATCGGCACCCATCGTCGCGGCGGCGGCGAGTGCCAGGGATTCGGGAATCTCGGCGGTGGGGGCGTATCGGGCCTCGAGGTCGGCGCGTGATGCGGCGATGACGGCTCCGCGTGCGGTGAGGGCTGCCGCGAGCGCCGTGGTGGCGGGGTCGGGAATGATGCCGTCGGTGAAGCGGTCGAGGTCGGTGAACGTCGTTCCGGCGGTGAGACTGTAGGTGTGCAGGGCGCGGATGGTGCGGATTCCGCGTGCGGTGAACGCGTCGCGGATGGCGTCGAGTCCGAGCAACGCAGCGCCTGCATGGGCAGTGTCTGCGATCGCGGCGAGGATCACGGCGGTGACCGGTCGTCCGTGGACGGTGTGCCGGGACAGTGGGGTCGCGACGTTGTCGGATCCGGCCTCGGCCTGGACGGCGGCGATACGGGCGGCGGTGACGACCTCGTGCGAGCCGTTGCCGTTGTCGGCCAGGGTGATGGCGATGACGGAGTTGTCGGGGGTGTATCCGAGCAGGGCGGGGATGGCGGCGAGGGTGTCGGCGGCGGTGGCGAGGGACATACGACGTTGAGTCATGGTGATGCCTTTCAGTGTGTGCGGGTGTGGTTGGGGTGGAGCGGTTTTCAGTGGCGCAGTTCGCGGCGTGCGGTGCGTCGGTCGCGTCGTGCGCTGGCGCGTTTGACGGTGCGGCGGACTGTCCGGTGGCCGCGTCGGTGGACGATGATGTCGATTTCGTCGGCGGTGGTGGGGTGTTGTGCGCGCATGGTGACCTCTCCCTCGAGAACTGGTGGCCGGACCTTCTGCCCTGCCGAATTTCTTTCGCCGTGGTGGCTGGGGAGAGAAACCAGCGCACGGGAACGACGGGGCAACCCTTCGGCCGGACAGTTTTCGTGGGAGCGAAGCGACTGCTCTACGAAAAGTGTTCGGAGCCTTGGCCGTAGCGCAGCGGAGCGAGGGGTTGAGCCGGCGGGCACGGGTGATGGATGCTCGCCAGAAGCCACCTAGGTCGAAAGAAATTGATTCTTTTCGCTCTTTTGAGTGCGGAGCGCAGCGGAGTTCGGTTCGGTGCAGCCCGTAGGGGTGCGTGTGGCCCGTTAGGGCCTGCTTGTGTACGTGGCCGGCCGCTGGGGGTGGGACGCGGAACGCCGCCGGAGCTGGTGCTCTACGGCGGCGCGGTAGTGGGGTACGGCTGTGAGGTGATTGCGCGGGAGCGACGGAGGGTGACGACGCTCGGTGTCGCGGTAGCTCGTGGTTGTCGTTGTTGGGTCAGGTGTTTCGTTGGCGGCTGTGGTGGCGTTGTTCGGCGTCGTTCACTGTGGCGACGTAGTGCGCGTCGGTGGTGTTGATGATTCGGTTCAGTTTGTGGGCGATTGTGGCGGCGATGGCGGTGACCGTTGCGGCTGCGATGTAGAGGGCCCATCGGATCGCGGCGGGTGGAGTGGTGTTGTGCACTAGGACGATGGTGGCGAAGAAGATGGTGACGACGTTGACGGTGGTGATGAGCAGTGCTCGTTTGAGATGGCGGATCCGGGCGCTGACGTACCGTCGGTGTGCCTGGTAGTAGCGCAGTTGATGTTCGGTCGTGAACTCGGTGAGCAGCTCGGTGTGGCGTCGTTGCAGGTTGATTTCGGCGTCGGCGAATTCGTCGCGGTGGAGTGGGTTCATCGCTGGTTGTCGGCCTGGTCGAGGGTTTCGTGTCCGCCGTCGACGTTGTTGCGGTGCGCGCGATCTGCTCTTCGGGGGTTGATGATTTCTACCCAGATCACGATGGAGGCGAAGACGATGACGACGATGACGACGAGGCTGATCAGGAGGGTGCCGAGGCCGATGGGCATGGTCGTGTGGATTCCGCCGCTGTTGGGGTCGTCGTTGCCTGAGTAGGCGAGCCAGAGGACGAGGGCCATGACGCCGAGGCCGATGATTCCGGTGACTGCGACGGTTGCGTATTGCCTGCGTGTGTTCATGGTGCTCTCTTCCCCGATCACTGGCGTGTGGTGGCCCGATGTTGTCAGATGGTTCCGACATTTTCGATGGCTTTCGCCGGCGTCGTTGGCCGGTACACCGATTTAACGTAGTCGGTTAAAGATTGCTGCGCAACTGTTTTGTGTAGTCGGTTAATATGTGTTTCATGGGTCAGCGTGGTAGGCCGAAGTCGGTGGAACCGATCCGGGATCGAGTTGTGCCGGTGCGGTTTACGGAGGACGAGCATGGCGAGGTGTCGGCTGCTGCGGCGGCGGAAGGTGTGACGTTGAGTGCTTTTCTGCGGGCGCGTGGTGTGGCGTCGGCGAAGCGGGCCCTCAGGCGTGAGGCCGGTTCGGCGGACGGGTAGTCGCCTGGTCAGAGTGATTCGATGTGGAGGCGTTCGCGGTCGTATTGCTTGCAGGTGGCGATGGCTGCGGTGGCTGCGTCGTCGGATCCGAAGATGTAGCGGAACAGCGGCGTGCTGTCGGGTAGGTCGGTTCCTTTTGCGGCTGCGGTCGGCACCCAGGGGCGTCGGGCGTGTGTATTGACGGTCTTCTTGCTCATGCCGAGCGCTTTAGCGGTGTCGGATTGGCTGAGGCCGTTGAGGAGTGCGGTTTTGACGAGGGCCTGGTCGACGTAGTTGTCGGCAAGGTAGGTGAGGTGTTGAACGAAGAAGCGTGAGCGTTGTCGTTGTTCGGTGAGTGCGTCGACGGTGGGGGTGTCGGTCATATCGACAGTATGCCGGTACACAACGGGTACCGCAATACCCAGAACGCTCGGCCTACTTGTCGCTACCGAAGAACCACCAGGTGAGGGCTATTGCGGTGGCGGCCGCGAGTACGAACAGTAGTGCGGTCATCCAGTGGGGGTTGCCGGTGTCGATGTAGGTCAGCGCGTGCGCCATGGGTGCCGCTCCCCTCTTCGTCGTGTGTCGAGAAGTGTCCGGCTGCTGGGGCGTCCAGTGTGTCACTGCCCCCGGTGGGTTCTCAGGTCTTTCGAGGGGCTGTTCGGTCAGGTGGTGGCGGGTACGAGGGTGTCGGGTTTGACGAGGTAGGGGTAGACGCCGGGGCCTGGTGTTTCGTTTTCGACGAGGATGAGGCCCTCGGGTTGTATGTCGCGTACGACGACGATGCCGGGTGCGCCGGGTGCGAGGTGGTAGCGGTCGCCGATGTTCACGGTCTCTCCTGTGTTTGCGGTGGTGTGTGCTGATTGTCGGTGATCGAGGCCGATCCTGAGGGCTACTGCGGGGTGGTGTCGGTCATGTGATGGGTGTGATGGCGTCGGCGGGAACCCATTGTCGATCGAGGTCGAGTCGGCCCTTCTTGTTGCCCGTGGGGATCGAAAACGACACTTGCGCAAGCCAATCGCCCACACTGGTCCGTGCCCATGCGAACAGGTTTCCTTCGACGATGGTGTCCATGGCCAAGCCCTCGGCTCTCACTTTGAGAGCCGTGGTGTCGCGGAATCGCCCGCCTCCGGATCGTCCGATCGCCAGCGCGATATTGACGTGCACCGATTTTGGTGGGTCGACGATGCGGCGGGTGGGTGGCTCGAAGGTGGTGGGCCAGGCATCGAAGATGCCGGCCTCGTTGTGGGTGCTCATTGCGCGACCGCGACGGGCCGGTGGCCGGCGAGGTCGTCGGCGGGTGCGGGTGTCCAGCGCAGGCCTGTCTCACCGAACGTTGGCGCGGTGAGGGTGTACCGGCCGGTGCGGTGCGGCGTTCCGCGGCCGTGGACGGCGGTTTCGAGGGTGATCGACTTGATGCGACCTCTCCCCTGCTCGATGCCGCCGTACCCGCAGACGGTGGAGGCGATCGTGAGATCGATACCGGGCATGTGTCCGTCGGTCAGGATCAGCACACTCGCCTGTCGACGATTCCTGGCGAGCAAAGCTCTTGCGCGCGTGGGTGGTACGTCTCGTCCGTGGACGGTGGTGACGACCAGATCGACCCCGTCGAGACAGATCGAGGCGGCGTCGAGAGGGTCAGTTTTTCCAGGATCTACAAGATGCACTTTTGCGAGATTGCCGCCGTGTTCGTGGACGGCGAGCAGGCTCAGGCGTGGTTGGCCGATGAGGGCGACGTGGTGGCCGGCGGCGGATGCTTCGGCGACGAGCGCGATGAGTATGGACCCGGCGCCGGTGACGGTGACGGCGGTTCCGCGGGCCAAGGCTCGGCGTGGGAGCAGTGCGGCGAGCGGTGGGGGTACCGGCATGGTCCGGAGGGTTTCGCCGCGTACAGCGGCGGTGAGCGGTTCCGCATCGTCGTCGGCGGGCGCGGCCTGTGCCGCCGGTTCGGGTGCGGTGATGGTGGGCATGTCGGCGGGTGCGTGGTCGCGGCGGCCGCCGGGGACGGTGGCCATCCGACGCCGGAGGACGTCGAGTTGGGTGGCTTTGTCGAGTCCGGTGAGGTCTGCGATCGCGTCGACGGTGGCCATGACGATCGACCTTTCGCCGTGCCGGTAGGAACTACCGTCAGCGTATCGAACGGGTGTTCGACTGTCGAATGTGCTGGTCAGCTCGTTCGGCGGGGAACGGAGACGCCGTCGAGGTCATCCTTGGTGAAGGTCCAGGCGAGGTGCCGGTACAGGTGGAGAGTGCGTTTCACCTGGTCGAGGGCATCGGAGACGGCGGGGTGGTCAGGGTCGTGGCCGTCCGCTCGGATGGCTGCGCGTTCGTCGTGGTCCATGTCTGGTTGGACGCACGGGGTGGCGCGGTGGTTCCGGCAACAGTCATTCACGCGAACGACTGGACGAGGTGTACGAGCCGTCCATCTCCGGCGATGCGGGAGGCAAAAAAAGGGGGGTCCCGGCCCCGTGGTGGGACCGGGACCCCGGAGGGCCTGGCTTTAGTTGGTGCACCAGAAGGACCCGACCGGGATGGCTGCTCCCGGCTGCCCGGCGCACCACCGGCAGGTGGTGTCGTGCTCGATCCGTCCGAGCACTCCCTCGGCTTCCTCGATGAGGATGGGTAGCTCTGCTGCGCTGGCGAGCGCGAGCGCTTCGGTGGCCCACCGGGCCCCGCGCGGATCTTCGGCGGGGAGCTGAGCGGCATTGCCGATGAGCTCGGTGATGATCTGGTGATCGTTGAGCAGGTTGTTGTTCATGGCAGGGACACCTTCCAAAGGTTCGGATGAGACGTCCCCGATCGACATGACGAGGGTGGACTGTCAAACCGCGTCTTGGGAGCTTGCGACCGCGGTTTGATTGGACGGGGTCCCCGGCATGTCAGGCTGGGACGACTCGTACGACCAAATTGGTGACCCATATGGGGCGGCCCCGGAGGGGACGTGCGACCGCTTGCGGTCGGTTTCGATGGTTCGCCGGTGCCCTGCGCGGGCATTCGTCGTCGATGCCCCCGAATCCGTTGTCTCCGATGCTCGCCACTGCTGGGCCGCTCCCGTCCGGACCGGCCTGGGTGTGGGAATGGAAGTGGGACGCAACTGCGCGGGTTCACAGAAACTCGCGGACGATAGCGGCGCAACTCGCGCGTGGGTGGAGCATCAACCCCTGAGGGACAACCGCATTCGCAGACTGG
>NZ_NOZA01000037.1:0-79547 GCF_002258465.1 Rhodococcus sp. 05-2256-B1 | reverse complement strand
CGAAACGCCCGGTCCCATTCCGAACCCGGAAGCTAAGCCCTCCAGCGCCGATGGTACTGCACTCGACAGGGTGTGGGAGAGTAGGACACCGCCGAACACAACATCCCAAAATGCCCCTGACCACCCGTGGTCAGGGGCATTTTGCATTCGAAAGCAACACCCACACAACAGTATTCACCCCTTTCGTTGACCTGAAGGCGCAGGCATCGACACCTGCACCCCCAGTCCCATCATCGCCATACGGACCCCCGTCCCCTCGCCCCAGGGCCGCGAACGCGAGCGCGTTCGCCGGACGCGAGCAGAACAGCGACACCAGACCGCGCGCACCCGACAAACGCGCGCGCATTCGCATAGCACCAGAGGTGCCGGCACCACGTCGCCTCCGACAGTGCCGGACGTTCACTCGCAACACCCACCCCCCGTCGCATACGCGAGCGCATCGCGCAGACAAAGGGGATCGGTGATCCCCAACCGTGTCGCCCGCTGAGGCGCGCCACCCCACCCCGTTCGCACACGCGAGCAGAACAGCGACAGCAGACTGCGCGTACCTGACAAACGCGCGCGCGTTCGCGTACACCGGGAAGGCCTACCGACCGATCGAATCGAAGTAGTCGGGCCACACTCCACCACTCGTTCGAGTGCGCCCCTAAAAAGTCCAGCTGCACAACAATTCTCGAGCGCGGAATTTAATCAGTGGAGTTCGATGCCTCGGCAGTGCATGATCGTCGTACGGGTACATCGCATCGATCGTGGAGGTGGACAATGGCAGCAAATTTCGAGCTCGCAGGCCGGGGCGTCGTCTACACGCGATCCGCGGCTAATGCCGATCACGCTCTCTGAGTAGAGCTTTCGCGGATCGAGGCCGATAAGCCTCGACAACGACGCGTCGACTATTTTGCGCCGCACGGCTGTGCTCCGTGTGAGGCGTCCATTCTTTCTGTAGGAGAACAGATGTACTACGAACATGTCTTGAGTGAACATCGACAACGGGTTGCCCGGGGTGTCGAGAACTACGAACGGCGTCGCGTAGCAGCCGAGCGGGCTGCGGAAAGTGTTGCGGCACAAGATCGAATCGAAACCGTTCAGGAATCGGACGAGGCAACCACCGGAAACGACGATGGAAAAGCCGGAAACGTTGACAGTTCTGAATCCGGTATCGGGTCCGGATTCGTCTCGGCAAATCGCTGACCGGTCATCGTTTGACCAGATGTGAATATCGATCGCCGGCTGCGTCGATGAAGTCGCGCACGAACCAGCACGCAGGGACCACTTGGAGGCCCTGCGTGCTGGTGTCGTCGAGGGCGTATTCGGTGAGCGCGGCGGCCAGCCCTCGGCCGCGGAACCGAGGCAGTGTCACGGTGTGGTGGAAGGTTCGGACGCCGTTCGACTCGAAGTACTCGGAGTACCCGGCCGGCTCGGAGTCGACGTGAATCTCGAATCGGTGGGCGGCGGTGTCATGGGTGATCGTCACCGGCATTGCGGTACCTCCTGGCAGTATTCGATGTCTCCACGGTAACCGGCAACCGAACGGCGATCGTTCGGTAGTTACTCGAGCACGCATCGACGCAGTAGGCTGGGGGAAACCGAGTCGTGCGAGCGCCACCCGTCGCAACACCTCTCTTCATAAGTACGGGGCGCTCGAGGCTTAAGGCGGCAAACCGTGGAAGACACATCCGACCGGGGAATCAAGGCTTTCATCAGAACCGTCGCGCAGCGCGGTGGACGCGCGGAGCGTCTGACCACCTCGCGCCGCAATCCCGTTCAGGTCTGGTCGATGGACGGTAAGTCCTCGTGCATCGTGCGGGTGCGATCGAAGGTGACCGGCGACTGGAAGGCCCGCAGACAGGACGAGTCGCTCGCGAGCGACGACACGGGGTCGTCGTACTGGGTGTTCGTGGACCTGGCAACCGAGGAACCGCGGTTCTACATGGTGTCCTCCGAGGAGATGGCGTCGGATATTCGCGGAGAAGTGGATCTGTGGGTACAGGACTCGCCGCTACGGACGCGAACCGGGCATCACGCCATTGCAGTCGACAGGGTGGCTCACGGCAGCGAACGCTGGGAACTGCTGGGACTGAGCGCCACCCTGGACACGTCGGTCGACGTCGGACCCGAGCAGACGTGGGTTCGCACGCCCAGGGTCAAAGCAACGCGGAAGTCCAAGGTCGTCGTCGAAGAGGAAGTGATCGACAACCGGGTACGGGTGGTGGCCGATTGCGAGGGATACCGGCTCAGCGGGCGATTCGACCCGCAGACTCAGCGCCTGGAAATCACGGCCGGGCCGATGGAGGGTCGACGGTTCGACAACCCGTCCGTCGCCGCCAGTGCCGTCGCCACGCACATCAGTGGAGATGTCGAGGAGCGGGACGGCTGGCAGTTCTGGCAGTTGGACACTCCCGATCGCGCCCCTCTCGGTTCCTTTCAGTAAGAACTAGCAGGTGAACGCCATGATTTTGTGAGCTTTCACCAACTTCGCGCAACGTGCGGAAACCGTCGAAGTGTCTGATTAACCTGGCGCTTGTACGACGAGCTCCCTGTTTCAATCGCTGGGTCGAATCGATGCTCGAGAGTTCGTCTGTGCATCGGGTTTCGGGTCTCAGCGAGCTCGACGGTCGACAGTGCGAGGGGTGCTGTCGACCGTGGGGAGAGGTATTCACCATGGAGCAGTCATACCGAGCGGCATCCGCTCATTCGTCCCGCTTCCTTTTTCTCATCGCACAGTTCGTCGACCGGAGAATTCCGGCGGAATTCTTCTCGACGCAGTTTCGAGAACTTCAGAACACGCGGGTGACATACCTGGATGCAGAGGTGTCGTCGGTGATCGGGATGCTGTCGGTCGACGTCGGGGCGTATCTGGGAGACGTCGACCTTCGCGGCGTGGACTACATCGATGCGGAACAGCTGTGGCGTGCGGCCGGCCACGCGTTTCGTGACCTCATGACATTGCAGTCCGAGCAGTTCGAGCGCGAGGCCGGCTGATCGGCCACCGCAGCACGTCAGCGAAATCGATCACGGTGTCGCAGAAGGTCTTCCAGCCGGAAGCGTCGGTGGGTGCCACGCATTTCGATCGGTAGGTCTCCGGCGTCGGCCAAGCGCCGAACGTAGGTGTCGGAGACACCGAGTACCTCTGCCGCTTGCGAGGTCGTCAGCAGTTCTTCGACGGTTCCGATGGCCACAGCCCTGGCGGTGGCCAGCTGGGTGAGCAGTTCGAGCACCGCAGCGCGCGCGGAGTCGTCCAGGTCCACCGACACGCCACCGAGACGGACATCGACGTCCGTGTCCGTGTTCTCGTGCAGTGCCGTCGTGATTCGTGCGGCAGAGCGCGAACTCAGCGCGCGGGTGACGAATCGGAAGTCCATCCGACCAGGATAGGAGCGTCCGGTTCGCCTAGGCTCGGGACACCCACCATCCGAGGAGTGTTTCAGTGCCGCAGTTGTTGCACCTGGATTCGTCTGCCGACCTGTCCCGTTCGATCAGCCGTCGGGTGACAGCCCACTTCTCGGACGCGTGGCACACCATCGGAACCGATCATTCGGTGATTCGCCGTGATCTGCACGTCAATGCATTGCCACATCTGCCGACCTCGGCACTGCATTGGGCACCGCACCTGCGGACTGCCGACGAGACCGTGGACGCGGCAGCCGAGGCTCTTCAAGTCGAGCTGATCGAGGAACTGATCTCCGCGGACGTCGTACTGATCGGTGCGCCGATGTACAACTGGTCGATCCCGTCGACGCTGAAGGCGTGGATCGACTACGTGCACGTTCCCGGCATCACGGTGCCGTTCGACGGCGACACAGCACCACTCGTCGGCAAGCCTGCGGTTGTGGTCACCAGTCGGGGGAACGAGTACACCCCGGGCTCGGAGGCAGCGTCGATCGACCACACCACGGGGCAGCTGCGGCAGGTTCTCGGTGCTGCACTGGGCATGGACGTGCATTTCGTCCCGATCGACCTGACCCTTGCCGAGCGGGTTGCCGGTCTGGCACCGAAGATTCCGCAGGCTCGGGCCAGCCTCGACGCGGCATTCTCGGCCGTCGACGAGCTCGCGCGGCGTCTGGGCACGATCTCGCCCGTGTGAGAGCCGAGTAGCCTGTCAGGGTGCAACCGAACGGCCCTGGTAGCGGCATCGAACGTGGACCAGGACGCCACCGGTTGGCGCGTCCGTCCGGCGACCACGCTGTTGCGCTGCGGATCGGCCGGGTGCTCGTCGCGACGGCGGCGGTGGCGTCCGTCGCAGTCAGTGGCGTCGGATTCGCGGTGTACCGGGAGGCAACCACCGGACTGACCACCTCCGATGCGCTCGACGGTATCGCGAACAACGATCCGGATGTCAACGGTGCCGACACCAACATTCTGCTGATCGGGCTCGACAGTCGTAAGGACATGGACGGCAACGATCTGCCGGCCGCGTTCGTCACCGACACCCTGCATGCCGGTGACAGCGACGTCGGGGGATACAACACCAATACGCTTCTGCTGGTGCATCTTCCGGCCGGCGGTGGACGAGCGACAGCGCTGTCGATACCGCGCGACGACTACGTCGACGTTCCCGGGTACGGCAAGCGCAAGATCAAGGAGGCCTACGGGCTCGCCAAGGCCGATGCCGACACCCAATTGCTCGACGAGGGTGTCACCGACGCGGCCGAGCGTGAGCGTCGAGCACGCGAGGCGGGGCGCCGCTCGACACTGATGGCCGTTCGCGATCTCCTCGATGTGCCCATCGATCATTTCGCGGAAGTCAATCTTCTAGGATTCTACGACGTGGCGACGGCAGTCGGCCCGATCCAGGTCTGCCTGAACAACCCGGTGCACGATACGTACTCGGGTGCGGACTTCCCCGCGGGTGCGCAAGAGTTGAGCGCGACTCAGGCGTTGTCCTTCGTGCGTCAACGGCACGGACTCGACAACGGTGACCTCGACAGAACCAAGCGGCAGCAGGCGTTCGTGGCCGGGGTGATGGCCAAGCTCAGCGCATCCGGCGTGCTGGCGAACATCAGCGAATTGCGTGCGCTGATCGCGGGTACCAAGAACGACATCGTCATCGACGCGGGCCTCGACCCGATCGGCCTGGCCGGGGGAGCCGGTGCCGTCATGAAGGGTGATATCGACTTCTACACGCTGCCGATCACGGGCTACGACACCGTCGACGGTCAGGACGTCAATCTCGTCGACGTCGACGCCATCAGAGCCGAGGCAGCGCGATTGATCGGTCCTGCGCAGCCGACACCCGCAGCCCTCGATCCGACATCGGATCCGGCACCACCACCGCTCGAGGTAGCCGTACCCGAGCCGTCCCACGACCTACCGGCCGCCCCGGACCAGGGTGTGCACAGCAACGGCGGCATCCCCTGCGTCGACTGAGCCCTGCGTCGGCTAGGTCAATGGTTCGGCGTGCTCGACAGAACATCCATCAACTGCTTCTCGACAGCGGCGAACTGCGGCGTCGTGACGATCTCGAGCTCCCGGGGTCGAGGCAGCGGTACGTCGACCTGCCGTCGAACGTGGGCGGGTCGTGGCGAGAGGACCACCACCCGATCGGACAGGTAGACCGCCTCGCGGATGTCGTGGGTGATCATCAGCACCGTCCACCTGAACTCCGACCAGACCTGCTGCAGCCAGGCCTGCATGTCACTACGGGTCAACGAGTCCAATGCCCCGAAGGGCTCGTCCAACAGCAACACCGACCGTCCCTGCACCACGGTGCGCAGCAGTGCTGCTCGTTGCCGCATGCCACCGGACAGTTCGGACGGGCGAGCGGACTCGTACCCGTCGAGACCGAACACCGGGAACAACTCGCGTGCCCGCGCTCGTGCCTCCTTCTTGGCGACGCCTTGTACTTCGAGGCCGAGCGAGGTGTTGTCGAGCACCGATCGCCACGGGAACAGCAGGTCCTTCTGCGGCATGTACGCGCACGGCGGGACTCGGACCGAGCCCGAATCGGGTGTATCGAGGCCGGCGAGCATGTTGAACACCGTGCTCTTGCCCGACCCGCTCGGACCGATGATCGACACGAATTCACCGGGCCGGACTCCGAACGACACGTCGTCGAGTACCGGTTTTCCGCCGAACGATTTTCTCAGAGCCGAGATGTCGATGCTGTGCTCTACGTCAGACATTGTGGGCTCGACATCAGACATTGTGGCCCGCCGAGCCCTGACGTGCCCACGGGGCGACGACGCGTTCGACCACGAACGTCGAGACGAACAGGAGCACGCTGATCACCGCGGTGACGGCAACGGCTGCAAGTACCAAATCGGTACGGAACGAATTCTTCTGCTGACTCATGTAGATACCGAGTCCTGCGGTGGCTCCTGCGTATTCGGCAAAGATCGCACCGACGACGGCGTAGGTGATGCCGATGCGAAGCGAGGTGAAGAATCGAGGAAGTGCCGACGGCAGCCGTACGTAGCGGAACTGCTGCCAGCGGCCGGCCCCCATGGTGGCCAGGAGGGCTCGCGCGTCGCGATCTGCGGCGGCGAACCCCTCGATGAGCCCGATGGCCATGGGAAAGAACGTCGCCAGTGCGATCACGAGAATCTTCGGTAACAGTCCGAACCCGAACCAGATGATGAGCAGCGGTGCGATGGCGATGATCGGCAGTGTCTGCGAGACGACGAACAAGGGTACGAACGCACGGCGCAGCCACGGCGAGAAGTCCACGGCGATGGCGAGCAGCCAGGCCAGCACGAGAGAGACTGCGAAACCGACGAGTGTCACCTGCAGTGTCGCTGCGGCATTCTCGGCAATCGCCTCGCGTTGGGCCCAGCCCTGCGTGAGAACGCGGCCGGGGGAGGGCAGTACCTGTGGCCTGATGCCGCTGACCTCGACATAGATCTGCCACACCGCGATCGACAGGACGACGACGGTCACCGCGGGCCATGCCCACCGCAACGAAGCTCGGACACCGCTGAGCGAGAACGTATCTCGCTCAGCGGTCACCGGCTCATCGATCGCCGAGGTAGTCATCGGTGAAATAGGTGGACCAGTCCGGTTCGGCGCTCAGCGGTGCACCGTTCTGATCGGTGAGTACCCCGCTGTCGTAGAGAAACTTCGAGTACGCGGTCCACGTCTCGATGCTCTGTCGTCCGACCTCGCCCGCGGAATCCTTCATGTACTTCTCTGCGAGCATCTTCTGACTCTCGAACACCAACGATTCGTCGGTGAACGTACCGGGATTGGCGTCGATCAGATCCTGAGCCGCCTTGTCCGGATCGTCCGCTGCGAGTTGGTAGCCACGCTGCAGCGCCTGCACGAACTTCTTCGCCTCGTCCGGATGCGCAGCCAGCCACGGCTCGTTTCCGCTGATGGTGATGGCGTAGGCGTCGGGGAACCCGTAATCGGTGTAATCGAAGTACTTCATCGGCGTTCCGCTGTGCTCTGCCTCGATGCCCTCCCACGCGAGGTAGGACACGGTGAAGTCGGCAGTGCCGGAGTACACCGCCTCGTAGGCCGATGTGCCGAGCACGACGGTCTCGTATTCGCCTGTGCCACCGTCGTTCTCGATGACCTGCCGGAGCCCGGCCTGCTCGCCGGATTCACCGAAACCGGCGTAGACCTTGCCGTCGAGTGCGCGTGGGCTCGCGATGTCGTCCCGATCCGCACGCACTCCGATGCCGGTGGCCCAGTGCTGCAGTGGTGCGAGGACGGACACGGTCCGGGCACCGGCGGATCTCGCGAAGACCGTCGAACTCTGGGTGCTGATACCGAACTCGGCGTTGCCTGCATCGACGAGCGTGTCCGCGGCGGTGTTGTTGTACGGCAGTACTTCCACATCGAGCCCGGCGTCGGCGAAGTAGCCCTCCTGAAGGGCGACGTAGAGGCCGGTGTGATTGGTGTTGGGAGTCCAGTCGAGGGCGAAACGGATGGTGTCGGAATCCGTCGACTGTGAGCAGCCGGCCATCACCGTGGTTGCGAGGACTGTCGCCACCATCACCGTGAGCAATCGAAACGTTCTCATGCGTGCACCGCGCTCTCGGTCGATGGCCACGGAGTGGGGTGTAATGCGCTGTCCCAGAACATCAATTCGTACCTCGACGCAACGACGAAGGCGTCGATCATCTGCTCACGCTGCAGTTCCGTCGCAGAGTCGGCCGCGTCGTCGACGAAGCCCTTGGCGGCATCGACGAGGGCATGGAATTCGGGTGCGTCGTAGTTGGCCACCCACTGTGCGTAGGGATGACCGGGATCGCGTGCGAGCACGGCTTTCGCCGCTCCGGCGAGCGAGCGGCCGACGTCGGCGTAGATCCAGAAGCACGGCAGCACAGCTGCCGCCGCAACGGGATACGGCTCGGTCGCGGCGACGGCCGTCAGGTAGGAGGTGTAGCCGAGGCATGCCGGTGAAGGCGTCGGCGTCTCGGTGGAGGACGGAAGAACGCCTCCGGTGAGCATTGCCTCGTGCGAGGCGGCCTCGTCCATCGCGCTCGCTGCAGCGCCGGCCCAGAAGGCTCCGGCCACCGGTGTCGGCGCGTGCGCTGCCAGCAGGGACAGCGACTTCACGTAGCCACCGAGATACAGCGAATCCTGTTCCAGATATCGACGGAACGCGTCGAGGGGAAGGGTTCCCGCACCGAGCCGGCGGAGGAATTCGAGATCGTCGATCGCGCGTCTGATGTGCGCGGATGCGTCCCAGAGTCGATCGGTGAAGCGGACCGGGTCCGCAGATACAACAGGCGTCATCGCCTTGACATCCCTTCGTCAGTATTACCTGCATCAGGTTCGGCGGGTTTGATCTCAGCATCCGCATCGGCGGACACACCCCGTGTCAGAACGTCAGTGACAGTAACACCGGTCACCATGTGCCGGTGTTACTGCCCCTTCACCTCGGCCTGGGTCTAGCCCAGCATGTCCTCGAGCTCCATGCCCTTGGTCTCGCGGATGTTGGACTTGACGAAAAGGAACGACAACGCAGCGAAGAGCGCGAAGCCGGCGTAGATGACCCACAGTCCGACGGACGACGTCAGTGGTGGGAAGGCAAGCGTGACAGCGAAGTTGGCGATCCAGTTCGCAGCCGTACCGATACCGAGAGCCATGGCACGCATCCGGTTGGGGAACATCTCGCCGAGCATGACCCACATGATCGGTCCCCAGGTCGATGCGAAGAAGATGACGAACAGATTCGCCCCGACCAACGCGATCGCACCCCACGGCGACGGCAGACTGACCTCGTCGCCGCTGCCGGTCGCCTGCGAGAAGGCGACGGATGCCATGACGAGTCCGACGAACATTCCGATGGACCCCGCCATCAGCAGCTTGCGCCTGCCGATGCGATCGACGAACAGAATCGCCACGAACGTCATGGCCACGTTGATGACCGCGGTGATGACCGAGGTGGTGAACGACTGGTCCTCGGTGAACCCGACCGACCGCCACAGCGTCGTCGAGTAGTAGAAGATCGCATTGATGCCGACCAGCTGTTGCAGGACGGCCATCGTGATGCCCACCCAGACGATCGGCTGCAGACCGAACTTGGGGCCACGGATGTCGGCGAACGACGATCGGGCCTCCTTGCGCAGCGTCAGCCTGATCTCGTGCACTCGCTCGTCGGGATGCAGCTCGCCGGTGATGTTCGCCAGAACCGCGGCGGCTTCCTCGTCCAGATGCTGACCCACCAGGTAGCGGGGTGACTCCGGGATCAGGGTGGCCAGGATTCCGTAGACCAGAGCGGGGACCACACCGACGAGGAACATCCAGCGCCACGCCTCGACACCGAACCACAGGTCGTTGGAGGCTCCGTCGGCCGCACCCGCGAGAAGGGCGTCGGACAGTAGGGCAGCGAAGATACCGATGGTGATCGCCAATTGCTGCAGCGAGGCCAGCGCGCCACGCCATTTGGCGGGCGCGATTTCGGCGATGTAGGCCGGTGCGATGACCGACGCGATGCCGATGCCGAGACCGCCGAGCACACGCCAGAGCATGAGATCGGGAACGCTGAACGCGAGCCCGGAGCCGACCGAGGAAATGACGAACAGGGCCGAGCCGAGCAGCATCACCTTCTTGCGGCCCCAGCGATCGGCGAGGCTACCGGCGAACCAGGCACCGATCGCGCAGCCGATCAGGGCGATCGCAACCACGAAGCCGGTGGTGAACGAGCCGAGAGAGAAGTGGTCTTCGATCGAATCGACAGCTCCGTTGATGACCGAACTGTCGAAGCCGAACAGGAAGCCGCCTACAGCGGCGGCGACGCTGACGCCGATGACCTTCGCTGTGTGACGGTCCGAGGTCTGATTCATGTGTGATGCACCTTCTGGCCGCGCGCGGGCGCCGGCCGCTGGGGAGACCGTACGGCAGGGATTGTCGTACCGTCCTGGGACATTACGCCTGGTCTTTCGCCGCGCGAACGACGCCGTCAGCGAAGGTCGAAATCGTCGTCCGAGACGGTGAAACCGTGGCCGACCTGATCGGTGCAGGTGACTCCGGTCTGCTCGTCGACGCTGCATCGAAGCCCGTTGGTGGATCCACTACCCGCCACGGTGAGTTCTTCGCCGTACGGGAGTGCCGCCGCGGGTCCGTCGAATCGGTGGAACTTGGGATCGCCCAGGCTCTCGAACTTCGCGGGGGAGCCGGCGATGATCTGCACGGAATTGGGTTTCACCCGGTCGGAGGATGCACTGTCGGTCACCTCGGGGGCCGAGTCGGGCAGCGAGCCGTGGCAACCGGCGATCGACGTCTCTTGTACGGCTATACCGCACTCGAACTTGCCGCTGGGGCTCGTGAAGTAGTACCAGCCCGGAGCCTTGCCTGCGTACTGCGTCGGGTTCGCTTGCTGGGCAACCGCACTCGGCGTGGTCTTCGTGGTGCTGGACGGTGTGGTGCTGGACGGTGTCGTGGAGGACGGTGTCGTGGAGGATGGCGTGGCAGGCACAGTGCTCGACGGCAGGCCACGGTCGGTGGTCGGAACCGCGGTGATCGGCTGGGGGCGGTCGGTGATGACCGTCGCCATGGGTCCGTCACCTCCGCCGCCCGAACCGCAGGCGGACAACAGGAACACTCCGACGACCGCCGCCAGGGCGTATCCAATTCTCTTCATGACTCGTTCCTCGGTTCGATGGGAGCGCTGCCGGGGGTTTCGAGCGGGCCGGCGTCGGGGATGGAGTTGGTACGTTGAGCAACGACCCGAAGGGAGGTGCGATGGACGACACCACGTCCGACTCCACCGTCCGTGTGAGCACGCCGTACGGCGACGTTCTCGGCTACCCGGTTGCGGCCGACGCATCGCCGACAGTCGCCTGGAGGGGTATTCCGTACGCGACACCGCCGGTGGGTGAGTTGCGGTTTCGAGCACCGCGTCCCCTGCAGCCGTGGAACGGCGTGCTCGACGGTCTGCACTTCGGTGCGATGGCACCGCAGGGCCGCGACAGCCCGGTCCCGATCGATCCGTCGTTGTCGATCTCCGAGGATTGCCTGTCGCTCAACGTGTGGGCACCACGGCCGGACGGCGAACTGCGTCCGGTGCTGGTGTGGATCCACGGCGGCGCGTATTCGCTCGGTTCGTCCGCGCAACAGGTGTACGACGGGCGACATCTGAGCGAGAACGGCGACGTGGTCGTGGTCTCGATCAACTTTCGTCTCGGCGCATTCGGCTTTCTCGATCTGTCGTCCTTCTCCACCGACGAACACGTCTTCGAGACCAATCTCGGCTTGCGCGACCAGATTGCGGCGCTGCACTGGGTCCGGGAGTGCATCTCCGCCTTTGGTGGGGACCCCGACGAGATCACCGTCTTCGGCGAGTCCTCCGGTGGCGCGTCGGTCACCACTCTGATGACCTCGCCCAAGGCCGAGGGGCTCTTCCATCGAGCGATCGTGCAAAGTGCCCCGGCCACGTCCGTGTACGGTCCCGAACGCGGCGCTGCGGTGGCCGCCCGGTTCCTCGAGCTCGTGGGGGTCGACCGCGACGACGTCGGCGAGTTGCTCGAGATGCACTTCAGCAGACTGGTCACCGCGGGGGACACCCTCTGCTACGAGATTCCGACCACAGTGCCTGGGACACTGGGACTTTCGCCCGTCGTCGACGGAGACATCGTGCCCCGTTACCCGGTCGCGGCCTTTCAAAAAGGTCTGTCGCACAGAATTCCGTTGATCATCGGCACCAATCACGACGAGCCCTCGATCTTCCGGTTCATGAAGTCCCCGTTGATGCCGATCACGTCCGACACCGTCTCGGAGATGTTCCGGGCCATCGCGCACGATCACGCGGACATGCCCGCCTCGCGTATCGCGGAGATCATGGCCGCCTACCCGGACAGGAACAAACCCGCTGGGGCGCAGGCGATCTCGCGTGATGCAGGCTTCGTCATGCCGAGTCTGTGGATCGCCGACGGGCACAGTAGGCATTCGCCGACCTGGATGTACCGTTTCGATCACGCGACGCCGATGCTCAAGGCCGCGCGAGTAGGGGCCGGCCACGCGACCGAACTGCCGTACGTGTTCGGCAATTTCGGAACTCTCAACCGAGATCCCACCTTCTGGCTGGGGGGTCGGAAACCGGCGATGGCGGTGTCGGCCCGGATGCAGCGGCGGTGGCTGGCCTTCGCGCGGTACGGAGTACCGGCCGCGCTGGACGCGTCCAAGCACTGGGCCCCGTACACCGAGAAGAATCGATGGACTCTGGTGATCGATACGTCCGACACGCTCGTCGACGATCCCGACGGAGACATGCGCGCTGCCTGGGGCGACCGGGTGGTGGGATTCAGCTGACCCGTCGCCGGCCCGCCGCCGGGTCGTTCCGCAGGCTTCACTCCTGCTCGGGACGTCACAGGCATACATCGAACGTAACAGCAAGAACACCGGCCGCTGGAGTCACAGCGGTAACAATTGAATGTCAGGCAGGAGTGGAGCCTGCGGATTGACCCGGTTGGGTAGGCCAGTCGGTGGGTGCGGTTATGTTCGATGAGTGCTGATGTCCAGGATTGTCGAAACCTCTCGGGCCGTGGCCGCGACGCGTTCGCGCAAGGTCAAGATCGAGGAGCTCGGTGCTGTGCTGTCCGAGGCACAGGCGGGTGACATCGAACCGGCGGTGTCGTGGTTGTCGGGCGAATTGCCGCAGGGACGGATCGGGGTCGGCTGGCGCACACTCGCAGATCTGGATGTCCCGTCCGCCTCGGAGTCGACGCTGACCGTTGCCGAGGTGGACGAGAAGTTGTCCGAGGTGGCGGCGACGTCGGGCGCTGGTTCGGCTGCGCGACGTTCGGCCCTGCTGCTGGACTTGTTCTCGCGGACCACGGCCGACGAGCGTGCGTTCGTCATCAGGTTGGTCACGGGCGAGCTGAGGCAAGGTGCGCTCGAGGGCATCATGGTCGACGCTGTCGCGGCTGCCACAGCTCTGCCGCAGGCGTCGGTGCGGCGGGCGTTCATGCTGTCCGGTCGATTGTCTGCCACTGCCGTCGCCGCCATGACCGGTGGTGTCGAGGCATTGAACGCCTTTCGGCTCGAAGTCGGTCGGCCGGTTCGCCCGATGCTGGCGTCGCCGGCGGAGTCTCTTCGGGGTGCCTGGGAGCAGCTGGCGGGGGATGTGACGGTCGAGTACAAGCTGGACGGTGCCCGAATTCAGGTGCATCGCTCAGGATCCGACGTGAGCATCTACACCCGCACCCTGCGCGATATCACCGCCGGTGTGCCCGAGCTGGTGGAACTGGTCCGTGCACTTCCCTGCGAGTCGGTGGTCCTCGATGGCGAAACACTCGCACTGGACGACAGTGGCAGGCCGCGTCCGTTCCAGGAGACGATGAGCCGGTTCGGTGCCGAGAGCGCACACGAATTGTTGCTGCAGCCCTATTTCTTCGACTGTCTGCATCTCGACGGCGTCGATCTGCTCGACGCTCCACTCGAAGAGCGTCTCGCAGCGCTCGACAAGGTGGCGCCGGGACATCGGATTCCGAGTGCCGTACGGCCCGACGCCGACGGGGCGGCTGCCCACTTCGATGCAGCGCTCGATGCCGGGCACGAGGGAGTCATGCTCAAGGCCCTGAGCGCCCCGTATGCGGCAGGCCGGCGCGGAAAGAGTTGGCAGAAGGTCAAACCCGAACACACTCTCGATCTCGTTGTTCTCGGCGCGGAGTGGGGATACGGTCGACGGACGGGCTTTCTGTCCAACCTGCATCTGGGGGCCCGCGATCCCGACGGCGGTGAACCGATCATGGTCGGCAAGACGTTCAAAGGCCTGACCGATGTGCTGCTGCAGTGGCAGACGGAGGAATTCCCGAAGCACGAACGCGAGCGAGATCAGCACACCGTGTACCTGCGGCCCGAGTTGATAGTCGAAATCGAACTCGACGGAGTGCAGGTCAGCTCGCGCTATCCGGGCGGGGTAGCGCTGCGTTTCGCCCGAGTGTTGCGATACCGACCGGACAAAAACCTTGCCACCGCGGACACCATCGATGCCGTCCGCGCGTTGTTGCCCAACTCGAACTCGTGAGTGCACCGAGAACTGTGCACGATTAATACATACGAAACCGGACGAACGATCCCGTAACACGGCGCAAAATACCTTGAGGGTGCAAGCCAGCGAGAGATGGAGTGCCGATGATGTCCACAGTTCGAGCTGCGTTGGTCCAGAGCACGTGGACCGGTGACAAAGAATCGATGATCGAGGCACACGAGGGGTTCGCTCGGTCAGCCGCCGAGCAGGGCGCGAAAGTTGTCTGCTTTCAAGAGCTTTTCTACGGTCCGTACTTCTGCCAGCTCCAGGATGCGAAATTCTACGAGTACGCAGAATCCGTACCGGGCCCGACGGTCGACCGGTTCGCGGCGTTGGCGAAAGAGCTCGGGATCGTCATGATCCTGCCCGTCTACGAGCAGGAGCAGCCCGGGTTGCTCTACAACACCGCTGCTGTGGTCGACGCAGACGGCACGTATCTCGGTAAATACCGCAAGCATCACATTCCCCACGTCAACGGATTCTGGGAGAAGTTCTATTTCCGTCCCGGCAACCTGGGGTGGCCGGTGTTCGATACCGCCGTCGGCCGCATCGGCGTCTACATCTGTTACGACCGGCATTTTCCCGAAGGCTGGCGTGCTCTCGGACTTGCCGGTGCCGAGATCGTCTTCAATCCCTCGGCAACCTCACGGGGTCTGTCGAATTATTTGTGGAAACTCGAGCAACCGGCCTCGGCCGTCGCGAACGAGTACTACGTGGGTGCGATCAACCGCGTCGGAATCGAATCCGAGTACGGCGACGACGATTTCTACGGCACCAGCTACTTCGTGGACCCCGAGGGCAAATTCGTCGGCGAGGTGGCGTCGGATTCCAAGCCCGAGATCGTCGTTCGAGACCTGGACATGGACCTGATCAAAGTGGTTCGTGACCGATGGGCGTTCTACCGTGACCGCAGACCCGACGCCTACGGCCCGCTGGTGCAACCCTGATGGCCACCACCTTCGTGCACGGCGGCACTGTCGTATCCACCACCGGCGCACAGGAACTGGATGTGCTCATCGACGGTGAGACCATCGTCGCAGTGCTGGCACCCGGCTCGATGTCCTTGGCCGCAGATCTGAAGACATCGGCGGACGTCGTCATCGATGCCACCGGGAAGTACGTGATTCCGGGCGGCGTGGACGGACACACGCACATGGAGATGCCGTTCGGGGGCACGTTCGCCTCCGATACCTTCGAAACCGGAACTCGCGCAGCGGCGTGGGGTGGTACGACGACCATCGTGGATTTCGCCATCCAGACTCCCGGCCAACGCGTCCAGGACACTCTGGCGCAGTGGCACGACAAGGCCGCCGGTCGGTGCGCGATCGATTACGGGTTTCATCAGATCATCGGCGACGTCACCGATGATTCGCTGAAAGCCATGAGCGAGTTGGTCTCCGAAGGTGTCACCAGCTTCAAACTCTTCATGGCGTACCCGGGGGTCTTCTACTCCGACGACGGCAAGATCCTGCGCGCCATGCAGTCGGCGGCGGAAACGGGTGCGCTGTTGATGATGCACGCGGAGAACGGGATTGCCATCGATGTCCTCGTGGCCCAGTCCATCGCACGCGGCGACACGGCCCCGTACTTCCACGGGACATCGCGTCCGTGGCAGCTGGAGGAAGAGGCGACGCATCGAGCGATCATGCTGGCCGACGTCACCGGAGCGCCGCTGTACGTCGTGCACGTATCGGCAAAGCAGGCTCTCGAACAGATTGCGCAGGCTCGGGGCAACGGGCAGAACGTGTTTGCCGAGACGTGTCCGCAGTACCTCTATCTCTCGCTCGAAGAACAACTCGGTGCACCCGGCTTCGAGGGGGCCAAATGGGTCTGCTCGACGCCCCTGCGGTCGCGGGCCGAGGGCCATCAGGACGAACTGTGGCGCTACCTGCGCACCGGTGACGTGGCAACCGTCAGTACCGACCATTGCCCGTTCTGCATGAAGGACCAGAAAGAAATGGGAATCGGCGATTTCTCCAAGATTCCCAACGGAATCGGTTCGGTGGAACATCGCATCGACTTGATGTTCCAGGGGGTCAAGAGCGGCAAGATCACCCTCGAGAAGTGGGTCGACGTCTGTTGCACCACCCCGGCCCGGATGTTCGGTATGTATCCGAGAAAGGGCGTCATCAGCCCGGGAGCAGATGCCGACATCGTGATCTACGACCCGAACGGGCACACCAGCATCGGGGTCGAGAAGACCCACCACATGAACATGGACTATTCGGCGTACGAGGGTTTCGAGATCGACGGGCACGTGGACACCGTGATGTCTCGCGGGCGCGTCATCGTCGACAGTGGATCCTATTCCGGCACTGCGGGACACGGCCGCTTTGTTCGCCGCGACCTGTCACAGAATCTGATCTGAGCATGGACATCGGGGTGGTGCTGCAGTGCAATCCGCCGGCGTCGCGGGTGATCGATCTGGCCAGACAGGCCGAGACACATGGGTTTTCGCACGTATGGACGTTCGATTCGCATCTGCTGTGGCAGGAACCGTACGTCATCTACAGTCAGATTCTGGCCGCGACCAGGCGTGTGACCGTGGGTCCGATGGTCACCAATCCGGCTACCCGCGATTGGACCGTGACGGCGTCGACGTTCGCGACCCTCAACGACATGTTCGGCAATCGAACCGTCTGCGGTATCGGTCGGGGTGATTCCGCGGTCCGCGCTCTCGGAGGTAAGCCGACAACGCTTGCCTCGCTTAGAGACTCGATCGAGGTGATCCGAAATCTGGCCAACGGGCGCAGCGCCCGGGTGGGTGACACGACGGTGCAGTTCCCGTGGGCGGAGCATTCGACGCTGGAGGTGTGGGTCGCGGCGTACGGACCGAAAGCCCTCGAGCTCACCGGGCAGGTAGCGGACGGATTCATTCTGCAATTGGCAGATCCGGACATTGCTGCGTGGACGATCGGCCGAGTGCGCGCGGCGGCCGAGCAGGCGGGCCGAGATCCGGATTCGATCTCGATCTGCGTGGCAGCTCCCGCCTACGTCACCGACGGTACCGAGGCCGGTCTCGAACATGCCCGCGACCAATGTCGTTGGTTCGGTGGGATGGTCGGCAATCACGTCGCCGATATCGTCGCACGCTACGGCGGTGACGGCGGCGGTGTTCCGCAGGCACTCACCGACTACATCGCGGCGCGCAAAGGGTACGACTACAACGAGCACGGTCGAGCCGGAAACTCGCACGCAGAATTCGTTCCGGACGAGGTGATCGACAGGTTCTGCCTACTGGGCACCCCGGCCGATCACATCGCCAAGCTGAAGGAGCTCGAGGCGCTCGGCGTCGACCAGTTCTCGGTGTACCTGCAGCACGACGCCAAGGCAGCGACGCTCGAAGCGTACGGAGAGAGCATCATCCCGCAGATTCGCACATCTGTCACGGCTACGTCGTGACGGGCGACGGGACTGTTGCCGTCGGCCAGTCGTACGCTCCGGTGAGTGTCACACCGAAGAAAGGCGGCAAGTAGATGGATCACGTGTTCTACTCCTGGTCGGCGCAGGCCGAACTGAACCCGATCACCGTCGAGGGTGCCGAGGGGTCGTGGTTCTGGGACGACAAGGGCAATCGGTACCTGGACTTCTCGTCCCAGTTGGTCAACGTCAATCTCGGGCATCAACACCCCGACGTGGTGGCCGCCATCGTCGAACAGGCCCAGGTTCTGACGACCATCTCTCCGACCGTGGCCAACAACAAGCGCAGTGAACTCGCCGCTCTGATCGCCGAACGCGCTCCGGGTGATCTGAACCGGGTGTTCTTCACGACGGGCGGTGCCGAAGCCGTCGAGCATGCGGTGAGGCTGGCGCGCCAGCACACCGGACGCACGAAGATGCTTGCCGCCTACCGCTCGTACCACGGCGGAACCGGAGTCGCTATCGGTCTCACCGGCGAGCCGCGGCGATGGGGTACCGAGCCGACCAACGTCGACGTCGTACGCTTCTTCGGGCCGTACCCGTACCGGTCGCCCTGGGGCACAACGATTCCCGAGGACGAGACAGCGGCAGCGCTGGCACACCTCGAACAGGTCATCGTGCTCGAAGGCGCGCAGAACATCGCCGGACTGATCCTGGAATCGGTCATCGGTACCAACGGTGTGCTGATCCCGCCGCCCGGATATCTGGCCGGCGTTCGGGCACTGTGCGACAAGTACGGGATCGTCTACATCGCCGACGAAGTGATGGTCGGGTTCGGGCGAATCGGCGAATGGTTCGCGTGCCAGGCCTGGGATGTGACACCGGATCTGATCACCTTCGCCAAGGGCGTCAACTCCGGATACGTGCCCCTCGGCGGGGTCGTGATCTCGGAGAAGATCGCCTCGCAGTTCGACCACAAGCCGTATCCGGGCGGCTTGACCTACTCCGGTCACGTCCTCGGGTGTGCCGCGGGCGTCGCATCAATCGGGGTGTTCGAGCGCGACAAGATCCTTCCGCACGTGCGTCACGTCGGCGAGGACGTACTCGGTGCGGGGCTGTCCAAGCTGGCCGAATCGCATCCGAGCGTCGGTGAGGTGCGCGGCAAGGGATTCTTCTGGGCCGTCGAGCTGGTCAGGGACGGCACGACGCGGGAGCCGCTGGTGCCCTTCGCCGCGTCGGGCAAGGATGCGGCGGCGATGGGCAGCGTGACCGCCGCGGCGAAGTCACGGGGTCTGTGGCCCTTCGTCGCAGGCAACCGTCTGCAGATCGCACCGCCACTGACGACGACCGAGGACGAGATTCGTCAGGGACTGGAAATCCTCGACGAGGTATTGACGGTGGCGGACGGGTTCACCGTCTGACTCGGGGTCGTGCGCGGAAACTCGCCCCAGACTACGAGGCAGGAGTGGAGCCTGCGGAACGACCCGAAAACACTGCACGCACGTGCGGCGTCAGCCGCTCTGATCAGAGCACAGCACCGGGGTTGAGGATTCCGGCCGGATCGAGAGCGGTCTTGATTCGCCGGGTCAGTTCCATGACGTCTTCGCCGACTTGATCGGGTAGCCAGGCCTTCTTGAGTCGACCGACGCCGTGTTCCCCGGTGATGGTGCCGCCCAACGAAATTGCCAGATCCATGATGGCTCCGAATGCGACGTTGGCCCGACGGGTCATGTCGGCGTCCTCGGGGTCGAACACGATGAGCGGGTGGGTGTTGCCGTCGCCCGCGTGCGCGATGACGGCGACCAGCACGTCGTACTTCTTCGACAGTTCGGCGATCCCGTCGACGAGAGCCGGGAGGGCAGGCAGCGGAACACCGACATCCTCGAGCAGCAGGCTGCCGAGTCGTTCGACCGCCGGAATGGCGAATCGACGTGCGGCAGCGAAGGCCTCACCCTCGTCGGGGTCGTCGGTGGTGAAGACATCCGAGGCTCCGGCCTCGGTGCATGCTGCGGCCATGATGTCGATCTCTCGCCCTCGATCGGCACCGGGGGAGTCGGACCGAGCGATGAGCATCGCAGCGGCCTCGCGGTCGAGTCCCATGTTCATGGCATCTTCGACGGCACCGATGGACGCACGGTCCATGAACTCGAGCATCGACGGCCGCAGGGTACGGGTGATGGCCAGAATGGCAGTCGTCGCATCGTGCACGGAGGCGAACGAGGCAACCACGGTGCTGGCCGGAGGTTGGGCCGGGATCAATCGAAGAGTGATCTCGGTGATGATGCCCAGGGTGCCCTCAGATCCCACGAAGAGCTTCGCAAGGGACAGTCCGGCAACATCTTTCAGGCGTGGTCCGCCGAGTCGGACGGCAGTCCCGTCGGCGAGGACGACCTCGAGCCCGAGAACGTAATCGGTGGTGACGCCGTACTTCACGCAGCACAGCCCGCCGGCATTGGTGGCCGCATTGCCGCCGATGGAGCACATCTCGAACGACGACGGATCCGGTGGGTACCACAGGCCGTGTTCGGCGACTGCTTTCTTGACTTCGGCGTTGAGCAGTCCGGGTTGTACGACGGCTATGCGGGTTACCGGGTCGACGGTGATCTCGCGCATCAGCTCGGTGGTGAGCACGATTCCGCCGTCGACGGCCGTGGCACCACCGGACAGGCCCGAGCCGGCCCCACGAGGGACGACCGCCACCGCGTGTTCGGTGGCCCACCGCATGACGGCTCTGACGTCGTCGGTGGACTGCGCGCGGACCACGGCCAATGGGGTACCCGCGTCGGGGTCCTTGGCCCAGTCGCGTCGGTATCCCTCGGTGATGTCGGGGTCGGTGACCACGGCACCGGCGGGAAGCAGCGCTTCGAGCTCGCTCAGGTGGGCATCTGCATCGGTAGTCACCGACATCCGGTTCTCCTCACGTCGTACATGTGACCGTCGCCACTCGAGTCTGTCACGACTCGCAGTGGGGCGTGAACGAGGACGCCGCTGGGATTGTCCGAGTCACATCAGTAACACCAGCCCCAGGCGTTACCAGATCGATGCGTCGTCGACACGCAATGTTGTAGTTCGCAGCGCTAGCGTCCAGCGCAGCGCATCTCGCACCCCATGCGGTGCGGGTCGACAAGGAGGCTGCACGATGATCGATCCCGGAAGTGACTCCTGGAACTATGTGGCGGCGATGTTCTCGTACGAATTCCTCGGGGGCGGAGTCGAATACGACACCATCGAGCGCATTCACCGCGGCGAGGTCGGCGAGTGGGTGCACGCGTTGCTGCAATCCGGGATGTTCGAGAGCGCGACCGTCGCGGCCATCGCCGACTCCTGGCGTGCAGCACCCCGTCGACTGTTCGACATGCTCGTCCTCGATGCCGACGAAATGACTGCTCGGCGTTGCTCTCTCGCGTGGTCGTCTCTCGATCGGCTCGCGCCGCTCGCTCGCCTGGGCTGATCACGGGTCGCACAGTCACAAATCACGGATCACGCACCCAGAATTGTCGTCCCGGAGTCGTCGACCACGATTGCCTGGCTGTCGGTCAGTCCGTGAGTTTCGATTCCCTCGCGTCGCAGACGGCGCAGCGTCGCCCATCCCGAATCCTGCTCGTCCAGCACGGAATCGAGATGCGGGACGACGGAGAAGTCGACGAGACCGAGCCCGCTCCACACCGGATCGATGCCTGCGATCGGCCGTACCTCGTTGGGGTCGTCGGCATCCTCGACTCCGGCCAGTGACGGCGCAGCGACGCACGCTCCCGCGCTGTACCCGCCGTAGGCGATGGTGTCGGCCCGAACGCGCCCGCGGATGACCTCGTCCGCACCGGAACGAGCCATCTGAGCGCGCAACACGAACGTGTTGCCACCGCGGACCCAGACTGCGTCGAACGCTGCCAGGGCGCGCTCGAATGCGGCCGGCCTCCCGGCGAAATCGCGCAGATCCAACTCCGACGGCCGGTATCCCAAGGCGCGCAGGGGTCCGAACTCGCTGCGGAGCGAGGATTCGCGGGCGGTGGCGGGCCAGGCATCGGCCGCATTGGCGATGACCGCGAGATCGGCGGGCGGGCCGGTGAGGCGGGCGAACTCGTCGGAATGGCCGCCGAATCGATACGAAGACAAGAACAACCTCACGAGGTCTGCTCCCCGGCGACCCTGGCCATTCCGGATCGGATTGCCTCGGCCACCCGCTCGGGTTCACGCAGGCGACGGGTGACGAACCCCGCCGCAAACTTCAGTCGGTCGCGGTCCCAGCGCGGCACCACGTGCAGATGCAGGTGAAAGACGGTTTGGAATGCGGCGACGCCGTCGTTGATCACCAGGTTTGCACCGTCGGCGCGTAGGTCGGACTCGCGCACTGCGCGCGCCAGCGTGTGCCCGACGCGGAAAACCTCGGCAGCCGTGTCCGGTCCGGTGGAGGTCAGGTCTGCGGAATGCTCGCGCGGAACCACCAGAACGTGGCCCCTGCTGATCGGTCGAATATCGAGAAAGGCGACGGCGTGCTCGTTCTCGAACACGCGGTGGGCGGGTGCGTCGCCGGCGACGATGGCACAGAAGATGCAAGATTCCACGATTGTCACTGTAAGGTCCGATCATCACGGATAGACCTGTATGGCGTGCATCACAATTGCTCGCCCTGTAGTCGCGAAATGTCGAAACGGACTCGATTCAGAACGAATCGGACTGTGTTCTGGGTTACCCGCGCTCCATTACCTGTGGCTACTATCAGGAACCTCGTGCCTTGTCGCATGGGTTCGTCCACTCGTCGC
The DNA here is from genome assembly GCF_002258465.1 of Rhodococcus sp. 05-2256-B1. Taxonomy (NCBI): domain Bacteria; kingdom Bacillati; phylum Actinomycetota; class Actinomycetes; order Mycobacteriales; family Nocardiaceae; genus Rhodococcus; species Rhodococcus sp. 05-2256-B1. Next base: position 57,011 of record NZ_NOZA01000037.1, on the reverse strand, counting down.
AGATTTCGAGCCATTGGCCGATCGGTGGGCACCATTCAACGCAGGAAGACGGAGATTTGGATACATCGCAGAGCACTGAAAAGGGTTCGGGATCCACGACGGTCGTCGGTGTGGTCCGCGAATCGGGGGAAGGTGAGCGACGTGTCGCTCTGGTCCCGAAGATCGTTGCCGCGCTCACGGGCAAGGGCGTCGAGGTCGTCGTGGAATCGGGTGCCGGACTCGGCGCTCTGATCCCGGACGAGCTCTATGTCGCAGCCGGGGCCACGATCGGCGATCCCTGGGGCTCGGAGGTCGTGGTCAAGGTCGCGCCGCCCACCGACGCAGAGATCTCGAGGCTGAAGTCGGGCTCGACGCTCATCGGTTTCCTCGCCCCACGCAATGCCGAGAACAGCATCGGCGCGCTGAAGGCCGCCGGAGTACAGGCGTTCGCGGTCGAAGCCATTCCGCGTATCTCCCGCGCTCAGGTGATGGACGCCTTGTCTTCTCAGGCGAACGTCGCCGGGTACAAGGCGGTTCTGTTGGCCGCGTCGGAGTCCACGAGGTTCTTCCCGATGCTGACCACCGCCGCCGGAACGGTCAAGCCGGCGACTGTGCTCGTTCTCGGTGTCGGTGTGGCCGGCCTGCAAGCCCTGGCCACCGCGAAGCGTCTCGGTGGTCGACCCACCGGCTACGACGTGCGACCGGAGGTAGCCGACCAGGTCCGTTCCGTCGGCGCGCAGTGGCTCGATCTGGGGATCGATGCTGCCGGCGAAGGCGGCTACGCGCGTGAGCTGACCGAGGACGAACGCGTCCAGCAGCAGCGTGCCCTGGAAGAGGCGATCAAGGGATTCGACGTCGTGATCACCACGGCGTTGGTGCCCGGCCGTCCCGCGCCGCGTCTGGTGACGGCCGCCGCAGTCGAGGGTATGAAGCCCGGCAGCGTCGTGGTCGACCTGGCCGGTGAGACCGGCGGAAACTGCGAACTCACCGAGCCCGGCCAGACCGTCGTCAAGCACGACGTCACCATCTGCTCGCCGTTGAACCTGCCTGCCACGATGCCCGAGCACGCCAGCGAGCTGTACTCGAAGAACATCTCGGCTTTGCTCGAGCTCATGCTGGTCGACGGCGCACTCGCTCCGGATTTCTCCGACGAAGTGCTCGCCGGTGCCTGCGTGACACGTGAGAAGGAGAACTGATGTACACCCCGCTTCTCGCGAACATCGCGATCCTGGTGTTGTCCGGGTTCGTCGGTTTCGCGGTGATCTCCAAGGTGCCGAACACCTTGCACACCCCGCTGATGTCGGGAACCAACGCCATCCACGGCATCGTCGTGTTGGGCGCGTTGGTCGTCCTCGGAAAGGTGCACGACCCGTCCATCGGACTGCAGGTCATCCTGTTCGTCGCGCTGGTGTTCGGAACCGTCAACGTCATCGGTGGCTTCGTGGTCACCGACCGCATGCTCGGCATGTTCAAGTCCAAGCCGGTGCCCGCCAAGACCTCGAAGGGTGCTGACTCCTGATGGACAATCTCGTCAACATTCTCTACATCGTCGCCTTCGGCATGTTCATCTACGGTCTGATGGGTCTGACCGGACCGAAGACCGCCGTGCGGGGCAACCAGATCGCCGCGGTCGGCATGTTCATCGCCGTGGTGGCCACGCTGATATCCATTCGCGACACCGGTAACTGGATCCTGATCATCGTCGGACTAGTCGTCGGCGTGGCGCTGGGAATCCCGCCTGCGCGACGGGTGAAGATGACGGCGATGCCGCAGCTGGTGGCTCTGTTCAACGGCGTCGGCGGTGGCACGGTCGCACTGATCGCGTGGGCCGAGTTCCTCGACACGTCCGGATTCTCGAACTTCAACCACGGAGAGTCGCCGACGGTGCATATCGTCATCGGCTCACTCTTCGCGGCGATCATCGGTTCCATCTCGTTCTGGGGCTCTCTCATCGCCTTTTTGAAGCTGCAGGAAACTCTGCCCGGCTCGCCGATCACCATCGGTAAGTTGCAGCAGCCGCTCAACGCTCTGCTGCTGATCGGCGCTGTGGCCGCTGCAGTGGTCATCGGCATCAACGCCACTCCGGGCGGCGGCGTGTCGCAGTGGTGGATCGTCGCGGTTCTCGTATTGGCAGGCATCCTCGGTCTCACGGTGGTACTGCCCATCGGCGGCGCGGACATGCCGGTCGTCATTTCGCTGCTCAATGCTCTGACCGGTCTGTCTGCTGCGGCTGCGGGTCTGGCGCTCAACAACACCGCGATGATCGTGGCGGGCATGATCGTCGGCGCGTCCGGCACGATCTTGACCAACCTCATGGCCAAGGCCATGAACAGGTCCATTCCGGCGATCGTCGCAGGTGGATTCGGCGGCGGCGACGCGGCTGCAGGCCCGGCCGGTGCAGGCGGGGGAACCGCCAAGGCGACCTCGGCGGCAGACGCAGCGATCCAGATGGCCTACGCCAACCAGGTCATCGTCGTGCCCGGCTACGGCCTTGCCGTCGCTCAGGCACAGCATGCCGTCAAGGACATGGCCAAGTTGCTGGAGTCCAAGGGTGTCGAGGTCAAGTACGCCATCCACCCCGTCGCCGGTCGCATGCCGGGACATATGAACGTGCTGCTCGCCGAGGCCGACGTCGCGTACGACGCGATGAAGGAAATGGACGACATCAACGACGAGTTCTCTCGCACCGACGTCACGTTGGTCATCGGAGCGAACGACGTGACCAACCCGGCGGCGCGCAACGATCCGTCGAGCCCGATTCACGGGATGCCGATTCTCAACGTCGATCAGTCGAAGTCGGTCATCGTCCTCAAGCGGTCGATGTCGTCCGGCTTCGCCGGAATCGAGAACCCACTGTTCTTCGCGGAAGGCACGTCGATGCTGTTCGGCGACGCAAAGAAGTCGGTGTCCGAGGTGACCGAGGAGCTCAAGGCCCTCTAGTCGGTCGCCATCTCGGCCCGGATGGGACGCTTCCGTGTCAACGGAAGCGTCCCATTCTGCGTTGGGCGACGAGGGCAGCGGTATCGAACGGGCTTCGAGCCTCGCGGGCAGCGGCTGCGGGTGAGAAAAGCATCACCACTGAGCACGCCGGCCACCACACGCCCGTGATCAGCAGTGCGCTGACAATCCCGACGGGGGAGACGGACCCGACGACCAGTTGTGCCACTCCGACAGCGAGGGCGGCGACGGTCCCGAGCCCGAGGATCATCGGCCGCCACGTGGCCGATGCCACCATCGACGCGGCCCCCACCAGCGCTGTGACAGCGACGAGCTGCCCGCTCGGAAGGTCGGTGGCCGTTGTCGACGACGCCGCGAGGTGACGCACCAGAGCTGTGGTCACTTCCGCGCCGACGACGCAGGCAATCACCACCCCGATGCCGTAAGGCAGTTTTCGGACCAGGGCGACAACGGTGAGGGCGGCGAGGACGGTCAGCACGGCGGTGACGTCGATCGTGCTCAGCGCTCGCGAGGCCAGGGCGGCAGCCGGGCTCGTGGAGACGGGCCACACCGGTGCCATGTTCGGCACCCACATCAGTAGTACCGACAAGAGCACCGCGCAGAGGCCCGACACCGTCAGCCGGGTGCGGATCGCCCGTCGGTGCGCCCGCTCGCTCGTGTTCGCCGAACGGCTCTCGTTGCCGGCTCCACGGGGTGACCGGATCGGTCCGCTGTCGAGACTCGGTGATCGCATGGACGCCAGACTGCCGCAGTCGGCTGAGCGTGAGGTGTGAGCATCGTGGGAGCCGGCTGAGCATCTGCGGTAACGGTCGGATCACGACGAAGAAGCGTCGATTCCTTGTTGTAGCCGCAACCTAGTAATGGTGATCTGTCAAATTCCTGGAGTCTGCAAACAGCCGAAAAACCGAACCAGAAGTAGAATTCGACCCTACAACCAACCGATCGGTCGGAGTGTCTGGTCCAGTGCGGTGTAGAGGAGGCTACTCGACTGCGGCTCCGAGTAGTTGCTCTCGAGTGTCGCACCTCGCCTACCTGGACTTTCGTGCGGAGTTTGTCTCCTGTCACAGTATTTTGAAATGCGAACTATGAATTCGTTGCAAGTCGTTGATCGGATGGGCCGATCTGTGTGACTATGGTCACATAGTCCAGTTCACCCTGGGCGAGACCGTCGAAAAGGGCGTAGTTTCAGCCGCATCGGAAAACCGTATTCCCCCGTTACGGCCAAGTTGGTAACGATCTGAACACGGTCTGGTCGGCTCATCGCAACTCGTGAACGGGCATTCGGCACCAACAGAAGTCGGAAACTCGAAGGAGAAGAACATGACCACAATGTCGCAGGGGCAGCTCGATATGGTCCGCGCGTTCTTTTGCAACGAGTTCCAGGCGGACTCGCTGGACCGTACGGTGATGCCGGAGCCCACGGCCGATGCCGTTGCCGAATGGATCGACGCGCTGTCCACCAGTGGACTGTTCGCGCCAGCGGAGGTGCACAACATCTCGGCCGTCTGGTGTGCCGAGCCCGAGTCGATGACCGCACTGCTCGTCGGCGAAATCGACGAAATTGCTGTCAAGCGGCACGAGGCCGCTGCCGTTGCTACTCCGGCGCTGATCTCCGCGTTCGGTCGCGCCAGCTGACCGTCTGTGCTTGTGCCACCGGCATCCGTTGGCACCGCTTCGTTACGATCACCCGAACCGGTGATGTCCGTCGGCAACGGTGCCGCACAACGAAGTGAGGGTTTTGTATGGGCGTGGTGGGCTTGGACGAAGATGCAGTGTCGACGTGGATCGCGGAGCTGGGGATAGGCGCAACGTCGCCGCTCTCGTTTCAGCGCATCGGTAACGGCCAGTCCAACCTCACGTATGCGGTTCGCGACGCCGGTGGCAGTGCGTGGGTCCTTCGCCGGCCGCCGTTGGGCAAATTGTTGGCGTCGGCTCACGACGTCGTGCGCGAGCACCGGATTCTCTCCGGTCTGCAGAATTCGCCGGTCCCTGTGCCGAAAATGATTGCGATCACGCAGGATCCAGCCATTTCCGAGGTTCCGTTGGTCCTGATGAGTTTCGTCGACGGGGTCGTCGTCGACTCGGTGTCGGCTGCCGAACAGTTGGACCCCGATCAGCGTCGACGTGTCGGACTCGGTCTGACCGCGGCGTTGTCCGATATCCACCGTGTCGACCTCGAGTCGTCGGGTCTTGCCGACCTCGCCGGCCGCAAACCGTACGCTGCGCGTCAGATCGCGCGGTGGACCACGCAGTGGGACTCCTCCCGAACCCGGGAGGTTCCTGGAATCGACTCGCTCGCAGCACGATTGACGGCCAAGATCCCCGAGCAGCACGAGGTGACGCTGGTTCACGGCGACTTCCATCTGAGCAACGTCATCACCGCTCGAAACGACGGCCGCGTGGTTGCCGTCGTCGACTGGGAGTTGTGCACGCTCGGAGACCCGTTGGCGGATCTGGGTGGTCTGCTCGCCTACTGGCCTCAGGCGGACGACGGGGTTGCCGGTCCTTTCATGGCATCGACTCTGCCCGGTTTCCCTACCCGGGCGGAGCTGGTCGAGTCCTACGCGCACAACACGGGCCGCGATGTGACCGATGCCGGATTCTGGGAAGTGCTGGCGCTGTGGAAGTTGTCGATCATCGCCGAAGGCGTCATGCGCCGGATGGAAGCCGATTCACGCAACCGCGCCGTGGGCGGCGCGCCGACCACCACGCTGATCGACGACATCGTCACCCGAGCGCTGCAGCGCGCCGACGAAATCGGGCTCTAGATTCAGGCGTCTACTGACGTTCCGATCACCAAAGTGCGTGCCGCGGTTTCGATTTCGGAGGGAATGGGGACGGGACGGCGGGAGTGCGCGTCGACGTAGACGTGAACGAACCGTCCCCGAGCGGCCAATGTCAGTGCGTCGTCCTCGGCTTCTCGGAACAAGGCAAGCGAGTAGACGATGCTGCGGGTGCCCAGCTTCGCCACCGCCAGACCGACCTGAAGGCGATCGGGAAAACTGAGCTCGGACAGATAGCGGCACGAGGTTTCGGCCACGACGCCGATCGCGGGCAGAGTCCTGATGTCCACACCCGTCGTTTCCATGAGCCACCCGTTCACTGCGGTGTCGAAGTATGCGTAATACGTCACGTTGTTGACGTGGCCGTAGTGGTCGTTGTCGTCCCATCGGGTCGACACCGGCCACAGCGCCGGGAAATCCGACGCATTCGACAATTCCACGCTGTCCTTCGGCGACTCCGTCATGGCACGACGCTAACCCGTCGCCACGTCGGCAACAAACGCGACCGGATTCGAGGGATCGGAGAGCTGAGTCCGGGCGAATGCTTCCTCGGTATCGCCGTCGTGACGTAGTCTTTGGTTGGACCGGACCAGTCCGTACCGCTGGTTCTGCGAGTGATCGAAAGGCCGGCGCAGTGGTGATGCCCGTACACCTGAGGGACAGTCAGATCCCGAAGCACGAACAGCTACGCGCAATTCTGTTGCACCGCTGCACCAAGGAGCTTTCGCCGGGGGATCTGATGCCGAGCGAGCGTCGGTTGATGGAGGACTACGGCGTCAGTCGCATCACGGTACGCGAGGCGATAGGACAGCTCGTCAACGACGGACATCTGGTTCGGGTACGTGGGAAAGGGACGTTCGTTGCTTCTCGTACCGTGCAGTCGCGGTTGCACCTGGCGTCGTTCTCCGAGGAGATGCGTGCCCAGGGGCTGACGCCGACGACGGTGGTCCTGTTCGCGCGACTCGAAAAGCCCTCGGCAGCAACGATTCGTGCTCTGGGCCTGGTCGACGGTGATCGGACGTACCACATCAAACGGCTACGGCTGGCCGATGCCGAGCCGGTCAGTGTCGACGACGGGTGGTACCGGGCCGAACTCCTTCCGGGGCTGATCGACCACGATCTGAGTCAGTCGGTGTACGAGGCCGTGCGCAACCACTACGGCCTGACCATCGATCGAGCCGAGCAGACCGTCAAAGCGACAGCCGCCGACAGTGACACCTCCACGCTGCTGGGGACCAAACGCGGCGCACCGGTGCTGTACTTCGACCGAGTGTCGTTCAGCGGCGACGAGCCGATCGAGCACACGGAGAGTTGGTACCGGTGCGACCGGTACCAACTCTCGATGGAGGTGCAGGGGGAGCGGCGCACCACGCAGCGCCGCTAGGCTCAGGGCAACACGAACAGCGAGTCACCCTGTGCCACCGACGTTCCGACGGCCGCGCTCGTGACGGCATCGGGCTCGGAGTCCATCAGGACCACGGGAATCACGTCGGAGTATCCGGCCTCCGCGATCGCCGCAGGGTCGTAGGTGATCACGAGATCGCCGGATTGAACCCGATCGCCCTCTGCTGCAACGAGTTCGAAACCCTGGCCCTTCATCTTCACGGTGTCGATGCCGATGTGCACCAGCACTCCCGCCTTGTCGTCGGTGAACACGACGAACGCATGTGGGTGGAGTTTGAGGATCTGGCCGGCTATCGGAGACCGCACCTCGACGGGCCCGCTACCGGCCGCCGGGCGCACGGCGACCCCGGAGCCCACCATCTGCGAAGAGAAGACCGGGTCGGGGACGTCGGCGAGCGAGATGACCTGACCGGCAACAGGACTGAAGATCGTCGAGGTCCCGCTCACAGAATGTCGCCGATGTCCTCGGCGAGGGTGTCGGCCTCCGGGCCGACGATGACCTGCACGGCTGTCCCCTTGTGGAACACTCCGTGCGCACCGGCTGCCTTGAGCGCAGCCTCGTCCACCAGCGACCCGTCCTTGACCTCGGTACGGAGCCGGGTGATGCACGCTTCGATCTCTACGATGTTGTCGGCACCGCCGAGGCCCTTCACGATCGCGTCCGCTTTGGCCATGTTCTGTTCCCGCTTCCTTCTCGTGTGCAGTGGTGTCGGCGAGGTCACATCTCCGGGTTGACATGTGGTCGTCACCTGGCCAAACTACAACTGGTAATGACCGGACAGTACCCCTGATGTCATCCGGTCACAACAGTAGAACTCCCTTGCCGGACCAGCCTCGAAGAGAAGGTCGCCATGACCCTGAAGAAGACGGACTCGGCCGAAGCCGAACCGAAGAAGGAATCCAGATCTCTCGCCGGGTTGCAGCGATTCGGGCGCAGTCTCATGCTGCCCATTGCGGTTCTTCCCGCGGCGGGAATCCTGTTGCGGCTGGGCCAGGACGACCTCCTCGGCAGATTGAGTGCTCTGGGCACCGCGGCGGCCGTCATCTCCGCTGCAGGACAGGCGGTCTTCACCTGGTTGCCCTTGATATTTGCCGTGGGCATCGCCATCGGCTGGGCCAAGAAGTCGGACGGCTCGACCGCCCTCGCCGCCGTCGTCGGCTACATGGTGATGAACGGTGTCTTCACCGCGATGTCACCGGTGGTACTGGAAGGCAAAGTCGACGCGAACGGCGATCCGGCCGTGATCGACTACGGCGTGTTGGCCGGCATCGTCATCGGCTTGCTCTCCGCCATTCTGTGGCAGCGGTTCTACCGCCAGAAACTGCCGGATTACCTCGGCTTCTTCAGCGGACGACGTCTGGTTCCCATCCTGACCGCTGTCACCGGCCTCGTCGTCGCCGTCGTCATGTCGTTCGTCTATCCGCTCTTCTACAGCGCACTGAACTGGGTCGGAAACACCGTTGCCGATCACAGTGTGGTGGGTAGCGGAATCTACGGTTTCGCCAATCGCATGCTGATTCCGACGGGACTGCACCACATTCTCAATTCGGTCGTCTGGTTCCTCGTCGGTGATTATCAGGACGCGAGTGGTCAATTGGTGCGTGGCGATCTCAACCGATTCTTCGCGGGAGATCCGTCCGCGGGAGTCTTCATGACCGGCTTCTTCCCCATCATGATGTTCGCTCTGCCTGCCGCCGCATTCGCGATCTATCGCAACGCCAAGCCGTCGCAGAAGAAGATCGTCGGCGGAATCATGTTGTCCACCGGTCTGACTGCGTTCGTCACCGGCATCACCGAACCGCTCGAGTACTCGTTCATGTTCGTCGCCTGGCCGCTCTACATCATCCACGCCGTGCTGACCGGAACCTCCATGGCACTGACCAATGCCCTGGGAATCCATGACGGCTTCTTCTTCTCTGCCGGCGGTATCGACTATCTGTTGAACTACGGAATCGCCACGAAGGCATGGCTTCTCATTCCTATCGGCCTGGTGTATGCGGTGATCTACTACTTCCTGTTCAGCTTCGTCATCAAGAAGTGGAACCTGCGCACCCCCGGCCGCGAGGACGACGCGGTGCTCGAACCCGACCGGGCATGAGCGAATCCATCACGACGGCGCTCCGGGGGCGGGTCGTCACACCCGATGCGGTCATCGAGGATGCCGTCGTGGCGTTGTCCGGCGATCGAATCTCCTGGGTGGGTCCGGTGTCGGCGTGGCCCGACGAGGCCCCACCCCAATCGAACTCGACCATCCTGCCGGGGCTGGTCGACGTGCACTGCCACGGCGGCGGCGGGGCGTCGTTCCCGGATTCTGCCCGTGCCGATCTGATGACCGCGGTACGGCACCACCGCGGCCGCGGCACCACCACGATGCTCGCATCGCTGGTGTCGGCATCCCCTGGGCGACTGGTCGAGCAGACGTCGACGCTCGCGGATCTGTACGAGTCGGGGGATATCGCCGGGGTCCACCTCGAAGGGCCGTTCCTGTCTGTTGCCCGCTGCGGGGCGCAGGACCCCGCGTCACTCCGTGGCGGCGACACCGGTCTGCTGGCAGACATCATCGACGCCGGGCGGGGATCGGTACGGTCGATGACACTTGCTCCCGAAGTCGACGGCTTCACGGCCGTCGGACACATGTTGCGAGAGAACGGCATCGTCCCCAGCATCGGGCACACCGACGCCGACGCACGCACCACTCGCAGCGCAATCGACGCCCTCGGAGAGGGCGCCATCGGTGCCACGCACCTGTTCAACGGGATGCCCACCTGGCATCATCGGTCGCCGGGGCCGGTCAGCGAGTGCTTGGCTGCCGCGGCGCGAGGGTCGATGGTGCTCGAATTGATCGGCGACGGAGTACATCTCGCCGACGAGACCGTGCGAGCGGTGTTCGATCTCGTCGGCGGTGGGAACATCGCGTTGGTGTCCGACGCGATGGCCGCGGCGGGAATGGCCGACGGCCGCTACCGGCTCGGGCCGCTGGATGTCACCGTGCACGATTCGGTCGCCCGCCTGTCGCGGGAGAACGATCCCGAGTCGGCCCCGATCGCGGGCGGCACGTCGAGTGTGCTCGACCTGGTACGCCGCGCAGTGCTCGACGCCGGTGTGCCGTTGCTCGACGCAGTGCGTGCCGGGGCAACCACCCCGGCAGCGCTGATCGGGATCGGGGCCGAAACCGGTTCTCTCGTAGCCGGATCGAGAGCGGACGTGCTGGTGGTCGACGCATCCTTCGCGCCGGTGCAGGTCATTCGCGGCGGACGCGCGATCGAGGAGGAAAGTTAGATGGAGATCGTCGTACTCCCCACAGTCACCGACGTGGACCGAACCGCGGCCGACATCGTCGAGCGCGTCGTGCGAACCGACTCGGTCCCGGGATCGGGCCCCGTCCTCGGGTTGGCGACCGGGTCGAGTCCCGTCGGCACGTATCGCGAGCTGGCCCGCCGACATCGCGAGAAAGGGCTGTCCTTCGCTGGGTGTCGAGCGTTTCTGCTCGACGAATACATAGGTCTACCCAGAACTGCTGAGCAGTCGTATTTTTCGTTCATTCGCGAGAACTTCGTGGACCTCGTCGACCTGGACGATTCCGCGGTGTTCTCGCCGGACGGTGAAGCCGTCGACATCGCTGCCGAAGCGCGACGATACGACGCCGCGATCGCGGAGGCCGGTGGTATCGATGTGCAGATTCTCGGCATCGGCACCGACGGACACATCGGCTTCAACGAGCCCGGGTCGTCACTACGGTCGAGAACCCGGGTCAAGACGCTCACCGAACAGACTCGGGTCGACAATGCGCGCTTCTTCCCCTCGCCGGAGGAGGTGCCGCACCACGTGCTGACGCAAGGCCTCGGCACCATCGACGAGGCGCGTCATCTCGTGCTCATCGCTACCGGAGAATCCAAGGCAGACGCGGTGGCCGCGGCCGTCGAGGGGCCGTTGTCGGCACGCTGTCCTGCGTCCGCGATTCAGTGGCATCCACACGTGACGGTACTGGTGGACGAGGCAGCTGCTGCGTCCCTCGCTCTCACGGACTACTACCGCCACGCCTACGCGAACAAGCCCGCGTGGCAGCGCCTGTGAGTCAGCGACGGGAGAATTCCGACGCCCGCTGGATCTGATCGTCGGACGGGCGAACTCCGGTGTAGAGAACGAACTGTTCTGCTGCCTGCAGGGCAATGACCTGTGCGCCGGTGATCACCGGTTTGTTCGCCGCACGCGCCGCGGTGATCAGCGGAGTCTCCGACGGCATCGCGACCACGTCGAACACTGCCTGTGCCGCATGGATCTGCGACTCGGTGAAGGGAGTCGAATCGGCAGCGGGGCCGCCCGCCATTCCCACCGGGGTGACGTTCACCAGCAAGTCGGCTCCGACGGACTCGGCCGACCAGCCGTATCCGTACGCCTCGGCGAGAGCCGGACCGGTCGACGTGTTGCGAGCAACCACGGTGCCGCGGGTGAAACCCGAATCCCGCAGTGCGGCAACGACTGCCTTGGCCATACCGCCGCTGCCGGTCACGGCCACCGAACAATCGGTCGAGAACTCGCTCGACGCGAGCAGATCGGCCACAGCCTGGTAATCGGTGTTGTAGGCGTGCAACACGCCCGCCTCGTTGACGATGGTGTTGACCGATGCGATCGCGCTCGCAGATTCGTGCATGACGTCGACCAGCTCGATCACGTCTTCCTTGAACGGCATGGAGACCGCGCATCCCCTGATACCGAGTGCACGGACTCCACCGACCGCGGCCGCGAGATCGGTGGTGGTGAACGCCTTGTAGACGAAGTTCAATCCCAGTTCGTCGTACAGGTAGTTGTGGAAGCGGGTTCCGATATTGCTCGGCCTTCCCGACAGAGACATGCAGAGCTGGGTGTCACGGTCGAGAAAGCTGCGCGACGACGTCGTTGCCATTGGCCAGACTTTACCGCCCGCGTTCGCATCGCTGGATCAGCAGCTGGGGGCCACCGAAGCGAGGGCGCGGCGGTCGGCCTCTGTGATCGGCAGCTCGTACTGGGCCGCCACCGACAGATATTTGCCCGCGTAGAAACAGTGGTACGCCGCGTTCGGCGGCATCCACTGCGACGGCGTCTTGTCGCTCTTGCTCTGGTTGTCCGGCCCGTTGACCGCCAGCAGATTGAACGCGATGTCGTTCGCGAAACGAATGCGCTTGTCCGCTGCCCAGCTGTCGGCACCCATGTCCCAGGCGGCAGACAACGGATAGACGTGATCGATCTGGATCTTGCCGGCGTCGGACTTGGTGAACTGCAACCGTTCACCGGAGTAGGGGTCGTCCAGGGAGCCCGAGAGCACCACGCAGTCTCGGGTGCCGGCCTTGAACTCGACTTCGGTCATCGACAGTGCCAGCACGTTGTCGCGGGTTCCACACCCGTCGTGCCCGCCCGGTCCGTCGTAGTCGTCCGTCCACGCCGGTCCGAACACGCACCCTTCACCGCTCTTGCATCCGCGCTCGTACCCACGGGGATCGGGTCGTGCGGCGACGACGGCCACCCGATCCAACAGCGTTTCGATCTGGGCACGGGTGGGGCTGCCCGGGGCCGGGGGTGGGGGAGCCAATCCCGGTATGTCGGACCGGTCACAGGATTCGAACGTCGCCATGACGATCGCGGCGATCACCAACGCCGCCGCTACCCACAGCTTCTTCACACACGCCCCATCGTGAAACTTCGATCTTGCCGACTCTCGTACCTCGCGACAGCAGTGTGCCGGACGGTACCGACACCGCCCGACACGGTCGGGTGTCAGCGGACCTCGATGACGACCTTGCCGAGTGCGTGCCCGTTCTCCACGAGCGCAAGAGCCTCGCCTGCGCGGTCGAGTGGAAACGTGTGATCGATGCGTGGACGAAGGACGCCCGTCACGACCAGATCGGCCAATCGGGTGAACGCCGCAGTGGTGCGCTCGCGCACTGCTCCAGACCCACCCCACTGGGCGGCGAGCACCGGGTCGGCCACGCTGACGATCGGGGCGCCGGTCTTCACAGCGGCCGCGCGAAGAGTGTCCCCGCCGACCAGATCGACGATGCCGTGCACCGGCCGCGATATCGAACCGACGTACTCGGGTCCGGACTCGACGAACTCCGCACCGAGGCTCTCGATCCACTCCCGCTTGCCCGAGCTCGCCACCCCGAGAACGTCGATACCGTCGGCACGCGCCAGCTGCAGAACCGAAGAACCCACACCGCCGCCTGCGCCGAGAACGAGAACCGTGTTGCCTGCAGTCAGCGCCAACCCTCGCAGTGCGTCGAAGGCGGTCCCGGCCGCCACCGGCAGTGTCGCCGCGACCGACCAGGACACGGCCTCGGGCTTGTGTGCCGTGCCGGCCGCATTGAGCAGCGTGTACTGCGCATACCCGCCGTGACCCGACGCCGTCGCCCCGAAGACCTCGTCACCGACCGAGAACCCGTCCACTCCCGAGCCGACGCCCACGACAGTGCCCGACACCTCCCGACCCAGCACCGCAGGCAAGGTGATCTGCACGGTGTCCTTGCGATTACCCGCCCGCACCTTCCAATCTGCGGGATTCACCCCCGCGGCATGTACCGCCACGAGAAGCTGCCCCGATCCCGGTTCCGCCACAGGGAGGTCCAGAAATGTCTCGGTGTCGGGGCCGCCGTATTCGTCGAAGCCGTACGCGATCATGGGACCACTGTGCCTCATCGATGACACATCAGCGCCCATCGATGACACATCGGCGCCGGGTATGTCGGTGCGTGCTGGTTGGATGGACCGATGCTGCACGGTCTCTGGTCTCCCGGTGCCGGATTGCTGCTCTGGGACGACGAGATCAGCACCGGAGACGAACCCGACCTACCGGCGACACACTCGCACGTGCTCACCCGCACGTTCCGGCATCGCGCCCGAGTGACGTTTCCCGACTCCACTCGACGCGCCACCCCTCGGGATCCGGTCGAACTCCCGGCGATCGCGCTGGCTCCGCACGATGCGGCCGACCTGTTGCTCCGCACCCCGTCGACCCACGCCCTGATCTCCGGCGACCTCCGGTTCCTGGGCCACGTCGCCCAGGGCATCGAACGGTGGGTCCGGGCCGGACGAGTGGTGCCGGCACTGAAATTGATGGACGGCCAGTGGTGGCCGCGTTGGCGGCTGGTCGGCGGCGAGCGTCAACGCGCCTGGCTCAGCGAGCTCGCTGTTGCGATGCCGTCGGTGCAGCGAGCGAACGAACGACCGAAGAAGCTTCTGGACGACATGGTCGAGGAGCTCACCGACCCGATCGTCAGATCGGTGCTCGGCAAGCCCGATTCCGAGCACCCGTTGCTGTCGGCCCTCGTGCGTGACGATCCGTATCTCGATGGGACGCAGAAGATCTCGACGTTGTTCGACAATTGGCGCGCCAGCCTCACCGTCGACGAACCGGCGCTGGTGCTGCGCCTGCTCGAACCGGACGACCAGGACGGCGAGACGGGTGATGCCGACGGTGCCCCGGACGATGCCGTCGAGTCGTTCTGGACACTTCAGGTGTGCCTGCGCGCGGACGGGGAGGCGCCGCGTCCGGTCCCGATGAGCCGCAAGGTCGACGCGACCTTGCTGTCGACAGCAGTACGCAAACTCGGCGAGGCCGTCGCTGCCTACCCGAGGTTGCGTGATCTGCCCACCCAGGAGGGCACCCTCGACCTGTTGTTGCCGACGTCGGTGGTCATCGATCTCGTCGAACACGGTGCCACTGCGCTGCAGGCCACCGGCACGACGGTCCTGCTGCCGAGGGCGTGGACCAGGTTGGATCCGTCGATGCGATTGCGGGTCGAGTCACCCGCGGTGACCAAAGCTGCGGCCGATCGTGCCGTCGGTATGGACGAGCTGGTGTCGTACGACTGGCAACTGCAGCTGGGCGACATGGTGCTCACCGAGGCGGAGATGAACCGGCTGGCCGTCTCGAAGGGCGACCTCGTCCGGCTGCGCGGGCAATGGGTGCTCGCCGACGGGGGACAGCTGGCGCGGGCTGCGAAGTACGTCGCCGAGCATCACGGTGACGGGACTGCGCTCAGCACGTTGATGCGTGAGATGACGTTGGCCGATCCGCCTCCGGCTCCGGTCCAGGACATCCGCGCCACCGGCTGGGCGGCAACGTTGCTCGAACCCGGGGCGGTTCCGGAAACCATCCCGGTGCCCGAGGGCGTCCGCGCGACTCTGCGGCCCTATCAGCAACGCGGACTCGACTGGCTCGCGTTCATGAGCCGGCTCGGTCTCGGTGCCGTGCTCGCCGACGACATGGGCCTGGGCAAGACACTGCAGGTGCTCACGCTGCTCGCTCACGAGAAAAGTGCGACTCCGACGCTGTTGGTGGCCCCGATGTCGGTGGTCGGTAACTGGCAACGTGAGGCCGCGAAATTCACTCCTGCACTGCGTGTTCTGGTGCACCACGGTCCGACGCGGTTACGCGACGAGGAGCTCGATCGAGCCATCGCGGAGCACGACCTGATCGTCACCACGTACGCATTGATGGCCAAGGACCGCGCGCAGTTGGCCGCACAGACGTGGCGTCGCGTGGTTCTCGACGAGGCGCAGCACATCAAGAATGCAGGCACCGTGCAGGCGAAGGCGGCACTGGCCATTCCGGCCGATCACAAACTGGCGCTCACCGGGACGCCGGTGGAGAACCGGCTGGACGAGCTGAGGTCCATTCTGGATTTCGCGAACCCGGGCATGCTGGGGCGGCCGTCGGACTTCAGGAAGCGGTTCTCGGTGCCGATCGAGCGGGAGAACGACGAGAACGCGGTCTCGCGGCTGCGTGCCATCACGTCTCCGTTCATTCTGCGTCGCGTCAAAACCGATCCCACGGTCATCTCTGATCTGCCGGAGAAGAACGAAATGACCGTGCGCGCCAACCTCACTGCCGAGCAGGCGGCGTTGTACAAGGCGGTCGTCGACGAGATGATGGCGCAGATCGCCGACGCGAAGGGCATGAAACGCAAGGGTGCGGTGCTCTCGGCCCTCACTCGCCTCAAACAGGTGTGCAATCACCCCGCGCATTTCCTGTCCGACGGCTCGTCGGTACTCAAGCGAGGTCAGCACCGTTCCGGAAAGATCGGATTGGTGGAGGACATGCTCGATTCCGTTCTCGGTGACAACGAGAAGGCGTTGTTGTTCACGCAGTTTCGAGAGTTCGGTGAGCTCGTGGCACCGTATTTCGCCGAGCGTTTCGGAGTTCAGGTGCCGTTCCTGCACGGCGGCGTGAGCAAGGGCAAGCGCGATGAGATGGTCGAGAAGTTCCAGAGCGACGACGGTCCGCCGATCATGATGCTCTCGCTCAAGGCCGGTGGTACCGGGCTCAATCTCACTGCCGCCAATCATGTTGTGCACATAGATCGTTGGTGGAATCCGGCGGTGGAGAACCAGGCGACCGACCGCGCCTTCCGTATCGGCCAGCGCAAGAACGTGATGGTGCGCAAGCTGCTGTGTGTGGGCACCGTGGAGGAACGCATCGATTCGATGCTGGTGTCGAAGCAGGATCTGGCGGATCTGGCGGTGGGCACCGGTGAGAGCTGGGTGACCGAGATGGACACTGCGGAACTGCAGGAACTGTTTCGTCTCAGCGAAGACGCGGTGGGGGAGTGATGGCCGACTTCTCGCAGTACGGCAAGCGTCGACAAGCCAAGGGCGGCATCGAGTCTCGAAACAAGCGGGGTGCCTTCGGGCAGACGTGGTGGGGCAGGCATTTCGTCGCCGCGATGGAAGATCTCGCCGATCCGGGCCGGATCGCACGGGGCCGGACCTATGCCCGCCAGGGGCAGGTGCTCACTCTCGGAGTCGAACGTGGGCAGATCTACGGTGAGGTGCAGGGCAGTCAGCTCGAGCCGTTCTCGGCGTCGGTCAGCGTCGAGCCGCTCACCGAAGGCGAGGTGGCCGGGCTCGTCGGCCGAGTGCGATCCAACCCCGGCATGCTGGCGGAACTCGCGTCCAACGCGATTCCTCAGGCGCTGGCGTCGGTGCTGCTTCCCCACGACAAGGGGCAACTGGATTTCGACTGTTCGTGCCCCGACGACGGGTGGCCGTGCAAACACGCGGCAGCGCTGATGTACATCGCCGCCGAGCACATCGACGCGTCCGCGGGGACGATCCTGACACTGCGCGGTGTCGATCTGGATCAGTTGATCGAGGGGGTCGGCGACAGCGACGAGGAGTTCGACCCGGACGACTGGTTCGGCGATCGTGCGGCGTTCCCCGAACTTCCGAAAGTGTCGTTCGCTCCGGCGACGGACGATCTCGATCCGCTGATCCTGCGCAGAATCTTTCGCGCCGACGGTTCGACGGAGGCGGAAGTCAGCCGGGCCTGCGCTGATCTGCGCGCGTTCTACGACCGAATGTGACCGCTCCTGGACTTACATGGACATCCGACTATAGGATGAGCGTACTTAATTCCACGCTCGAGGACGGACACCCATGGCTCGCGAACTCACGCACTTCATCGGCGGCAAGCATGTCGCCGGCACCTCCGGACAGTTCGGGGATGTGTTCGATCCCAATACCGGTGAGGTGCAGGCCCGGGTGCCCCTGGCCGACGTATCCGAGGTCGAGGCCGCCATCGCCGACGCCGAGCAGGCGCAGCGTGAGTGGGCGAAGTGGAACCCGCAGCGGCGCGCTCGGGTGCTGATGAAGTTCCTCGCGCTCGTCACCCGCGACACCGAAGAACTCGCGCGGCTGCTCTCGTCGGAGCACGGCAAGACCATCGCCGACGCCAAGGGCGACATCCAGCGTGGCGTCGAGGTCGTCGAGTTCGCCGTCGGTGTTCCGCACCTGCTCAAGGGTGAGTACACCGAGGGTGCGGGTGGCGGTATCGACGTCTACTCGATGCGTCAGCCGCTCGGTGTCGTTGCCGGCATCACCCCGTTCAACTTCCCGGCCATGATTCCGCTGTGGAAGGCCGGCCCGGCCATCGCCTGCGGTAACGCCTTCATTCTCAAGCCGTCCGAGCGGGATCCGTCCGTGCCCCTCAAGCTCGCCGAGCTGTTCCTCGAGGCAGGTCTGCCGCCGGGCGTGTTCAACGTCGTCAACGGCGGCAAGGATGCCGTCGACGTGCTGCTCACCGACGATCGCGTCAAGGCGATCGGCTTCGTCGGATCGACGCCCATCGCGCAGTACATCTACGAGACGGCGGCGCAGCACGGCAAGCGCGCACAGTGCTTCGGTGGAGCGAAGAACCACGCATTGGTGATGCCCGATGCCGATCTCGACGAGGTCGCCGACGCTCTGCTCGGAGCCGCATACGGTTCGGCCGGCGAGCGATGCATGGCGATTTCCGTCGCGGTTCCCGTCGGTGAGGAGACCGCCGACGCGTTGGTCGCCAAACTGACCGAGCGAGTGGCGAAACTGAAGATCGGCCGCAGCGACGACGAGACCGCGGACTTCGGCCCGCTCGTCGGTAGCGATGCGTTGAAGCGCGTCAACGACTACACCCAGATCGGTGTGGACGAGGGTGCCGAGTTGGTCGTCGATGGACGCGGATTCAGTCTCGAGGGCCACGAGGGCGGATTCTTCGCCGGCGCAACGCTGTTCGACAAGGTGACCACCGACATGCGCATCTACAAGGAAGAGATCTTCGGACCGGTCCTGATCGTCGTGCGCGCGAAGGACTACGAGGACGCGCTGCGTCTGCCGTCCGAACACGAGTACGGCAACGGCGTCTCGATCTTCACCCGCGACGGCGACACCGCTCGCGACTTCTGCTCCCGCGTCCAGGTGGGCATGGTGGGAGTCAACGTGCCGATTCCGGTGCCGATCGCGTACCACACGTTCGGTGGTTGGAAGCGTTCGGGATTCGGCGATCTCAACCAGCACGGACCGGATTCCATCCGCTTCTACACCAAGACCAAGACCGTCACTCAGCGTTGGCCGTCGGGCACCAAGGAAGCAGCTGCGCAGAATCACTTCGTCATTCCGAACATGGACTGATCGACGATGTTCACGTTGAACGAGGACGAGCGTGCCATCAACGACACTGCTCGTGATTTCGCGGACGAGTTCCTCGCACCGAACGCCGTCGAATGGGATCAGCAGAAGCACTTTCCGGTGGACGTGCTGCGCAAGGCTGCTGCTCTCGGGATGGGCGGCATCTACATTCGTGAAGACGTGGGCGGATCGGGCCTGACCCGCGTCGACTCGGTGCGCATCTTCGAGCAACTCGCCACCGGTGACCCGTCCATCGCGGCCTACATCTCGATCCACAACATGGTCGCCTGGATGATCGACACGTACGGCGACGACGAGCAACGGCAGCGCTGGCTGCCAGGGCTGTGCTCGATGGACCAGCTCGGTAGCTACTGCCTCACCGAACCCGGCGCTGGATCCGATGCGGCAAAGCTCGGTACCAAGGCCGTCCGCGACGGTGACGAGTACGTGCTGGACGGCGTCAAGCAGTTCATCTCCGGCGCAGGCACTTCCGAGGTGTACGTCGTCATGGCCCGCACCGGAGCGCCGGGTCCCCGCGGCATCTCGGCGTTCATCGTGCCGAAGGACACCGCGGGACTGTCGTTCGGAGCGAACGAGAAGAAGATGGGATGGAACGCTCAACCCACCCGCCAGGTGATCTTCGAAGGTGCCCGCGTTCCGGCTGCCAACCTGCTCGGCGGCGAGGGCGACGGATTTCGGATCGCGATGAACGGGCTCAACGGCGGACGCATCAACATCGCCGCGTGCTCGATCGGCGGCGCACAATCCGCTCTCGACAAGGCCGTGTCCTACCTCGCCGACCGCAACGCATTCGGTGCCAGGTTGCTCGACTCGCAGGCCCTGCAGTTTCGACTGGCGGATTTCAAGACCGAGCTCGAAGCTGCGCGAACTCTGCTGTGGCGAGCAGCGGACGGGTTGCAGAACAATGCAGCCGACAAGGTCGAGATGTGTGCGATGGCCAAACGTTTCGGTACCGATACCGGCTTCGAGGTCGCCAACGGGGCGCTGCAGTTGCTCGGCGGATACGGTTATCTCGCCGAGTACGGTGTCGAGAAAATCGTTCGCGACCTTCGGGTCCACCAGATTCTGGAAGGTACCAACGAGATCATGCGCGTGGTCGTAGCTCGCTCCATCGTGGGTGCAGCATGAGCGATGTCCTACTGGAGGTTTCGGGCGGGATCGGTCGCATCACTCTGAACCGCCCCAAAGCCATCAACGCACTCTCGCATGCGATGGTGCAGCAGATAGCTCCGGCGTTGACGCAGTGGGCAACCGACGACAGCGTTGACGTCGTCCTGTTGACCGGAGCCGGCGAGCGAGGATTGTGCGCGGGCGGCGACATAGTCTCGATCTACCACGACGCCAAGGACGGCGGTAGCGGGAGCAAGGACTTCTGGCGCGAGGAGTACGTGCTCAACGCCGCGATCGCCCGCTTTCCCAAGCCCTTCGTCGCGATCATGGACGGCATCGTCATGGGCGGTGGCGTCGGGCTCTCGGCCCACGCGAACACCCGCATCGTGACCGAACGTTCGAAGATCGCGATGCCCGAGGTCGGCATCGGATTCATTCCCGATGTCGGTGGCACCTACCTTCTTTCGCGTGCGCCCGGCGAAACCGGTACCCACTTCGCGCTCACCACGGCGCGGATGAATGCGGCCGACGCCATCGCGGTCGGATTCGCCGATCACTACATTCCGTCGGACAAGCTCGAGGACTTCTACACCGCCCTCGAGACGGTCAGCGTCGGGGAGGCCGTCGACACGTTCAGCGAGTCGGCTCCGGAATCCGCCGTCGCGGCTCAGCAGGAATGGATCGACGAGTGCTACGCCGGTGACGACATTCAGGGCATCGTCGACGCTCTGGCTGCATCGCCGGTGCCGGAGGCGCAGCAGGCGGCGAAGGACATCGCGTCCAAATCGCCGGTGTCTCTTGCGGTGACGCTGCGGTCGCTGCGACGGGCGGCGACGCTGCCCTACCTCGAGGCCGTGCTCGACGAGGAGTACCGCGTGTCGGTCGCCTCGCTGAGCAGTCACGATCTGGTCGAGGGAATTCGGGCGCAGGTCGTCGACAAGGATCGCAATCCCCAGTGGCAGCCGGCCACGTCGGCGGATGTCACTGCCGAGGACGTCGAACGATACTTCGCGCCCCTGGGCGACGCCGAACTCGGTCTGTCGAAAGCACTTACAGAAGGTGAGCAGTCATGAGCGAGAAGACGATCGGATTCATCGGCCTCGGGCACATGGGTGGACCGATGGCCGCCAACCTGGCTGCGGCCGGGTACACGGTGCAGGGCTTCGATCTTGTTCCCGCGGCGCTGGAGCAGGCCACGAAGGACGGCGTCACAGTGGTGGAGTCCGCGGTTGCGGCCGTCGCCGGAGCAGACATCGTGATCACGATGTTGCCGAACGGAAAACTGGTACTCGGGCTGTACGGGGACCTGCTTCCGGCCGCGGCACCGGGGACGTTGTTCATCGATTCGTCGACCATCGACGTCGCCGACGCGCATGCCGCGCACCGGCTGGTGCACGAGGCCGGACACCGTAGCCTCGACGCTCCGGTCTCGGGCGGTGTCGGGGGAGCGGCCGCAGGCACGCTCACGTTCATGGTCGGTGGTTCGGAGGACGATTTCGCCTCCGCCGCTGCCGTTCTCGATGTCATGGGCCGCAAGGTCGTGCACTGTGGACCGGCGGGCAACGGTCAGGCCGCCAAGATCTGCAACAACATGATTCTCGGCGTATCGATGATCGCCATCAGCGAGGCCTTCGTGTTGGGCGAGAAGCTCGGCTTGAGCAATCAGGCGCTCTTCGACGTGGCATCGACTGCGTCCGGCCAATGCTGGGCGTTGACGACCAATTGCCCGGTGCCCGGTCCGGTTCCGACGAGCCCGGCGAACAACGAGTACAGGCCCGGATTCGCGGCGGCCCTCATGGACAAGGATCTGGGTCTGGCTGCGAATGCACTGCGCGACAACGGGGTCGAGGGAGTACTCGGACTTCGGGCAGCCGAGCTCTACGCTCGGTTCAAGGAAACGTCCGGCGGCGGAACCGACGTGGACTTCTCCGGCATCATCAACGACATCCGCGAACGCTCGAACGGAGCTGCTCAGTGACCGACTACGAAACCATCCTGCTCGAACGCCGGGGACGCGTCGGCATCATCACGCTGAACCGTCCGAAAGCATTGAACGCGCTGAACTCTCAGTTGATGCGTGAGGTCGTGTCGGTGGTCGAGGAACTCGATGCAGATTCCGAGATCGGTGCCATTCTGATCACCGGATCCGAACGGGCCTTCGCGGCCGGGGCCGACATCAAGGAAATGCAGCCCAAGTCCTACATGGACGTGTACCTCGACGACTTCTTCGCGGCGTGGGATCGACTGGCCGCGGCGCGGACGCCCCTCATCGCCGCGGTCTCCGGTTATGCACTCGGTGGCGGCTGCGAACTCGCGATGCTGTGCGACGTTCTGATCGCCTCGGACACCGCGGTATTCGGACAACCCGAGATCAAGCTCGGCGTCATTCCGGGAATCGGTGGCTCGCAGCGCCTGACGCGTGCGGTGGGCAAGGCCAAGGCCATGGAGATGTGCCTGACCGGCCGGAACATGAAGGTCGAGGAAGCCGAGCGAGCAGGATTGGTCTCGCGCATCGTGCCGGTCGCGGATCTCCTCGACGACGCCATCGCAACCGCGACCACGATCGCCGAGATGTCGCTACCGGTTGCCATGATGGCGAAGGAAGCAGTGAACCGATCGTTCGAGTCGAGCCTTCGTGAGGGAGTTCTGTTCGAGCGCCGCGTGTTTCATTCGACGTTCGCCACGGAGGATCAGAAGGAAGGCATGTCGGCTTTCATCGAGAAGCGCACGCCCAACTTTCAGCACCGGTAAAGCTGGCCGCTCTTTCGGGTCGTTCCGCGGGCTCCACTCCAACCCCGACCGGTCGTTCCGCGGGCTCCACGCGTGCTTTCGGGTCGTTCCGCGGGCTCCACTCCCGGGGCCGTCCTACCTGTCGGGGGACAGGAGGGCGGCCCCGCGGGCCGAGACCAGCTCGGGCATCGTCGGCACCAGGGTAGTCAGGCCGGTCCGTAGTTCGAGAGACCGCGCTATCGAGGTGATGTTCGCGCCGCCGCCGACCACGACGATGGACTGCGGCCTGGCACCTGACAATTCGATGGTCTGCTCCACCAGCATGCCTGCGTAACGGACGGGTCCCGCGATCAGATCGTCGAAGTCGCGCCGTGTCAGCACATGCCGTGCAGTGCCGGCTGGGTCCGTGGTGCTGACGACGGAATCGATGCTCAGTTGCTCCTTGATGGACCGGCTGGCGTCGATTCCGACGCGAACGCCGTTGGACGAGAGCAGCCGGCGCACCGAGTGATCGAGATCGTCGCCGCAGAACGTGGCAGTGCGCCGCGTCATGAGCGTGCGTGTGGACGCGAGATCGATGACGGTGACCGTGGTCCCGGTACTACCGATGTCGCACAGCACGGTGACGCCGTGATTGGGGACCAGCCCGATGAATCGTAGAAACCTCACTTGCGCAGCGGTTTCCGGAACGAGTGAGGCAGTGCGAGCGGTACCTCGGGTGGCGACCGTGCCGGGATCGGTGGCCACCCGGTAGGCAATGGCGGAGAACTGGACCGGGAGCGACATCATCGCGGCGATGGCATGGATGGCGTCGACGCCGGTGGCGATCGTGGTGGCCAGCGACTGCCCGGGAGCGCGGCGCACCGTCCGCGACACGATGGGTGTGCGATGGGGGCTGTCCAGATACGTCAGAATTGCGCGTGCACCGTGCGCACCCGCTCCGACCCCCAACACCAGCACCCCGCCCCGCCCTTCAGCAGACCGACTCCGACCTGTTCCCGGAGCAATTGGACCACGAACGGTACGGCTGTGCCATTGTCTTGTGACGAGTCACCATCGAACTCAGAACGATGTGGTGATGTCATCACTGTCGAAATCGCCTGCATCCGAACGCAGTTCCGCGAGGATGCGCACCAGCGCCATCAGCTTGTCGCGCGCGAGCCCGGGCTTGGCGAACACCTGGGTGTTCAGGCGCTCGGTGGCTTCGACCGCTAACGTGCGCCCCTGCTCGGTGATTTCGACCAGGGTGGTCCGTCGATCGCTGGGATGGGGAATGCGGCGCACGTAGCCGACCGATTCGAGGCGGTCCACCGCGTTGGTCACACTGGTGGGGTGCACTTGCAGTCGGGCGCTGGCCTTCGCCATCGGTAGCGCGCCGTTCTTGGTGAACGTCAACAACGTCAGCAACTCGTAGCGCGAAAACGTCAGTCCCGTCGGCTTGAGCGCTTCCTCGACCCGGGCCAGCATGATCTGCTGCGCGCGCATCAGCGAGGTGACCGCGGCCATACCGTCGGCGGCATCGGACCACCCGTGCTTGGTCCACTGACGGTGGGCCTCTGCAATGGGGTCGAGGGGAAGCGGCGACGGTGCTGGCATACACACCATCCTCCCACGGTGCCCGGTTCGAGCGTCTACCGAATGACGGTGCGAAGTACCGCGAGTGGTATCCGATCGGTGATCGCTGCTCGAGTCCGCGAAATCTGCTCGCGGGCATCGGCTGTGCGCGCGCTGTCGGTCTCGTCGACGGTCAGGGCGGCGTCCAACAGGCTCAATTGCGCCAGCACGGCGTCGACATCGTCGGTGGAGCGCGCCGCGCGGCCGACCCTCTCGGCGAGACGGATTCCGGCCTGCACCACCATCGGACTGCCGGTTCCGTAGATGCGCACTGCATCGAGCGCATGGTCGATCAAGGTCGAGACGGTCACCCGCCGGACTATCAAGCGCACCTCTCCGTCGGTTCCGCGCCGTCCGCGTGACGGGGCCGGCCGTTGGACCAGGGCAACGAGTCCGACGGAAAGATCGTCGATGGCGTTACGCGCCGTGTAGGGATCATTGACCCCGGTGGACAGCGCCCGGACCGCCATTTCCGTCATCTGCTCGACGGCGAACGCGATGTCGTGGCGCGGCGTCCTGCTGGTACCGATGTCGAAAGAAGAGCGGACTCGGTCGAACGATGCGTCGGAGATGTCGGCCGAGCGGTCGGCGAGAATGTCGACGAGCGGTTCGCCGGAGACGATGTGCTCGCCCGGTACGCGATGAATCTCGATCAGCGTGCCGTTGTCGGTCGCGATGCCCAGCAGTGCGTCCTCGTCGATGTCGATGATCACCCCGGATGTCTCGGCCAGGACTGTCACGTAGACAGGTGGTTTCGAGATGCCGTCGATCGATGCGGCGTCGTCGGGAAGATCGGTCGGGTAGAGAGAGTCGACGGATTCCGACAACTCGTCGCGGACTCTCGCGGACAGGGTGGCCACCTGAATCGACTGCGCGATGTGGTGGATGAAGTAGACGAGCACGCCCACGTCGACGACGGCGAGCGCGACGGCCACGTTGACGGCGATGTCCGGGACGAACACCGAACCATCGGATTCGATCGAACGAATCGACCGCAGCACCATCAGCGAGTACAGGAACGTCGCCCCGAAGATACCCAGAACCACCTGATTCCCGCGGTCCGCCATGAAGTTTCGCACCAGACGGGGGCCGTACGAGGAGCTGGCCGTGGCGAGGACGGAGATGGTGATGGAGAACGAGGTCGCAGCCACCCCCAGCATCGAGCCACCGATCGCCCCGAGGATGTCCCGGCTGCCACTCGCCCCGACGTGATAGAGCAACGAACCCGTCAGGTCCACGCGGGTGTCGAGTAGGTAGCGATCGAGGCTGACGAGCGCCTGCGCCAGTAGGAGTGCGAGAACTCCGAGGACGGCGGGAATGAACCAGAACGACTCCCGCAACCGCGCTATGTGTTCCTTCATGAGCGACAGTCTTCCCGCCCAGGAACGAATCGACACCCGCACGTCGAATCCCGCCGCTCGCTCTGTTCGATCGAGGCCGGCCGACACAGGCCGGTCTCGTTTCGTCTCAAGCGAGCAGAGCAGGCTTTCGTGCCACGGTGACGGCCCAGTCCGCGTCGGCGCGCCAGGGCCGCAGGTCCCAGGTGGAGAACCGATGTTCGACGAAAAATCCGACGGCAGTGAGATCCTCGTGGAGTTCGTCGGCCGTGTATGCCCGGTCGGTGGCGAAGCCGGTGACGAACACTCCGCCGTCGTTCAGATGTGCCCAGATACTTTCCAGCGCAGCACGTTCGGTGCCGGGCTTCAGAAAAACCAACACGTTGCCGGCCGCGACAACCGCGTCGAACGTGCGATTCAACTCGAGCGTGGTCAGATCCGCGAGATGCACGTCGAGTTCGGGGTGACTACGCGCCTTCTCGACCAGAATCGGATCGAGATCCACGGCGGTGACGTGGTGGCCACGTCGCGCCAGTTCGGCACCGAGTCTGCCCGTACCGCAGCCGGCGTCGAGAATGTCCGACGCGGGGGAGACCACCGCGTCGACCATGCGTGCCTCACCGTGCAGATCCACGCCGCGTTCGGCCAGACGATCGAATCGCTCGATGTACCGGGCGGAGTCGTCGGCGGAGTTCTCGGCTTGCCAGCGCGTGGTCATACCGCCAGGGTAGGTCAGCTCGGTTCGTCGAGGGCCGACCGGGCTTCGACCACGCGTGCCCGGGCCGCCTCGAGCGCCTCCGCCGTCGACTCTGCCTGTTCGACGCTTTTTCTCTCCGCGGCCCGCGCTGCCTTCGCTGTGGCTCTCGCGGCCTCCAGCTCGGCTTCGAGTCTCTCGACTTCTGCTGTCGCGCTGCGTCGTTCGGACGCAGCGCGCTCCGTGCCCTGGTCGGCAGCGTCGGCCGCATCACGTGCGGCATCGAATGCGGTTTCGGCAGAGTCGAGTTCGGCGACCAGCCGATCGTGTTCGGCCTGGCGCAGCCGCTGGGCTTCGGAGGTGTCTTCGGCATCCGGCTCTGCAGCGGACTCGGGCGCGTCATCGGTACCGTCCGGTTCGGCTTCCGTCTCGGCATCGGCATCGGCATCGTCGACCGTGTCAGGAACCAGCGAGAGCAGCGCGGGGCCGAAGCCGCTGTATGTTTCGGCCACCACCGTTCGGCCCGCACGAACCCGGTCGCGGATCTCCGGATCTGCCATTGCGGCATTGAGGGTGTTGGAAATCTCGCGCGCCGCGTTGTCGCCGACGGTCACGCCACGTTCGAGACCCAATGCCACGGCTCGATCGGTGAGCGCGCGTATCGAAGCGCTTCGAGCGGTGGACAACTCACGCAGTCGATGACCGTCGCCGCGTTGCTGAGCCCGTTCGAGTTCGGCACCGAGGTCGAACAACTCGGCGACCGCGGATTCGTCCTGACGAGCGAGTGTGTTCACCAACCAGGCCACGACAGTGGGTTTACGGAGTCCGCCGATACGCGTGGCACCGGACTTGTCTCCGGCCTTCTTGAACCGGGTCACATACGCCGATCGGTGCGACACGAAGTCGGCGGGTGGCAGTGAATACAGCTCGTCGATGACGGTGTCGATATCGGGGAGATCCTCGGACATGTGAACAGTCCGTCTCGTTCGAGCAGTCACCTCGGGGAAGTGACATGCGTGAAAGATGTGTGCCCCCGGCAGGATTCGAACCTGCGGCCTTTCGCTCCGGAGGCGAACGCTCTATCCCCTGAGCTACGGGGGCGCACCGGCTTCAGCCAGCGTGCCTGTTGGGCTGTACGAAAGACTAGCGCATGTGCGACGCGAGTCGAAATCACCCCTCGGGCAGCGGCTGCGCACCCTTCGCCGCGAGCATCTGCTTCATCAGAGTCGACTCACTCGTCTGCGTTGCCACCATGGACTTCGCCAGGTTGATCACCGCAGGAGACTGCGCGTGTGTCTGGGCGTATTCCATCATCGCCAGGCCGCCCTCGTGGTGACGCAGCATCAGCTGCAAGAACATGACGTCGACGTCGGTTCCGGTGGCTTGGCGTAGTGCGGCGAGCTCCGTGGAGCTGGCCATGCCGGGCATGGCCCTGGTGGGATCGGAGGATCCCGGTTCCATCGACATGCCGCTCATCGAATGGCCGTGAGAGTCGTCGGCCGTCATCCAGGTCATGTAGCCGTCGGTCGATATCGGCGCGCGGTCCCACAACGCGAGCCAGCCCTGCATCTGGCCCACCTGATTCTGTTGCGAGGTGAGCATGTCGAACGCCAGGCTCTTGACGGCCTGATCGGGCGCGTTGGTCAACGCGACCGCGGCCATTTCGATGGCCTGGTTGTGGTGCACCGTCATGTCCTGGGCAAATCCGACGTCGACAGAATCTGCTGCGGGGGAGTTGTCACCGTTGCGGAACGGATTCTGCGCCAGGAAGCCCAGCGCGAATCCGATCGCCAGTACGGCGATCACGGCCAAAGCGACCAGCGCAGTGCGCTGGCTCCGCTTGGTCTCGGGGACGCCGTCGACCGAGTCGACTGTCGATTCGGTCATCAGCTCGCGGGCACCTGGAGATCGCTGGGCAGCTGTGCTCCGCCGGGCAACTGTGCTCCGCCGGGCAGGCCGCTCGGCATTCCGCCTGCGCCGCTGGTCTCGCTGGCGTCGGGAGTGATGCCTGCGCCGTCCATCGGAACGGCGTCCGCACCCGGGGCCGAAGCGTCGAACAGCGGCGGGTTGTCGGGATCGAACGCGTTGTCACCGACTCCGGGCACGGATGCGCAGCTGGCACCGACCTCCGGGTAGGCGAATCGATTGAGGCGCAGAGCCGAGATGAATTGACCGATGCGCTCGTCGTCGACGCTGTCGAGCTTGAGCTGGTGACCCCAGGACTGCAGCGAGACGGGAGTGTCGAGGCCCGGGTACGGCGACATCATCATCTGCGTTTCCCCGTCGACGCGGTCGGCGAGGGACTGAATCTGGTCTTCGTTCAGGTCGTCGGGGTTGTACGTCACCCAGACCGCTCCGTGTTCGAGGGAGTGCACGGCGTTCTCGGTGCGGATGGCCTCGGGGTAGACGATGCCGGTGCAAGTGGCCCACACCGCATCGTGCGGTCCGCCGAACGGCGGCGTCTGGTCGTAGGCGACGCGTTGCGCGCGCCCGACGTGCAGGGCTGCCGGGTATTCCTTGATGGTGACGCCGTCGATTCCCGTCGACGGATCCTGATTGCTCTCGCTGGGCGCGAATTTCTGTGCCTCGGCGCGGTCCTGGTACTTGGGGTAGAGGTTGACCCCGAGGCCCACGACGAGTCCGACGACCACAACGACACCGGCAACCGTCAGCCAGGGAATCTGTCTGCCCTTGGCGGCGGGGACGCCGCCCTGCTTCTTGCGAGCTGACTTCTTGTTGGCTGCACTGATGGCTTTGTCTGCCTTCGCAGCCGACTTGTTCTGACTGCCTTTGTCGGGACCCGTTGGCATCGCTGTGGTTGCTCTCTCAGTCGAGGAAAAGTGGGTGGTCGGTAGCGCTGGTGGTACGTATCTGCTGGTGACGGCCGTGCTCGACGGTCGTCCGCGCAGAGCGCCCCTACTGTACGTTCTCTGTCTGAGAGCGTGCTCAGAGCCCGTGTGGACCGCATCGGCCAGGTGGCCCCGCGCTCGGACGGGCAGTGGATGCGAGTATGCCGCACACCAGCCAATAGGATGGCTACCTGTGACTCCCGCCGATCTTGCCGAATTGCTTCACGCGACCGCCGCCAAGGTGCTTGCCGACCGCGGCCTGGACGCATCCGTTCTCCCTGCGAAGCTCACGGTCGAGCGTCCCCGCAATCCCGAGCACGGTGACTACGCCACCAACGTGGCGCTGCAGGTGGCGAAGAAGGCCGGAGCCAATCCCCGTGATTTCGCCGGCTGGCTCGCCGAGGCGCTCGCGGCCGACGCCGCGATCGCCAGTGCAGACGTCGCAGGCCCCGGCTTTCTGAACATCAGGCTGGCTGCCGCAGCGCAGGGCGAGATCGTTGCCCGCGTGCTGGCCGCCGGTGCCGAGTTCGGCAACGGATCCTCGATGGCAGGCAAGAAGGTCAACCTCGAGTTCGTCTCGGCCAACCCCACCGGACCGGTGCACCTCGGTGGAACCCGATGGGCTGCCGTCGGTGATGCCCTCGGACGCATCCTGACCGCGCACGGAGCCGAGGTCACTCGCGAGTACTACTTCAACGATCACGGCGCTCAGATCGATCGCTTCAGCCGGTCGCTCATCGCCGCGGCCAAGGGAGAGCCGGCACCGGAGAACGGCTATGCGGGCGAGTACATCGCCGAGATCGCACAGCAGGTGCTGGCGAAGGAGCCCGAAGCGCTGGCGCTGGCACCCGAGGCGCAGGACGAGACCTTCCGGTCGATCGGTACCCAGCTGATGTTCGACCGCATCAAGGCGAACCTGCACGAATTCGGTGTCGATTTCGACGTCTACTTCCATGAGAACTCACTCTTCGAGTCCGGTGCCGTCGAGAAGTCGGTCGACTACCTCAAGGGCTCGGGGAGCCTGTACGAGGAAGACGGTGCGTGGTGGCTTCGGTCCACCGAGTACGGCGACGACAAGGATCGCGTCGTCATCAAGAGCGACGGTAATGCTGCCTACATTGCAGGCGACATCGCGTACTTCCAGAACAAGCGGCAGCGCGGTTTCGACCTGTGCATCTACATGCTCGGAGCAGACCACCACGGTTACATCGGTCGACTCAAGGCCGCCGCCGCTGCATTCGGCGACGACCCCGAGACCGTCGAGGTTCTGATCGGGCAGATGGTCAACCTCGTTCGAGACGGCGTCGCGGTGAAGATGAGCAAGCGGGCAGGCACCGTCATCACGCTCGACGATCTGGTCGAAGCCATCGGCGTCGACGCGTCGCGCTACGTCATGGTCCGGTCGTCCGTCGACTCGAGCATCGACATCGACCTCGCCCTGTGGGCCAGTGCCAGCAACGAGAACCCGGTGTACTACGTCCAGTACGCCCACGCCCGGTTGGCATCGCTCGCGCGCAATGCCGCCGAACTGGGGATCTCGGGCGACGATCCCGATCTGAGCCTGCTGACGCACGAGCAGGAGGGCGAGTTGATCAGGACGATCGGCGAGTACCCGCGGGTGGTGGCCAGTGCCGCCGAACTACGCGAACCACACCGGATCGCCCGCTACCTCGAAGAACTGGCGGGGGCCTACCACCGGTTCTACGGCGCGTGTCGAGTACTTCCCCAAGGAGACGAGGAGCCCGGACCTGTGAACACCGCACGACTGGCATTGGGCAACGCAACCCGGCAGGTTCTGGCCAACGGCCTCGAACTGCTCGGTGTCAGCGCACCGGAGCGCATGTGAGCGCACATCCGGCAGGGCCCAAGCACGCCGATGCCCCAGCCAAGCAGTCGATGTCCGAGCGTCCGAGCGCCGCGTCGGACATGACGACGCTTCCCGAACAGGTGTGGCCACGCAACGCGGCACGCGGCGACGACGGCACGGTTCGGCTCGCTGGGGTGTCGGTCACCGACCTCGCGGCGCAGTACGGCACCCCACTGTTCGTCGTGGACGAGGACGACTTCCGCGCACGCTGCCGCGAGATGGCCGCTGCGTTCGGAGCACCCGAACGAGTTCACTACGCCTCCAAGGCATTTCTGTGTGGAGAGATCGCTCGTTGGGTGGCCGACGAGGGTCTCTCGCTCGACATCTGCTCGGGCGGTGAGCTGGCCATCGCCCTTGCTGCCGGATTCCCGGCGGATCGAATTGCGATGCACGGCAACAACAAATCCGTGGCCGAGCTCGAGGCCGGAGTGAGTGCCGGAGTCGAGCACGTCGTACTCGACTCCAATATCGAGATCGACCGTCTCGACGCCGTGGCCGGTTCGGCCGGTGTGGTGCAGGACGTGCTGATTCGTATCACCGTCGGCGTCGAGGCACACACGCACGAGTTCATCGCGACCGCTCACGAGGATCAGAAGTTCGGCTTCTCGCTCGCCGACGGCTCGGCGATCGAAGCCGTCCGTCGGGTGTTCGCCGCAGACAACCTTCGTCTCGTGGGGCTGCACAGTCACATCGGCTCGCAGATCTTCGAGGTCGACGGTTTCGAGCTGGCTGCGCACAAGGTCATCGGGCTGCTGCGCGACATCGTCGCCGAGTTCGGCGTGGACAAGACCTCGCAGATCTCGACGCTCGATCTCGGTGGCGGCATGGGTATTTCGTACGTACCGAGTGACGATCCGCCGCCCGTCGACCAATTGGCGGCCAAGCTGGCGAGCATCGTCGAGACGGAGTCGGCCGCGGCCGGTTTGCCGGTTCCGACCATTGCCGTCGAGCCGGGTCGGGCCATCGCCGGTCCGGGCACCGTGACGCTCTACGAGGTGGGCACCGTCAAGGACGTCACCGTCGACAACGCCACCCGCAGGCGGTACATCAGTGTCGACGGCGGTATGAGCGACAACATTCGTACGTCGCTGTATCAGGCCGAGTACGACTGCCGCTTGGTCTCGCGTACCAGCGACGCCGACGCCGTGATGGCTCGCGTGGTCGGAAAGCACTGTGAGAGCGGCGATATCGTCATCAAAAACACGTGGATGCCGGCCGACGTCGGGCCCGGTGATCTGCTCGCCGTCGCAGCCACCGGTGCTTACTGCTACTCCATGTCCAGCCGCTACAACCTGCTGACGCGGCCCGCTGTGGTCGCGGTCAAGGACGGGCGTTCGCGCCTGATCCTGCGGCGGGAAACCATCGAAGATTTGCTCAGCTTGGAGGTTCAGCCATGACATCGAAGCCGATAGGCGTCGCCGTACTCGGACTCGGAAACGTCGGTAGCGAGGTCGTCCGGATCCTCACCGAGAATGCAGCGGACTTCGAGGCCAGAATCGGTGCGCCACTGGAGATTCGGGGAATCGCGGTACGTCGGATCGACGGAGATCGCGGAGTACCGGCCGAACTGCTCACCGACGACCCGGCCGAATTGGTCGGTCGCGACGACGTCGACATCGTCGTCGAGGTGCTCGGCGGTATCGACATCCCACGCAAGCTGGTGTTGTCGGCGCTCGAGAACGGCAAGTCCGTCATCACTGCGAACAAGGCCCTGCTCGCCGAATACACCGGAGAGTTGGCCGACGCGGCCGAGAAGTCGCGCGCCGATCTGTATTTCGAGGCAGCTGTCGCCGGAGCCATTCCGGTGGTGCGGCCGTTGATGCAGTCGTTGGCGGGCGACCGCGTCAACAAGGTCGCGGGCATCGTCAACGGCACCACCAACTTCATCCTGTCGGCCATGGACGAGACCGGTGCGGACTACGCCGAAACCCTCGCCGAGGCAGGGCGACTGGGATACGCCGAGGCCGATCCGACCGCCGATGTCGAGGGCTACGACGCCGCGTCCAAGGCGGCCATCCTCGCCTCGATCGCGTTCCACACTCGGGTCACGGCCGGCGACGTCTACCGCGAGGGCATCAGCAAGATCACTGCAGACGACCTCGAGACCGCCAAGTCTCTCGACTGCACCATCAAGTTGCTGGCCATCTGCGAGCGCATCACCACGCCCAAGGGCAAGGAGCGCATCTCGGCCCGGGTCTACCCGGCACTCGTTCCGCTCGATCACCCGTTGGCATCGGTGAACGGCGCGTTCAACGCCGTCGTCGTCGAGGCCGAGGCCGCAGGCCGGTTGATGTTCTACGGCCAGGGTGCGGGCGGCGCGCCGACGGCATCCGCCGTGCTCGGCGACCTGGTGATGGCCGCGCGCAACAAGTTCTACGGAGGCCGCGGCCCACTCGAGTCCAAGTACGCCAAGCTCAAGGTGGCCCCGATGGGTGACATCCTCACCCGGTACTACGTCAGCATGCAGGTGGCCGACAAGCCCGGCGTTCTCGCTACCGTGGCCGCCGAATTCTCCAAGCGCGACGTCAGCATCTCCACCGTGCGCCAGCACGGCGCGGGTGACGGGGCCAGGCTCGTCGTGGTCACTCACCTCGCGGCCGATTCCGCACTGTCCGACACCGTTGCATCCCTCGAGCAGTTGGACGTGGTCGTCCACGTCGCCAGCGTTCTCAGATTGGAAGGCACCACAGTATGAGCGTCCACACCCCCTGGCCCGGTCTGATCGAGGCGTACCGCTCGCGTCTGGCGATCGGTCCCGACTGGAAGACCGTCACCCTGCGCGAGGGCGGCACCCCGCTGCTGCCCGCCGGGCACCTGTCCGAATTGACCGGCTGCACAGTGCACCTGAAGGTCGAGGGACTCAACCCCACCGGCTCGTTCAAGGACCGCGGCATGACCATGGCCGTCACCGACGCGCTCGCCCGTGGGCAAGAAGCAGTGCTGTGCGCGTCCACCGGCAACACCTCGGCGTCCGCTGCGGCCTACGCGGCCAAGGCCGGCATGTCCTGTGCCGTACTGGTTCCGCAGGGCAAGATCGCGATGGGCAAGCTGGCTCAGGCAGTCATGCACGGCGCGAAGATCATTCAGGTCCAGGGCAACTTCGACGACTGCCTCGAACTGGCGCGCAAGACCACGGCCGAGTTCCCGACGATCGGTCTGGTCAACTCCGTCAACCCCGTGCGTATCGAAGGGCAGAAGACCGCGGCGTTCGAGATCTGCGACGCCCTCGGCGATGCACCCGACATCCATGCTCTGCCGGTCGGCAACGCGGGCAACATCACCGCGTACTGGCGCGGGTACTCCGAGTACTTCCGCGAC
Source organism: Rhodococcus sp. 05-2256-B1 (assembly GCF_002258465.1). Lineage (NCBI taxonomy): Bacteria > Bacillati > Actinomycetota > Actinomycetes > Mycobacteriales > Nocardiaceae > Rhodococcus > Rhodococcus sp. 05-2256-B1. The sequence continues at coordinate 22,430 of NZ_NOZA01000037.1, read as the reverse complement.
GGCCTCACCACCCGCAAGCCGCGCATGCTCGGCGTGCAGGCCGCGGGTGCCGCTCCTCTGGTTCACGGTGCGCCCGTGAAGGACCCGGAAACGATCGCGACCGCAATCCGGATCGGCTCACCCGCATCCTGGAACGGTGCCGTCAATGCCAAGGAAGAATCGAACGGGGCATTCCGGGCCGCGACCGACGAGGAGATCCTCGAGGCGTACCGGTTGATCGCGAAGACCGAGGGCGTGTTCGTCGAACCGGCCTCCGCGGCCAGCGTCGCCGGACTGTTGGCGGCTCGAAAGGAAGGCTGGCTGGAGCCGGGCCTGACCGTTGTCTGCACGGTGACCGGTAACGGTCTCAAGGATCCCGACACCGCACTGTCGGGAATGCCTGTCGTGGAACCGATTTCGGTCGATCCCGTCGCTGTTGCGGCTGCGCTCGAGCTGGCCTGAGTTGACGGAATCTCCGGCAATGACGAAGACGCTTCCCATCGGGCTCGCGGTGACCGCGCGTGTGCCGGCCTCCAGTGCCAACATCGGCCCCGGATTCGACAGTCTCGGAATAGCTTTGGGCTTGTACGACGAGATCGAGGTCACGACCACTGCGTCGGGCCTGTCGATCCACGTCGACGGTGAGGGTTCGGCGGACGTTCCGTGGGGACCGACGCACCTCGTCGTGCGGGCCATCGAACGGGGTCTGGAAGCGGCCGGAGTATGGGCAGATGGATTGAATGTCCACTGCCGCAACGTCATTCCGCATTCGAGAGGTCTCGGATCCTCGGCCTCGGCCGTGGTCGGCGGGCTCGCCGCGGCCAATGCACTTGCGTCGAAGGTGGACCCCGCGCTGTCGTTGTCGGACAGTCAGTTGGTGCAGTTGTCGTCCGAGTTCGAGGGGCACCCCGACAACGCGTCGGCGAGTTGCCTCGGCGGTGCCGTCGTGTCGTGGAGCGAACCGCCCAATGCCAGTGTGACGGCACGCAAGTACGCCGCCGTGCGCCTGGACGTACATCCCAGCATCAAGGTCGTCGTGCTCGTGCCGTCCGAGCGCTCCTCGACCTCGCACACACGGGGATTGCTGCCGGAGTTGGTGCCGCACCGCGACGCCGCCTTCAACGTCAGTCGCAGTGCGCTCGCCGTCGTCGCATTGACCGAGCGTCCGGATCTGCTGATGGCTGCCACCGAGGATCTACTGCATCAGGGCCAGCGGGCACAGGCGCTGCCCGACACCACCCGGTGGATCGCGACGTTGCGCGCCCGCTCGATAGCCGCAGTGGTGTCGGGAGCAGGCCCTACCGTCATGGCCCTGTGCACCGAAGAATTCCCGGCCGATCTGCGCGACGCTGCACTGGCCGAGGGATGGCGAGTTCTCGACCTCGAGGTGGCCGACGGAGTCACGGTCGCATGACCGACACCGAATAGGGTTCTTGCCGAGCGAGGACAACGACGCTATGGTGAACCCTGTCCGTACATCGTGCGCTTCAGACGCCGGTTTCGTCAGGGCAATCAGGTCACTGTATTCGGGGGAGTTCAGAACGTCCGAGTGATGTGACGCTCCTGGCTCGGTCCTTCCCGTAGTTCGCTGCGGTCTCGGACCGATGGTGTCGTCGGCGGAGTGCGTCGAACATGAACGGCAATATCCGAGTTCGGCAGAAAGCCGAGCTGCGGAACGAACCCTCGGCTGCGCATCGAGCGAGCGAGGGAAGGAAAGGACCTCCGTGACCGATACGGAACTCATCTCTGCGCCCGAAACGTCACGCCGTCGCGCCGGCCTGTCCGGAATGGTTCTCACCGAGCTACGCAGCCTCGCTGGCGAACTCGGCATCAAGAGCATCTCCGGCATGCGCAAGGGCGATCTGATCGCGGCCATCACCGAGCGTCAATCGGGCACCGCGCCGGCCAAGTCCGCTGCGCCGAAGTCCGATGCACCGAAGAGCGATGCACCGAAGGCCGACGCTCCCAAGGCTCGACGCGCTGCTGCGTCGGCACCGGTTGCCGACGAACGACCCGCAATCGACACTGCTCCCGAGCCTGCGACGGCTGCCGACACGTCGGACGCAGCACCCGAGGCCGGACGTCGCACCCGGGGCCGCCGCGCCGCGGGTCGCCGCGCAGGTGCGCCCGACCAGTTGCCACTGGACGGCAGCGGCGACACGGCCGCATCGGCCCCCGCTACCGCGGAGTCGACCGCTACCGCGGAGTCGACCGCTGCAGCGGAGACCACCGACAAGCAGGACGATTCCGGCGAGAACGCCGCAGCGGAGCGCCCACGTCGTAGCCGCGGCGAGCGCAACCGCCAGGACGGTGCCGAGCGCGAACCGCGTGACACCGACAACGGCAACCGCAACCAGAACGACCGCAACCAGAACGACCGCAACCAGAACGACCGCAACCAGGGCGACCGCAACCAGGGCGACCGCAACCAGGGGGACCGGGACGGCGGCAATCGCGACAATGCGGGCCGCAACCAGGGCGACCGGGACAACTCGAACCGCGACTCCAACCGTGAGAACGGCAACCGCAATCAGAACGACCGTGGCGGACGCAATCGCAATCAAGGCGACGGCCGGAACGACAACCGCAACGACAACCGAAACGACAATCGCAACGAGGACCGCAACAACGGCCCGCGCGACAACCGTGACAACAACCAGGACGACGACGGCGAAGGCCGCGGTCGCAGGGGTCGACGGTTCCGTGAGCGTCGTCGTGGACGCGACCGCGGCGAGGGCAACGAGGGCGGCGGCGGTCGCGAGCGCGACACCGAGATCCGCGAGGACGATGTTCTCCAGCCGGTAGCCGGCATTCTCGACGTTCTCGACAACTACGCGTTCGTTCGGACCTCGGGTTACCTGGCCGGACCGAACGACGTCTACGTGTCGATGAACCTGGTGCGCAAGAACGGCCTTCGCCGCGGCGACGCCGTCACCGGTGCCGTTCGGGTGGCGCGTGAAGGTGAGCAGTCGGGTCAGCGTCAGAAGTTCAACCCGCTGGTGCGTCTGGATACCGTCAACGGGGGAGAGGTCGAGGCCGCGCGCAAGCGTCCGGAGTTCGGCAAGCTCACCCCGCTGTACCCCAACCAGCGGCTGCGCCTCGAGACCCAGCAGAACATCCTGACCACGCGCATCATCGACCTGGTGATGCCCATCGGTAAGGGTCAGCGCGCGTTGATCGTCAGCCCCCCGAAGGCCGGTAAGACGAGCGTTCTGCAGGCCATCGCCAACGCGATCGCCATCAACAACCCCGAGTGCTACCTGATGGTCATCCTCGTCGACGAGCGTCCCGAGGAAGTGACCGACATGCAGCGCTCGGTCAAGGGCGAGGTCATCGCCTCGACCTTCGACCGTCCGCCGGGTGACCACACGGCAGTCGCCGAGCTGGCGATCGAGCGTGCCAAGCGTCTGGTCGAGGCCGGCCAGGACGTGGTTGTCCTGCTCGACTCGATCACCCGTCTGGGCCGCGCGTACAACAACAGCTCGCCTGCTTCGGGCCGCATTCTCTCCGGTGGTGTCGACTCGACCGCGCTGTACCCGCCCAAGCGATTCCTCGGCGCGGCACGAAACATCGAGCACGGTGGTTCTCTGACGATCATCGCCACGGCCATGGTCGAGACCGGATCCACCGGCGACACCGTGATCTTCGAGGAGTTCAAGGGCACCGGTAACGCCGAGCTCAAGCTCGATCGCAAGATCGCCGAGCGTCGGGTGTTCCCCGCGGTGGACATCAACCCGTCCAGCACCCGTCACGACGAGCTTCTTCTCGCTCCGGACGAGGCGGCCGTGGTGCACAAGCTGCGTCGCGTGTTGTCCGGTCTCGACTCGCATCAAGCCATCGACCTGCTGGTCGATCGCCTGAAGAAGAGCAAGAACAACCTCGAATTCCTGATGGAAGTGTCGAAGACAGCTCCCGGCGGCATCAACGATTGATCCCGTGTTCCCCGGGTCCGAGGGTCCGGGGAACAAGAGGGCAGGTGCCCGCGTTGTAAGCATCTGTCGGCACAGAAGTACCGACGATTAGCAGGGCAGATACACGCTCTGGCATAATCAACGGCCGAGTCCGGTTCCGGTTCACGTCTTCGATCAGCGAAGGCGACCCGGCGACCATTACAAAGAACGGTAAGGACACCATGAAGGCAGGAATTCACCCCGACTACACACTGACGACAGTCGTCTGTGGTTGCGGCAATACTTTCGAGACCCGAAGCACCACCGACAAAGAGCGCATCAGCGTCGAGGTCTGCTCGCAGTGCCACCCCTTCTACACCGGCAAGCAGAAGATTCTCGACACCGGCGGTCGCGTCGCTCGCTTCGAGGCTCGCTACGGCAAGCGCGCCGGCAAGAAGGCCGACGCAGACAGCTAGCTGTTTCGCCGACGCCCGTCCTGTGAACTACAGGGCGGGCGTCGGCTTTTTTGTGTCCACACCCGGTTTCACCCGTTCGGAGAGTGAGTCGTCACCATGGCGAGAACAGACAAGCCTTCGGCCATCGACGACATCCTCGCCGAACACTCCGGCCTCGAGCAGCAACTGGCCGACCCCGCCCTGCACAACGACCCGTCCGCAGCGCGCAGGGCAGGCAAGAGGTTCGCCGAGCTGGCACCGATCATGTCGGCGCACACCAAGTTGACCGCCGCTCAGGACGACCTCGAAGCCGCACGTGAACTCGCCGCCGACGATTCGTCGTTCGCCGCAGAGATCCCCGAGCTCGAGGCAACGGTTCTGCACCTGGAACAGACGCTGACCGATCTTCTGGCACCGCGCGACCCGCACGACGGCGACGACATCGTGATGGAGGTCAAGTCGGGTGAGGGCGGCGAGGAGTCGGCGCTCTTCGCGGCCGACCTGGCGCGGATGTACGTGCGCTACGCCGAACGCCGCGGCTGGCGAGTCGAGGTTCTCGACGCGAACGTCTCGGACCTGGGTGGCTACAAGGACGCGACGTTGTCGATCAAGACCAAGGATCCGCTCGACGGCGTCTGGGCGCGGCTGAAGTTCGAGGGCGGCGTCCATCGCGTGCAGCGGGTGCCGGTCACCGAATCGCAGGGACGCGTGCATACCTCCGCGGCCGGCATTCTCGTGTATCCGGAGCCCGACGAGGTCGAGGAAGTGCAGATCGACGAAACCGATCTGCGCATCGACGTCTACCGCTCGTCCGGCAAGGGCGGTCAGGGTGTCAACACCACCGACTCCGCTGTCCGCATCACCCATTTGCCCACCGGCATCGTCGTCACCTGTCAGAACGAGAGATCGCAGTTGCAGAACAAGGCGCGTGCGATGCAGGTGCTCGCGGCGCGTCTGCAGGCGGCCGCGGAGGAAGCAGCCAACGAAGAGGCCTCGGCCGGCCGAGCCAGTCAGGTGCGTACCGTCGACCGCTCGGAGCGGATCAGGACGTACAACTACCCCGAGAACCGCATCACCGATCACCGCATCGGATTCAAAGCGCACAACCTCGACGCGCTGCTCGACGGCGACATGGACGCACTGCTCGACGCGCTCGCCAAGGCCGACCGCGACGCACGTATGCAAGCAGAATAACTGCGCGCCAACCGTTTTCGGGTCTCGCGCTGCTGATCGAACGAATCTCGAGATACCCTGGCGATCGCATTCGACCCGCCCGCGCGCCACGAAAGGCACACCCGAGATGAACCAGGCCTTGACCCCCGCAGGCGAGAACGCCGTCACCGAGCTCGCTTCCCGCTACGGGGTGTCCACCGACGCGGTCCGCACCATGCTCGACGCCGTCAACAACGGCCGCGGCACCATGGCGCAGTTCAACATTCCCGAGCTCGGCGGCAGTGGGCAGTGGATGCGCGGCGGTATGACGATGGTGGGCAACATGTTCGATCACGGCCTCAAAAGTCGGGTCGACGGTTTGTGCCGCGATCTGTCCGCCGTGTTGGCGCAGCATCAGGTCTATCCGCCGAGAGATGCCGGTACGGGATCGTTCGGCGGCACTTCCTTCGGCGGGGGATCGTGGTGGCCGTCGGATCTGGGTTCGCCGAGTTCGAGCGGTGGCCAGAACGGATCGCAGTACGCGGTGTTTCCAGGATCTCGTCGCCTCGCCGTCCTCGTGGGAGGGGAATTGGCGGTGTATGACACCCTCGATCACTCCATCGGCGGAGTGCAACAGCAGCAGGGTGGGGGTCCGGGTTCGGTGGAGTTCACCAGCCAGTACGGCACGTTCACCGCGGCGAGTCTGCCGCGCGTCGACCAACGGTCCGCCGACGCGCCACCGCAGAACATGACTTCGTCGCAGCCGCCCGCACAGAATTTCGCGTCTGCGCAGTCGGGTTCACCTGCTCACACCGGTGTCGACATCTCGGACATCACCGCTGCGATCGAGGCGCTCGCCGGTCTGCATGCGAAGGGATTTCTGACCGACGACGAGTTCTTCGCAAAGAAGTCGGAGTTGCTGGGGCGGCTGTGAGTCCGGTGTCGGACCGCCGTGGCAGTCTGTACAAGTGAGCCGCAAGCCGTTACGCCTAGCCATCCTCGAAGCGACGTCGATGCTCGAGGCCGCCGGTGTGCCGAGCCCTCGGGTGGATGCGGAGCTACTCGCCGCGCACCTCGTCGGAGTCGATCGCGGTCGGCTGGGGTTGGTGCCGTTGGTGGAGCCCGAACTCGTCGAGGCGTACTTCCGAACAATCGAGCAGCGCGCGAAACGTATTCCCCTGCAATACATCACGGGAACGACGTCATTGGGAAACATCGATGTCGAGGTGGGCCCCGGGGTGTTCGTTCCGCGTCCCGAAACCGAATTGCTGTTGGCGTGGGCGCTCGCTTTTCTCGAGAACGTCGGCCATCACCCGCCCGTGGTGCTGGACCTGTGCACGGGGTCGGGCGCGCTGGCGCTCGCCATCGCGAACGCACGCCCGGATGCCGTCGTGCACGCCGTCGAGCTCGATCCATCGGCGCTGGCGTGGGCCCGGCGCAACGCGGATCTGCGTGCCGAGCAGGGTGATTCGCCGATCACGTTGCATCACGGAGACGTCACTTCTCGGGATCTCATGACCGACCTCGACGGCTCGGTGGACATGATCGTCGCGAACCCGCCGTACATTCCGGACGGGGCCGAGCTCGATCCGGAAGTACTCGACCACGATCCGCACATCGCGCTCTTCGGCGGCGAGGACGGGTTGTCGGTCATCGAGCCGATGATCGGCAACATCGCGCGGTGGCTACGTGTCGGCGGCGGAGTCGCCATCGAGCACGACGACTCGAACGGGGAGGGCGTCGCTGCCCTGTTGTCTCGGCGACGAGTCTTCACCCAGGTCACCGAGCATCCGGACCTGGCCGGCCGCCCCCGCTTCGTCGTGGCGGCACGGGCGACGCCGCCCTCTGCCTGAGCGGCAAGGCGGCAAGCCGGCGGCACCTGACATCACTTCGTTACCGAAGGTGGAAGGATAGGCGGAGTGAGTACCGTCTACGACTGCCGTGAAGCCGATGCGCGGGCTGCCGGATTGACCGCAGCGCGCGGTGCCCTCAAATCCGGTCGACTCGTCGTGATGCCCACCGACACGCTCTACGGGATCGCCGCCGACGCGTTCGACGGCAGCGCGGTCACCGACCTGCTGCGCGCCAAGGGGCGGGGACGCGATATGCCGGTCCCGGTCCTCGTCGGTTCGTGGAACACGATCGACGGCCTGGTGCAGAGCGTCCGGCCGCGGACCCGAGATCTGATTCGAGCCTTCTGGCCCGGTGCATTGAGCATCGTGGTCCAGCAGGCACCGTCGCTGGCGTGGGATCTGGGTGATGCTCAGGGAACCGTCATGCTGCGGATGCCGCTGCACCCGGTCGCGCTCGAGCTCCTTCGTGAAGTAGGTCCGCTGGCGGTGTCCAGTGCAAATATTTCGGGAAGTCCGCCCGCCACCACGGTGACGCAGGCGCGAGAACAACTCGGTGGATCTGCAGCGGTTTATCTCGACGGGGGGCCGGCCGACCACGCGGTGGCCTCCACCATCGTGGACCTGACCGGTGAGCACGCACGAATCCTGCGGGTCGGTGCCATTCCCACGGAGCAGATTGCCGAGGTTCTCGGTGTCACCGCCGAAAGCCTGGTCCCAGGAGCGTCCTGACATGCCCGTCCGTTCCGCATGAGCGTCGAGGTGCTTGCCCAGTCGAATCTGGGCGCAGGCGTTCCGATCCGCGAGCTGCTGCTTGTTTTCCTGACGGCCGCTGTCGTCACGTTCTTCGCGACCGGTGGCGTTCGAGTGGCCGCGATCAAGTTCGGCGCAGTCGCCATTCCTCGTGATCGTGACGTCCACGTGCAGGCCACCCCGCGACTCGGGGGAGTGGGCATCTACGCCGGCATGCTCGCCGCGCTGCTGTTCGCCTCGCAGCTGCCCGCGTTGGCCCGCGGATTCGATGTCGCCTACAACCGCGACATTCCGGCTGCGCTGGTCGCAGGCTTCGTGATCGTGCTGGTCGGCGTCATCGACGACCGTTGGGGTCTCGACGCACTGACGAAGTTCGTCGGCCAGGTGACGGCGGCCGGCGTCCTGGTCATCATGGGTGTGAGCTGGGTTGTGCTCTACCAGCCCTGGGGCGGCGAGCCCGGCCAGCCGGGCAGCACCTTGGTGCTCGACCAACTTCAGGCCGGGCTGGTGACCGTTCTGATCACCGTCGTCATCGTCAACGCGATGAACTTCGTCGACGGCCTCGACGGGCTCGCAGCCGGACTCGGCCTCATTTCGTCGGTCGCGATCTGCATCTTTTCGGTGGGCCTGCTGCAGGAACAGGGGGGCGACGTCGGCGTCTACCCACCTGCTTTGATCGCGGCGGCGCTGGCCGGTGCCTGCCTGGGATTTCTGCCGCACAATTTCCAACCGGCGCGCATCTTCATGGGCGATTCGGGGTCCATGTTGATCGGGCTGACGCTGGCCACGATCTCGACGAGTGCCTCGGGGCGCATTCCGTTGACGGCCTACGGTCCACGCGATCTGCTGGGTCTGTTGTCGCCGCTCCTGTTGGTCGGTGCCGTGATGCTCATTCCGATACTCGATCTGTTGCTCGCCGTCGTTCGCCGCACTCGGGCCGGGCGAAGTCCGTTCAGCCCCGACAAGATGCATCTCCATCACCGACTCCTGCAGATCGGCCACTCGCATCGACGGGTGGTCCTGGTGATCTACCTCTGGGTCGGTGTGCTCGCGTTCGGTGCGGTCGGATCCTCGCTTCTCGACCGGCGCATCGTGGTGCTCCTCGTCGCAGCCGGTCTGGTGTTCGCGCTCGTCGTCACGGCTGTGCCCACTCTGCGGGTGGATCGATCGCCCGGATCCGAACGCCGGGGTGTCCGACGCCGCTGATCGGCTCGGTGGTTCTTCGGTCGTGTCCCGGCTGGTGCCGGCCACCGGGTGCCACTGGGTACTCTCGACAACTGTGACCTTCACCCCGCAGCCCATGCCCGACCAATTCGCACCGCTTCGTGCCGCGGTCCGCTACGGCCTCATCGGCCTGGTGGTACTGACGGTGGTGAGCGTGGGGATTTCGGTTGCTGCTGCGGGAACTCCAGGATTGTGGGGATCGATCATCGGAGTGGCCATCGGGGGCGGGTTCGTCATCACGACCGCGCTGTCGGTGGCTCTGACCACGCGGTTTCCCGCGTCGGCGGTCGGAGCGCTGTTGCTCGGTGGGTGGTTGGTCAAGATGGTCATCGCGCTGATCGTGCTCGTGGCACTCAAGGATGCGGACTTCTACAACCGGTATTCGCTCGGGCTGACCATTCTGGGGGCTCTGGTGGTGGTCCTGGGCGCTGAGGTGTTCGGTGTCGTCAAGACGAAGGTGGGCTACGTCGACAGCGTTCCTGCCGACGGGAACCCCGACAAGTCGTAGTACGACAAGCTGTCGTAATCGGTTAAGCTGAGGGCCGCCTACACAACGTCGTAGTTCTGTTGATAAAGTTTGCATCAAGCGATGGGCAAGACCGGGACGAAAGAGACTTTTTCCCCGGACTGGACCCCCGCAGGTAACCATCAGCGTGAGCTTCCTTACAGTAGGCCCGGAGTCACAGACTTCGGCAACGTAGGGTTTCGCCCTGAGAGTTGCCGAGTCGACGTGAGTCGCCGACACCCGACAGACGCTTGGCCGATGAAGACCGGGCCTCAGCCTCTGACGATTGCGAGCCGATTTTCGTCGACTTGATAGATCGTCATTGTCCGATCGAACCGCAGCCGTTACTCGGTTGCGGCCCGAACACGGGAGAGACCGCTGAGCGTCACCACTCTGGCTGCGGAGTTCCATCCGCCGTCACTATCCGATTTCTTTCCTCCCGCGGTGCTGTTCGAGGGAACCCCGTTCGAGCTCGACCGGCTGATGCTCATCCGCATCCTGATGTCGGCTCTGCTGATCGTCTTCATGCTGATCGCTCTGCGCAGCCCCAAGATCGTTCCTCGCGGAATCCAGAACGTCGCCGAGATCGCTCTCGACTTCGTCCGGATCCACGTGGCCGAGGATGTCCTCGGCAAGGAACAGGGACGCCGCTTCCTGCCCGTCATCATGACGATCTTCTTCACGGTCTTCGCGGTGAATCTCAGCGCGGTCATACCGTTCCTGAACATCTCTGCCAACGCCCGCATCGGTCTGCCGATCGTGTTGGCCGCAGTCGCGTACATCGCGTTCGTCTACGCCGGTGTGAAGAAGTTCGGTGCAGCCAAGTTCGTCAAGGGCACGATCGTGATCCCGGGCATTCCGAAGGCCATGCACGTGCTGCTGATCCCGCTCGAGTTCATCTCGAACTTCGTGCTTCGCCCGTTCACGTTGACGGTGCGTCTGCTGGCCAACATGCTCGCCGGTCACATCATGCTCGTGCTGTTCTTCAGCGCCACGCAGTTTTTCCTCTTCGAGGCCTCTGCCGGCCTGAAGATTTTCGCCGCACCCTCGCTCATCATGGGCTTCCTGTTCACGATGTTCGAGATGCTCGTGATCTTCCTGCAGGCATACATCTTCGCGCTGCTGACGGCGATCTACATCGATCTGTCGCTGCACGCCGACTCGCACTGACCGACCAACAGACCGAACTAGCTACACCGCCACCTCCGACACCCGGATGTGGACCGAAGAAAGGGAACGGAAAACCGAATGAGCCTTGAAGTTCTGGCCCAGGCGCAGGAAATCACCGCAAACGGATACGGCGCCATCGGCTACGGCCTCGCAGCGATCGGTGGTGGCATCGGCCTCGGCCTCGTCGTCGCCAAGAACATGGAAGCAACCGCTCGCCAGCCCGAGCTGGCCGGTCAGCTCCGTACGACCATGTTCCTCGGCATTGCATTCACCGAGTCCCTCGCCCTGATCGGCCTCGTCGCCGGCTTCATTCTCTGAGAGCGCGATGACAAACGCGATAACGCTGCTCGCAGCCGGGGCGGAGGGGGAGGAATCCCAGAACCCGCTGCTGCCCGCAACATACGACATCGTTTGGTCGATCGTCTGTGTCGTGATCATCGGCTTCCTGTTCTGGAAGTACGTCGTACCGCGTTTCCAGACGGTCCTCTCCGAGCGTTCCGAGCTCATCGAAGGCGGAATCAAGAAGGCCGAGCAGGCACAGGCAGAGGCGAAGGCTGCTCTCGAGCAGTACCACGCTCAGCTCGCCGACGCCCGTTCCGAGGCTGCGCAGATCCGCGAGGAAGCGCGCACCCAGGGACAGGCGATTCTCGCCGAGATGAAGGAAAAGGCGCAGGAAGAGAGCGATCGGATCGTGGCCGCAGGCCACAGTCAGCTCGTTGCTCAGCGTCAGCAGATCGTCACCGAACTTCGTGGCGACCTCGGACGTACGGCCGTCGAACTCGCCGAGAAGGTCATCGGAGAGCAGCTCTCCGATGACGCGAAGCGTTCCAGTTCGATCGATCGCTTCCTCAACGAGCTGGATTCCGTCACCGCGGACTCCGCATCAGGAAAGTGAGTCGAACCATGTACGCAACTTCTCGTGAGGCGCTCGCCCGCACACGGTCGGTCGCCCACGAAGCTCTGGGGTCCGCGTCGGGCGGCGAGGCAACGGCCGTCGCCGCTCAGACCGGTGCCGAGTTGTTCGCCGTCGTCGAAACTCTCGACGCGCAGCGCACGTTGCGTACCGCTCTCGCCGACTCCTCGGTCGAGGGCGATCGACGAAGCGCTCTGGCCGGAGAGGTCTTCTCCGGCCAGGTGTCAAGCGCAACGGCGACCATCGTCAAGGCTGCGGCCGGCGAAAGCTGGTCCACCGCCCGTGACCTGCTGAACTCGCTGGTCGAGCTGGGACGCGAAGCTCTGCTCCGCGCTGCTGCCGATCAGGACCAGCTGGACACGGTCGAGGACGAGCTGTTCCGGCTCGGCCGCATCGTTGCTGCCAACCCGCAGCTCGAGCAGGCATTGTCGGATCGATCCAAGCCGGCGCAGGCCAAGCGCGAACTGCTGGGTCGTCTGCTCTACGGCAAGGTCACCGCGGTCACCGAGGCGCTCGCGGTGCAGGCCGTCACGCGTCCACGGAAGGCGGCACCCGCCGACGTTCTGAACGGACTGGCAGACCTGGCCGCCGAACAGCGCGACCGCGCAGTTGCACACGTACGCAGCGCAGCCCCACTGAGCGACAGTCAGCTCGAAAAGCTGACCGCAACCTTGACCCGCACGTACGGCAAGCAGGTCACGGTGCACGTAGAGGTCGATACCGAACTGCTCAGCGGACTTGTCGTTCGTATCGGCGACGAGGTCATCGACGGTAGCGGGGCAGGCCGCCTCGCTGCATTGCGAAAGACGCTCAAATAGTCCGACACGGACACAGTAACGAGAAGAATTGCCTCGGCATTCGAGGCTTTTCATACCGCGATCATTCGAAGGAAGAGCAGGAAACACTATGGCGGAGCTGACGATCTCCTCCGACGAGATCCGTAGCGCGATCGATAACTTCACCGCGAGCTACTCACCGGAGTCTTCCCGCGAGGAGGTCGGCACGGTTACGGACACGAGCGACGGAATCGCTCACGTGTCCGGATTGCCGTCGGCGATGTCCAACGAACTCCTGGAGTTCCCGGGCGGAGTCCTCGGTGTCGCGTTGAACCTGGATGCCACCGAAATCGGTGCCGTCATCCTCGGTGACTACGAGCACATCGAAGAAGGCCAGGAAGTCAAGCGCACCGGAGACGTGCTGTCGGTCCCCGTGGGCGACGGCTACCTCGGTCGCGTCGTGGACCCGCTGGGCAAGCCCATCGACGGCCTCGGCGACATCGAGTCCTCCGAGACCCGCGCCCTCGAATTGCAGGCTGCCTCGGTGCTCGAGCGCCAGCCCGTCGAGGAGCCGCTGCAGACCGGCATCAAGGCGATCGACGCCATGACCCCGATCGGCCGCGGCCAGCGTCAGCTCATCATCGGCGACCGCAAGACCGGCAAGACTGCGGTCTGCATCGACGCGATCCTGAACCAGAAGGCCAACTGGGAGAGCGGCGACGACAAGAAGCAGGTTCGCTGCATCTACGTCGCCATCGGCCAGAAGGGCTCCACGATCGCAGGCGTCAAGGCTGCACTCGAAGAGCAGGGCGCACTCGAATACACCACCATTGTCGCCGCACCCGCGTCCGACTCGGCCGGCTTCAAGTGGCTCGCTCCGTACACCGGCTCGGCCATCGGCCAGCACTGGATGTACCAGGGCAAGCACGTCCTCATCGTGTTCGACGACCTGACCAAGCAGGCCGAGGCCTACCGCGCAATTTCGCTGCTGCTGCGTCGCCCGCCGGGCCGCGAGGCATACCCCGGTGACGTCTTCTACTTGCACTCCCGCCTGCTGGAGCGTTCGGCGAAGCTGTCCGACGAGCTCGGTGGCGGATCGTTGACGGCACTGCCGATCATCGAGACCAAGGCCAACGACGTCTCCGCGTACATCCCGACCAACGTCATCTCCATCACCGACGGCCAGGTCTTCCTGGAATCGGATCTCTTCAACAAGGGCGTCCGTCCCGCCATCAACGTCGGTATCTCGGTTTCCCGAGTCGGCGGCGCTGCGCAGACCAAGGGCATGAAGAAGGTCTCCGGATCCCTTCGTCTCGAGCTTGCTCAGTTCCGTGAGCTCGAAGCCTTCTCGGCGTTCGCGTCCGACCTCGATGCAGCGTCCAAGGCGCAGCTCGAGCGCGGCGCTCGTCTGGTGGAGCTGCTCAAGCAGGATCAGTACGCACCGGTGGCCGTCGAAGACCAGATCGTCTCGATCTGGCTCGCAGGACAGGGCACGTACGACTCCGTTCCGGTCGGCGATGTCCGCCGCTTCGAGACCGAGCTGCTCGAAGATCTACACCGCAACGCAAGCGGCGTCTACGACAGCATTGCCGGTGGCAAGGCTCTCGACGAGGACAACCAGAAGGCACTGACCGAAGCGACCGAGAAGTTCAAGGCCGGCTTCGTGGACTCGGACGGCAACCGCGTCGTCAACGAGGCCGAGGCAGACACTCTGAACGCCGACGAGGTCAGCCAGGAGCAGGTCAACGTCACCCGCAAGACAGTCAGCAAGTAGGCCGGCGATGACAGGTGACATGACGAGCACAGAAGGGAGCGTGAACAGCTAGATGGCAAGCATTCTCGAGCTTCGCTCCCGTATCAAGTCGGTCAACTCGACGAAGAAGATCACCAAAGCGCAAGAGTTGATCGCAACTTCGCGAATCACCAAGGCGCAGGCCCGCGTTGCCGCATCGAAGCCGTACGCGGAAGAGATCACGAAGGTGCTCTCCGCACTGGCGAGTGCATCGAGCTCGCTCGATCACCCGTTGCTCAACGAGCGACCCGAGCCCAAGCGTGCTGCAGTCCTGGTCGTGACCAGTGACCGCGGTATGTGCGGTGGCTACAACTCCAACGTCCTCAAGGAAACGGAGGAGCTCTTCCAGCTCCTGCGCTCCGAGGGCAAGGACCCGGTTATCTACGTGCTCGGCGCAAAAGGCCTGGGCTACTACACGTTCCGTGAGCGGGACGTGAAGGGTGCCTGGACGGGCTTCTCGCAGGAACCCGGATACGCCGATGCAGCGAAGGCCAGTAGGCATCTGGTCGAGCTGTTCATGGCGGGTTCGGGCACCGAGGTGGATGCTCCCAACGGTGAAGGCACCGTCGAGGGCGTGGACGAGTTGCACATCGTCTACACCCGCTTCGTGTCGATGCTCACGCAGAAGCCCGAAGTTCGCCGGATGGCACCACTCGAAATCTCGTACACCGACGAGGAATTCGAGATGGGTGCGGACGCGTTGACCGACTCACCGACCGCGGATGTGCAGGCACAGTACGAGTTCGAGCCGGAGGCAGGCACTCTGCTCTCGGCGCTGCTGCCCAAGTACATCAGCACCAGGATCTACGCGTCGTTGCTCGATGCAGCAGCGTCGGAGTCCGCGGCGCGTCGTACCGCCATGAAGGCAGCGACGGACAACGCGAACGAATTGGTCGAGACCTTGAGCCGTCAGGCCAACCAGGCTCGGCAGGCCCAGATCACCCAGGAAATCAGCGAAATCGTCGGTGGCGCCAACGCGTTGGCCGACAGCGCAGGAAGTGACTAAGCAATGACCGCAGCAGTAGCCCAAGAGAACGCGAGCGGAGCGGACACACAGTCCGGCCGTGTCGTTCGGGTCATCGGCCCCGTTGTGGACGTCGAGTTCCCGCGCGGCTCGATTCCCGCACTGTTCAACGCCCTCAACGCAGAGATCACTCTGCCGACCGTGGCCAAGACCCTGACGCTCGAGGTTGCACAGCACCTCGGTGACAACTTGGTTCGCACCATCTCGATGCAGCCCACCGACGGCCTCGTCCGTGGCACGGCTGTCGTCGACTCCGGCAAGCCGATCTCGGTTCCCGTCGGTGACGTCGTCAAGGGCCACGTGTTCAACGCCCTCGGTGACTGCCTGGACACCCCCGGACTCGGCCGCGACGGCGAGCAGTGGGGCATCCACCGCAAGCCACCAGCCTTCGATCAGCTCGAGGGCAAGACCGAGATCCTCGAGACCGGCATCAAGGTCATCGACCTGCTGACGCCGTACGTCAAGGGCGGAAAGATCGGTCTGTTCGGTGGTGCCGGCGTCGGCAAGACCGTGCTGATCCAGGAAATGATCACCCGTATCGCACGCGAGTTCTCGGGCACCTCGGTGTTCGCAGGAGTCGGCGAGCGTACTCGTGAGGGCACCGACCTTCACCTCGAGATGGAAGAGATGGGCGTCCTCCAGGACACCGCCCTCGTCTTCGGACAGATGGACGAGCCGCCCGGCACGCGTATGCGCGTGGCGTTGTCGGCACTGACCATGGCGGAGTACTTCCGCGATGTGCAGGGCCAGGACGTGCTGCTGTTCATCGACAACATCTTCCGCTTCACGCAGGCAGGTTCGGAGGTGTCGACCCTTCTCGGTCGTATGCCGTCTGCCGTCGGTTACCAGCCCACGCTGGCGGACGAGATGGGTGAGCTCCAGGAGCGCATCACCTCGACCCGTGGCCGCTCGATCACCTCGCTGCAGGCGATCTACGTCCCCGCCGACGACTACACCGACCCGGCTCCGGCCACGACGTTCGCGCACCTCGATGCGACGACCGAACTGTCGCGTCCGATTTCGCAGATGGGTATCTACCCCGCTGTGGACCCGCTGAGCTCGACCTCGCGCATCCTCGAGCCCGGCATCGTCGGTGCCGAGCACTTCCGTGTCGCCAACGAGGTCAAGCGCATCCTGCAGAAGTACAAGGAGCTGCAGGACATCATCGCCATCCTCGGTATGGACGAGCTTCAGGAAGAGGACAAGGTTCTGGTCGGCCGCGCACGCCGTCTCCAGAAGTTCCTCGGCCAGAACTTCATCGTTGCCGAGAAGTTCACCGGCGAGGCCGGTTCGGTCGTGTCCCTCTCGGACACCATCGAGGCGTTCGACAAGGTCACCAAGGGTGAGTACGACCACCTTCCCGAGCAGGCCTTCAACAGCTGTGGTGGTCTCGACGACGTCGAGGCAGCCGCGAAGAAGATGGCCGGAAAGTAGACCGACGTGACTTCTTCCGAGAAGAGCGGCATGGAGGTCTCCCTGGTCGCTGTGGAGCAGAAGCTGTGGTCCGGTACTGCGACCATCGTCAGTGCTCAGACCACCGAAGGTGAGATCGGCATCATGGCCGGCCACGAGCCTGTCCTCGGCCAGCTGGTCGAGGCGGGCACGGTGTCGATCACGACGACCGACGGCGAGAAGATCATCGCTGCGGTGCACGGTGGCTTCCTGTCGGTGACGGGTAAGACCGTCACAGTGCTGGCGGAGTCCGCCGATTTCGCCGATGACATCGATGTCGAATCGGCACGGGCTGTAGTGGCAGAGAACGGCGACGACCTCGAGGCCATTGCGGTGGCCAAGGGACGTATCCGCGCTGTCGAGCGGTCCTAGGTTCACGAGAAGCCGCGACGAGACCTGCGATGCACTCCGGATTGATTGCTCTGATCATTCTGGTTGTGCTGCTCGCAGGGCTCGTCGCGGCTTTTGCGTATCGTCTTGCAGTGCTGCGGCGAGGTGGTACGGCAGCGATCATGCGCGTGCTGCCGTCCGAGGGCGGTGCCGGTTGGCGACACGGCATCATTCGGTACGGCGACAACACGTTGGTGTTCTTCAAACTGTCCAGTCTGCGGCCCGGGCCCGATCATCGGCTCGGTAGACAGGACGTTCAGGTGGGGGACCGACGGGCCCCCCGCGACACCGAGTTCGACATCATGACTCCGGAAATCGCTGTGCTGGAGTTGTCGGACAACGGCAAGAAGTACGAAATGGCACTGGACAGAAGTGCGTTGACCGCTTTCCTGTCCTGGGTGGAGTCACGCCCGTCGGGGCGCTCGCGCCGCCGTCGGCCGGCGGCCTGAACGAGTCGCTTGCCGGAAATCAGTCGGTATCGGTACCTGTCGAGCGGCTCGCTCCGGGTACCCACTGCACGTCGCCCTCCGGGTTTGCGTACCTGCTCAGGATGAACAGCAGGTCCGAGAGCCTGTTGAGGTACTTGGCCGGTAGATCGCTCGTCGTTTCCGGGGAGGCATGAACCGCTGCCCAGGCCGACCGCTCCGCGCGCCGAGCCACGGTGCGCGCGACGTGCAACAACGCCCCCAGAGGTGTTCCGCCGGGCAGAATGAACGACGTCAACGCCGGTAACTCGTCGTTGAATTCGTCGCACCAGGCTTCGAGGCGGTCGATGTAACTCTGATCGATCCTCAGCGGTGGGTATTCCGGATTGTCGACGACAGGCGTCGAGAGGTCCGCTCCGGCGTCGAACAGGTCGCTCTGAACGGTCCGGATGACGGTCCGCACGGATTCACTCGGATTTCCCAGTGCCAGTGCGACTCCCAGGCTCGCGTTGGTCTCGTCGCAATCTGCGTAGGCAATCAGCCGCTCGTCGTTCTTGGAGACCCTCGAGAAATCGCTCAATCCCGTGGTCCCGTCGTCGCCGGTCCGGGTGTAGATGCGCGTGAGGTGAACGGCCATGCGGCTACGGTACCGCGCGGGTGCCGGTCGGTACCGCTGGCTACGCTGTCGAAGTGAGTGAACGCTTTTTGGTCAACGGTGGTAATCGCCTCGTGGGTGAGGTGGCGGTCGGTGGTGCGAAGAACAGCGTCCTCAAGCTGATGGCCGCGGCCCTGCTCGCCGAGGGAACCAGCACGATCACCAACTGCCCCGACATCCTGGATGTTCCGCTGATGGCGGAGGTGCTGCGCGGGCTCGGGTGCGAGGTGGAGCTCGACGGCTCGGTCGTCCACATCACGACCCCGGCCATGCCGAAATACCACGCCGATTTCGCGGCTGTTCGCCAGTTCAGAGCGTCGGTCTGTGTCCTCGGCCCTCTCGTCGCGCGGTGCAAGCGAGCGGTGGTGGCATTGCCGGGCGGTGACGCCATCGGGTCGCGTCCGCTGGATATGCACCAGTCCGGACTGCAGTTGCTGGGGGCGCGCAGCGAAATTCAACACGGATGCGTCGTTGCGGAAGCCGACGAGTTGCGCGGCGCGAACATCAGGTTGGCTTTCCCCTCTGTGGGAGCGACGGAGAACATCCTGATGGCGGCTGTGCTCGCTACCGGTGAGACCGTGATCGACAACGCGGCACGCGAACCGGACATCGTCGACGTGTGCAACATGCTCAACGAGATGGGTGCCGATGTCCGGGGCGCAGGCACATCGACCCTCACCATCCGGGGTGTCAGCGCGTTGAAGCCGACGACTCATCGCGTCATCGGCGACCGAATTGTCGCTGCTACGTGGGGAATCGCGGCCGCAATGACGCGCGGGGACGTTCGCGTGCGGGGGGTCAACCCGAAACATCTCTCGCTCGTACTGGACAAGCTGCGGTCTGCGGGTGCCGAGGTGACCAGCGAACCGGACGGCTTCCGCGTCGTTCAGCACGAACGGCCGCGAGCAGTGAACTTTGCGACGCTGCCGTACCCCGGGTTTCCGACGGATTTGCAACCGATGGCTATCGGGCTCGCAACCGTCGCCGACGGGACGTCGATGATCACCGAGAACGTGTTCGAGGCCCGCTTCCGGTTCGTCGAGGAGATGATCCGTCTGGGCGCTGATGCGCGTACCGATGGCCACCATGCTGTGGTTCGCGGTGTTCCCCAACTTTCCAGTGCGCCGGTGTGGTCTTCGGACATTCGAGCTGGGGCCGGGCTGGTCCTGGCCGGGCTGGTGGCGGACGGTACGACCGAAGTGCACGACGTGTTCCACATCGACAGGGGCTATCCGCGATTCGTGGAAAACCTGACCGCTCTCGGCGGGAGCATCGAGCGGGTCAGCTGACCGACCTCTTCTCGAGAGCGTCGACCAGCACCCGGAGCGCGCGCTCGAATCGATCGTCCGCCACCGACCCGTAGCCGATGACGATGCCACCATCAGTGGTCGGCGATCGCGTCGAATGCGCGAGTGTCGGCAGATCGACTCCGTTGTCCGCGCAGTCGGCTGCAATATCGCGTGCAACGTCTGCGTCGAGCACGAGCACCGTGTGCAGCCCGGCACCGACGCCCCGAAGTTCGCCGAATGGCGCCAGCGCAGCGGCGACGACGCGGTCACGTGCCCGATAGATCCGACGTGCCGTGCGTACGGACCGGTCCCATTCGCCGTCGCGCAACAGCGAGGTCATGGCCTGCTGGACGGGAACCGACGGGAAGTCGCCGATGGCGCGACGTGTGTCGGTGATGTGCTCGACCATCGACGGGGGAGCCACCATCCATCCGAGGCGTACGCCGGCACCCAGCGTCTTCGATACCGTTCCCAGGTAGACGGCACGGTCCGGAACGAGCTCGGTGACCGTCGTCAAAGGTGCTATGCCGTAACGGAATTCGGAATCGTAGTCGTCCTCGATGATGGTGGTTCCGGTACTTCGTGCCCAGTCCGCCAGGGCGCGCCTCCGACCGACGGGCATGAGTCCGCCGGTGGGGTACTGGTGTGAGGGAGTGACGTAAACGGCCGGGATGCCGTGAGGAACCGATTCGAGCTCGTCGACGACGAG
Source organism: Rhodococcus sp. 05-2256-B1 (assembly GCF_002258465.1). Classification (NCBI taxonomy): domain Bacteria; kingdom Bacillati; phylum Actinomycetota; class Actinomycetes; order Mycobacteriales; family Nocardiaceae; genus Rhodococcus; species Rhodococcus sp. 05-2256-B1. The sequence continues at coordinate 2,027 of NZ_NOZA01000037.1, read as the reverse complement.
GCCCTCGCGGTCGACGGGGATGTCGTGAACGGACCACCCGCGGTGTGTAGCGAGGGCAGCAGCAGCCCGGTATCCCGGATTCTCCAGTGCGAGAACATGTTCGACGCCGACGTTTGCAGAGAGGGCACCCAGTGCCAGGTCCAGACCGTGAATGCTGCCCGTGGTGACGACGATCGAATCCGCGGTGGTGTGCAGCCCGCGTGCACGGCCGAGCAAGTCTGCAATGCGCTTGCGCAAGTCGAGTGAGCCGGCCGGATCGGGATAGTCGCCCGGTGGGGGAGAGCCGCCGACGTCTCGCCATGCCCGCTTCCACGCATCGGATGCGCGAGGCGGAGTCCACGGTATTCCGGGGCGCAGCGAAATGCGCTGCGTAGTGGGTGGGCCTTCCTGTGCTCGGTGCAGCCTGTGGTCCGACCGAACGGCATGCGGAACATCTCGGACGTAGTTGCCGGATCCGCGACGTGCCTCGAGCCATCCTTCGGCGACGAGCTGCTCGTACGCCTTCTCCACCACCGCACGAGCCAGACCCATTTCGACGGAAAGGGCTCTGGTACTTGGCAATCGGACGCCCGGCTCGAGCTCGCCGCGATCGATTGCCGCCCGGATACCGTCGGCCACCTGAACGGGCAACGTGCGGCGGTCGGCTCGATCGATCGCGATCGACAGGGCATTCGGCGGCATGGTCATCGTGCGTCACCTGTCCATGGCAGAAAGTGGCCTAGCATTATTGCTCTCTATTGGACCATGACAGTGAGCCAATGGGGCGGCACTCTGGTGGCATGACGGCCGACGAAACACTTCTGTCCCCAACATCCAGAACCACCGTGGTCCGAGGTCGGCAGCGGGCACAGTCGGAGCGGACGGCGTTGCTCGACGTGCTCCGATCGGCTCGCCTCTGTCATATGGGGGTGCTGGTGGGGAACGTGCCACGCGTGCTCCCAACCGTGTTCGGCCTGGATCCGGAGGGGCCGGACAGGGCGGGAACCCTGTACCTCCACGGTTCGGTCGCCTCTCGAAGCCTGGTGGAGGCACCTGGTCAGGACATCTGCGTGACGGTCACGGTCGTCGACGGGTTGGTCCTGGCCCGGTCCGCGTTCCATCACTCGATGAACTATCGAAGCGCCGTCATCGTGGGACGGCCACGTCGAGTGGAGGACGAGGACGAACGGGCACGGGCATTGGACGCCATAGTCGATCAGGTCGTTCCGGGTAGAAGCACGCATCTGCGAGCGCATACGAGGAAAGAGCTTGCGGCGACGAGTGTGTTGGCGCTTCCGTTGTACGAAGCATCGGTGAAAGCGCGTACCGGCGGACCGATCGACGACGAGGCCGACATTGCAGCAGGTGACGTGTGGGCGGGTGTGATTCCGATCGGTGAATACGTCGGCACTGCAGAGCGTGGGGAAGATGTGGAACCGAACCTCGATGTGCCCGACCATGTTCTGGCGTTGTCCCGCTCGTGAAACCCGTTTCTGTCGACTGTTCGCAAGATATGGCTGGCGTCACATGCGGGGATGTGCCGGCCGAATGCGAGGCCTTCTTGCGCACAGGTTCTCCGACCTGCGCGGATGCCGGCGGTAACTCGATCCACCTGCCGATTTGCGTGTGTGGGGTTGGTGGCGTAGCTTTTGTCGAGTCAGAGCGACGGACACCGACCCGGTCTTCACGGACTGGGTGAACGAGGTTGGACGTGTGGCTCGGCAGGTTTTATCCCCCAAGAGTCGGGCCTTGTGTCCGAGACCAAGCTGGGATAGGCTGGAACAGTTGCCCTTGAGGCCTACGGATCGTGTGTTCGTGGGGTTCGAGTGTGTGCGTGTTCTTTGAGAACTCAACAGTGTGTCGATGAATGTCAGTGCCGAATTTTATTTGGTGAAAGCATTCGATGTATCAGCCATCCGCTTGTGGTGGTTGTTGTCGGGTGTTGTTTGAATGCTAGTTGAGTTTTTTTGCTAGTGATTTGACTTGATGTCTTTGACTGATTCACGGTCTTTCGGGACTGTTGTTTCGCAGGTCTTTTACGGAGAGTT
>NZ_NOZA01000034.1:0-96556 GCF_002258465.1 Rhodococcus sp. 05-2256-B1 | reverse complement strand
AGCGATGAAAATGGAAAACCCCGTCACCGCCCACAAAGCAGGCACCATCACCGGCCTGAGCGTCACCGCAGGCGACGCCATCACCCAAGGCACCGTCCTAGCAGAAATCAAGTGACACCGACGTTCGATGCCGAACGGATCGACCCCCCGGGCGACTTTCGGCATCGAACGGCGGCGCGGATAGCGCTACCCTGTAGCAATGTCCGAGCTTCCGGAAATACGTATCGGTACCGCTGATCGGGAGAAGGCCCTCGATGTGCTGGGTCAGCACTTCAGCGAGGGCCGCCTGACGGTTCCCGAATTCGACGAGCGCAGTGCCACAATCGCATCCGCGACGACGCGTGGACAGCTCGAATCGGTATTCGTCGACCTCCCTGCCGCGTCCGGCACTGCGTCGGTCGCTCGATCCGGCACCGACGCACCGGCCGTGAAGGACCGCGGAATCGATTGGGCTGCAGTGGTGATGCCGATCGTCATCTTCGGATCACTTGCTCTGTTCTTTCTCACCGATTTCGACCAGAAGTGGCTTTTCTTCCTTCTCATTCCGCTGGCCGGAGCCATCCTGTCTGCGGTAGGACATCCGGCGGACAAGAAGAAAAAGAAGAAGAAGCGTTGAAAGCGCTGTTGTTCGACGTCTTCGGCACCGTCGTCGATTGGCGCACGAGCATCGCCCGCGAGGTCACCGACATCTGCGGGCCGGGAGTCGACAGCTATCGGTTTGCCGATCGGTGGCGGAGCCTCTATCAACCGGCCATGGAACAGGTGCGGTCCGGTGAACGGCCCTTCACTCGGTTGGACGTACTGCACCTCGAGTCCCTGCGAACGGTGCTCTCCGAATTCGAGATCGACCTCGATACGGACGCCACGGCCGACCTCAATTTCGCGTGGCATCGACTGGAGCCTTGGCCCGATTCCGTTCCCGGGCTCACGCGGCTGCGCACCGAGTTCGTCGTAGCACCGCTCTCGAACGGCAACATCTCTCTGCTGCTGGACATGGCCAAGAATGCCGGCCTTCCCTGGGACGCCATCCTCGGCGCAGAACCGGTGCAGGCGTACAAGCCCATGCCCGATGCCTACCTGCGTACCGCGGACATCCTCGGGCTGCGTCCCGACGAGTGCATGATGGTTGCCGCCCACAACAGCGACCTCGCCGCCGCAGCCGAGTGTGGCTTCGCCACCGCATTCGTCGCCCGCCCGCTGGAACACGGCCCGACGCAGACGTCCGACCTTGCTCCCGAAGCCGAGTGGACCTACAGCGCAGACTCGATCGAGTCCCTTGCCGACCGACTCAACTGCTGACAGACGCAGTTCAGATCCTCGCCGCCGGAACCAGTCGATCGGCCAGCCACCTGTTCACTTCAGCGTGCGATCGGAATCGCACGATCGTCAGGTCCGGTCGGCGCATGTTCAGTCGCTGAACGCGCGCGGCCGTCATCCGATGCGTGTTCCAGGCCCACCGGATGACGTGCTCGCGATCGAGAAATATGCGATGCAGCGGTGGCTCGAAGTTCCCGTTCCACAGCACTGTTCGACCCAGCCGTCGACGCACCGTTCGAATCACGATCTGCCGCATCACCGTTCGACGAGGCAGATCGAGCCACAGGCAGAGGTCGGCCCGATCGGCGAGTCGATCCCGCACAACGCTGTACTGCCACTCGGTGACCCAGGCCGGGCGGGCGATGAACTCCTTCACGTCCTGCTCGAACGTGACACGGGGCGTCCAGTCAGGCCCGTGATAGAGGCTGTCGATCTCGATGTGTTCGATTCCCAGAATCGATCCGAGACGAGCCGACACCGTGGTCTTACCGGAACCGGATGTTCCTGCCACCACGATTCGCGAGGGGCGACGCGATACCGCGTCGTTCGGTCCGAGAATCACGACTTCTTTCGCCCGCTACGGTTGAGCACAGAGCGCTACGATCGCGTCCGCCATGTTGCTCACGAAGTGTCGACGCGCCGTTTCGGGCAGCCGGTCGAGTGAGAGGTACGGGTTCAGGTCTTCGAGCTCGACCAACAGCAGCGTTCCGTCGACGGTGCGGCATGCGTCCACCCGCGTGATTCCGTGGTCGATGTCGTTCCAGTCGACGAAACGTTGCGCGAACTCTTCGTCCTGAGCAGTACTCGAGTACGGCTCCAACTCCCAACGTCGGCCGGGGTCCGGGGCGTACAGGGCGTATTGCACTGTGCGGCCGATGAAGTAGAACGACACTTCGTAGACAAAATCGATCCGCGGCTGAATCAATGTGCCCGGCTCGACTTCCGACAGTTCGGCGCGTCCGATCTGACGCATGCCGATCGAGTCGGCACCCCATTTCGGTTTCACCACATAGTTATTCACCTCGGGTAAGCGCGAGACGCCCCGCAAATCGTCGACGGTAGGTATGACCGGAAAACCATCTGCGAAAAGATCGACCAGGTACTGCTTGCCTCTCTGGTCGCCTTTGCCGGTCAGCTGGGTGAAAACCTTCGTGCCGTTCTCGCGCGCATGGCGAGCAAACGCGTCGAACGCGTCCTGGTATCCCAGCACAGGCCCGGAGTTCCGGATAACGACAGCATCGAATCCGTCCATCAGTGCCAGCGCATCGAGCGGGTGACACAGCGCGATGTCGACCCACTCACGAAGCTGCGAAGACAAGAAGATGTCTTCGTCGCAGTAGCGTCGGCCCCTCGACAGATACGCCAAGTCGGTCACGAACAGAACGCGTGGACGGGGTGCACACATCGGGCAGATCCTACCGGTCTCGAGACGTCACGATGTTCGCTTGCGGGCCAACAGAAATGCCTGCGATGTCGACTCGTATCCCATCGGAGCTCGATGCACGCGGACGTCCACCTCGAAGTTCGCCTCGACGAGCATGCCCGCGACCGCGTCCGGGTCGAGTCGGTATGCGTCGTACGAGACCGAGTGTCCGTACGCCTGCTCGAGTCGGACTCGCTCGTTGCCTGCTTGAAATGCCAACAGCAGCAGACCTTCCGGCACCAGCACCCGATGCAATTCGGCGAATATCGTCGACAATTGGTGCGGAGGCGTGTGGATGATCGAGTACCAGGCAACGATCCCCGCCAGGGAGCTGTCCCCCGCGTCCAATGCCTCCATCGATCCGACGCCGAATCGCAGGTGCGGGTGTTCGCGCTGCGCGACCTCGATCATGTTGGGCGACAGGTCTATTCCCGCTACATCGAGACCGAGGCGGTGCAACTGGTCGGCGATCCGGCCGGTTCCGCATCCCACTTCGAGAACGCCGCCGGTCGACACTCGGTCCGCGAATGTCGCCAACAGTCCGTGCTCGAGATGCCGCCCGTCGAGTTCGTCGCGAACCAGGTCGGCGTAGCTCTCGGCAACGGTATCGTAGGCGGTCCTCGTCATCGAAACATACTGCTGCTCGGTCACAGTGGTTACGGTACCGGCTCGCCCGGCGTCGCCAGGTAGGAGTGCGTCAGCATCTCGAAGAAGTGCCCGGTCGGGTCGCGGAAGTACACTCCGCGGCCACCGTGGTCGGTGTTGACGGTGCCGGGTTCGGTCATCCGAGGATCGGCCCAGTGCTCGACGCCCTGCTCGACCAGCCTGGTGTAGGCCGCATCGAACAGATCGTCGCTGACCCGAAAGGCATAGTGCTGACACTGAATATCGTCGAAGGGGGGCTCGGCGAACTGAACGAGCGTGCCGTCGGTGAGTTGGACGTTGACGAACGGCCCCCATGACGGCGCCTCCGGGAGAGCGAACAGCTCGCGAAAGAACGCAGCAGAATCGGAACTGCTCTTCGCAACGATGATGGTGTGATCGAACGAAATGGACATGCGCTGCCTCCTGGGCAGTACGACGCCTCCATGCCTGACGCAGTCCGTCATCGACACGCGACGCTGCGCCAGATGGTTCCACGAGGCACTGTGGTGCGTCAACCCTTTGTGCGCGTTTTGCGTACCCCGGGGTACGCAAAACGCGCACGACAGGATGGTGTGTCGACCGGTGAATTCACGGGCGAGCACCGGTCTTCTTCAGTGACAGCATTGCCGAGGAGAGGAACCCCGCATGGTCGGTCGACTTCTGTTCGTTCACGGTGCCGGCGGATTCGTCGACGACGCGGAGCTGGCGCACGGGTTGGCTGGAGCTCTGCGTCTCGAACTTCGGATGCCGGAGCTGTCCGACACCGCCATGGGTTTCGAGGACTGGGCCGAACCGGTTAGGCAGCACCTGGACCGACTCGGACCCGACGATGCGGTGATTGCGCATTCCTTCGGCGCATCGATCCTCGTCAGGGTCTTGACAGAACATCGCCGGGAATGGCCCGCGCGGGCCATTCTGTTGGCGATGCCGGACTGGACTCCGCGTGGGTGGGACATCGCCGACTACGCGTTCACCGACCGAGAGCCCGAGACCGACCTGATGCTCGTCCACTGCCGAGACGACGACGTGGTTCCCATTTCTCATCTGGCGCTGAACTCGAAGGCGCTCCCGTCGGCGACGGTGGTCGAGTTCCCGACCGGTGGTCATCAGTTCGACGGCATGATCGACGCCATTGCCGCCGAGGTCCTTTGACCGAGCGTCCCCGCCGGGACGCTTCTACTGGCTCCGGTCCTCGTAGTCGATGAGGAGGCGGGCTCGGTCGCACATGCAGACTGGGTGTCCGCTCACCGTGCACCGGACACAGCGCCTTCGTAGAGTCCAGTCCCGAGTGCACGAGAGGCGTCCGCTCACCGGTAGTCGTGGTCGATTCCCGTTGCCCATTGCGAACATTCGACGGCGATCACGTCGTCCCTCCCCCGCAGGAACTCCCGCGCCCCCGAGTCTCCCGACGCCGATGCCGCAGCTGCCTCGAGGTGTCGACGCGCCAGAACGACCGGATGACCTGGGCGGCCGTCGAACACTGCCCTGGCCAGACCCGTCCGGGGTGCGGCGTCGAGAACGGCGTGGACGACCTCAGGTCCGACGTCGGGTGTGTCGACCACGTGAACCACCACGTACTCCGCGTCCGATGCGGCTTCGAGCCCGGCGGCGAACGATGCGCTCATTCCCCGTTCCCAATGGGGAGCGTGTACTGCGGTCGCGCCATCGGGCACGGTGACGTCGGCCGCGCCCAGCACAACGATCACCTGGTCACAACCACCATCGGTCAGTGCCTGCACGGCCGTGCGAAGCCACAACCCGTCGTGAGCGAGCACTTTGGGCGATCCGTATCGCGTTCCGGCACCTGCGGCCAGGACCACTCCCACGACAGCGTCGGACATCGTCGCTCCTTCAGTCGTTCTGCCGAGTCTTGGATGATCGCACAACACGCGCCTCGAGCGCGGCGGAAACTTTGTGCTCGCTCGACTGGCGGCAGCGGTCGCAATGACCGATTCTTGGTGCACTTCTCCTGCAGCGTCGCAGGAATCCACCCTGTTGCGTCCGCGAGGTGCCCACCGATGTCCGTCAAGCCCATCACACGCAAGCGCGTCCATCCCGTCGACGAAGTGCTTCCTGTTCCCAAATTGGCCGCGTACGGGTTTCAACACGTGGTCGCGTTCTACGCCGGTGCCGTTCTCGTACCGATCATCATCGGCAGTGCAATCGGGCTGACCAACGAACAGCTGATCCATCTCATCAACGCGGACCTGTTCACCTGCGGTATCGCGTCGATCATTCAGTCGGTCGGGTTCTGGAAGATCGGTGTCCGGCTCCCACTTCTGCAGGGCGTCACGTTTGCCGGTGTGTCGCCGGTGATCGCGATCGCAATGGCCAACGGCGGTGGCACCGAGGGGTTACTGTACGTCTACGGTGCCGTCATCGTCGCCGGTCTGGTCACGTTCTTCATGGCACCGTACTTCAGCAGGCTGCTGCGCTTCTTCCCACCGGTGGTGACCGGAACTGTCATCACGATCATCGGCGTCGCGTTGCTGCCGGTAGCGGTCAACGATGCGGTGACCAATCCTGCGACACACGAACAGGATCCGACCAACGGTCGATGGATGGCGTATGCGATCGGCACTCTGCTGATCATCGTGCTGATCCAACGGTTCTTCAAGGGCTTCATGGCCACCATCGCCGTCTTGCTCGGTCTGGTCATCGGCAGTGCCGTCGCATTCGTGTTGGGGGACATGAACTTCGACGGCACCGCGGAAGCATCGTGGGTCGGATTCACCCAGCCCTTCCTGTTCGGTGTGCCCAAATTCAGTGTCGTCGCCATCATTTCGATGATCGTCGTCATGCTCATCATCGCGGTCGAAACCACCGGCAGTGTGTATGCGACGGGTGAGATCGTCGGCAAGCGCATCAAGAAGGACGACATCGCTGCCACGCTGCGGGCCGATGGAGTCGCCACCGTCATCGGCGGCACGTTCAACTCGTTCCCGTACACGGCATTCTCGGAGAACGTCGGCCTGGTCCGACTGACCGGTGTGCGTAGTCGGTGGGTGGTCGCCAGCGCGGGCGGCATCATGATTCTGCTCGGTCTGCTGCCGAAGACGGCGGCCGTCGTCGCCTCCATCCCGCCACCGGTACTGGGCGGCGCCGCACTGGCCCTGTTCGCGACGGTCGCCGTCGTCGGAATCCAGACGCTGTCGAAGGTGGACTTCACCGACCATCGCAACTTGATCATCGTCGCCACCAGTCTCGGACTGGCGATGCTCGTCACCATCCAACCCACCGTTTCGCAGGGCGTGCCGGATTGGCTCGAGATGCTGTTCGGCAGCGGAATCGTCCTGGGCGCCGTCTCTGCCATCGTCCTCAACGTCCTGTTCTTCCACATCGGGAATCGTGGTCAGGCCGTGGCCGGCGGTCCGGGTGCAGGTATCACCCTCGACCGGGTCAACGAGATGTCGGCCGAGGAGTTCGCCGCCACGTTCGGCGGTCTGGTGCAGGGCACCCCGTGGGTAGTCGAGCGTGCGTATCAGCAGCGCCCGTTCGCCGACGCCCACGGTCTGCGTGAGGCATTCCAGGAAGCCTTGTTGGCCGGTACCACCGAGGAACAGATCGAGCTGATCAACAGCTACCCCGACCTCGGCAGCGAGGATGCGACGGGCACCCTCAACGCTGCCGATCACGTCGGATTGTCCAACCTCGAGGAGGACGAACACGAGAACATCGTTCAGCTCGCCGCCGAGTATCGGCGACACTTCGGATTCCCGTTGGTGATCTGCGCCCGAGAGACCGAACGCTACGATCGGGTTCTGGCCAACGGATGGTCGCGGGTGGAGAATGCGCCGTCGGCGGAGCGATCTTTCGCGATGATCGAAATCGCCAAGATCGCGAACTATCGGTTCGACGATCTGGTTGCGGACGCCAACCCCATCGCGGCCGCGCGGTTCGGCCGGATCAACGACTTCAGATAGCGAGCGAGATGTGCTGCACGAATGGATAGGACTCGACGGGTTCAACAAGCTCTCCGATCGACAGGCGATGCATGCACTGTTCGAGTGCTGCGCGTCCTCGATCTGGGCCCGTCGAGTCGCCCAGGGTAGACCGTTCGCCAGCCGAGACTCATTGTTGGACAGAGCAGATCGGGTACTTGCCGAGCTGCCGGAGGCCGAGATAGATCATGCACTCGACGGCCATCCCCGGATCGGGGGCACTGCGGACAACCCGTCGTCGAAGCGTGAGCAGGCTGCAGTGACCACTGCAGGCACCGAAGTACGCGAGAAGCTGGCGGCGGGAAACCGCGCGTACGAAGACAAGTTCGGGCACGTGTATCTGGTGTGCGCGACCGGCAGGTCGGCCGAGGAGTTGCTCGCTATCCTCGAGGAGAGGCTCGACAACGATGCCGAAACCGAAAGACGGGTGCTCCGCGTGGAACTGGCCAAGATCAACCGAATTCGCCTCGGCCGCGTGCTGGGACCGACGCAGTGACCGGGCTGTCCACGCACGTGCTCGACGCCACGGCCGGTACACCGGCGGTCGGCATGCGCGTGCGGCTGTTCCATTCCGAACAGGGCGAGATATCGACGGCCACCACCGACGGAGACGGCCGCATCGGTGAGGTGATTCCCGGACCTGTCGAACCGGGCGTGTACCGGCTCTCGTTCGACACGGGATCGTATTTCGAGGCGACCTCGACCCCGAGCTTCTACCCCGAGGTGTCCGTCTCCTTCACCGTCATCGACCCCGACGCCCACTATCACGTGCCGTTGTTGTTGTCCCCCTTCGCATATTCGACCTACCGCGGGAGCTGACATGACCGACCTGACCGGAAAGATCGTTCTGGGAGCCAATCAGTACGGCAAAGCCGAGAACCGGGTGGTGCGGATCTATCGAGATTCTCCGCGGCACGAGATCCACGACATCAACGTATCGAGTGCGCTGCGTGGCGATTTCTCTGCCGCACACCTGGCCGGCGATCAGTCCGCCGTTCTGCCCACCGACACCCAGAAGCAGACCGCGTACGCGTATGCCAAGACCAAGGGTCTGCTCCACCTGGAGAGCTACGGGCTCGACCTCGCGCGTCACTACGTCGACGACGTCGCGCCCGTCGACGGTGCCCGTATCGAACTCGAGGAATACGCCTGGGCGCGTGCGGTCGTCGACGGCGTCGAGCACGACCACACGTGGACCCGCAAGGGCGAGGAAATTCGCACCTCGGCCGTCACGGTCGAGGGTAAGGGCAAGGCGCAGCGAACCTGGGTCGTCAGCGGTTTCAAGGAGATGGTGATTCTCAAGTCGACGGGTTCGGAGTTCCACGGCTTCCTCGAGGACGATCTGACGATTCTCGAGCCCACGACCGACCGAGTGATGGCGACGTCGCTGACAGCGCAGTGGCGCTACACCACAACCGATGTCGAGTGGGATGCGGTGTACGCGGGCGTCAAGGCCGCGATGATCGAGCGATTCGCCAACCTGCAGTCGCTAGCTCTTCAGCAGACCCTGTACGCCATGGGCGAGGCGGTACTGGAGAAGTATCCGTTCATTGCCGAGATCTCGATGTCGGCCCCCAACAAGCACCACTTCGTCTACGACTTGGGCAAGTTCGGCATCGAGAACAACCTGGAGGTGTTCAACGCCGACGATCGGCCCTACGGTCTGATTCAGGCAACGGTCGAACGAGAGGACGCTCCGGACGCCGGAAGTGCTTGGCGCACATACTCCGTCGTCGGGTAACACATTGCGCTCACGTGTGCAGTGCCGCGGACCATTCCACCAGTGGGCTCAGAGCACGCCAGGCGTCGCGTACTTTCGTTGCTGCCTTGGGGCTTTCGAGCCACGCGGGTGAGCCGAAATGTTTGCCGGCAGTCAACGTCTTGTGCCGCAGCAGATCGATGCGCGGATGGTCGATCTCGTAACCCCGCGGCTTGGTCTTGAGCACGTCACCACCGATCTCGAACCCGGATTTCGTCAGCGTGGCCAGCAGCGCCTCGAGTTCGGCTCCGCGTACGTCGTCGTCGACGGTCTTGCGGAAACGCGCGATCGAGTCCGGGGAGCTGTTGTAGAAGCCGCCTGCGACGAACAATCCGGCGGGATCGATCTGGACGTAGTAGCCGAGGCTGTCGCCCCGTGCGACGAACCCGCCCTGGTGACTCTTGTACGGGGTCTTGTCTTTCGAGAATCGAACGTCCCGGTACGGCCGAAACAGTTTGGCGCTCCCGAATTCGGGTTCCAGATACGCCAGCAACGCGGTCATCGGTGCCTTGACGGCACGGTCGTAGACGTCCTTGTGTTCGTTCCACCAGAGTTTGCTGTTGTCGGCTTCGAGGTCTTCGTAGAAGTCCAGGGCGGTGAAGGGGATTCCGGTGAAGCCTGCAGTCATTTCCCCATTATGCAGCGCCGTGGGCCGACGCCCGAGGCATGGATTGCAGGGCGAGGTAGACATCCAGTCTGTCCGCAGTAGAGCCGAGATCTCGCCCGAGCAGTTCCTCCACGCGTTTGATGCGATATCGGACGGTGTTCAGATGGACGTGCATCGACTCTGCGGTTCGATGCCAGGACCCTCCGTTGGCCAGAAACTCCCGCAGCGTGTCGGTCAGGTCGGCGTCGGTGCGTCGGTCGTGCTCGAGCAGCGGCGCGAGGACATGCTCGACGAACGATTTTCGTACGTCGTCGGGAAGCGCCGACATCATCGACACTGCCGAGGTCGGCTTGGTGCCTGCGGTGACCGTCACCGCCGCGGATCCCTGCCTGCTGAGTTCGAGAGCGTGACGAGCCGACCTCAGTGCGCCGTCGATGGTCAGCCCGGTGGCCACGGCGCTCACGCCCACATGTATTCGGCTGGGTCCGATCCCGGAGCGCAACCGGGACAGCCGAATGCGGATGGTCTGCGCGAACAGTGTGTCGTCGGTATTGACGACAGCGACGATGTCGCCGTGCGCGCTGCATCCGACACACCCACCGCCGAAGGAGGTCAGGGTGTCACCGACGACGGATCGGAGCATCTCTCGCAGGTCGACGCGACCGCTGTGGGCAACTCTGACGACGACGAGTGGCCTGTCGGGGTCGACTCCTGCCTGGCGCAGCCTCGTCAGTGCCTCGAATCCGGTGCTGTCGTGTTCGATCAACGCCACCGCTTGGTCTGCGATCTCACGCCGTACCAGCCGTCCTTCTTCACGCCGGGCACGGTCGAGCGCGGCGATGGCTGCGAGTTGCCCGAACGCCTCGGAGACGTCGGGAGAGAACGAATCCATGTCTCCGGCCACAGCCAGGAACCATCGCGTGGTGCGCTGTACGAGCGATGGCCCGACGCCGAAGACACTGTAGGTCGAGCCATCAGCGAGAACGGTTGTCGTAGGAAGTGTTTCGGACGAGAGTGCCGCCTGCGTCAAGGTGTCGACATCTGCGTCGGACAAAGCAGATGCCTCGGTGACCAACCGACGCCCGGTGGCGGTGTAGATCAGACACGCCATTCCCGTTTCTCTGGAGATGTGCAGTGCCAGTTCGTCTAGGGCTCTGCCGTCGGCGACCGCGGTGAGCAACTGGCGTTGGCGCGCGAGCGAATTGTTCAGCGAGGCAATTCGATCACCGGTGACCCGGCCGACGAGAAACTCGGTGACCTCACCGAACGACACCGTGTCGGGAACAGCGAGGAGCGGCAGACCGTGTCGCTCGCATGCGTCGACGAGATCGAGCGGAATGTGTCCGAGCAACCCCTCCCCCGCGGCCAATGCCGTCGCACCGGATTCGGCCACCGATCGAACGAACACTTCGCTGTCGTCGGGCGTGCGCCGCCATACGAGTCCGGTGATGACCAACTCGCCGCCCGCGATGTATCGGGACGGGTCGGGTAGGTCGGTGGTGAACGTCCACCGCAGGGTACGTCCGAGGGCGTCGCGATCGGAGGTGAGCAATCGGATGCCCAGGTGCGAGGCATCGAGTAGGTCTCCGACGTACATCGCTGAACCTCCCGCCTCGTGTGTTCGGCCGTGCCGGAGGCAAAAATAAGCGCGTGTTGTTTCCGCCGAGTTTCGGGCGTATCGCGTGAGCACCGAGATCGGTAACAGAAAGTCACTACAGTTCGAGAAGGCGCACCGGGCGATGAATCCGGGCCGGCGAGAATGAGGTGAACGAAGCCATGGATCTCGGCACTGTCGATCGTGTTCTGCTTCCCCGCTCGCGTGCGGATCTGCCGCCGGGCAGCGCGGACGCCGCGGTAGTTGCGGGCGGCACGTGGCTGTTCTCGGAGAAACAGGACCACCTGACCACCCTGATCGACATCACGGCCCTGGGATGGGAGCCGTTGATCGTCGACGAGAACGGACTCAGGATCGCAGCGACGTGCACGATCGAGACTCTGGCTCGATTCGAGTCCGCCTTCCCCGCAACCACCTTGTTCCCTCGGTGTGCAGCCGCCCTGCTGGCCTCGTTCAAGATCTGGAAGACGGCCACTGTCGGCGGAAACGTAGCGCTCGCCCTGCCTGCCGGAGCGATGATTTCGTTGACTGCCGCCCTGGACGGCGTCGCAGAGGTGTGGTCGGCACACGGCCCCGAGCACGACTACCGTCTGCCGATCGACCAGCTGGTCGTCGGCCCCCAGACCACGGTGCTCCGACCCGGGGATGTGCTGCGCAGCATCGACGTTCCGCGGCACGCCCTCGAGTCGAGAACGGCGATGCGCACGCTGTCGCTCTCACCTCTCGGCCGATCGGCGGCGGTGGTGATCGGCCGCGTCGACCCCGACGACACATTCGTGTTGACCGTCACCGCGTCGACCGTTCGTCCGTTCGTGCTTCGGTTTTCGGCTGTACCGACGGCGCACGAGCTCGACGACGCCCTTGCCGACACTATCGGCCCGCAGCACTGGTACGACGATCCCCATGGTGCGCCGGATTGGCGTCGACACATCAGTTGCGCTGCGGCGCAGTCCATTCGCGAGGAGCTGTCATGATCGTCGACATCAACGGCGTACCGACCGAGGTCGCCGCGCGACCGGGTCAATGTCTGCGCACTTTGCTCCGCGAACACGACCGTTTCGAGGTCAAGAAGGGCTGCGACGCCGGTGACTGCGGCGCCTGCACGGTCCTCGTCGACGGAGAACCGGTGCACTCGTGCATATTTCCCGCCTACCGCGCGGCCGACAGGTCCGTCACCACCGTGGCCGGGCTCGGCACCCCGCAGGATCTGCACCCGATGCAGCGCCGGTTCGTCGAGGCCGCCGGATTCCAATGCGGGTTCTGTACGGCGGGGATGGTCGTGACCGCGTCGACCCTGACCGCGGAAGACAGGGACGAGCTGCCGGCACGATTGAAGGGAAACCTGTGTCGCTGCACCGGGTATCGCGCCATTTCCGATGCCGTGTGCGGGGTGGTCAACACCGAGAAGGTGGCCGACGGTCCGGCATGCGGGCGTTCGCTCGAAGCCCCCGCAAGCACACGGATAGTCACCGGAACCGAGCCGTACACGCTCGATCACTCCCCGCCCGGGCTGCTGCACGCCAGCGTTCTCGGCAGTCCGCATGCCCACGCCCGGATCGTCTCCATCGATACCACGGCCGCGGAGCAGGTTCCGGGCGTGCAGCTGGTGCTCACCTCGAAAGACAGCCCGGCGGTAGCATTTTCCACGGCCAGACACGACAGCCGCGTCGACGACCCCGACGACACCCGGGTACTCGACACCGTCGTCCGGTTCATCGGCCAACGTGTGGCGATCGTGGTCGCGGAGTCGATCGCCGCCGCACAGGCGGGCTGCCGCGCCCTCATCGTCGAGTACGAGGTGCTACCCGCCGTGTTCGACCCCGAGTCGGCACTCGCCCCGGATGCACCGAAGATCCACGGCGACAAGGACGCAGCGGCTCGGATCGCCGACCCGTCCCGAAACCTGGTGGCCGAACTGCACGGCCGCACCGGTGACGTCGACGCTGCAGTACGTGATGCAGCAGCGGTGGTCACCGGGCGATGGACGACTCAGCGAATTCAGCACGTGCACTTGGAAACTCATGGCACCATCGGTTGGCTGGACGCCGACGGCCGGCTTCATCTGCGCACCAGCACCCAGGTTCCCTACCTGGTGCGCGACGAAATATGCGAAATCTTCGGCCTCCCCCGGGATCGTGTCCGCGTGTTCACCGCACGGGTGGGTGGCGGCTTCGGCGGCAAACAGGAACTACTGACCGAGGACGTCGTCGCCCTGGCCGTTCTGCGGACCGGTCGGCCGGTGCAGTTCGAGTTCACCCGCACGGACGAGTTCACGGTCGCACCGTGCCGACACCCGTTTCGCGTCGACGTCACCGTCGCCGCAAGCGCCGACGGCGTGTTGACCGCACTGTCGATCGACGTGCTGACCGACGCCGGGGCGTACGGCAATCACAGTGCCGGAGTGATGTTTCACGGGTGCGGCGAATCGGTTGCGATCTACCGGTGCGCCAACAAGCGGGTCGACGCGAAGACCGTGTACACCAACAACATTCCATCGGGTGCCTTCCGCGGCTACGGACTGGGGCAGGTCATGTTCGCGATCGAATCGGCCCTCGACGATCTCGCCCGAGAGCTCGATATCGACCCGTTCGAGTTCCGCCGCCGCAACGTCATCGTTCCCGGCGACGAGATCGTCGCCGCGCACCTCGAAGGCGACGACCTGCAATTCGGCAGCTACGGTCTCGATCAGTGCATCGACCTCGCCGAGAACGCCATCAGGCAAGGCAACGGCGAGCCTGCGCCGCCCGGCTGGAAGATCGGTGAAGGAATGGCGGTGGCCATGATCGCCACCATTCCGCCCCGTGGCCACCGCGCCGAGGCCACCGCGTCGCTGCTGCCCGAGGGCGGCTACGAGATACGCGTCGGAACAGCGGAGTTCGGAAACGGGACCACCACCGTCCACACCCAGATCGCGGCCAGCGAGCTGTGCACGTCGGTCGACCGCATCCGCGTCGTGCAGTCCGATACCGAGTCGGTCACCTACGACACCGGTGCGTTCGGCTCGGCGGGAACCGTGGTGGCAGGCAAGGCGCTCTACGCCGCTGTGCGCGGGTTGTCGGCCCACATCGTCGAGGTCGCCGCCTCCGCGTCCGGGCGCCGCCCTTCGGACTGCACGTTGGGGCCCGAGGGGGTGCGATGCGGAGCTCGCTTCGTCCCGTTGGACGACGTACTGGCATCGGCGGGCGGCACATTGACGGCGAGCGGCAACAGCGGCGGACTCCCTCGATCACTGGCGTTCAACGTGCAGGCATTTCGGGTGGCGGTCGACGAAGCCACCGGTGCGGTCGAGATCCTGCAGTCGGTGCAGAGCGCCGACGCAGGCACCGTGATGAACCCGCAGCAGTGCCGGGGTCAGGTCGAAGGCGGTGTCGCGCAGGCCATCGGCAGCGCACTGTACGAGGAGATGCGCACCGACGGTGCGGGGCGAATCACCACCGACTCCATTCGTAGCTACCACGTTCCCCAGTTCGCCGACATTCCACGAACCCAGGTGCTGTTCGCGGACACCTACGACCGATTGGGCCCGTTCGGCGCGAAGTCGATGAGCGAGTCACCGTACAACCCCGTCGCCCCCGCACTGGCCAACGCGATCCGTGACGCGGTGGGAGTGCGCTTGCACCACTTGCCCATGTCCTCGGACCGCGTCTGGCGAGCGGTCAACGATCGTAGAACGTCTGCAGAATGATCGTGCTGCGCGTCTGCACGTGCGCCGTGGCGCGAATTTCCTGCAGTAGATGTTCGAGGGCGCGCGGCGACTCGACGCGCACCATCAGGACGTAGCTCTCTTCGCCGGCAACCGAGTGACACGACTCGATGGCGGTCAGATGCTTCAGTCGTGCGGGGGCGTCGTCCGGCCGAGCTGGATCGATCGGAGTGATCGCGACGAACGCCGACAACGGACGCCCCAGAGCTTCGGGATCGACCTGCGCCGTGTAACCGCGAATGACTCGTCGCGACTCCAGACGTCGAACTCGCGACTGAACAGCCGACACGGACAGAGACGCCTTCTCTGCCAACGTCGCCAACGTCGCGCGGCCGTCCGAGATCAATCCGTCGACGATCAGGCGGTCGACGCGATCGAGGTTTTCACTCACGTGCGCAATCTAGCTCAGATCCCCGCCGATGCCCCTCTGCCCTCACGAGACATGACCCTCTGCTCACACGAACAGCGGGGGCAGGGCCAGAACCATGACCGCCGACCAGCTGACATGCGTCAGGATCGGTGCCAGAATTCCGCCCGACGCGCGACGTTGCAGCCCCATGACGTAACCGAGCAGCACGGCGGCGAAGCCGAGCATCGGGTTGCCGGACGCGAGGGTGGCGATGGTGTAGACGACCGTCGAAATGATCACCGGATGTTTGACTCCGATGGCGGAGTACAAGGCTCCTCGGAAGAAGATCTCCTCGGCGACACCGTTGAGCAACGCGATGAACACGATCAGTACCAGCGACCCCACTCGGGCGTGTGCGAGCACGTTCTCGGTGAAATCGGCGAGCGGCGGAATCTGACGGACGACGAGGCCGCCGAGCATGAACACGCCACCGACGGCGAGACCGATGAGGATGGGGGTGACGATCGGCCGCCGGATGGACCCGCCCACCTTGATCCGTCCGAGGTGCAGCGGCCCCGACAGACATCCACCGATGATCCACACTGCGGCCAACACGAGCGTCAATGCGTAGAACGACGGGTCACCCGGTTCCACCTTGAGCGAGAAATACAGCACCGTCGCCCCGATCACCAGTGTGATCAGCACGATGATGCGCCGTTTCCTGAACGCCGCGTCGGACTCCCGGTGGTCGCGCTCGACAGGATCGACCAGAGCGGACTTCATCACGTTCAGCGCGGTCGTCGACCACGTTGCCATCATGCCTCCTCGGTATCGGTCAGTCGGCGCACGACCGACTTCGCGCGTCGGTTCACACTCGCAGCCACATCGAGGTTGGTACGCACTGCTGCTGCCACGGGCTTCGATGCCAGCAGTCGACGGCCGCCCAGAGCCTCGACCAGACCCCAGGTGCGGTCCGAGGACGCGGCCACGCCGTGCCGCCGGACGCCGAGCGCATCTCCGCCGCTCCATGCTGCGTCGGTGTTCGCCAGTCGCAGCGGGTCCTTCAGTGCACAGACCCCGGGCGGCTCGCCCACGGTTCCTCGCACGCTACGGGCCATGGCGTCTGCGATGGTGGTCAGACCACGGGGCGGATCGGGGACGAGATCCCGAATCCGGCTCTCAGACGTGGTCATCGTGTTGTGCAGTGAACCGACCAGATCCTCGGCGAGCCCGGCGGGCACAGGAATGATCTTTCCGATCACCTTGCCGGCGAGTGACGTCGGAACGAGCGGTACCGGTATCCCGATGCGCTGCAGCCCGGCGGCTTCGACGTAGGCGAACACCAGGTCGCGGTACGGGACCACGTCCGGGCCGCCGATGTCGTAGGAACCTGCTGGGACGGTGTCGGTATCGGCAGACGCCACCAGGTAGTGCAGTACGTCGTCGACTGCTATCGGTTGAACGGGCTCGGCGAGCCAACTCGGCAACGGCAGCACCGGCAAGCGGTCCGCCAGATAGCGGAGCATCTCGTACGACGTGGAGCCGGCACCCATGACGATCGCCGCTCGCAACCACACCAGATCGATACCATCCACCGTCAGCGCCTCACCGACGTCGGCGCGACTGGCCAGGTGCTCCGACAGGTGGGCGTCGTCGGGGACGAAGCCGCCCAGGTACACGATTCGACGCACTCCCGCTCGTGCGGCGGCCGCGGCGAACTGCTCGGCGGACGTCCGGTCCTGGGCACGGTAGTCGGCCTCGCCGATCGCATGGACGAGGTAGTAGGCGACATCGATGTCGCCCGACTCTGCGAAGGCCGAGGCACAGGATTGTTCGTCCGTGACGTCGAGCGACACCGCGGTCACGGAATCGTAGAAGTCGAAAGTGCGCAGGTTCTTCGGAGTCCGAGACCCGACGACGACGTCCGCGTCGTCTGCCAACAGGGCCGCCACCAGCCGAGACCCGATGTACCCGCTGGCACCGGTGACGAGGACTCTCATGCGTCGAGGCTAACGGCAGTCGGGGCGTTGCGTCGGTATGGCATTGTCGCTCCTATGGCTCTCGTGTTGGCAGGTGTGGTCCTCCCCGACCCTCTCGGTACCGAAACGGTGCTTCGGCGAGGAGCCGCAGTGGCGCGGGCCGGTGTGAGCTGGATGTTCACCACGGCCGATTTCGCGCTTACCCTGCCCGGCAGAATCGAAGCACTGCTGAGCCGTATAGAGACATTGATGACACGAATCGACCATGTGATCGATTCGGCCGATGCCGTGGTTGCTCATGTACAACGGACGACCGATGCCGCGGACACCGTGGTCGCGTCGGCATCGGCCGCCTCGCATACGGCGTTGGAGCTCATCGAACTGTTCGATCCCATCGCCAAGAAGTCCGAGCCGATGGCGCGACGCTTCGTCGACAACCTGTCCGACGCCGAGGTCGACGCAGCGATCGCCATGGTCGATCAGCTTCCCGGACTCCTCGACCACATGGAAGCTCTACTCCCCATCCTCGCGACCCTCGATACGGTCTCCCCCGAGATCCACGAGCTTCTCGGAGTGACGAAGGACGTCAGGCGCGCCGTCATCGGCATCCCCGGATTCAAGTTCTTCCGCAACCGGGGCGAAGACAAGTTGAACGACGAGCTGGAAGACGAACAGCGGTAGTCGCTATTTGACGAACGCGAAATCTTCACCTGCGTGGAAACGGGCCAGGGTCTCCGAAATCGACCGCCGTGATGGCGGATGAAATGCGAACGCGTGCAATGCTGCTGCGACGTAAGCGATTTCGGGTGACTTGATGAAGCCGATCCCGCCCAGCGATTCGATGGCAGCCGAACTGCTGCGCACCAGTGCGTCACGAATCGCGATGCGGTTGAACAGCAACTTCACCGAGATGTCCTGTCCGCGTTCACCTTCGTCGAAGGCACGGGCCACGTTCTCGATTGCCGCCATGGACACCTCGAGTTCGGCCGCCGCTCGAACGTAGCCTTCGTAGTCACCCTTGTCCTGCTCGATCATCCGCTCGAGCAGAGAGGTCGCTGCGCCGATATAGTTGGCGGAGATCAGCATCCCGAACCAGAGGTAGCCGGTCATCTCGTGCACGCCATCGGGATCGTCGTCCTTGTTGGGTAGGACGAGGCTTGCCGGTACTTCGACGTCTTCGAGCAACACTTCCTCGCTCTGCGCGCCGGCCAGAATGTCGGTGGTCCAGAACGGCTTCACACTCATACCCGGAAGGCCGGCCGGAATCAGCGCGACGGCGCGGTCACCGGAGTCGATCTCGACGCTGCAGGTCAGCAAGTCCATCGAACGTGCCAGACTGCACGGCTTCTTGCTTCCGTTGACGATGTAGTTGTCGCCCTTCTTCACGGCGGTCATCGTCGGAATGAACACACTCCCGCCGGTGACGCCCTCGGAGAACCCGGAAGCGACGATCGCCTTCTGGTCGACCAATCCCTTGATCAATGCTCGGTCGTCGTCGGTGGCACCACGAGCGAATTCGGTCAGGGACGCGAGCGAGAGATGGTGCATCGTGGTTCCCGCGCCCAGAGAGGGTGAGCGAGACCCGATGGCCCTCTGCGCCCGAACCGCGTCGATGGCCGGAGCACCGAGACCACCCAGTTCGCCCGGGACCACCAAGCCGGTACCGCCGAATTCCCGAAACTTGTCGATCGCGTCCGAATCGCGGGACTCCAGTCGGTCCAGTGGGGTTGTGTCCAGATAGTGCAACAAACCCGGCATGTACTTCTCGAGCGTTTCTCTTTCGCGCACCATTAATCCAGTCACTGTTCATCTCCTTGTGTCACTAATCGATTGTGTGCCACTGATTGATTGCGGCGTCGTTCAATTTGTACCATCAGTCGACCTGGACAAATCAGTCGAATATCAGCATGGACAGCGGTAGAGCAGGTGAATTCGCGCTGGACCCCGACAATACCCCGCCACCTGCGGCGATAAACTAAAGGTCTCGTAAAGTTTGTCCCTCGAAAGAAACCGAAGTTATTTTTCGGTGCGTATTTACCAACCGATTTCCGTCGCAAGAGCATCTTTTGAAACGCTGAATATTCTTCTGCCGAATACCAATCGCCCGCGCCGCCCGCTCCGAATGAACTCATGAATTCGCGACAATCCACAATCGACTCTGTGAGGAGTTCTGGTACACGATGGTTGTCAACAGATTGATGAAACGACTCGGCGGAGACGAGCGCGTGGATTTGCTGCGCGCTGTTCGAGACGCCGATGTGGTCCCGTACTTCCGCAAGATGGAATCGGCCGTTGCCCCGGTCGTTCGCGTCGAGGGCCGGGACAAGATCATGCTCGGATCCAACAATTACCTGGGCATTGCCGACCATCCCAAGGTTGTCGAGGGTGCCCAGCACGCGCTCGACACATTCGGCAGCGCAGTCACCGGAAGTCGTTTGCTCAACGGCACTCTGGACCTCCACCTCGAACTCGAGCACGAGATCGCCCAGTGGCACGGAACGGACGACGCACTCGTCTTCACCACGGGCTACCAGACGAACCTCGGAACGATCAGTGCGATCGTCGGCCCCGGTGACACGGTGATCGTCGATTCGGCTGCCCACGCATCGATCCGCGACGGCAGCATTCTCTCGGGCGCGTCGGTGGTCAAGTTCAAGCACAACGACATGGCCGATCTCGAAGCCAAACTCCAGCTACCCGTCGTCGACGACGGAGCCGTGCTGGTGATCGTCGACGGTCTGTACTCCATGGAGGGCGACCTGGCACCGCTCGACGTCGTCTCCGAGCTGTGTATCCGCTATCACGCAGCGCTGATGGTCGACGAAGCCCACAGCCTCGGTGTCTACGGGCCCGAACTCACCGGAGCGGCAGAGCTGTTCGGCATCACCAAGGACGTCGACGTCACGATGGCGTCACTGTCGAAGAGCCCCAGTTCCACCGGCGGGTTCGTGACCGGCTCGAGCGACTTGATCGACACCCTCCGGGTCAAGGCCCGCGCCTTCCTGTTCACGACCTCCGGTGTGCCAGCTGCGGTGGGTGCCGCATTGGCTTCCGTCCGCCTGATCCGAAGCGACGAGGGCAAGGATCGGGCTCGGCGCGTACTCGACAACGCCGAGATCCTGCGCGGCGGACTGCAATCGGCCGGCCTCGACGTGGCGGGCCGCTCGTCGACACCCCACGGAGATACGGCTGCGCCCATCGTCTCCCTGCACATCGGCGACGACCTCGTAGCGATGAGTCTGTGGAAGAACCTCTACGACCGTGGCATCTTCACCAGCGCCGCCCTGCATCCCGCGGTGCCGAAGTCCGGTGCGATACTTCGCTTGTGTGTGATGGCAACCCACACCGAACAGCAGCTGTCGACCGCCACGGAACAGATCATCGAGGCCGTAGCGGAGCTGCCCTCATGAGTGAGCGACACCGCGGCTTGCGTGTCGCGGTCACCGGAGCCACCAGCGACTTCGCGGCCGCGATACTCCCGAGGCTGTTCGAGGATCCCGAGGTGGACGCGGTCGTCGGGATAGCCCGTCGCCCAGCCCGAATCACGCACCCGAAGTTCACCTCGATCCGCTCGGACATTCGCTCTCCCGACCTCGAGGAGACGTTCGCCGAGTGCGACGTCGTGCTGCACTTGGCGTTCGTGGTCGAGGAGCTCAAAGACAAGACCGAGACCCACGACATCAACCTGCGCGGGTCACGCAACGCCATCGATTCCGCATACCGAGCGGGGGTGTCACGCGTGGTGATCGCCTCGAGCATCAATGCGTACGGTGCCGACATCGCTCCGGAGCCGCTCACCGAGAACAGTTATCCAGCAGGCGATCCCAATCGCTATTACTTCTACGACAAAGCCGAGGTGGAACATTACGCGGAGTGGTGGCTGCGTAGGCACCCCGGTGAGATGACCATCTCCATGTTGCGGTGCACGTACATCGTCGGACCCGACTTCGCCAACGACGGGATCGACCAGTTCACCGGGCCGATCGGCGCGTTCCCGGAAGCGGATCGGGCCTCGTACCAATTCTTGTTCCAGGACGACATGGCCGACGCCTTCCACCGCGCGGCCAAGACCGACCTCGTCGGTCCGTACAACCTGGGTCCGGTGGACTGGGTCGGTGTGCGTGAACTCGCTGCGATGCAGGGCCAGTTGATGTTCGACGTTCCACAGAAAGCGGCGACGCGTATCGCGAACATCGCCTTCGCCCTAGGCCTCACGCCGTTCTCCGGGCAGTGGGTCACGCCCGGAGAGCCCATCGTCGATTCGACCGCGCTCGGTGCCGCCACCGGATGGGCACCCACCCTCACCTCCCACGAGGCTGCCGCCATGATGATTCTGCTGCAGGGCAAGTCGCTGCTGAGGAGTCAGGACGCCCTCGAACGCGACCTCGCCTGCGAGGCAGCGTTGCGGCCGGCTTCCGACGCGGTCGCGCTCGCCCGCCCAGACGTCGCCGGCCTCGATGTCGTGCACCGGCAGCTCGACATCGCCGGCGGGCGAGTACACATCGAAGTACACCGATCGGCGACGGCCACCGACCAGTCGGTGGTGCTGGTTGCCGATACCGGTCTGCATGCCCGCTACCTGACACCCGTGGCCGCCGAGATCGCACGGGCAGGCGTCGACGTGGTGGTACTGGATCTCCCCGGCCACGGCCTGAGCACCGGGCTGCGCGGTCGATCATCGGCCACCCAGACCGTGGACGCTGTCGACGCCGCACTGCGCTTCGCTCGCACGCACCTCGACACCGCCCCCATTGCGCTGCGCAGCGGAGTCCGGCACGCGACCGACACCCTGGTCGGCGGCGTGCGTCGGCGCGCAACCGGGTGGACGACACTCGAGGAACCGAAGTGCCCCGACGGGCTGTTGCCTTCTCGAGTTCGCGTGGACGGCACAGCTGCGCTTCCGTTCGTGTCCACTGCGGCGGACGCTCTGGCCTACTGCGCCAGGACGATCGGACTCAGCGCCACCAGCTGAGCCTGCTGCGAACGCGCGCGAACCACGATGCACCGTCGTGGTCCGCCGCCGAGGGCCGGCCCGACGTCACAGCCGACTCCGCGTCGTGCTGTCTTTCCAGGCGGTCGACCTCGGCTCGATTGGTACGCCACCGGGACACCCACGTCTCGACATCCACGGGGCCGAGCGGCACGATCGGCGGGGTAGGAAAGCGAATCCAGTCGACGATGCGAGCGTTGAGCTCGTCCAACACGTCTCGTACGGACTCCTCGCGCCGGAGACCGATCAACGTCGAGGGCAGCCGCTCGATCTCTTTGCGCAACGCCAACGCCGTGGGCAAGAGCGCATCGACCGGCAGGTTCTCTCGCCTCAGATAGCCGCGAACCCACCACAGTTCGTCGTCGGAATCGCCCATCGGGATGGGTTTACCGGTGCCGTCGAGTCCTTCGAATGCGCCGGCGTCCTGCGCCTCGCGGATCTGTTTGTCGACCCAGGACTCGAACGTGACTCCTGGCTTCTTGCGTTCGGTCACTCTAACGACTGTAGAACCGGCCGCGCGCGTTCGCCAGGTGCGCCCGAGACGAGTGAGCCCCGATCCCCTGCAGGGGTCGGGGCTCACTCGAATGCGTCGGCTCAGCCGTATTCGGCGACCAAGCGGTCGAACTCGTCACGGTCGATCACTTGAGGCTCGTTGATGGCCAGCGCTTGGGCGTACTTGCTCGCCAAGTGGTAATCCCGGCCGAGTGGACCGTGCTCGGCGTCGTCCTCGTCCGATTGGATGCTTGCACCCGGCGGCACCTCGTTCTGCAGGCCGTTCGTCTTGCTGCCGAGCAGTGCGTCGAGTTTCGCGGAAATCTTCTGCATGATCTCTTGGTCGTCGGTCATGGCCACCGGGTACCCGAATCGGGCGAAACGACACCGCAGCGCACGAGCTTCGCGCTCCGGGGTTACCTGTCGGTGCCTCGGGGCATGATGGTGGGATGGCCACGCACAGTATCGGCACCGACATCATGGAGAAGCTGTCGCGGCCGACTCGCGAGTGGTTCAACGGCGCATTTCCGGCCCCCACGTCGGCGCAACTCGGTGCGTGGTCGTCCATTTCCAGCGGATCGCACACCCTGGTGGTCGCGCCGACCGGCTCGGGCAAAACACTGTCGGCATTCCTGTGGGCCCTCGACGAGCTGGCCCAGCTGGGCGCGGACAGCACCCGCAAGACCAAGGTGCTCTACATATCGCCGCTCAAGGCTCTGGCAGTGGACGTCGAGCGCAACCTGCGAGCTCCGTTGGTCGGCATCACCCAGACGGCCAAGCGTCTCGGTCTGAACCCGCCGGAGATCTCCGTCGGAGTCCGCTCGGGCGACACCAGCGCTGCCGATCGCCGGACCATGATCAAGACTCCGCCGGACATTCTGATCACCACTCCCGAGTCTCTGTTCCTCGTGCTCACCTCTGCGGCGCGAGACATCCTGGCCGAGGTCGATACGGTGATCGTCGACGAGGTGCACGCCGTCGCAGGCACGAAGCGTGGCGCGCACCTCGCGGTGTCCCTCGAGCGGCTCGACGCGATGCTGGACAAGCCCGCGCAACGCATCGGCCTGTCCGCGACGGTGCGCCCCCACGAGGAAGTGGGCCGATTCCTCGCCGGTGCCGCTCCCATCGAGATCGTCGCCCCACCCGCTCCGAAGACTTTCGACCTGACGGTTCAGGTGCCCGTGGAGGACATGACCGAACTCGGCGTCACCGACCCGAATGCGGACACCTCCGCCGCTCCCCCGGCTCAGGGATCGATCTGGCCGCACGTCGAGGAGAAGATGGTCGATCTCATCCTCGAGCACAAATCGTGCATCGTCTTCGCCAACTCGCGCCGGCTCGCGGAACGACTCACCGCGCGGCTCAACGAGGTGTACGCCGAACGTATCGGCGGCGGAGTCGATACCGAGCACAAACCACCATCTCAGGTGGGCACCGCATCCGACGTCAACCACGGTGCCGATCCTCTGCTGGCACGGGCCCACCACGGCAGTGTCAGCAAGGATCAGCGCGCGCTGATCGAAGACGATCTGAAGACCGGTCGTCTGCGCTGCGTTGTGGCCACCAGCAGTCTGGAGCTCGGAATCGACATGGGCGCAGTCGATCTGGTGGTCCAGGTCGAGGCACCGCCGTCGGTGGCCAGTGGTCTGCAGCGCGTCGGTCGCGCCGGCCACCAGGTGGGCGAGATCTCCAAGGGCGTGCTGTTCCCCAAGCACCGCACCGATCTCATCCATTGCGCGGTCACCGTCGAACGCATGACGTCGGGCAAGATCGAGGCCCTCTTCGTCCCGGCCAATCCCCTCGACGTCCTCGCCCAGCAGACCGTCGCGGCGTGCGCACTCGAACCCATCGACGCCGAGGACTGGTTCGAATCCGTCCGTCGCACCGGCAGTTTCGCCACCCTGCCCAGGTCTGCCTACGAGTCGACACTCGACCTGCTCTCGGGCCGTTACCCGTCGGACGAGTTCGCCGAACTACGGCCACGGCTCGTGTGGGACCGCGACGCCAACACTCTCACCGGCCGTCCCGGGTCGCAGCGACTGGCCGTCACGTCCGGCGGTACCATCCCAGACCGCGGCCTGTTCACCGTCTACATGGTGGGCGAAAAGCAGTCACGGGTAGGCGAACTCGACGAGGAGATGGTCTACGAATCACGAGTGGGCGACGTGTTCGCACTCGGCGCCACCAGCTGGCGCATCGAAGAGATCACCCACGACCGAGTGTTGGTCAGTCCCGCATACGGCCAACCGGGCAGGCTGCCGTTCTGGCACGGCGACGGCCTCGGTCGACCGGCGGAATTGGGCCGGGCCCTGGGCGAGTTTCTGCGGAGCACCACCGACCGCAGCAACCTGGCCGAGCGGCTGAGCACCGACGGTCTCGACGCCAACGCAGTCAACAACCTGATCGCTTTGCTCGACGAACAACTCGAGGCCACCGGCCAGCTCCCCACCGACAAGACGATGATCGTCGAGCGATTTCGCGACGAACTCGGCGACTGGCGATTGGTGCTGCACTCCACCTACGGTCAGCAGGTACACGCGCCGTGGGCCCTCGCGGTCGGCGCGAGGCTGATCGAGCGATACGGCATCGACGCCGCCCCCACCGCATCCGACGACGGCATCATTGTCCGGCTACCCGATACCGACGACCAGCCGCCCGGCGCGGAACTGTTCGTGTTCGAGCGCGACGAGATCGCCGACATCGTCACCGAGCAGGTCGGTGGATCGGCATTGTTCGCGTCGAGATTTCGCGAATGCGCCGCTCGCGCACTGCTTCTTCCCCGCCGCAACCCCGGCAAGCGCGCACCACTGTGGCAACAACGGCAGCGTTCGGCACAGCTGCTCGACGTCGCTCGTAAATACCCCACGTTCCCGATCCTGCTCGAAACCGTGCGCGAGTGCCTGCAGGACGTATACGACCTCCCCGCCCTCGAAGACATCCTGGCCCGCATCGGGCGACGCCAGATCAGGATCGTCGACGTCGAGACGCCGTCACCGTCACCGTTCGCGAATTCGTTGCTGTTCAACTACGTCGGCGCTTTCATGTACGAGGGCGACAGCCCGCTCGCCGAACGGCGGGCCGCCGCACTGTCTCTCGATTCGGCTCTGCTGGCCGAGTTGCTCGGACGCGTCGAGCTGCGAGAGTTGCTGGACGACAGCGTCATCACCACCACCGAGCTCGAGTTGCAGCGACTGCCCGAGGACAGACACGCCAAAGACATCGAGGGTGTTGCGGATCTGCTGCGGCTGCTCGGTCCGCTGACCGCCACGGAAGTCGGACAGCGCACCAACGGCGACGAATATCCGCAGTGGCTCACCGAGTTGGCCGATGCAAAGCGGGCAATGGAAGTTTCGTTCGCCGGCCAGCACTGGTGGACGGCCATCGAGGACGCGGCTCGCTTGCGCGACGCACTCGGTGTTCCGCTACCGATCGGCACTCCCGCCGCGTTCATCGAGCCCGTCGACGACCCACTCGTCGACCTGATCAGCCGGTACGCCCGAACCCACGGACCGTTCACCCTCGACGACGCAGCCGCGCGGTTCGGCGTCGGTACCGCCGTGGTGCGTGACGTCCTGCGCCGACTGGCCGTCGACAAACGCGTCGTCGAGGGCGAATTCCGTCCCGGTGCAACGGGCAGCGAATGGTGCGACGCCGAGGTTCTTCGGCGATTGCGGCGGCGATCTCTGGCGGCGGCACGGCAGGAAGTCGAACCCGTGTCCACCGCCACGCTCGGCCGCTTCCTGCCGGCGTGGCAGCACGTGGACAGCCGCCGGTTGAGCGGCATCGACGGTGTGGCAACGGTCATCGAACAGCTTGCGGGCGTGCCCGTTCCGGCGTCGGCGTGGGAATCTCTCGTGCTCGCCTCCCGGGTGAGCGACTACAGCCCCGCCATGCTCGACGAGTTGACCTCGACCGGCGAGGTGTTGTGGGCGGGCCACGGTGCAATCTCGTCCAAAGACGGTTGGGTGAGCCTGCACATGGCCGATACCGCGCCGCTGACTCTGGTGCCCGCCGCCGAATCCGACCTGTCCGAGTTGCAGATTCGCATTCAGGACGCAGTCGCCGGCGGCGGTGCGTACTTCTTCCGCCAGCTCTCCGACACCGTCGGCAGCACCGACGACACGGCTCTGCAGGCTGCGCTCTGGGAGTTAGTGTGGGCCGGACGACTGAGCAACGACACGTTCGCGCCACTGCGGGCTCTGTTGAACTCGACGGCCACCCGCTCCGCCCCGAGTCATCGAGCACCGCGTCGAACCCCGCGCCTGCGTTCCTACCGTCAGTTCGAGCGGCCGTCCCTGCCCACCCGCACCGGCCCCCCGACGGCCGGCGGCCGATGGTCGCGATTGCCCGAACTCGAACCGGACCTCACCGTCCGGGCTCATGCCACCGCAGATGTACTTCTCGAACGCTATGGCGTGGTGACCCGCGGTTCGGTCATGAACGAAGGTGTCCCCGGCGGATTCGCCACGATGTACAAGGTGCTGACGGGGTTCGAGGATTCGGGTCGCTGCCGCCGCGGCTATTTCGTCGATTCGCTGGGCGGCGCTCAGTTCTCCACCTCCGACGTCGTCGACCGGTTGCGTAGTTACGACGAACCGAAGAAGAACGCCACCGCCGTCGTACTCGCGTCCTGCGATCCGGCCAACCCCTACGGCGGAGCACTGCCCTGGCCGAAGGCCGGCGGCGAAGACACCGACGACACGACGAAGCACCGGCCGGGTCGCAAGGCCGGTGCACTGGTAGTCCTCGTTCGCGGTGAGTTGACGATGTTCGTCGAACGTGGCGGAAAGTCGGTGCTGACCTTCGGCGACAACACCGAGGACATCGCTTATGCAGCAACGGCATTGGCGACCACGGTCAAGCGCGGCGGGGTGGACAAGTTACTGGTCGAACGGATCAACGGTCACGACATCCACGGCACGGACTTCTCCAAGACGTTGACCGCGGCCGGTTTCTCGGCGACTCCCCGCGGACTACGCCTGCGACGCTGAGGCACCGCACCACTGACGAAAAAGAGAACCGAAGAACGAGAGAGGACGTAGATGCCCGAGGGCGATACCGTCTGGCGCGCCGCCAACACTCTGCGGGCAGCACTGGAGGGCCAACAGCTCACCGCCTGCGACATTCGTGTACCCCGTTACGCCACAGTCGACTTCACCGGCGAAACGGTCGAGTCCGTCGCGTCGAGAGGCAAACACCTGCTGATCAGAGTGGGCGGCTACTCGATCCACTCGCACCTGAAGATGGAAGGCACCTGGCACGTCTATGCACTGGGGGCTCGCTGGCGTCGTCCGGCCTTCCAAGCTCGGATCATTCTGAACACCGAGAAGGCGCAGGCCATCGGATTCGAGCTGGGCGTGCTGGAGATCCTCGAGAACGAGGACGACGCTGTCGGCTATCTCGGACCTGATCTACTCGGACCCGACTGGGACCCAGGTGTCGCCCTGACCAATCTGGAGTCGGACCCCGGCCGACCGATCGGCCTGGCCCTGCTCGATCAGCGCAACATAGCCGGACTCGGCAATGTCTACCGCAACGAGATCTGCTTCCTTCGCGGAGTCGATCCCCGCACGCCGGTCGAGGACTCCGGAGACCTGAAGAAGATGATCGACCTGTCCTTCCGCACCATCACCGCCAACAAGAATCGAAATCAGCGCGTCACCACCGGGGATCGTCGCGCGGGCCGTCATTTCTGGGTGTACGGCCGTGAGAACAAGCCGTGCAGGCGGTGCGGTACCACCATCGAGTTCGGACTGATCGGCGACAACCCACTCGAAGAACGGCAGATCTACTACTGCCCGCACTGCCAGAGATGACCGGCCTTCACAGAGCTTCGTCAGGTGAGACCAAGCCTGCTCACAGCTTCGCCGATCACCATGGATCGTATGTTGACACTTGCGATACTCACCCTGCTGGTCATGGCTGTCTCCGGCGCGACGGCTGCTCGCGCACCGCGGACGCTGGTTCGGGTTCCGTGACTCAGAGGGTCCGGACGGGTTCGAGAATTTCCTGACGCGCTTCGGGGGCGACGACGCGCAGGGCGTCGGCAGATTCGTCGTCCGGCTGACGCTGCGACGCGATCTCGGCCTCGACCCGAGCCCGGTACGTGTCGACCTCACGGTCGACCGTGGCCTCGTCCCACCCCAGGATCGGGGCGATGAGTGCGGCGACCTGACCCGCGCAGTTCATCCCACGATGCGAGTACTCGATGGAAATCCGGGTGCGCCGCGACAGCACGTCCTCGAGGTGCAGTGCGCCCTCGGCCGCAGCGGCATAGACCACCTCGACCTGCAGATAAGCGGGCGCGTCGGTCAACGGTTGCAGCAGTTCGGGTTTGCCGTCCGCCATGGCCAGCACCTCGTCGATCAGCGAGCCGTATCGGTCCAGCAGATGAGTCACTCGGTGCGGATGCAGCCCGTGTACTTCACCCAGGTGCGGGGCCTGATTGACCAGGGCGAAGTAACCGTCCGCGCCGACGAGCGGCACCTTCTCGGTGATCGACGACGCCACCCGCGCCGGGATGTCCTCGGCCGCGAGATCCACTGCGTCCTCGGCCATCACCCGGTAGGTCGTGTACTTGCCACCTGCGATGGCAATGAGTCCCGGTGCCACCCGCGCCACCGCGTGCTCACGGGACAGCTTGGACGTCTCATCGCTTTCACCCGCCAGTAGCGGCCGCAATCCCGCGTAGACGCCGTCGATGTCGTCGTGCGTGAGCGGCGTGACGAGCACCCCGTTGACTTCGCCGAGGATGTAGTCGATATCGGCTTTGGTCGCGGCGGGGTGCGCGAGATCGAGGTTCCAGTCGGTATCGGTGGTCCCGATGATCCAGTGCGCGCCCCACGGAATGATGAACAGCACGGACTTCTCGGTGCGCAGAATGATCGCGGCTTCGCTGACGATGCGATCGCGCGGCACCACGATGTGCACACCCTTCGAGGCCCGTACTCGGAAGCGACCACGCATGTTCGACAGCGACTGTATTTCGTCGGTCCACACGCCCGTGGCGTTGATCACCACGTGCGCACGCACCTCGGTGGTGGCCCCGGTCTCCGAATCTCGCACTCGCACACCGGAAACACGGTCGGCTTCACGGAGGAACCCCACGACCTGAGTGGATGTACGCACCACCGCGCCGTAGTGGGCTGCCGTTCTGGCGACGGTCATCGTGTGCCGCGCGTCGTCGACGACGGTGTCGTAGTACCGAATTCCGCCGATCAGCGATTTCCGCTTGAGGCCGGGCGACATCCGCAGGGCACCCGAACGGGTCAGATGCTTCTGTTGCGGAACCGATTTGGCACCGCCCATCCGGTCGTACAGAAAGATACCCGCCGCGATGTACGGGCGCTCCCACCCCCGATGGGTGAGGGGGAACAGGAATTTCAGCGGTTTGACCAGATGCGGCGCGAGTGTGGAGAGCGAGAGTTCACGTTCGTGCAGCGCCTCACGGACGAGTCCGAACTCGAGTTGTTCGAGGTAGCGAAGGCCACCGTGGAACATCTTGGACGAGCGAGAGGACGTGCCCGACGCGTAGTCACGCGCCTCCACGAGCGCCACCTTCAGGCCTCGTGTTGCGGCGTCGAGCGCGGCACCCGAACCCACGACGCCACCGCCGACGACCACGACGTCGAATTGTTCGCGTCCGAGCTGGTCCCACGCCTCCACCCGTTGGGTGGGTCCGAGGAACTTCGTGTTCGATCGGTTGCTCACTGGACGCTCCCTGTCCTCGAAAATTCCTCGCGATGTCTCCCACGTCAGGCTACCGCCCCAGGTCGGCCGAGCGCAGAACCAGCGCAGGCTGGTCGCGGTTCAGCTTCGCCGTGTCATCGACGCATGTGCCGCGCTCAGCCGCCGCACTGCCTCGTTCAGCACCTCCGGTGTGGAGCCGGCGAAGCTCAACCTCAGCGAGTGGCGGAAGTACTCGGCCGACGTGGACGTTGCAGCGCGCACGAACGCGCTACCCGGCACGAACGCGACGCCGTGCGCGAGCGCCGCAGCGAGCAGCTCGGTGGTATCGGTCCCGTCGCGAAAGGTCGCCCATGCGAACATTCCACCTGTGGGTCGCGAGACGTCCAGCGCCGAACCGAATTCCCCGGACAGAGCGCTCATCAATGCGTCTGCGCGACAACCGTACTCACGCCGAAGATCGGTCAGGTGGTCCGCCAGCCACCCGGTGTCGCCCAGCATGTCCGCTGCCATCAGCTGTGTCAGCGAGGAACCGCACAGATCGGCACCCTGTTTGAGCAGTTCCACCGCCGCGCACACTCGGGGCGGGGCAACGAACCATCCCACGCGCAGAGTCGGCGCCAGGATCTTCGACGCGCTCGACAACCTGACGACACGATCGCTGTGACACGCGATCGGCAACGGGGACGGTCCGGATTCAATTGTGTCGAACCAGATCTCGCCGTACGGATCGTCCTCGATGATCCAGAATCCGTACCGGTCGGCCAGGGCCGCGAGTCGGCGACGGCGAGCCTCGGTCATCGTCACGCCGCGGGGGTTGTGAAAGTTGGCGACCGTATGGACCACCGCGGGCCGCAGGCCGGCGAGCAGCCGCGCTTCGAGCTCGTCGACATCCATCCCGCCATCGGTGATGGGGATGGATTCGATCTGCGCCTCGGCAATCGAAAACACCTGCAGCGCTCCGGTATACGCCGGTTCGTCGACCACCACGACGGCACCCGGGTCGATCAGCGCCTGCGCGAGCAGTGTCAAGGCCTGCTGCGATCCGTGCGTCACGACGACGGATTCCACCGGAACGGTACCCCCTTCGCGTGCGAGGGTTTCCCTGGCTGCAATGACGCGGCGCAGGGCTCGGTGGCCGGAGGTCTCGCAGTACTGCACTGCGTCGGAGTGTCGCAGCACTGCGTCCGCTGCGGCAGCGATGCGGTCGACCGGTATGAGATCTGTGGCCGGTAAACCGCCGGCCAGGCTGATGATCTCGTCGCGAGCGGTCAGGGCCAGAAGGTCGCGGATGGCCGAGCTGTCGAGTGTTGCGGTGCGTCGGGCCAAGCCGGCAAACGGATGAATCGAAGACATGAAAGAGACTCCAGGGCAGCAGGGACGGGAAGAACGGCCCGCGGATCCGCAGAGTCGAAGAGAGAGCGGACGGGTGTGTCCGCTCTCTCGACTATGTCATGTGCGTCCGAAATATGAAACGCGTTTCTCACATTGCGAGATCAGTCCAGATCGTCGTGCGCCATCAGCTGGCGCGCGGCCTCGATGACCGAACCCGACAGCGACGGATAGACCGAGAACGTGTTGGCCAGGTCGTTCACCGACAGATTGTTCTGCACGGCCATCGCGATCGGAAGAATCAACTCCGATGCGCTCGGAGCAACCACCACACCACCGATGACCACACCGGTGGCGGGGCGACAGAATATTTTGACGAAACCACGCTTGAGACCACTCATCTTCGCTCGCGGGTTGGTCGTCAACGGCAACATCACCGTGCGTGCCGGTACGTCGCCTGCATCGATCGCGGACTGTGCGACGCCGACCGATGCGATCTCGGGCCGCGTGAACACCGCCGACGCCACGGTCTTGAGCTTGATGGGACTGACGGCCTGGCCCAGGGCGTGGTACATCGCGATGCGTCCCTGCATCGCGGCCACCGACGCCAACGGCAGCAGACCCGTGCAGTCACCCGCCGCGTAGATGCCCGCGACCGCGGTACGAGACACGCGGTCGACACGCAGGTATCCACCCTTGTCGAGCTCGATCCCGACCTTCTCCAAACCGAGTCCCGACGTGTTCGGGACCGATCCGACGGTCATCAGCGCGTGGCTACCCTCGACGGTGCGCCCGTCGGACAGCGTGACGACGATACCGTCGTCGGTGCGGACGACCGAGTCTGCGCGGGCGTGCTTGACGAGGGTGACGCCACGTTCGTTGAACGCGTCTTCGAGCACAAGGGCAGCGTCCTCGTCCTCGTGCGGGAGGACGCGATCGCGGCTCGATACCGCGGTGACCTTGACGCCCATCTCGGTGTAGGCCGAGACGAACTCGGCACCGGTCACACCGGATCCCACGACGACGAGGTGTTCGGGCAGTGCTTCGAGGTCGTACAACTGACGCCAGTTGAGAATGCGTTCGCCGTCCGGCTCGGCACCCTTGACGACGCGGGGGCGCGCTCCGGTGGCGACGAGGACGACATCGGCGTCGAGAATTCGCTCCTCGCCGTCGGCCAACACCGCCTTGATCTGATGCGAGGCCAATCCGACGTGCGTGTCGATCATCTCGGCGCGACCGGCCAGTAATTCGACGCCCACCGAGGTGACCCGGTGCGCGATGTCGGTGGACTGCGCCTGCGCGAGGCTCTTCACTCGCGAATGAATCTGGGGCAGCGCGACGGCTGCCTGTGATGGGTCGAGTGAGATTCCGAGGTCGCTCGCGCGACGCATCTCGGTGCGAATGCCGGTCGAGGCGATGAACGTCTTCGACGGCACGCAGTCCCACAGAACGCACGCACCACCGATGCCGTCGGAATCGACGAGCGTCACCTGTCCGCCGTGCTGCGCCGCCACCAATGCTGCTTCGTACCCTGCCGGACCACCACCGATGATCACAATCCGGGTCATTGATCCTCTTCTCGCGTGCTGAAATCTTTGTACTGTGTCACGTCAACGGTATTGCAGTGTCCGGTTCCGCGCGTCGGTAAGGCTAGCTTCACTCCACCCGCCGCTCGGCGTACCTGCGACGACGCACCGAAACACCACCACGGGGCGTCAACGGGCGGCGATACGGTTTAGGCTGGCCGACGTGCCAATTTATGCCGCCTACGGATCGAACATGCATCCGGAGCAGATGTTGCAGCGTTGCCCCCACTCACCGCTGTCGGGAACCGGGTGGCTGCACGGGTGGCGCTTGACCTTCGGCGGTGGCGACATCGGCTGGGAGGGCGCGCTCGCCACGATCGTCGAGGACCCGGACTCACAGGTCTTCGTGGTGCTCTACGACGTCTCCGATGAGGACGAGGAGAGCCTGGATCGGTGGGAGGGCTCGGAGCTCGGCATCCACCGCAAGATCCGGCTGCGCATCGAGACCGGAGGCGAGCCGGTCCTGGCGTGGCTCTACGTTCTCGACGCCTACGAGGGTGGCCTACCGTCGGCACGCTACCTCGGGGTCATGGCCGAGGCAGCCGAAATTGCCGGTGCCCCAGCCGAATACGTGCGCGACCTGCGCACCAGGAACAGCCGCAACGTAGGACCGGGCACCACGTCGTAGAAGTTCGCGGTCAGCGGCGACGACAACCGCCCGACCGCTAGTTCGGGTCCAATGCGATTCCGGTCATCACTTTCACACCCACGGCCAAGGCTCGCTCGTCGAGGTCGAATGTCGGCTGATGGATGTCGAGTTGCGGACCGGTCCCCGACCACACGCCCAGTCGGGCCATCGCTCCCGGCACGTTCTCCAGGTACCACGAGAAGTCCTCGCCACCACCGGACTGAGCCGTGTCGGCCAATGCTGTCGGACCGACTCGGCCGATTGCCTTCTCGAAGGTGGCCGTGGACGCCGGGTCGTTCACTACAGGCGGTACGCCGCGACGGTAGTGCAGCTCGAATCGCACCCCGGTCGGTGCCAGCAGACCGGTGACGATCTCGCGAACGAGCGGCTCGAGCAGCGCCCACGTTTCGTGGTCGCCGGTCCGTACCGTTCCGGTGAGCATGCCGGTCTGCGGAATGGCGTTGGGGGCCTGCCCCGCCACGACCGCACCCCAGACCATCACCGTGCTGGTTCGCGGATCGATGCGTCTGCTCAACATGCCGGGCAGCCCGGTGATGACGGTCCCCAACGCGTAGACCAGATCGGTCGTCAGATGCGGCCTCGACGTGTGCCCGCCAGGCGAGTCCAGACGCAATTCGACGGTGTCGGCGGCGGAGGTGATGGCCCCGACACGCACTCCCACCTGCCCCACCTCGAGCCGCGGATCGCAGTGCAACGCGAAAATCTTCGACACCCCGTCGAGCGCTCCCGCGGCAACGGCGTCGAGTGCACCGCCCGGCATGACCTCCTCGGCAGGTTGGAAGATCAGCCGGACGCCATGTTGCAGGTCCGGCAGCGACGCCAGCGCGAGTCCGGTCGCCAGCAGCACCGTGGTGTGCGCATCGTGCCCGCACGCGTGGGACACGCCGGGAACCGTCGACGTGTACGGCGCACCGGTGATCTCCTGCAGCGGCAACGCGTCCATGTCCGCGCGCAGCGCGACGCGCGGGCCGTCGGGACCGATATCGCAGATCAAGCCCGTACCGCCGGGCAGAGGTTTGGGTGACAGGCCTGCCGCCGAGAGCTGCTCCATGACGAACGCCGTCGTGGCGAATTCACGACGGGCCAGTTCCGGATGGGCGTGAATGTGCCGACGCCACAGGGACAGATCTTCTGTGTGAGCCTGAATCCACCGATCGATCGCGGCTTCACGTGAACTCATCCGAACTTCTGCCTCTTCGCCTGCGCTCATCCGAACTTCTGCCTCTTCGCCTGCGCTCATCCGAACTTCTGCCTCTTCGCCTGCGCTCATCGCTGCACCGCGGATCGAGCGTTCACACCGTCGAGCAGACGCGCCCGGGTCTGTGGATCGGCTGCGGCGCGAGCGGCCGTTCCGGCGAGGGCGAGAGCACCGTCGAGCAGTGCACGATCGGCGGACTCGGTGACACACGCGGCGGCGAACTCCGGTTGATGCGTCACCGCCCCTCCGGCATCGAGGCCGACGACGGGGTGGATTCCGGGTAGAACATTCGTCACGTTTCCCATGTCAGTGCTGCCCAACGGGCGAAATCCTTCCAAATCCGGCGCCAAGGGCGACCGTCCCAATGATTCGATTTCCTGACGAAATGCCGCCACCAGCCACGAATCCGGGGTCAGGGCCGAGTATGTCGGCGACACCGTGCGGATTTCGTGTGTGCATCCGGTGGCAATGGCACCCGCCTCGAAACAGGCGAACGTCTTCTTCGTCAGCGCCTCGAGTGACTCGGTGCTGTTCGCGCGAAGATAGTAGAGCAATTCGGCATGTCCGGGCACGATGTTCGGCGCGACGCCGCCGTCGCTGACGATGCCGTGCAGTTGCTGGCCGGGCGAGAGGTGCTGGCGAATGAGCCCGAGCGCCACCTGTGCGACGGTGACGGCATCGCCCGCGTTGATTCCCCACTCGGGGGCGGCCGAGGCATGGGCAGCGCGGCCGGTGAATTTGACGGCAACGTCGGCCAATGCCAGCGACGTCGCGCCCACGATGTCGAACGGGCCCGGATGCACCATCAGTGCGGCACCGATGTCGTCGAAGACGCCGCGCTCGAGCATCAGGACCTTGCCACCGCCCGTTTCCTCGGCAGGGGTGCCGAGCACTCGGACCGTGATGCCGAGCGCATCGGCCACCGGCGCGAGCGCCAGGGCGGCAGCCACCGCGGACGCGGCGATGATGTTGTGGCCGCAGGCATGACCGATCTCGGGCAACGCGTCGTACTCCGCGCAGATTCCGATCACGAGCTCGCCGCTACCCACCGACGCGGTGAATGCGGTGTCGATGCCGGCGACCCCGGATTCGATCTCGAAATGGTGGGCGCGAAGCGTGTCGAGGACCTTCGCAACGCTGCGGTATTCCTCGAACGCCAGTTCCGGTTCTGCGTGAATCGAGTGCGACAGCGCAACCACTTCGTCGGTTGCGTGAGCGAGCGCGCGGCCGATCTCCTCGCCCACGGCGGCACTGTTC
Organism: Rhodococcus sp. 05-2256-B1; assembly: GCF_002258465.1. Taxonomy (NCBI): domain Bacteria; kingdom Bacillati; phylum Actinomycetota; class Actinomycetes; order Mycobacteriales; family Nocardiaceae; genus Rhodococcus; species Rhodococcus sp. 05-2256-B1. The sequence continues at coordinate 60,028 of NZ_NOZA01000034.1, read as the reverse complement.
GGTTCGTCGATCACGAGAGACAGTGTGTCACTAGCGCGGCGGCGTGTCGGAACGGCTGTGCCGACTCCGAGCCCGAACAGTGCCGGACGAGGCTAGTTGCCGAAGCTGAAGTTGCTGTCGTCCGTCGGCGTCGTCAGCGCAGCGAGCAGGTCCACGTGCATCCGACTCTTGATGCCGGCCAGGTTCGCTCCCCGGGTGCTGGTCAGCGCCGCCGCCTTGGCAACGGCGTCGGAGACCACGGATTCCTCGGACGCGGTGGCCTCGACGATTCCTGCGGCCACCGCATCGGCCCCGCCGTAACGACGGCCGGTCAGCATCGCCTCGACGGCGGTCTGCTTGGGCAGCCTGGAGTTGATCAGGGCAGACATGCCGACGGTGAACGGCATGTTGAGGTTGACCTCCGGCAGGCAGTAGAAGCCTCGGTCTGCGCGCTGGATGCGGAAATCCTGCGATGTTGCGAACATCGCGCCGGCACCGAACGCATGGCCCTGCACCGCTGCGACCGTGGGCATCGGGAACGCCAGCAGCCGCGTGTAGAGCGTGTGCACGCGGTCGAGGTACCAGGTGATCCGGTCCAGGTTCGCGAACAGCCAATCGGTATCGAGTCCGTTGCTGTAGAACTTGCCTGCCGAGGTGGTGACCAGCGCGGCCGGACCGGTCGATGCCTCGACCTCGTCGAGCAGTGCATGGACGGCATCTATCCAGTCGGGGTGGAACCTGTTCTCTGGATTGCCCGCGCCCTCCTGGGCACCGAGGAACAAGATGTGGACATCACCGTCGCGTTCGAGATAAGGCATGCAGCGGATACTACTCGGCGGTAACTTCCCGGTCGCACCGTCTCGGTTCCACATCCATCGCAGCGATCTCATACTGTTGTTCATCGTGGCAACTTCCGACGCACGAGCAACCGATCCCGTGACCGATCCCGACGCGGCGGCGCGCACCGCCGCCGATGCTCTCGCTGCAGCGACCGGCATCGACACCCATACCGTCGCCATCGTCCTCGGCTCCGGCTGGCAGGCGGCCGCAGATGTCTTCGGCTCCCCCACCGCGACCGTGCGCATGGCCGATCTCCCCGGCTTCGCGCCGCCGTCCGCGTCGGGCCACTCCGGCACGATCACCTCGGTGGACGTGGGCGGAACCCACACTCTGTTACTTCAGGGCCGTACGCACGCCTACGAGGGCCACGACCTCCGACGCGTCGTGCACTCGGTGCGCACCGCGATCGCGGCAGGCGCGACGACCGTCGTCCTGACCAACGCCGCCGGCGGCATCCGTGAAGGCATGAGCGTCGGCCAACCGGTTCTGATTTCCGATCACCTCAACTTGACCGCCCGTTCGCCGCTCGTCGGCGCCGAATTCGTCGATCTCGTCGGTGCCTACTCACCCGAACTCCGCGCTCTCGCGGCCGAGATCGATCCGTCTCTCGAGGACGGCGTCTACGCGGGACTGCCGGGCCCTCACTACGAGACGCCTGCCGAAATCAAGATGCTGCGCACGTTCGGTGCAGATCTGGTGGGCATGTCGACGGTGCACGAGACGATCGCCGCCCGTGCAAAGGGTGCTCGCGTGCTGGGAATTTCGTTGGTCACCAACCTCGCTGCCGGCATGACCGGAGAACACCTCGATCACTCCGAAGTGCTCGCTGCGGGCAAGGATTCGGCAGCTCGGATGGGCGCTCTGCTGCACGAGTTGGTCACCCGACTGTGATCGAGGATCTCACCGAGCGCGTGCAACGCTGGATCGCGGGAGATCCCGATCCGGCGAGCCGCGACGAACTCGACGGCCTCTCCGATTCCGAACTCGCGGACCGATTCAGCGGTCCGTTGACCTTCGGCACCGCCGGCCTCCGAGGGCCGGTGCGCGCCGGCCCGAACGGCATGAACGTCGCCGTGGTCGTGCGAGCAACCGCCGGTATCGCAGCGTGGCTGCTCGGGCAGGGCCTCGGCGGATCCACCGTCGTGGTGGGCCGTGACGCGCGCACCGGTTCGGAACAGTTCGCCTTCGCAGCGGCGGAAACGTTGGCCGCGCAGGGATTTTCGGTGGTCCTTCTCCCTCGACCACTCCCCACGCCCGTTGTCGCCTTCGCCGTACGGGCGCTCGATGCCGAGCTGGGGGTGCAGATCACCGCATCGCACAACCCGGCCGCCGACAACGGGTACAAGGTGTATCTGCGGGGCGGGTCGCAGTTGGTTCCGCCGAGCGATGCCCAGATCGAGGCGCTCATCGACGCCAGTGCAGATGCAGTCGACGTGCCTCGCACAGCCGTCGAGCCCAGCGGCTCGGACATCGCGTCGCGCTACCTCGATTCGGTTGTGAGACTGCCCCGTTCGAGATCACGCGATGTTCGTATCGCCCTGACCGCACTGCACGGCGTCGGCGGAGAACTCGCCGTGGCGGCACTGCGCGGCGCTGGGTTCCGCGACATCCGGGTGGTCGAGGAGCAGTTCGAGCCCGATCCGTCCTTCCCGACGGTGACCTTCCCCAACCCGGAAGAGCCGGGTGCTGCGGACGCGGTTCTCGCGCTGGCGGCCGAGACCGACGCCGACCTCGCCGTGGCACTCGACCCCGATGCCGATCGCTGCGCAGTCGGAGTCCGAGACGCTCACGGTTGGCGGATGCTGACCGGGGACGAAACCGGCGCTCTGCTGGCCGACTACCTGCTGCGTGACGCGCCGCCCGGCTCACTGGTGGCCAATACCATCGTGTCCTCGCAGCTGCTCTCGGCACTGGCACCGGCCCGCGGCGCGCGCTATGCCCGCACACTGACCGGTTTCAAATGGCTCGTGCGCGCCGGAGACGGCCTCGTGTACGCCTACGAAGAAGCGATCGGTCACTGCGTAGATCCGAATGTGGTGCGAGACAAGGACGGGATCTCTGCCGCCGTCGTGCTGGCGGACCTCGCGGCAGCGCTGAAGCAGGACGGACGCACGCTACTCGATGTACTCGACGACCTCGCCGTCGAATTCGGAGTCCACAGCGGCGCGCAGGTGTCGCGCCGAGTGCAGGATCTCACCGACATCGGGGACATGATGCGCCGACTACGCAGCACGCCGCCGACCGAGCTGGCCGGACGCACGGTGACCGTCATGGACTACGCCGACCGGGACGACGAGTTGCGCACCGACGCAGTCGAAATCGCGGGATCCGGGCTCCGGGTCATCGTGCGGCCGTCCGGGACCGAACCCAAGCTCAAGGCGTACCTCGAGATCGTCGAGCCCGTCTCGGACCGGCAGGATCTGGCAAGGGCGAGAGCGACGGCGGACGAACTCCTGGCCCAGCTCTCCGCGTTCGCAAAAGAGCTGTAACTCAGAACAGTGCCGACTGCACCGCAGGCAGATCGGACGTGAAAGCCCCGAGTTCGATGCGCCGACCCTTCAATGCCGCCAGATCCGCGACGTAGGTCTGCTCGTCGACCGAGGCGATCACCGCCTGCCCGACGCATGTCCTGATCTGCAGTCCATGAGAGCCGGTTGCGACATCGGCGGGGTAGGCAACCCGAGTATCGTTTTCGCTCAATGTTTCCCGCCCCGCAGGCGGAGTCCACCGCTCCGCGATCGGCCGACATCCGCCGATCGCGGCGTCTGTCAACAGCTGACGGACCAGCTCCGCACGCGCGGCAGTGCCTGCCTCCAACCGGTCGAGATCGAGTGGCACGCACAGCGATGCTGCCTTCGTCGCCGACCGTACGGCCTGCCGTAGTCCGAGCCTTTCGGTCACCAGGTCCTCGGCGACACGCACGGCCTTGCCGTCGTCCGCGTATGCGACGTACTGCGCACAGATAGCCCCCTGCTCGGCCAGCCGACCCCATTTGCGAGTCTGCGCGGCCGTCCCGATCTTGAAAGTGCCGTTGGCAAACGCCGCCAGGTAGAGCCAATGCGGTGCCATGACATGCTTTTCCAAATCGCGGGAGACGAATCCGCTGCGGTGCACGGTATGAACGAAACGAAACACGTCCTTTTCCGAGCACCGTGCGCACTGGCTCGACCCGACGGCCGGCTCTCGGCCCGGGCACGGAACGTACCGCGGCGGCCCGTCCGCAGTGAATGCCGTTCGGCCCGTGCAGTATCGGTCTGCTGCACCGCCGAGAGCGCGGTAGCTCAGTGTGTTACCCACCAGCTCCTGGAACTCGACCTGCTCGGTCTCGATGTCGAGCAGTCGCAACCGCGGGGTGTCAGGACCGGCGGAGGGCCAGGACACCCCGAGCGCGAGCAGGGTTGCACCGGAGCGAATCAGCGGGGTCCGAACTGACGGTCGCCCGCGTCGCCGAGGCCCGGGACGATGAAGGCATTCTCGTTGAGTCCGTCGTCGATGCTCGCGGCAACGAGTCGCACCGGGAGTCCCGATGCTTCGAGCGCTGCAACGCCTTCGGGGGCGGCCACGACGCAGATGGCAGTGACATCGGTTGCGCCGCGTCCGACGAGCAGCTCGATCGTGTGCACCATCGATCCGCCGGTCGCCAGCATGGGGTCGAGCACGTAGACCGGAGTCTGGGACAGGTCGTCGGGCAGGGACTCCATGTAGGGCACCGGCTGATGCGTCTGCTCGTCCCTGGCCATCCCGACGAACCCGACGCGAGACTGTGGAATCAGACCGCTCGCCTTCTCCACCATGCCGAGACCGGCACGCAGTACGGGCACGAGCAGCGGCGGACGAGCCAACCGGGTGCCCTGGGTGACTGCGACGGGAGTACGTACCTCGAACGTGTCGATGTCGGCGTCCCTGGTGGCCTCGTACACCAGCATGTGGGTGAGCTGGCGGAGCGCAGTTCGGAACGTGGCGTTGTCGCTCCGCTCGTCCCGCATGGTGGTGAGCAGGGCGGCGGCCAGTGGGTGGTCGACCACGTGTGTATCCATGTCTCACAGGATAAGGCCCAGCACCATGAGGCCCCACACGATGAGCCCCACCGGAGGAGATCGCCGAGACGCACGGCGAACGGCAAGTCGTGGGAACCGATGTGCCCGCACTCGCGTCGAACCAGTTGGGCGTCGCATTCGGCGACTGCGCGAACGCACGCGATTTCAGGGGGACTCATGGACGAACTCGTCGTCGAGACCGAGGGGGTGCTCGCCTACGGTGCGGCGGCGTCGACCATGGCCGAGCAGATCGCGGCGGCCGGTGCTGCCGCCGCTGCCTGCGGGCCCGCAGTGTTGGCACCGGTGTTCGGCCTGATCGGGCAGGAATTTCTGGCCACCGTGACCGGAACCCATCTGGCGCATACCGATGCGGTCGTTCGCCTGGCGGGAGCTGTGGCGAGCCTCGGTTCTGCGGCCACCGATGCTGCGGTGTCGTATGCCCGCACCGACGACGCAACCGGGGCGGCCGTCACGGCCCACTCTGCCGGTCGCGCGTCGGACGCTCGGTAAGCGGCGATGATCGATCTACTCTCTCGCCCCATCGTCGAGCTGCTCGGTGCCTTCGGCGGCGGTACCGTTCCCTCCGGAGGCCCGGCCGACGTGTTGCGACTGTCGTCGGCTGCGATCGAGGCCGCCCAAGGAATCGGCCGGATCGCGATCACCGAACTTGCTTCGAACTGGAACGGCGAGGCCGCGGACGCAGCACTTCGGTACGCCGAGAACGCTCATGCGAGTGCCCTGGCCCTTGCCGATCACGCGGCCGACATCGCCGCCGTCGTCGATCGGGCATGTCGGGATACCGAGCAGGGTTTCGTCGAACTACAAGCAGTAGTGCAGTCGTTCGTGGGCATCGCCCTCTCCGCAGGACCGATCATTGCCACCCCGATGGGGCAGACGATGCTGATCTCGGCCGCGATCGAGCACCTCGAGCGCGCCCTGGCGGTGGTTGCGCGCGTGCGCGCCGAACTGGCCGTGCACGCTGCGACAGCCGGCGAGATGGCCTCCCCACCCGCGGTCCCCGCACCCATCGACTCCGGCCCGGCAGCGGTGCCGGGCTCGCCCTCGAACCTGATGACCTCACCTGCAACGGCTCAGGTGATCGAGGCCGGCGAGAAGCTGGCGAAGACGTTCGCGCAGTCGCTCTCACCGGCCGGCGGCACGCCGGAGGCCCCCGGAGCCGGTGGAGCACAGCATTTCTTGGGCAATTCGGCGATGGATTCACCCCGCGCCGGGGACGCCGGCCGAGGAGTAGAGGTGCGATTGCCCGACGGGAGCACCGTCACTGCCCCCAACGCCGAAGCCGCAGGTGCCGTTCGCAGCGCGCTGACGCAGCAGGGCGTCCCCTACGCCTGGGGCGGTACGACGCCGGGCACCGGACTGGACTGCAGTGGGTTGACGCAATGGGCGTACGCACAGCAGGGCGTCGACATCCCCCGGCTGGCGCAGGAACAGGACATCGGCACATCGGTGGCGGCCGGTGACGTGCAGCCCGGCGATCTCGCGGTGTGGGACGGCCACGTAGCGATGGTCATCGGCAACGGCCAGCTCGTCGAGGCGGGAGACCCGGTGCAGGTAGGACCGATCAGAACGACCAACAGCGACATGGCATTCAAGGGCTTCTACCGCCCGACCCAGTAACGGTCGGACCGAACGAGAGGCAGACCGAATGAGAGGAAGTCGATGACGGACGCGAACACCACCGTCGTCAGCGCGGTATCGGCAACTCGATCCGGCTCGGTATCCGTTCGCGCCACCGAGCATGGAGTGCCGATCGCAATCGCTGTCGACCCACGCGAATTACGCTACGGAGGAACAGCATTGGCGTCGACGATCCTGGATCGATGCACGCGGGCGACCACAGCCGCTCGGGCACAGCGCCGAATCCGGTTGGCCGAGGACGGGGTTCCCGCCGACATCCTCGATCGCCTGGGTCTGCCGACCCACGCCCGAGTGGCCGCCGACGCGAACGACGATCTGGCCCAGGAACCGGCACCCACGAGTTGGTTGCGACCGGTATGACCCATTCTCACCCCACCGATCTCGACACCGTGATCGACAAAGCCCGACACCGGCTCGATGGATTGCGTGAGACACAGGAGCGCGTCGACCACATCAGGATTCGAGTGGCCTCGCGCAACGGGCTCGTGACCGTCGTCGCGGACGGTACCGGGGCCATGGTCGGGCTCGATCTCGCGGAAGATCTCGGATCGGTGACTGCCCGCGAACTCGCGTCGACCATCGTTCTCACAGCCGCCGAGGCGGCGTCCGCAGCGTTGGACCAGCGCGAGACCATCCTGCAAAGTCTGCAGGCTTCGTTCACAGACTCCTGAGATAGGCTTCGCGCCATGGCTGGAGACATCATCCCGATCGAACTCGGTCTGACCGCCGGTGACTTCTCGACACTGTGGGCACCGGAGTGGCGAGAAGGCGACGACGAATGGGAGGCATTCCTCGGACACGAGGAAGATCTCTACGGATTCGCCACGGTTGCCGAGCTCGCCGCATTCGTCCGATCCGACGACGACAACGACCTCGTCGACCACCCGTCGTGGCCGGTGGTGTCCGCTCTCGCGGCCTACGAACTCGAGCCCGACGAGCTGCATCGGTTCGACCTCGTCGCAGTGCCCGAGTTGGTGGCTGCAGACCCCGAAGCCGACGTTCTCGCCGAACTGCAGGCCACCTTCGACATTGTCTCGTCCATCGGTGATGTCTGCGAACTACGGCCTGTCACAAGCTTTTTCGGAACAAATCCGTTCGTCGGAGCGGTGGCCGGTGGCGTCGAGAACTTTCTCGGCCGTGAAGGTGCCGAGCTGTGGGACCGCATCGGCGCAGCAGTGGCGAAGCATTGGGACGAAGTCCTCGACGCAGTCGATTCCATCGTGACCTCCCCCGACGTCGACAGCGCCGCCGTTGCCGTCGCCGACGCGGAGATCACCGCGGCTGCGGAGAACGCCGTCGATGCAGACGACGCAACGGACGACATCGACGACGACACCGAGGACGAAGAGTCCGACGACGACGCAGAGAGCGACGAGGACGACGCCGACCGAGATCCCATCGCCGCTGCCGCGGCGGAGGAGACGTTCTGGACCACCGTCGGTATCGATCCCATTCGCATCATCACGTCCGACGACACGCTGTACACCCTGCGGTGCTACCTCGGCGACAAGCCCGTCTTCCTCGGCCGCGGTGGCGCCATCAGCGTGTTCGGGTCCGAGCGGTCGCTGGCTCGCTATCTCGCCGACGATCACGATCACGATCTGGCGCAGGTCAGCACCTACTCCGATGTTCAGACCGCCGCGATCGACGGCTCACTGGACATCACGATCACCGACGACAACGTCTACGTCTTGCCCGGACTCGCCGACGACCTTGCCGACGGGCCCACCGCGGTGGACGTCGATCAGCTCGATCTTGCCGTCGAATTGTTCACCGATGCAGCCGATTTCGCCGGCGACAGCTCGGTGGACGAGGCCCTCGCCACGTCCACACCGTTGGGCTGGTACGTCTCGTACACCCTCGAGCCCAGTCCCGATCGGCTGGCCCCGAGCGCACCGTTCGACGTCGAGGCCGAGGCCTGGCGCGCCCTCGAGCGAGAGTTCGAGAGCCGTCTCCGCAAGAAGTAGGGCGTTCTCGCCCGGCCGCGCGCTCGCTCCTCAGCCGATCAGCACCGCGTAGCCGGGCTTGATGACGTCGTCGATCAACGCCAATCGCTCGTCGAACGGCAGGAATGCGGACTTCATCGCATTGATGGTGAATCGCTCGAGGTCACTCCACCCGTAGCCGAACGTATCCACCAGTTTGACCATCTCTCGGCTCATCGAGGTGTCGCTCATCAATCGGTTGTCGGTGTTCACGGTGACGCGAAACCGCAGTCGTGCGAGCAGATCGAAGGGGTGCGTCGCCAACGATTCGACGGCACCGGTCTGCACGTTGGAACTGGGGCACAACTCCAGGGGCATCCTGGTGTCGCGGACGTACGCGGCCAACAGACCGAGTGACGGCGCGCCGTCGGAGTTCGTGGTGATGTCGTCGGTGATGCGCACGCCGTGTCCGAGCCGGTCGGTTCCGCAGAACGCCACCGCTTCCTGGATGGACGGCAGACCGAAGGCCTCGCCCGCGTGAATGGTGAAGTGCGCGTTGCTGGCTCGCATGTATTCGAAGGCATCGAGATGGCGGCTGGGAGGGAAGCCCGCCTCGGCCCCGGCGATGTCGAAGCCCACCACTCCGCGGTCACGGAAACGCACCGTCAGTTCCGCGATCTCTCGTGAACGTGCGGCGTGCCGCATGGCCGTCAGCAGGGTGCCTATGGTGATGTTCTTGCCCCGCACCTTGGCTGCGGAGATGCCCGCCTCGAAACCGGCGAGGGTGTGGGTGACGACCTCGTCGAGGGTCAGCCCGCGTTCGAGGTGCTGTTCCGGCGCGAAGCGCACCTCGGCGTACACGACGCCGTCGTCGGCCAGATCCTCGGCGCATTCGCGCGCCACCCTGAACAACCCCTCGGGGGTTTGCATGACGGCCACGGTGTGCGCGAAGGTCTCGAGGTAGCGCTCGAGCGATCCACTGTCCGCTGCGTCGCGGAACCACTCCCCCAGAGCGGCACCGTCGGTCGCGGGTAACCCGTCGTATCCGCATTCGTCGGCCAGTTCGAGCACGGTCTGCGGTCGGAGTCCGCCGTCGAGATGATCGTGGAGCAACGCCTTCGGAGCCGACCTGATGGACGCGAGATCGAGTGGCGCACTGCCACCGATCGGGGACTGAGTGTTCTCCGCGGTGCTCATGTGTCGACGGTAGCGCGCGTCGTGCGCGGACGCGCGCCTGTCATCGCCACTCGGCGAGTCCGCGGATTCCCCCGACGTCCGCCACTTCCGCGACCTATTTCGTTGCATTGTTACTCCGATGAAAACTATTCCGTCGATACACAGCGAATCGGCGACGGAAATCGTAGTGTTCATCCATCACACGCGACCGATTCTGTCGGGTCCCCTTCCGACGCCTCGGTCGACTCGAACCTCGGAGAGACCTATGTCGATTGCGGAACCGCCCAACACCATTCCGGGCAAGGGACTCAACACCGGCGCGCTCGGGTTGGTCGGCAACATCGTCATCGGACTGTCGGCGGTGGCCCCGGCCTACAGTCTCGCCGCCACCCTCGGCTACGTCGTTCTGGCCGTCGGCGACAAAGCACCGTCGATGTTTCTCATCGCCTTCGTTCCGATGCTGCTCACCGCCTTCGCCTACCGCGAGCTCGGGCGCGACACACCGGACTGCGGTACGTCGTTCACCTGGGGCACCAAGGCCTTCGGGCCCTGGGTCGGTTGGATGGCCGGGTGGGGGCTGGCCGTCTCGGCGATCATCGTGCTGGCCAATGTTGCCGAGATCGCAGCCATCTACCTGTTCGAGTTCCTCGGCCTGTCGGACTTGGCGGAGTCCACCGCGGCCAAGGTCGCCCTCGGTTCGTTCTTCATCGTCGCGATGACCTACGTGAGTTTTCGCGGCATCCTCATCAGCGAACGCATGCAGAACGTGTTGCTGGTCGTCCAGTTCGGCGTACTCATCGGAGTGTCGGTGACGGCACTGGTCAAGGTGGGGACGGGTACGGCCGGTCCGCAGGCCATCACGCCGCAATGGAGCTGGTTGGTGCCCACCGGGGTGACGATGTCCGACGCGGCCCAGGCCATCATCCTGTGCATCTTCATCTACTGGGGATGGGATGCCTGCCTTGCCGTCGGCGAGGAAACGAAGGACTCGGAGAAGACGCCGGGACGAGCCGCAGTGATCACCACGCTGATTCTCGTCGCGACCTACGTGCTCGTCGGATACGCCGTGCAGTCGTTCGCCGGGTTCGGAGACACGGGTATCGGTCTGAACAACCCGGACAACGTCGACGATGTGCTCACCATTCTCGGCGATCCGGTCGCCGGCTCGATCGTCGCGTCGCTGCTGCTGTTGACGGTGTCCATCTCGGCGCTGTCCTCTACACAGACGACCATCCTGCCCACGGCCCGCGGAACACTGTCGATGGCTGTGTACGAGGCAATCCCCAAGCGGTTCGCCAGTGTGCACCCCAAGTACATGACGCCCGGCTTCGGCACGCTCGTCATGGGTGCCGCAGCCCTGATGTTCTACCTTGTGCTCACCTTCGTCAGCGCCAACGCGCTGCAGGATTCGGTGGCATCGCTCGGGCTCGCGGTCGCGTTCTACTACGGCATCACCGCCTACGCGTGCACCTGGTACTTCCGTCGGACACTGTTCTCGTCCGCCCGAAACCTGTTCATGCGCGGCATCTTTCCACTTCTCGGCGGGCTGTCCATGACGTGGGCGTTCGTACAGAGCGCAGTCGACATGATCAAGCCCGACTACGGTTACACCGTCTACGGTCCGATCGGCGGAGTGTTCGTCCTCGGTGTCGGCATGCTGGTACTCGGAATCCCACTGATGCTGCTCTGCTTCGTGGGTAACAAGGATTTCTTCCAGGGCAAGACACTCACCGCGTCCACCGAAGTCAAGGTTCCGGACACTTACTAGAAGAGAAGGACCGAAACTCATGAAGATCACCGTCGGCTACCTCGCCACCCCCAGCGGCGACGACGGCGTAGCCCTGGCCACCGCCCTCGCCCGCGCCCTCGACGCGTCCATCGACATCGTGCTGGTCATGGCCGTCGACGAACCTGTCATGGAAGGCAGCGGACCGTATCGAAAGATCCTCGAGGCCAAGGCGAAGGGCTGGGTGGACGACGCGGCCGCCCAGGTCCCGTCGGGTATCGAGGTGACCACGCACGTGCTCAGCCACGAGTCGTTCGCCCGCGCCCTGATCGACTTCGCCGTGAACTCCGATGCCGACATGATCGTTGTCGGCGGTGCCAGTGACGGCCTGCTGAACCGACATTCGATCGGCTCGGTCGCCGGTCAGCTTCTGCACGCCTCGGAAGTTCCGTTGGCACTTGCCCCTCGGGGTTACCGGCTCTCCAGCGCACCGATCACCGATCTCACCGTCGCCGTCCCAACCCGGTCATCCGCCCCGAACCCGTTGCCGTTCGCTTTCACTCTCGCCAGCGCTGCGCACGTGCCTCTTCGATTGGTCTCGCTGGTCTCTCTGGAATCGACCGGAACCCCGCGCGACGAGACTTCACTGGACACGCGTCGACGGCAAGTCGCTGCCGCACAGGAGAATCTGGAACTCGCGGCCCGCACTCTCCCCGGCATCGAGGGCCTCGAATCCGTGGTGGCCGACGGGTCGACACTGGACGAGGCCGTGGGCAACCTCGAATGGAAGCCGGGCGATGTGTTGTTGCTCGGCTCGAGTCGGCTGGCGACCCCCAAGCGAGTGTTCCTGGGCTCGAGTGCCGCCAAGATTCTGCGTGCTGCCCCGGTGCCGGTGGTCGTCGTTCCGCACGAGTAGAGCGGCTTCGCCGCATGTGAGTGGAAATGCGTAGCGGAGCCCGAGTTTCCACTCACGTGCGGCGCAGCCGCTCTAACTGTCGAAGCCCAGACCCAACGCGTCCATTCCCTTCAGCCACAATCCCCGCCGCCCCTCGTTGCGGTCTGCACGAGCGAATTGCGCACGAGTGATGTTGATCCCGATCGACTTGAGGGGCTCGGGTGGAAACGGCAACGGCTTGGTACGCACCATCTTCAGGCGCGTTCGTTCGGTATCGCGTCCGTCGAGCAGATCCAGTGCCGTTCGGGCCCCGAAGTGCGACGCGCCGACGCCGAGGCCGGTGAACCCGGCCACCGACGCCACTCGCCCGTTCATACCCAGATCCCAGAAGGCGCTGAACCGCGAGCACGTGTCGATCGATCCGCCCCACGCGTGGGTCGCACGGATTCCCTCGAGGGCTGGGAACATCTGCAGCAGATGTTCGGCGAGCAACGCGAACTCGTCTGGATGTTGGGTTCGGCGTGGGTCGGTGTCGCTACCGTAGAAGTAGTGCGCGTCCCACCCACCGAACAGGATGCGATCGTCCGCCGTCAACCGGAAGTAGTGGAATCGATTGCCGGAGTCGGCCAATCCTTCGCGGCCGGACCAGCCGATTGCGGCGAGCTGCGCAGACGTCAGCGGTTCGGTCATGATCACGTAGTCCCACACCGGGACTATCCAGTGACGGAGCTTGCGGCGCAACGATTTCGATGCCGAGGTGGCCAGCAGAACTTTGGCGGCCTCGATGGTGCCGTAGCCCGTCTTCACCCGAATACCGTTGCCGGACTTGTCGATCGACAAGGCCCGAGTGTTCTCGTGGATGCGTACGCCAAGCGACTCCACCGCGTCGGCCAGGCCCCAGGCCAATTTGGCAGGATCGATCATCGCGACGTCGGGGTCGAACAGGGCACCGCGCGCCATCGGTGAGGTGATTCTGGCTCTCACTGCAGCGGCGTCGAAGTATTCCATCGGTTGCGACAGTCGTCTCCCCTCGTCGCCGAGCTCACGGAGGTCGTCGACCTGCCAGTCGAAATTGGCGATGTCGAGCTCGCCCGTGCGTTCGATGTCGGCGTCGATTCCGTACTTCTTCGCAGTCGCGCAGATCGCGTCGAGCGTCTCGGTTCCCATTCGCAGCAACTCGGGTAGTTCGTCGGCATACCGGTCGAGTCCGTTGCCCAGTCCGTGCGTCAGGCTGGCCGCGCAGAAGCCGCCGTTGCGTCCGGTGGCACCCTCGGCAATGCGGTCGCCTTCGAGCAAGACAATCGATCGGTGCGGGTTCTCCTCTGCCGCGTGCAGAGCCGCCCACAATCCGGTGAACCCGCCGCCGACGATCACCAGATCCGCAGACGTCGAACCGGAGTGCCGCGGCCTGGGCGTCGGTCGTTCCGGTCGGTCGAGCCAGAAGGGCTGCGGCGCTGCTCCGAGAACCATCGCCACGCCGCGATCGGTGGGTTCGGTAGCCCAGGATGCGCTCATCGTCGTAGCTCCTGATCCTCGGGTCCTGCGCTAGCGAAAACGGTGCGATGCCAGGACTTTCGGGCCACACCGGTGATGTCGGTCATCACGTGTTTGACGGTGAGGTACTCGTCGAGCGAGTAGCTCGACATGTCCTTGCCGAACCCCGAGGCTCCGAATCCGCCGTGCGGCATCTCGCTGATGATCGGGATGTGGTCGTTGATCCACACACAACCGGCCGCAATCTCCCGCGACGCTCGGCCCGCGCGGTACACGTCGCGGGTCCACGCCGAGGCCGCCAGTCCGAACGCGGTGTCGTTGGCCCGCCGAATCGCATCGTCGTCGCCGTAGTGCCGCGACACCGTGAGCACCGGTCCGAACACCTCGTCGCGGTAGATCTCGTCCTGCTCACCCACATCGGCGATCAACGTCGGCGGGTAGAAAGCACCCCTACCGTCCGGGACACGGCCTCCGGTGACGATCCTCGCTCCGGTATCGCGAGCCCGATCCACCATGGCCGCAACCCGATCCCGATGCGCGATCGAGATCAGCGATCCCATGTCGGTCGCCGGATCCGTCGGATCTCCCATGACGACGCGTTCCATCACCTCGGCAACTCCGGCGACGAAATCGTCGTACAGCGAGTCCGCGACGATGGCGCGGGTTGCTGCCGTGCAGTCTTGTCCGCCGTTGATCAACGAACCGGCGACGGCACCGTGAATCGCAGCCTCGAGGTCGGCATCGTCGAACACCACGAAGGGGGCCTTGCCGCCGAGTTCGAGCTGCACCCGGGTGCCGTGCACGGCTGCCTGCGACATCACCTGCCTCCCGACGGGAGTGGAACCGGTGAAAGTCATCAGGTCCAGGCCCGCATGCGAGGACAACGCGACTCCGGCCTCCGCTCCGGTTCCGGTGACCACGTTGAACACCCCGTCGGGCAGGCCGGCCTCCGAGGCGAGACGCGCCAGACGCAGCGTGGTCAGAGGCGTGAGTTCACTGGGCTTGAGCACGATGGAACACCCGGCCGCCAACGCCGGGATCGCCTTCCAGACGGCCATCTGCAGCGGATAGTTCCACGGCGTGATCGATCCGACCACGCCGACCGGGTCCCGTCGGATGGCCGAGGTGTGTTCGCCCGAGTACTCGGCCGCTGCCTTGCCGTCCAGATGTCGGGCAGCTCCGGCGAAGAACTCGATGTTGTCGACGCTGCCCGGAACGTCGAACTCCGTTGCCAGACGCACGCTTTTGCCGGTCTGGGCCACCTCTTCGGTGGCGAATTCGGCGTCGGCCGCCACCGATCGCGCCAACTCGGCAAGCACCGCGCCGCGCTGGGCCGGAGTTGCGGTGGCCCACTGCGGTAGCGCCGAGCGCGCTCGAACGAGAGCCGCTTCGACGTCCGCTGCCGTGGCGAGACCGAACTCGGACACCACGGTTCCGGTCGCCGGGTTCTCGACGCCGCAGCGGTCGCCGCTGCCGTCCACTGCGCGTCCGTCGATCCAACAACCAGGAATGTTCGCCATGACTGCACGATACCGACCGATCCACGGATTCGCCCGATTTCCGATCCCGCAACAACCGATTCTGTCGTCGAAACAGGTATTTATTGCGAATTTCATCGCCTATCGCTTGTGTCGGCGGCGGTGTCGGTGACAAGATCGACCGATGCCGGATCAGTCACCCATCGCACTCGACGACGTCTCCAAGGCGATCATCGAACAACTTCAGGAGGACGGGCGACGCTCCTACGCCGCGATCGGCAAAGCCGTCGGGTTGTCGGAAGCTGCCGTGCGGCAACGTGTTCAACGCTTGACGGACTCCGGTGTCATGCAGATCGTCGCCGTCACCGATCCGGTACAGGTCGGATTCAAGCGGCAGGCCATGATCGGCATCAAGTGCACCGGAGACAGTCATGCACTGGCCGAGCAACTCTCGGCGATCGACGCGATC
Source organism: Rhodococcus sp. 05-2256-B1 (assembly GCF_002258465.1). NCBI lineage: Bacteria > Bacillati > Actinomycetota > Actinomycetes > Mycobacteriales > Nocardiaceae > Rhodococcus > Rhodococcus sp. 05-2256-B1. Next base: position 44,350 of record NZ_NOZA01000034.1, on the reverse strand, counting down.
GACTACGTGGTCCTCACGGCAGGCTCCTTCGACATCGTTGTCGAAGTGGTGTGCGAGGACGACGAACAACTACTACGGATTCTCAACAAGCAGATCCGCAGCCTCGACTCGGTCACCAGTACCGAAACCCTGGTCTATCTGAAACTCGTCAAGCAGCAATACAATTGGGGAACACGATGACGCGAACCACATCCGAGCTCGACGCCTCCGCGGCAAAGCATCTGTGGGGCCACTTCACCCGTCACGGCGGCGGGGTCACTCCCCCGATCATCACCCGCGGCGAGGGTTCGACCATCTGGGACTCGAACGGCAAGAGCTACATCGACGGTCTGTCGGGCCTGTTCGTGGTTCAGGTGGGGCACGGCCGCGAAGAACTGGCCGAGGCCGCGGCCAAGCAGGCCAAGGAATTGGCGTTCTTCCCACTGTGGTCGTATGCCACCGAGCCTGCCATCGAACTCGCCGAACGGCTCGCCGGATACGCCCCTGGGGACCTCAATCGAGTTTTCTTCACCACCGGCGGTGGCGAAGCAGTCGAGAGCGCGTGGAAGCTGGCCAAGCAGTATTTCAAGAAGGTCGGCAAACCAGGTAAGCACAAGGTGATCTCGCGTGCCATCGCGTACCACGGCACCCCGCAGGGCGCTCTGGCCATCACCGGTATCCCGGCACTCAAGGAACCGTTCGAACCGTTGACCCCGGGCGCATTTCGGGTGCCGAACACCAATATCTATCGGGCTGCGGCCCCCATGGACACCGATCCCAAGGCGTTCGGAATCTGGGCGGCCGACCGCATCGCCGAGGCCATCGAATTCGAGGGCCCCGACTCGGTGGCAGCCGTGTTCCTCGAACCGGTCCAGAATGCGGGTGGCTGCTTCCCTCCTCCACCCGGATACTTCGAGCGGGTCCGCGAGATCTGCGATCGCTACGACGTCCTGTTGGTCTCGGACGAGGTCATCTGCGCGTTCGGGCGCATCGGATCGATGTTCGCCTGCAACGACTTCGGCTACGTGCCCGACATCATCACCTGCGCCAAGGGAATGACCTCGGGCTACTCCCCCATCGGCGCGATGATCGCCTCCGACAAGCTCTTCGAGCCGTTCGACGACGGCACGTCGAGCTTCGCCCACGGCTACACCTTCGGCGGGCACCCCGTCTCCGCAGCCGTCGCGATGGCCAATCTCGACATCTTCGAACGCGAGGGGCTCAACGCCCACGTTGCGGACAACGCACCCGCGTTCCGCGCGACGCTCGAAAAACTGCACGATCTGCCCATCGTCGGCGATGTGCGGGGCGAGGGGTACTTCTACGGCATCGAGTTGGTGAAGGACAAGGCCACGAAGGAAACGTTCAGCGACGCCGAAGCAGAACGCATCCTCCGCGGGTTCCTGTCCACCGCCTTGTTCGACGCCGGGCTGTACTGCCGGGCCGACGATCGCGGCGACCCGGTGGTACAGCTGGCTCCGCCACTGATCTGCGGGCAGAAGGAGTTCGACGAGATGGAACAGATTCTGCGCAGCGTGCTGACCGAGGCGGGCAACCTGATCTGATCGCCGGTGCTACTGCCCGATACGGTCGATGACGAGGGGGGTCGGCTGCGCGGCGGTGGTGCCGATCTCCCAACTGCCCTCGAGGGCCTGCTGCGCGTAGTCGAACTTCTCCGGGGTGTCGGTGTACAGGGTCGCGAGCCGATCCCCGGCCCGCACCCGATCGCCCGGCTTGGCGTGCAGACGCACGCCGGCTGCGCTCTGTACCGGCTCGCCCTGCCGCTCCCGGCCCGCGCCGAGCCGCCACGCCGCGAGGCCGACGCCCATCGCATCCAAGCCGGTAACGACGCCGTCCTGCGTCGCAGTGAATTCCTGGCTCTCACGGGCGACCGGCAGCGCGGCGTCGGGGTCGCCGCCCTGCGCCGCGATCATCGTGCGCCACCGGTCCATGGCGGACCCGTCGGCAAGCTTGTCTGCCGGATCGATGCCCTCGATCCCGGCCGCGGCGAGCATGGTGCGTGCCAGGGTGATCGTGAGTTCCACGATGTCCGCCGGCCCGCCGCCGGCCAGAACCTCCACCGACTCCTGCACTTCGAGCGCGTTGCCCGCGGTGAGGCCGAGCGGTGTGTCCATCGCCGTCAGCACCGCCAGGGTCCGTACGCCCGCATCCGTTCCGAGTTCGACCATCGCCGTTGCCAGTTCGCGTGCATCGTCGACGTTCTTCATGAACGCGCCCGCCCCGACCTTCACGTCGAGCACCAACGCGCCCGTGCCCTCGGCGATCTTCTTGCTCATGATCGAACTGGCGATCAACGGAATCGACTCGACGGTTCCGGTGACGTCGCGCAGGGCGTAGAGCTTCTTGTCGGCCGGAGCCAGGTCTGCGCCTGCCGCGCAGACCACCGCGCCCACGGCGGGGTCGGCAAGAATCCGGTGCATCTCGTCGCCGCTGAGATCAGCTCGCCATCCGGGGATGGACTCGAGCTTGTCCAAGGTGCCCCCGGTATGCCCCAGCCCGCGGCCCGACAGTTGCGGCACCGCCGCTCCGCACGCAGCGACCAAGGGTGCGAGCGGCAGCGTGATCTTGTCTCCGACGCCACCGGTCGAGTGCTTGTCCACGGTAGGGAGCGGCAACGCGGAGAAGTCCATTCGCGTGCCCGACGCGATCATGGCGTTCGTCCATGTGCTCAACTCCCGGCGCGACAATCCGCGCAGCAGAATTGCCATCGCCAACGCCGACATCTGTTCCGGCGCGACGCTTCCGCGGGTGAACTCGGCGATCACCCACTCGATCTGCTCGTCGTCGAGAACGCGTCCGTCGCGTTTGGCGCTGATGATCGATACGGCGTCAGGCATGGTTGTTCACGCGTCCTTCGTCGAGGTTGTCGGGGCCGAATGCGTCCGGGAGCAACTCTGCCAGTCGACGCGGCCCGGTGGCGGTATCGACGAGCAGATCCGCGCCGCCGAACTCGTACAGCAACTGCCTGCACCGCCCGCACGGCATGAGGATCTCGCGTCGGGAATCGCAACAGGAAAAGGCAACGAGCCTGCCCCCGCCGGTCGAGTGCAGGTTCGACACCAACCCGCACTCGGCGCACAGGCCCAAACCGTATGAGACATTTTCCACATTGCACCCGGTGACAATGCGATTGTCGTCCACCAGAGCTGCCGCGCCCACCGGAAAATTGGAGTACGGGGCGTATGCGTGCCTCATGGCCCCATGGGCATTGTCGCGCAACGCATTCCAGTCGATTTCGTTCATGGTCACCCATCCAATCACGCTGTCTGAATTGATGCAGAAATCTACCCGAAACCGCCCGATTGAATTGGGAAGGCAAACCTAACACGGGATTTCGGCACCATACGAACCTCGAGTCGAATTAGTTCCGTGTTTCGAATGGGTTTACAGTTTCTATCAAGCGGCTAGTACAACCAGCACTAGGGCCGAATCGCGACAAATCGAGCCAGGTTAAGCCCGGCCACCGGGCTCGACGCGTCCACCAACGACGTTGGAGGCATTGCACTCGATGAGTAGCACGACGGAAGCCGCTCCGGTCAAGGAGCGCAAGCGGTCTCTGTACCGCGGGGACCCGGGAATGTGGTCCTGGGTTCTGCACCGCATCACAGGCGTGTTGACGTTCTTCTTCTTGTTCGTCCACGTTCTCGACACGGCGATGGTTCGGGTCAATCCCGAGACGTACGACGCCATCATCGAAACCTACAAGACCCCGCTCGTCGGACTCATGGAACTCGGCCTCGTCGCGGCAGTGCTGTACCACGCGTTGAACGGCATCCGAGTCATGCTGATCGACTTCTGGGCCAAGGGACCGCAGTACCAGAAGCTGATGCTCTGGGTCATCGCAGTCGTCTGGCTCGTCGTCATGATCCCGGGCGCGGGACGAATCTTCTACAACATGTTCACGGCGGGTGGTCACTGATGTCGACGCAGGGTCCCGAGGCGAAGGTCCTCGGCACGAACTACGACCGTCCGGCCAGCCTGGCCAACCCGCGTTCGCCGCGGCGTCAGAGCAAGGGCAACTTCGAGCTCTACGCGTGGCTGTTCATGCGGTTCTCCGGCCTGGCACTCGTCGTGCTGGTCCTGGGCCACATGTTCATCATGCTGATGCTCGACGACGGCGTACACCGCATCAACTTCGCCTTCGTCGCCGGCCGTTGGGCCAGCCCGTTCTGGCAGTTCTGGGATCTGACGATGCTGTGGCTGGCACAGCTGCACGGCGGCAACGGTCTGCGCACCATCATCGCCGACTACTCCCGCAAGGACTCGACGCGATTCTGGCTGACGACCTTGCTGGTGCTGTCGATGATCCTCATCATGGGCGTCGGCACCTACGTCATCTTCACCTTCGATCCCAACATCTCGGCGAGCTAAGGACACTGACGCTTACATGCAGGAACATCGTTACGACGTACTGATCGTCGGCGCAGGCGGTGCCGGAATGCGTGCTGCGATCGAAGCCGGACCCCGTGCTCGGACAGCCGTATTGACCAAGCTCTACCCCACCCGCTCCCACACCGGAGCAGCTCAGGGCGGCATGTGTGCCGCCCTGGCCAACGTGGAGGAAGACAACTGGGAGTGGCACACGTTCGACACCGTCAAGGGCGGCGACTACCTCGCCGACCAGGACGCGGTGGAGATCATGGCCAAGGAGGCCATCGACGCCGTCCTCGACCTCGAGAAGATGGGTCTTCCGTTCAACCGGACGCCCGAAGGAAAGATCGACCAGCGACGCTTCGGCGGCCACACCCGTGACCACGGCAAGGCACCCGTTCGTCGCGCGTGCTACGCAGCCGACCGCACCGGTCACATGATTCTGCAGACGCTCTACCAGAACTGCGTCAAGCACGACGTCGAGTTCTACAACGAGTTCTACGCGCTCGATCTCTGCCTGACCGAGACGGACGACGGGCCGGTTGCCACCGGCATCATCGCCTACGAACTCGCCACCGGCGAACTGCACATCTTCCACGCCAAGTCGATCATCTTCGCGACCGGCGGCTCGGGACGTATCTACAAGACGACCTCCAACGCGCACACTCTGACCGGCGACGGCATGAGCATCGTGTTCCGCAAGGGACTTCCCTTGGAGGACATGGAGTTCCACCAGTTCCATCCGACCGGACTCGCAGGCCTGGGCATCCTCATCTCCGAGGCCGTCCGCGGCGAAGGCGGCATTCTGCGCAACGAGTCGGGTGAACGCTTCATGGAGCGGTACGCCCCGACCATCAAGGACCTCGCTCCGCGCGACATCGTGGCGCGGTCGATGGTGCTCGAGGTTCTCGAGGGACGCGGCGGTGGTCCCAACAAGGATTACGTCTACATCGACGTCACCCACATTCCCGAGGAAGTTCTCGACGAGAAGCTCCCCGACATCATGGAGTTCTCGCGCACCTACCTCGGTGTCGACCCCGTCAAGGAGCCGGTGCCGGTCTACCCGACCTGTCACTACGTCATGGGCGGTATCCCCACCAAGATTCGCGGTGAGGTGCTGCGCAACAACGAGGACATCGTCCCCGGCCTGTACGCGGCAGGTGAGTGCGCCTGTGTGTCGGTGCACGGCGCGAACCGTCTGGGAACCAACTCGCTGCTCGACATCAACGTCTTCGGTCGTCGTGCGGGCATCGCCGCGGCCGAGTACGCCAACTCGGTGGACTTCACCCCGCTCCCCGAGGAGCCGGCGAAGATGGTGCAGGACTGGCTCGAGCTGATCCTGTCCGACCACGGTCACGAGCGGGTGGCCGACATCCGTTCCGAGATGCAGCAGTCGATGGACAACAACGCGTCGGTCTTCCGCACGCAGGAACGCCTCGAGACGGCGCTGAAGGATGTGCGCGCCCTCAAGGAGCGCTACAACCACATCACCGTCGCGGACAAGGGCAAGCGCTACAACAGCGACCTGCTCGAGGCCATCGAACTCGGCTTCCTGCTCGAGATGGCCGAGGTGACCGTCGTCGGAGCGCTCAATCGCAAGGAATCACGCGGCGGACACGCTCGCGAGGACTTCCCCGATCGCAACGACGCCGAGTACATGAAGCACACCATGGCCTACAAGGAGGGCGAAGGTTTGCTCACCGAGATCCGCCTGGACTACAAGCCGGTAATCCAGACCCGCTACGAGCCGATGGAGCGGAAGTACTGACATGAGCGCACCCACACTGGACAAGAAGTCCGAACAGAACGATCTGCCTCCCGTGCCCGACGGCGCGGTCATGGTCACGCTCAAGATCGCTCGTTTCAACCCCGAGAGCGGCGACGGCCAGTACTGGGACACCTTCCAGGTCCCCACGCTGCCCACCGACCGTCTGCTCAACCTGCTGCACTACGTCAAGGGCTACCTCGACGGAACTCTGACGTTTCGTCGCTCGTGCGCCCACGGCGTCTGTGGCAGTGACGCGATGCGCATCAACGGCGTCAACCGTCTCGCCTGCAAGGTGCTGATGCGCGACATGCTGCCGAAGGATTCGTCGAAGACCCTCAACATCACCATCGAGCCCATCCGTGGCTTGCCGGTGGAGAAGGATCTCATCGTCAACATGGAGCCCTTCTTCGACGCGTTCCGCGCCGTGAAGCCGTTCCTCATGACGACGGGCAACGAGCCGACCCGCGAGCGCATTCAGTCGGCTGCGGACCGCGCCCGTTTCGACGACACCACCAAGTGCATCCTGTGTGCGTGCTGCACCACCTCGTGCCCGGTGTTCTGGAGCGACGGAAGCTACTTCGGTCCGGCGGCCATCGTCAACGCGCACCGGTTCATCTTCGACAGCCGTGACGAGGGTGCCACCGAGCGTCTGGACATCCTCAACGACGTCGAGGGTGTGTGGCGCTGCCGCACCACGTTCAACTGCACCGACGCATGCCCTCGTGGCATCCAGGTGACCAAGGCCATCCAGGAAGTCAAGCGCGCACTGCTGTTCGCTCGCTGATCTCCACGGCTACGACGAAAGCGCCCCTTCGCAGACGCGAAGGGGCGCTTTCGTCTGTCCGTCACACGAACGCGCTGTAACCCGTCACGCCGCGGCCGACGATGAGGTTGTTGATCTGAGCGGTGCCCTCGTACGAGTACAACGCCTCGGCATCGGAGAAGAACCTGATGACTTCGTGCTCGATGAGAATTCCGTTGCCGCCCATGATCTCTCGGGCCCATCCGACCACCTCGCGCAGACGCGTCGTGCAGAACGTCTTCGCGAGCGCCGCATGCTCGTCGTGATGAACTCCGTTGCCCTGCAGTTGTGCGACGCGAACGGCCATCCCCAGAGACGCGGTGATGTTCGCCGTCATCCGCGCGATGAGATCGGCAATGAGCTGGAACGAGGCGATCGGAGACCCGAACTGCTCCCGTTCGCGCGCGTAGGCGACGGCTCGCTCGTAAGCGCCCATCATGACGCCGACGGCTTGGAACGCCACTCCTCCGCGGGTCAGCCGAAGCACCTTGGCGGTGTCGGCGAACGAGTTGGCCTCGGCCAGCTTGTTGGCGACCGGGACGCGGCAGTTCTCGAGATGAACGTCGGCGTTCTCCACTGCGCGAAGCGAGTACTTCCCCTCGATCTTCTCGGCCCGGAACCCCTCGAATTCCTTCTCGACCACGAAGCCCTTGACCTCGCCGTCCGCCTCGTCCTTGGCGAAGACGATCGTCAGGTCCGCGAAGGTCGCATTACCGATCCATCGCTTGCTTCCGTTGAGAATCCAATGGTCTCCATCGAGGCGAGCCGTGGTCTCCAACCCGCCGGCGACGTCCGATCCGCCGTGCGGTTCGGAGAGTCCGAACGCGCCGATCGTCTCCATTCGGCGCATGGCGGGCAACCACCGCTCGCGCTGTTCCTCGGACCCCAGAATCGAGATACTGCTCATCGCCAGCGAACTGTGCACGCTGAACATCGTTCCGGTGGACGGATCGACCCGCGCGAATTCCATCTCGAGCCAGCCGGTGAGTAGTTTGCGGGAGGCCTTGCGGTCGTCAAAGGTGTATCCCAGACCCGCGATTTCGAGTTCGGCGATGGCCGGCATCAGGTGTACCGGTGACACGGCCTTCTCCCAGAACTCGTTGGCTCGCGGCGCAACCTGCTCCTGGAGGAACCGGCGGGTACGCAGCACCACGTCGACTTCGGCCTCGTCGAGCAAGCCCTGATACCCGTAGAAATCCGATTCGAGGAAGTCCGGCGACAGTGGCCCGAGGGGCTCGTGCTTGCTCATGGTCGACTCCTTCGTCCGGTGCCGCGCTCGGGCACCACTACTGCTCTTCTACCCGCCGCGCCCCTGTCTCACCCATCGCGGGTCGTCAGCGACCGAGTTCGTGGGTGAGGGTTGCGAGCTCCTGGCCCCCGGCCATTTCGGTCGTGAGCTCGTCGAGCGAGATGTCGTCGTAGGTGCAGTCCAATTTCTGGCGGCCGCGGTCGAGCAGGACGAAATGATCGCCCACCAGGTATGCGTGGTGAGGATTGTGGGTGATGAACACGACGCCCAGTCCCTGCTCTTTGGCGGCGGAGATGTAGCGCAGCACCATCCCGGATTGTTTGACTCCCAGCGCCGCGGTCGGCTCGTCGAGAATCAACACACGGGCTCCGAAGAAGATCGCGCGCGCAATTGCCACGCATTGCCGCTGACCGCCGGACAGCGCCCCGATGGGGGCATCGACGTCGGGCAGATCGATGCCCATCTTGCGCAGCTCTTCGATGGTCGTCGCGCGCATGGCGTTCGTGTCCAGAGTCTTGAAGAATCTGCCCTTCGTGAGCTCCTGGCCGAGAAAGAAGTTGCGCCACACCGGCATCAGCGCGACCACGGCAAGATCCTGGTAGACCGTCGCGATACCCAGGTCGAGAGCATCCCTCGGCGAGTCGAACGTCCTCGGTGTGCCGTCGACGAACAGCTCCCCCTCGGACTGCTTGTGCAGGCCCGCCATGATCTTGATCAACGTGGACTTGCCTGCGCCGTTGTCACCGAGAACTCCGGTGACCTCACCGGCACCGACGCGTAGGTCGATTCCGTGCAGCGCAACGATGTTGCCGTAGTTCTTGCCGACGTTCTTCAGCTCGATGAGCGGCGCCGACGGCGACTGGACGGGCTGGTCCGAGGAGGTAGTCATGCTCACCTTTTCGCCGCGTAGTTACGGAAGGAGTTGTTGGCGATCACGGCGAAGAGGAGCATCGCGCCGAGAAAGAACTTGAACCAGTCGGGATTCCATCCGGCATACACGATGCCCTGGTTGGTCATTCCGAAGATGAACGCACCGATGAAGGCTCCGACGGCGGTGCCGTACCCACCCGTGAGCAGACACCCTCCGATGACTGCCGCGATGATGTAGAGGAATTCGTTGCCGACGCCTTGGCCGGACTGCACGGTGTCGAACGCGAACAGCAGGTGCATCCCGACGAACCACGCGCAGAACCCTACGAACACGAACAGGCCGATCTTGACCTTGGTCACCGGAACACCGACGGCCCTGGCCGATTCCTGATCGCCGCCGACGGCGAAGATCCAGTTACCGATGCGAGTTCTCATGAGCACCCACGTGGCCACGAGTGTGAACACGACCCACCACACGACGGTGATACGGATGGAGACCCCGAACAGCGAGAACGACGAAGAGAACACGGCCTTCGCCGAGTCGAAGCCCTGCATGTCCGAGATCGACGGGGTCGCAACCTGTCCGGTGACGAGTTTGGTGACGGCCAGATTGATGCCGGTGAGCATCAGGAACGATGCCAGCGTGATCAGGAACGACGGAATTCTCGTCTTCGTCACCAGATACCCGTTGACGAAGCCGACCGCCGATGCCAGGCCCAGCGCCAGCACAGCTCCGGTCCACACGTTGAGATGCAGGTTGTAGGCGAGCATCGACGCCATGATCGAGGAGAACGTGACCGCGACCCCGGTGGACAGGTCGAACTCGCCGCCGATCATCAGCAGCGCGACACCGATCGCCATGATTCCGATCGTCGACGACGCGTACAGCACGGTGGCCAGTGCTTCGGGAGACCGAAACGGCGGCGCGACGATGCAGAAGAAGACGAAGATGGCGATCGCACCGAACAGGGCACCCATCTCTGGGCGAATCAGCAAGCGCTGCAACGGTTTCTGTTTCTTCACCCGCTCGTCCAGGATCACGGCGTGCGTTCCCGAAGCCGGGTCGGCCTGTGTTGGCATGATGTTCCTTCCGCGTCCGGACGACGCTCAGCGAGTTCCGTTGCGGGCGTACTCGGCGATGGCCTCGATGTTGGTCGAGTCGACGAAGGCCGGGCCGGTGAGCACCGGGGTGCCGCCGCCGATGGTGTTGCCGTTGTTGAGGTAGAGCCACAGGGAGTCGATGGCGAGATAACCCTGCAGATAGGGCTGCTGATCGATGGCCCAGGCGACGTCACCTGACTCGATCGCGTCGACGAGGGCCGCGTTGGTGTCGAACGTGACGACGGTGGCGTCGCTACCGGCATTGGTCTTCGATTGCACCGCGGTCAGTGCGATCGGGGCTGCGAGCGCTACCACGTGATCGATGCTCGGGTCCTGCTGGAGCTTCGCGGTGATCGTCGCCTCGACCGACGGCATGTCCTTGCTGTTGACGTTCAGAATTTCGGTGCTGCCCCCGGTGAAGCCCTGTCGAACTCCTGCGCAGCGCGCTTCGAGCGCTACTGCACCCTGCTCCTGGATGATGCACAAGGTCTTTCGCGCACCGTCTTCGGTGAGCCGCGCCCCGGCAGCCCTACCCGCGATGGTTTCGTCCTGACCGAAGTACTGCTGCACCCCCATTGCGCTCCACGCGTCGTAGCCGGAATTGAAGGCGACGACCGGGATGCCCGCTGCGGTTGCCGCCTCGACAGCCGGAGCCATGGCCTCGGGCTTGGCCAGTGTCAGAGCGATGCCGTCCACCTTCGAGTCGATCGCGCTCTGAACGAGATTGGCTTGATTGGGTGCCTCCGGATCGGCCGAGTAGCGGAGCTCGATGTTGTCCTTGGCGGCTGCGGCCTCGGCTCCCTTTCGGATGAGATCCCAGAACGTGTCGCCCGGTACCTCGTGCGTGATCATCGCTACCGTCGCCGCAGGCGTGTTCGCCACTCCCGCATTGCTGCCGTTGTCGGTGGATCGTGGAGCCCCACCGGTGCTCGAACAGGCCGTCAGCGTCAGCACCATCACCAACCCGAGTGCGACACCCGCCCCACCGGCGCGGCGTCGAACCGAGCGGAGCGAGCCGGTACGGGCCGCCTGTCGAAATGTCATCCGGGTTCCTCTCGGGCGACCGAGCTGTCGGTAGTACAGCTCGGCGGATCACTGTCTGTACAACGTAATGCCGATCACAGACGATGGACGTAGTTTGGCAGGGCCTTCGAACCGGCCCGCTCCCCGGTGGGTCGCGGCCTCGGTGACCTTTGCAGCGCCTATGGTAATTCGCGATGAAAAGGACTCGAAAGTTCGTAGCCGTGTGGGCGACAGCTCTCGCTCTCGCCGGCGTCGGCAGCGGCCCGGCATCGGCGCAGCCGGCAGTCGAGCCACCCGTCGCATCGACGACGCCACCGTTCACGACGCCGAACACCGACGCGTGCCCGTTCGCGGCCTCTCCGCCCCCGGCGATCGATTCCTCGGAAGTTCCGGCTCCGGGTAGCGCTGCGCCACAACCGGTTCCGATCCCGGCGGACCCGGTGGGCGGATCCCGACTGGCCGAGTGCGGCGCGATCGTGCCGGACGGCGCGCCCCCACTGCCCGCGGACATCTCGGCAACCGGGTTCGTGGTGGCAGATCTCGATTCCGGATCGGTCGTGGCCGCCAAGGATCCACACGGTCGGCACCGACCGGCGAGCACGATCAAAATACTGCTCGCCCTCGTCGCTCTGGACGAGCTGGACCTCGGCAAACAGATCACCGCAACGGCCGAGGACGCCGACGCGGAAGGCAGCGCCGTCGGCATCGGCAAGAACGGTGTCTACACCAATCTGCAACTGTTGCAGGGCCTGGTCATGGCGTCGGGAAACGATGCCGCGCATGCCTTGTCGGCTCAGCTGGGAGGTGACACCGCGACCGTCGAGAAGATGAATGCCAAGGCAGCAGAGTTGGGCGCGCTCGACACACGGACCGCGACTCCCTCCGGCCTGGACGGGCCCGGCATGGCCAGCTCGGCCTACGACCTGGCACTGTTCTACCGGGAGGCCATGCGCAATTCGACCTTCGCGCAACTGATTTCGACCGAGAACGTGCAATTTCCCGGCTATCCGAAGGATCCCACGATCCCCGACGACCAGGACCGCCCCGGTTTCACGCTGTCCAACGACAACCAGCTGCTCTACAACTATCCGGGCGCTCTCGGCGGCAAGACCGGCTACACCGACGATGCCCGGCAGACCTTCGTGGCGGGTGCCGAACGCAACGGTCGCCGTCTGGTCGTGACGCTCATGAAGGGTGACGTGCTACCGATCCGGCCGTGGGAACAGGCCGCTCGGCTGCTCGACTACGGGTTCGCCCTGGATACGAGCAGCAGCGTCGGCGATCTGGTCGAACCGGATTCCACGTCGCCGGTGACGAGTACACGTGCGACCGGCGCGGTGCCGACCCTTGCTCGACCCCCTGCGTCGGCGTCGAGTGCCGAATCGGGTACCCGACAATCCGATCTGCAGGCGCAGGGCGACACGGTCGTGCGCATCGCAATCGGGGTCATCGGTGCACTGGTCGTGGCCGGTTTGCTGTGGGGCGCACGCACACTGTCTCGCCGCCCCTGAACTCCCCCGCCGCCTCTCACATTCGCAAGTAGGTTGCCTCGGATCAGCGTCGCCGATTGCGAAGTCCAGCGATACCCAGAGCGGCCAGAGCGCCCGCGCCCACCAAGGCCAGACCACCCTTGACACCCGGGCCGTCGCTCACCTCGACCCGGGTGTTGATCACCGCGGGGTCCGGTGCCGGCACATGAGCGTCAGCAAGGCTCTCCCGAGTGGTGGCTGCGAACGCAGTCGAGAACAGCACCAACCGCGACGTCGTGAACACGAACACCAACAGACCGATGATGGGACCGAACACGACTCCGGCGGGCCCGCTCGTGACGGACGCGAGGTAGATCGCGCCGAGTTGCTTGAAGATCTCGAAACCGACTGCGGCCAACAGTGCACCTTTGGCCGCACTGCGCCACGACACCGGTTCGCGCGGCAGACGTGAGATCACCCAGGTGAACAGCGCCCAGGTTCCGGCAAGCGCGAGCAGTATCGAGAAGACCCGCAGCGCCACTCCGACGCCGGGAACGGAATCGAGGTTCAACCATTCGAGAATGCCACGCATGACGCCGCCCCCGGCCAACGCGGACAGCCCGAGAGATAGCACCAGTGCTGCTCCCAGGCCGAGCAGAGCCGCGAGGTCCTTGGCCTTGGTCGCAAGGAATCCGCCCGCCTCGTGCTGGCTTTCCCACATCGCGGTCAGGGCCTCACGCAGATTGGCCACCCATCCGAGCCCCGCGTACAGCGCGCCGAGCAGGCCGATGACACCGACACCGGTACGGGACTCGATTGCGGTATCGATCAGCGAGCTGATCGTCTCACCGAAGCTGCCCGGGACATTCTCCGCGATCTGCGACTGAATCTCGGCAAGCCATTCGGGCTGATTCACCAGTACGAACCCGGCAACGGCGAATGCAACCATCAGCAGCGGAAACAACGCCAGCACACTGAAATACGTCATCCCCGCGGCGTAGTAATCGCCCTTCTGCCCCTGATACCGCTGGGCGGCAACAACAGTGTGATCCAGCCACGGCCACCGAGCACGCCGATCGTCGAGCATGGCCTTGAAATCGGGCATGGCACTCACCTTTTCGCTGTCGTCGGCGGCTGTTCGGGCCGTGTCCTCGAAATGTCGTGTAGCGCGAATATCGTGTACTGACAGGGCTATGCGCCGGGAGGAAGGAACCCCACCCTGTCGTACACCTGAGCCAGCGTTCTGCTCGCGACCTCCCTGGCTCGATCCGCACCGACAGCGAGGAGGCGATCCAATTCGGCTACGTCGGACATGAATCCGTCCATTCGTTCGCGCAGCGGAACCACGAACTCGGTCAGCACGTCGGCAGTGTCGGACTTGAGATCGCCGTAGCCCTTGCCTGCGTAACCGGCGACCAGATCATCGATGCTCTTCCCGGACAGAGCGGACTGAATCACCAGAAGATTGCTGACGCCTGCCTTGTTCTCCGGATCGAAGACGATATCGCGTTCGTTGTCCGTCACTGCCGAACGAATCTTCTTCGCGGACACCTTCGGATCGTCCAGGATGTTGACGATGCCCGCCGGATTCGACGACGACTTGCTCATCTTCGCCGTCGGATCCTGCAGGTCGAAGATCTTGGCCGTGCCCTTGATGATGTGTGCATCGGGAACCACGAAGGTCTTCTTGAACCGCGAGTTGAACCTCTGCGCCAGATCGCGAGTCAACTCCAGATGCTGACGCTGATCCTCGCCCACCGGAACGAGATTCGGCCGGTACAGCAGGATGTCCGCGGCCTGCAGAATGGGATAGGTGAACAACCCGACGCTGGTGTGATCGCGACCCTGCTTGGCGGACTTGTCCTTGAACTGCGTCATCCGGCCGGCTTCGCCGAACCCGGTGATGCAGTTGAGAACCCACGCCAACTGCGCATGCTCGGGAACCTGGCTCTGCACGAACAACGTCGACTTCTCGGGATCGATACCCACCGCCAACAGTTGTGCGGCCGCTATCCGGGTGCGCCGGCGCAATTCCTTCGGGTCCTGCGGAACCGTGATCGCATGGAGATCGGGAACGAAGTAGAACGCATCGAACTCCTCCTGCAACTCCACCCAGTTCCGCACAGCACCCAGGTAGTTACCGAGATGGAACGAATCCGCCGTCGGTTGGATGCCCGAGAGCACCCGACGACGCGGACCCTGCGACGTGTCGATCGAGTCAGGAGAAGACATGCGGCAATCTTTTCACGCCGTCCCCGACCCGTACCCGTTGCCTTGCCACACCAGTCACTCCGCAGGCTCCGCTCCTAGCAACCCGGTCACTCCGCAGGCTCCGCTCCTCACCACACCGGTCACTCCGCAGGCTCCGCTCCTAGCGGTAGCGCACCGTCACCGGCGCGTGATCGGACCACCGCTGGTCGTACGCCTCCGCTCTCTCGGTGACGGCTTCTTTCGCACGCTCGGCCAGATCACTGGTGGCGAGTTGGTAGTCGATGCGCCACCCGGCGTCGTTGTCGAACGCCTTGCCGCGGTAGGACCACCAGCTGTACGGCCCCTCGACGCCGGGGTGCAGCTCACGCACGACGTCGGTCCACGGTGACTTCTCGGCGAGCAATCGCGATACCCACTCACGTTCTTCGGGCAGGAATCCCGACTTCTTGCGGTTGGTCTTCCACGACTTCAGATCCGCTTCGGTATGGGCGATATTCCAGTCGCCGCAGACCACGACGTCGCGCTCGGCGGACGTCGTTGCCTTGGCGGTCTTGGCGAGATACTTCGCGAACGCAGCCATGAAGCGTTCCTTCTCGTCCTGTCGGTCGGTCCCCACCTCGCCCGACGGCAGGTACAGGCTCGCCACGGTGACGTCACCGTAGTCTCCTTCGATGTAGCGACCCGCGTCGGCGAATTCCGCGACTCCGATGCCGGTTCTGATCGCCTCCGGCGCTGCCCTCGACAGCAGGGCCACACCGTTGCGTCCCTTCGCCGACGGTTCCGCCGACGCCAGATGCCATCCCGCATCGAGGGCCGGGGCCAGTGCTGTGGTCAGCTCGCCGTCGTTGGCGCGCGTCTCCTGAAGACAGATGACGTCGGCATCGGTGGCCTCGAGCCACGGAAGCATGCCCTTGCGAACAGCCGCGCGGATCCCGTTGACGTTGACAGTGGAAATAGTGATCGGCACGCCGACGACCGTAGCGGAGGCCACCGACAACCGGCAGGTGGCCTCCGCAGGCTCACCTTCTCTTCGGTTTGGCTCCTGGCTTCGGAGCCGTCACCACCGATGCCACCTTCGGCACCGCGACCGGCTCCCGGTCGATCCGTCGGTAGACGATGTGCTGCTGGGCGTAGGTCCAGATGTTGTTGCTCACCCAATAGAGCAGCACCGCAACGGGCAGCACCGGGCCACCGATCAGCACCCCGGCCGGAAAGACCCACAGCGCGAGTTTGTTCATGATCGCGGTCTGCGGGTTCGCCGCGGCGGCCGCATCCTGACGCGCGATCGATGCCCGGGAGTTCAGGTGGGTAGCCACCGCGGCAACGATCATCAACGGCACCGCGACGACCGCGATGCTCCAGACCGACGGCACCCCACCGAACGGACCGAACGCTTCGAGAACATCTCGAGAGCTACTGACGGCAGCGGAGATCGGTGCGCCGAACAGCCGCGCGTCGAGAAACGACTGCACATCGCCCGCACCGAACACGTAGTTGGCTGTACTCGCATTCTCCTGCGCCGACATACCGAGATGCCCGAACCCGGTTCCCGTCCGGTTGAACGAGCGCAACACGTGCAGCAGACCGATGAACACCGGTGCTTGCGCGAGCAGCGGGAGGCAACCCATCAGTGGGTTCACACCGTGTTCCTTTTGCACTGTGCGGATTTCCGTGGCCTGTCGAGCCCGGTCACCGGAGTACTTCTTCCGTACCTCCTCGAGCCTGGGTTGGAGTTTCTTCATGGCGAGCTGTGAACGAATCTGACCCACGAACGGCTTGATCAACAGCGTTCGTAGCGTGAAGACCAAAAATACGACGGCCAAGGCCCAGGCGACGCCGTTGTCGGGGCCGAGCACGAAACCGAAGACCCGGTGCCAGAACCACAGCACCGCGGAGACGGGGTAATAGACGAAATCGAGCATGATGGAGTGCCTCACTGAGAGAGAAATCGGTCGGATGACGTCTCGACCGGATCTCGCAGTGACTCAGCGGAACTGGAGCCACCGATCCGGTCCGTGAACCGATCCGGGTGCTCTCGGCATAGGGCGACCTGGCGCGTCGGGTTGCTCTTGTCTGCGGTAGGCCCCACGGAGTCTGCCGCCGTCGGATCCGGCGGTTGTGGACGCGGGCGGCACCACGACGAGGATGTCGGCCGATGCACCCGTCACCAGCAGTGCCGCAGCCACCAGCGCACCGAACATCGCTATCTGGGCCGCGGGCTGGGCATCGACGACGGCGAAGACGACCAGCAGAACTGCCGTCACTCCGACGAGGGTGACCACTGCGGCTCGCCACGGCGACACCGCACGCCTGGAAATTACGTCGAATGCAGCCGTCGAATCGAGACGGCGGGTGGCGTTGTCGATGGACAACATAGTGATTCTCCCGATGAACCTCGTGGACCAGGGGCACGTGAGGTGTGGGAGAGCTGTCGAACTACAGCGCTCCCACCAGGAGACCGGGTGCTCGCGGCTGCGGGCGACCGGGTGCGTCGGGGCGATGTTGACGTCGGAACGAGCCACGAAGGTGGCGCTCCTCCGCATTCGGTCCGACGTTCGACGGACGGTACAGAAGGCTCAGCGCCCCGGCACGATGCGCGTAGAACACCGCCGCCGCCAGAGCAGCGACGATGATCAGCGCGAGATCGGCCGGTCCGGCCGGAGTAGTCAGCAGCAGCGTGAAGAGCAGCACCGACGTGACGACGAGGTTCTGATAGCCCATCGTGCACCTCCGTCCTTACGTCACCGATCGTCGAGTCGTTGCTCAGGGTACAGATACCGTCGGGTCTGTGCACTGGTACCAGCTGTCTCCCCAGGAGACCGGGCCTCGGGCCTGAACACACTTACGCACACGTTCGGGCAGGCGATCGAGTTCGGAATCTGCGTCCGCCGACAACCCGCCGAGGTAGAACACGTCGATCCGCCCCGTCTCCTCGAACCGTTCGACGTTCTGCCGCGCGATGTATGCGTCCGGGTTCACGGCCGCGAGGGCGAGAACGGTCAGCACTGCTCCCACACCGACTGCTCGCGGAAGCCAGCGACCCGACATACGTACGCCCGCGACGAGCAGCAATACGAACACCGAACCCAACCACCATTCGACGGCGGTGACGAACAGCCGCAGGGTGGTGTAGCCGTACTGCTCCTCGTACAACGACATTCGATGCAACGCCGACGCCACGATCACCACCGACAGTGCGCACAGCGCGCCGAGCAGAACCCGCAATGCAAGTCGGTCGCGTAGGTCCGTTCGTTCGGCCTTGGTCACGGTGACCGCGATGACGAGCAAGGTCAATACCGTCACCGTCAGCAACTGCCAGAATCCCTGCCGTGCGTACTCGGCGTTGGTCAAACCTTCGGTGCTCAGAACGTGTCCCTGGCCGCCGAACAAGCTCGGAATCTGAAAGGCGACGAACACGCCGAACAGGCCGACGACAGCGCCGAGCGGTATTGCCCACTCCCACAACCGAAGTGTGCGACGCGGTGTTGCCGCCAGGCGGTCGAAGCGCGGCGGATGCACGGCCACGTATGCGGCGGCGAGCGCACCTGCGGCCGTCAGTACGAATACGACCACTCGCCCGAAAATCGATCCGAGATCGAACTGCGGAGTGACCGAGCCCAGAGCATCCGCGAAACGTCGATCCGCCGCCCCGAACAGCGCGGCGAACACCACACAGAGCGCGACGGTGACGGCGGCGACCACGCCGATTCGGATCGGCTTGGGCCCGTCGAGATCGATGGTTCCCGCCCCTCGTAGCGTCCACCGCACGACCCGCAAGGGCAGCAGCAGCGGCAGCACGGCGCCGAGAGCGATGCCCGTCCAAGTCCAGGCCCGCGAGAGAACCACCGACCCGACGACGACAGCAAGGGCAACGGACAGAGCGACGATCCACTCCGCCTCTCGTAGCGCCGCGACGCTGGACAAGGCGAGGACCCCCGCCACACCCACCCACTCCCACGGCGACAACGACGCGCGTCGTACCGCTACGACGACAGCCATGATGCTTGCGGCAGTGATGGGTACGCCGAAGTTGTTGTAGCCCAATACCACTGCACTGACGAGGCCGGCAGCGAGCGCTCCGACAAGTGCCGCGCGGGGTGCCTTAGAGTGTCGCAGCACCGGCCAGGTTCGAGGGCTCCACAGCGATCGACGAGGCCGCGTTCTGGGGTGCATGGGTATTCCGATCGTGGTCATGGCTGTCATCCATTTCTGTGTTCGAGGCATGCCGAACCGCGGCTGCGGTCCAGGGACGAGCAGTCGAGGTGAGTGGGTGTGTGAGAGAAGGTGGGTCGTCAGCGCCCGGGGATGGCCACTCGGATGTGGCAGCCCGATTCACTGTCGAGAACGTCGATGGTCCCGCCGTGCAGTTCGGTGGCCCACCGCGCGATTCCGAGTCCGAGACCTGTTCCGCCGTCGGTGGATCCGCCGCGTGTGAACCGGTCGAACACCGCGTGACGGTCGGCCGGTGCGATGCCGGGACCCTCGTCGCGAACATCGAACGCGAACCGGTCCCCGGTTCGATGCGCCCGGATACTCACCGTGCCCGACTGCGGCGAATGCCGTACGGCGTTGTCGACGAGATTGGTGATCACCTGCGTCATTCGAGCGCGATCGGCGACGACCGTCCCGGCACCGGGTGAGACGACGATCGATACTCGTTCTCGGTGAACGCCGGTCGCCTCCTCGAGGAAGGGGCGCACCGGGAATTCCGTCGGGGCGATGCTCAGCACTCCGCCCTCGACCCTCGACAGATCGAGCAGTTCGGTCACCAGGTTTCCCAGTCTCTCGGTCTGGCCGAGAGCCACCGACAACGTAGCCGGGTCGGGTTCGGTCACCCCGTCGACCATGTTCTCGAGCACTGCCCGCAAGGCAGCGATCGGAGTCTTCAATTCGTGGGAGACGTTTCCGATCAGCTCGCGGCGGTACTTCTCGGCGGCTTCCAAGTCGCTCGCCATGGTGTTGAATGCGGTGGCGAGCTCGCCCACCTCGTCGCGGGACGTGGCACGCACCCGGGTCGAATAGTCGCCTCGCGCCATCGCTTTGGCTGCCGAGGTCATCTCTCGCAGGGGCGACGTCATGCCGTGCGCGACGAATTGTGTTGCGGCCAAGGACACGATCAATGCGGCGAGAAGTGTGTAGCGAAACTGCCAGCCGGCCCCGATCCAGAAGACGACACTCGCCAGCACGAGCACGATGCCCACCACGAGCGAGACCTTGAGTTTGAACGACCGCAAGGGATCGAGCGGACGCGGCAGCATCGGCCTCATCGTGGTGCCTCCACTGCATAACCGACGCCGTGGACAGTACGAATCAGGTCGCCACCGAGCTTGCGCCGCAACGCTTTCACGTGACTGTCGACGGTACGACTGCTGGCCGAATCGTCCCAGCCCCACAGTTCCGACAGCAGGGTCTCCCTGGACACCGCCGTGCGAGGCCGAGCGGCCAGATATGCCAGGATGTCGAATTCGGTTCTGGTGACGTGGATGTCGCCCGCGTCGGTGGAGACGCGTCGCTCCCGGTGATCGATGTGCACGTCGCCGATTCGAGTGGTGTACTGCTCGGGAGTGACGACGCGTTCGGCACGCCGGATGAGAGCATGCACACGTGCAACCAGTTCGCGCATGCTGAACGGCTTGCCCAGATAGTCGTCCGCACCGACGCCCAGCCCGACGAGCATGTCGGTCTCGTCGGACTTGGCCGTCAACATCAGTACCGGTACCGGCCGGGACGCCTGGATGCGTCGACATACTTCGAGTCCGTCGAAACCGGGAAGCATCAGATCCAGCACCACCACGTCGGGGTCGATCCGGCCACACACCTCCACCGCGGACGGGCCGTCTGCGGCGGTGACCACGTCGTACCCTTCGCCTCGCAGTCGAGCGGCCACGGCGTCGGAGATCGTGGGTTCGTCGTCGACTACGAGAACTGTGCGGCTCATGAGAATTGACCCTAGAGGTCGGACATGGAGGACTTCGTCGGGAAATGTGGAGGTTCGGTGAAGGTTGACGTGAATGTCTGACTAAGGGTGGGCTACCCTTCCTTTCGATACCCGCCCTGACGAAAGGCCCATTCGATGCGTATCCGACCACTTCGGAGAACTTCGGCGGTGTGCGCGATCGCGCTGACCACGGCGGGACTACTGAGCGCCTGCTCGAACTCCGACGGCGCATCCGACGGTGCCGACTCCCCCACAACCGGAACGTCCGCCTCCGGCGTCTTCCCCGTCTCGGTCGAGCATGCGTTCGGCGAGACCGTCGTTCCCGAGGAACCCACCCGCATCGTGGTGGCGGGATACACCGAACAGGACACGGTGTTGGCCCTCGGCGTAATCCCCGTCGGAGTGACGGAGTGGTACGGCGACCAGCCGTACGCGACCTGGCCCTGGGCTCGGGACGCGCTGGGAGATGCCCAGCCCGAGGTGCTGACCAACAACGGCGACGGCTTCGAGACCGAGAAGATCGCCGCCCTCGAGCCCGATCTGATCATCGCCACCAACGCCGGTCTCACCGCGGACAGCTACCGGACTCTGAGCAACATCGCACCCACGCTCGCCCAGTCCGACGCGTCGACCGCCTACTTCGAGCCCTGGGACGTACAGGCGGAGAAGATCGGCCGGGCAATGGGCAAGAAAGCCGAAGTGGACGGACTCATCGACGGTGTGAATCAGAAGTTCGGCGATGCCGCGGCGGCTCACCCCGAATTCGCAGGCAAGAAGGCGATCTTCCTGCAGAACGCGTTCTACGAGGGCAAGGCCATCGCGTACCAGGACGGTTTGAGCACCGACTTCCTGACGAAGCTCGGTTTTGTGATCCCCGACGACATCGACGCGTTCGTGCCGGCCGACGGCAGTGCGCAGGCGAGCATCCCGCTGGAGAACCTGTCGGTCCTCGACACTGCAGATGTGCTGATCTGGGGAACGGAGAACCCGGGCGATCGCGGCCAGTTGGAGAAGGAACCGGTGTACAACGCTCTGCAGCCGGTGAAGGACGGCAACCTCGTCTTCACCGATGGGGTGACGGCGGGGGCGATCTACTTCACGAGTGTGCTGAGCCTGCCGTACGTGATCGACAAGGTGGCTCCGGCAATGTCCGAGGCGCTCGGCGGAACCGCCACCACCATCACGTCCTGACTCTCATGCCGCCGAGCGCTTCTCCATCCACATGGCGACGGACAGAACGCCCAGGCCGGCAACAGCGAGTCCCGAGCCGACGGCGGCCGGTGCCGTGTAGCCGAGACCTGCGGCGATCACCGCACCGCCCACCGCGGCTCCGATGGCATTGGCCAGGTTGAACGCCGCGTGGTTGAGTGACGCGGCGAGAGTCTGCGCGTCCTCCGCCACGTCCATCAGACGGGTCTGAAGTCCGGGGACGACGGACGAGCCGGACGCACCGATCAAGAACACCAGAAGCAGCGCGGTCACCGGGTTGTGAGCCGCGACGACGAAGACGGCCAGGGACACTGCGGTCGCGGCCAGCCCGATGAAGGTGCCCTTGAGCTTGTACTTGTCGGCCAACCAACCGCCCGCGTAGTTGCCGGCAACCATGCCGAGGCCGTAGATCATCAATGCCACCGGAACCAGTGCACGGGCAAGGCCTGCGACGTCGGTCAGGGTCGACGCGATGTACGTGTACACCGCGAACATGCCGCCGAATCCGACGATGCCGACGAACAGGGTCATCCAGACCTGGCCACGGCGGAGGGCACCGAGCTCGGTGATCGGGCTGGTGGTCGGCATGGCGT
Source organism: Rhodococcus sp. 05-2256-B1 (assembly GCF_002258465.1). Lineage (NCBI taxonomy): Bacteria > Bacillati > Actinomycetota > Actinomycetes > Mycobacteriales > Nocardiaceae > Rhodococcus > Rhodococcus sp. 05-2256-B1. The sequence continues at coordinate 21,746 of NZ_NOZA01000034.1, read as the reverse complement.
CGAGTCGCGGCATCCACAGGACCAGCGCACTGACTGTGAGCAACCCGATCACGGCGACGAGCGCGAATGCGCTTCGCCACCCGAGGGCCTGGCCGATCCAGGTCGCCACCGGTACACCGACGACGTTCGCCACCGACAGACCCATCATCACCATCGCGACGGCTTTGGCTCGTTTGCCCGGCTCAGCGAGGTGCGCAGCCACCAGTGCGGCAACGCCGAAATACGCGCCGTGCGGCAGACCGGCCACGAACCGGGAGGCCACCAACTCGTTGAAACTCGGCGCGAAGACCGTCCCGAGATTGCCGAGCGTGAACGCCACCATCAGCGCCAGCAACAACATGCGCCGAGGAACACGCGCCGCAAGAGCAGCAATTGTCGGCGCACCGACGACGACGCCGAGTGCGTAGGCAGAGATCATGTGACCGGCCGACGGCTCCGAGATTCCCATCGTCGTCGCGATGTCCGGGAGCAGACCCATCGACGCGAATTCGGTGGTGCCGATACCGAAGCCGCCGATGGACAGGGCCAGCATGGCGAGCCTGCGGCGGGTCGAGTGCGGTCGATGGCCGACACTCAAGCCACTCGACACCTTGCCGCGCACGGCGCTGACGTTTCTGGCGAGAGCGGAATCGGTGACAGTCACAGCAGAACAACCTTCGTAAGCAATCGGATTACAGAGCGGGCCAGGGGCTGGTGGATCGACGACCTGGTAAATCGACGACCTGGTGGATCGATTCAGTACAGCCCGACCGGACGGCACAACGTTCGTCGTGTTCATTCTCTTCCCCGAGGCGACCGGTTTTCGAGTCGCCGGGCGGTGATTGTCCTCACCAGAGCATCTGCTCGAGGGTCGTGAGCGCCCTCGTTCCCCCGAGACACCCGTACCCGCTAAGATTCCTGCCAGGTCATGAGTGCCAGCATCGAGCCCCGGCTTGCTGGCCGGCAACCCTCCAACCGCGGTGGGGTGCCCCGGGTGAACGACCAGGCCGATGCAACACATCCGTGTCGTATCGACAAGCGCGGGTCCGCTCCGAAGCGGACCCACTGATCTTCGGTCCCCACGGGCCGAGGCATGTCAGGAGGTTCTCATGTGTTGCTGTACCGATACGCCCCGTAACGCTCGAGTTCTCGAGCTTCATTCGACAGAAAACACGTCTGAGAAAACGGAGTATCACCAGCCATGACCGATTCGACCCCCGACGTCGTCGACGCCACCGGAGCACCTACCGAGGATCCGTTCACCGATCCCGCAGCCGACTGGAGCTTCGAGACCAAGCAGATCCATTCGGGTCAGACACCGGACGGCACCACCAGGGCTCGTGCGTTGCCCATCTACCAGACCACCTCGTACACCTTCGACAACACCGATCACGCGGCCGCACTGTTCGGCCTGGCGGAACCGGGCAACATCTACACCCGCATCATCAACCCCACACAGGATGTCGTCGAGCAGCGCATCGCCGCTCTCGAAGGGGGCGTCGCAGCACTTCTGCTCGCGTCGGGCCAGGCGGCAGAAACGTTCGCCATTCTCAATCTCGCCGAGGCGGGCGATCACATCGTCTCGAGCCCGCGGCTCTACGGCGGCACGTACAACCTTTTCCACTACACGCTTCCCAAGCTCGGGATCACCGTCTCGTTCGTCGACGATCCGGACGATCTCGAGCAGTGGCGCGCGGCCATCACACCGTCGACCAAAGCGTTCTACGGTGAGACGATCTCCAACCCGAAGAACGACGTTCTCGATATCCCCGGCATTTCGGCGATCGCCCACGAGAACGGCATTCCGCTGATCGTCGACAACACCGTCGCGACGCCGTACCTGCTGCAGCCGCTGAAGCACGGTGCCGACATCGTGGTGCACTCGGCGACGAAGTACCTCGGCGGTCACGGCACGGCGATCGCGGGCGTCATCGTCGACGGCGGAACGTTCGACTGGACGCAGGGCCGTCACCCCAACTTCACCACCCCGGATCCGAGTTACCACGGTGTCGTCTTCGCCGATCTCGGCGCTCCGGCCTTCGCGCTGAAGGCGCGGGTGCAGTTGTTGCGCGACATCGGGGCTGCGGTGTCACCCTTCAATGCGTTCCTGATCAGCCAGGGCCTCGAGACGTTGAGTCTTCGAATCGAGCGGCACGTGGCGAACGCGCAGAAGGTGGCCACCTTCTTGGCCGGTCGCGACGACGTCGTCTCGATCAACTACGCCGGACTCGAGTCCTCGCCCTGGTACGAGCGCGGGCAGCAGCTGCTCCCGAAGGGGCAGGGCGCGATCATCGCGTTCGAGCTGAAGGGAGGAGTGGACGCGGGCAAGAAGTTCGTCAACGCTCTCACTCTGCACAGTCATGTGGCTAACATCGGAGACGTGCGTTCTCTCGTCATCCATCCCGCGTCCACCACGCATTCGCAGTTGACCCCGGAAGAGCAGTTGGCCTCCGGCGTCACTCCCGGCCTCGTGCGTCTGGCCGTCGGTATAGAAGGAATCGACGACATCATCGCCGATCTCGAGGTCGGCTTCCGCGCGGCGGCGTCTTGAGCCACAGTTTGAACACAGGCGTTCGTCCGGAGGCGGTCCTTCCGTCTCCGGACGGGCGGTTGGGAACCATCGACATCGGTGGTCTCGATCTCGAGAACGGTTCTCACATTCCGCACGTGACCGTGGCGGTGCAGCGTTGGGGCGAGATGGCGGCCGATCGCAGCAACGTCGTGCTCGTCGAACACGCGTTGACCGGCGATTCCCACGTTTCGGGACCGCCGGATGCCGACCACGTACTGCCCGGTTGGTGGAACGGGATGGTCGGACCGGGCAGCCCCATCGACACCGACGAATGGTGTGTCGTCGCCACCAACGTGCTCGGCGGATGCGGAGGCACCACCGGGCCGAGCAGCATCTCCCCCGACGGCACCCCGTACGGTTCTCGCTTCCCGGAAATTTCGATTCGCGATCAGGTGGCGGCAGAGGTCGCGGTGGCCGACGTTCTGGGCATCGATCGGTTCGCCGCCGTCGTGGGCGGGTCGATGGGTGGCATGCGCACCCTCGAATGGATTGTGGGACATCCGGATCGGGTGGGTGCCGCGCTGGTGCTCGCCGTCGGTGCCCGCGCGACAGCGGACCAGATCGGGACGCAAACCACCCAGATCGCTGCGATCAAGGCCGATCCGGGTTGGCTCGGCGGCAATTACCACGACACCGGCACCGCCCCGACCGCCGGACTCGGGATCGCTCGTCGCATCGCGCATCTGACGTACCGAACCGAGAGCGAACTCGACATTCGGTTCGGAAACTCTCCGCAGAACGACGAGGACCCGTGGGCCGGCGGCAGGTACTCCGCGCAGAGCTACCTCGAGCATCAGGCCGCCAAACTGGTCAATCGATTCGACGCGGCGACGTACGTTCTTCTGAGCGAAGCGATGAACCGCCACGACGTGGGCCGAGGACGCGGCGGAGTCGCCGAAGCCCTTGCATCCGTGCCGGTTCCGACCATCGTCGGGGGCGTCGATTCCGATCGCCTCTACCCGCTTCGACTGCAGAAAGAAATTGCGCGTGAACTCCCACAGTGCCGGGGGCTCGAAGTGATCCAGTCGCGAGACGGCCACGACGGATTTCTCACCGAGGCCGATTCGGTGGCGAAGTTGCTGGCCGAGACGATGGAGCTCGCCCGCCTCGGACGGCGCTGACCCGAGTCGATCGGTCTACGTCAGTCCGTCCCCAGGGGATCGATCGACAGCGACAGAAAGACGATGGCGCCGCCGACGCCTCCCAGCGCCAATACGTCGAATCCCCTGCTGCGCACCTTCAGGGTGCCGACGCGTGACTCGGGTAGGCACAGTCGCAGCAACGCTGCCACCACCGCTGCGCACCCGAAGATGAACGAGCCGCGCCGCCAACGGTCGGCGAGAACCAGGACCAGCGCGGCGAGCACGATGATCGACACCACGACCATCGGTAGATTCCGAGCGAGCGCCGCTCGGAAACCCGGCACGTGATCGCCTCGCGCATCCTGTACGTCGTTCACCTCGGCTCGCTCAACTCTGGGCCGCAGTGCGTTCGGCTCGCTCCACGACATTGGACAGCAGAAACGCGCGCGTCAACGGCCCGACTCCACCGGGGTTGGGCGACAGGAAACCGGCCACCTCGGCGACGTCGTCCGCGACGTCTCCGCGCAATCCGTCCTCGGTGCGGGTGACCCCGACGTCGAGCACAGCCGCCCCGGGCTTGACCATGTCTGCGGTGATCAAGCCGGGAACCCCGGCGGCCGCGATGACGATGTCGGCGCGGGAGACCTCTGCGGCAAGATCACGAGTTCCGGTGTGGCACAACGTGACCGTCGCGTTCTCCGAACGGCGGGTCAGCAGCAGTCCGATCGGTCGGCCCACCGTCACACCGCGGCCGATGACCACAGCGCGCGCCCCGTCGAGTGCGACGTCGTAGCGCCGCAGCAAGTGGACGATGCCCCGCGGGGTGCACGGCAATGCGGCGTCCTTGCCCAGCACCAAGCGGCCGAGGTTGATCGGGTGCAGACCGTCGGCATCCTTGTCGGGATCGATGCGCTCGAGCGCGGCGTTCTCGTCCAGATGCTTGGGCAACGGAAGCTGCACGATGTACCCGGTGCAGTCGGGGTTGGCGTTGAGCTCGTCGATGACCGCTTCGAGTTCGGACTGAGTGATATCCGCGGGAAGATCGCGTCGGATGGAAGTGATGCCCACCTTCGCGCAGTCGTTGTGCTTGCCCCGCACGTATGCGGCAGAACCCGGATCATCTCCGACGAGCACCGTCGCCAGGCCGGGAGTGATGCCCTGCTCCCGCAGACGTGCCACACGGGCGGTGAGGTCGACGAAAATCTCGTCACGAGTCGCTTTGCCATCGAGGATCGTTGCAGTCACCGGGCCATTGTTTCAGGTTCTGTCGGCCCGGCGGCGCGCCGGGCCGATCACCGCGGTCAGCTCTCGACGATCAGACCCTGCGCAGCCGCGAAGGCCACTGCTTGCATCAGTTCGATCTTGGCCCCGCGCACCCCTGCGCCGACCCACAGCGACGCATCGACGACGGCTCCGCGCAGGTCCGACTCCTCCATTTTGGCACCGACGGTTCGTGCGCCCGCGAGATCGACGGACCGCAGCACCGCTTTGCGAAGATCGGTCGAGGTCAGGTTCGCCTCCCGCATCCGACATCCGGTCAGATCGACGCCGCGCAGGTCGGCATTACCCAGCGAGGCCAACGTGAAATCGACTTCGTCGTAGGTGGCCGGACGCATGCGAGTGTCCACGAACACCGATCCCATCAACGTCGAGTGACGGAAGACGCTGTGCTGCAGGTTGGTTCGAGTGAACGTGCACGATCGAAAGGCCGAGTTGGTGTGCACCGAATCCGTGAGGTCGGTACCGGTGAAGTCGCATTCGGTGAAGACGACCGAGTCGGTCCGCACATTGCTCATGTCCGCGTCACGGAAGGTGCACCGGACGAACTGCCTGCCCGACCACTCCCGCCCGTCGAGTCGAGAATCCGAGAAATCTTCGCCGATGGTCTGTTCGTCGTCCACCTGCCCCATCCTCCCCGGGCTCGTGGTGGCAGAGTGATCCGGGTGTTTCGACTCATGTTCTTCGAGCCCCGGATTCCGCAGAACACCGGCAATGCGATTCGCCTCGTCGCCGGCACCGGATGCGAACTGCATCTCGTGGGCCCCCTCGGGTTCGACATGTCCGAACCCAAGCTCAAACGTGCGGGATTGGACTACCACGACCTCGCGTCGGTCACCGTGCACCAGAACCTGCCGTCGGCGTGGTCCGCACTGGCCCCGGAACGGGTCTTCGCCTTCACCGCGCACGCAACACGCTCCTACGCCGACGTCGCCTACCAACCCGGTGACGTCCTACTGTTCGGACCGGAACCCACCGGACTCCCCGACGACGTCTTGAACGACCCCCATGTGACCGATCAGCTGCGCATCCCGATGATCCCCGGACGCCGATCACTCAACCTGGCGAACGCCGCAGCAGTGACAATGTACGAGGCCTGGCGCCAACACGACTATCAGGGCAGCGTCTGAACGATTTGCGTTCGAGTGCGCTCGAAGCCATAGCTTTCCGTTCATGACACAACCGCTCGGACAACGGCATTGGCTCATCACCGGAGCATCCTCCGGCCTGGGTCGGGCGCTCACCGTCGCCGCCCTGGAGGCAGGCGACACCGTCGTCGCAGCGATGCGGCGACCCGAACGTCTCGACGACCTGGTTGCCGAGAACCCGGAATCCCTACTGACCATCGCCTTCGACGTCAGAAACACCGAATCCGCGCCGACCGTCGTCGAGGCCGCGATCGGCCGGTTCGGACGCGTCGACGTACTGGTGAACAACGGAGGCGTCGGGCAGATCGGTGCGGCGGAGGAGATAGACGACACGCGATTGCGCGACATGCTCGAACAACACGTGGTCGGGCCTGCTGCTCTGGACCGCGCAGTCCTGCCTCACATGCGAGAACGGAGCGCGGGAACAATCGTGCAGATCAGCAGCCAGGGCGGCCGCGTCTCGTTCCCGGGTGCTGGCTCGTACTCTGCAGGTAAATTCGCGCTCGAAGGCTGGTCGGAAGCCCTTGCCGGCGAGGTTGCTCCGTTCGGCATTCGAGTTCTTATCGTCGAACCGAGTCGGTTCAGGACCGGGTTCAACAATGCCGATGTACTCGAGATCGCAGACCCCATCGATGCCTACACCGCAGTGTTGGGCGCGCTCAGAGTCGACATGCTCGACGTCGACGGATGGCAAGAAGGCGATCCGGCCCGCGCCGCGCACATCATCCGCCGACTGGTCGACGCTGAATCCGCTCCCTTGCGCATCCCACTGGGGCGAGAAGCGGTTCGACGGCTACGCGAGTCGTACCATCGGGAACTCGACTCCTTGAACACACATGCCGAATTGTCCGCAAGCGCGGATTTCCCCGGTGTGCCCGAATCCGTCCGTCCGGTATGACTGCCCAGGTAGGACTATCTTCCCTCTCATGTCGACGAACGAATTGATGAACAGGGCGCTGTCGGCGGCCGTGGACTCGGCTGCGCCCCTGAAGGTGGAGCTGCTGCACGACCTGATCGAGCCGTCGGAACTGCCCGAACCGCTCGGTATCGCCGAGGTAGCCGAACTACTCGGCATCTCCACACACACGCTGCGGTACTACGAGCGATGCGGCCTCATCGACGTCGATCGCGACGGACTCGAGCACAGACGATACGATTCCGCGGCCGTCCGTCGATTGGTGTTCCTGACAAGGATGCGGCTCTCGGGTATGCCCATGCGCGACCTCCGGAGATACGTCGCGCTGGTCGACAGCGGCGACCAGACTGTCCCGGAACGACTCGAGATGCTCGTCGCGCATCGCGACGCTGTTCACAAGCGCATCCGAGAACTGCAACTGTCTCTCGTGGCAACCGAGTACAAGATCGCAACATACGGCGGCGCCACGGGTCCGTGATCCGGGTGAAACAACCGTTCGGCCCGGTGGGCATGTCTGCGTCCTCGCACGTCAAATCGATTGTGAGCGTCGACAAATCGATCTGGTCGGAACGGCACCTGCGCTGTGAGACCCAACTATCGAGCCGCGTCCGACGGCTCGCCAGCCCTCCGATAACAATTTCCTTTCGTTCGGCGGTCGCCCGGGCATGCCGACTCGGAGCATCGCCACCCGCTTCGGACACCGGCACCGAGCCGACAAACAAGCCCCAATCATGAACTGACGGAACGGAATCGACCGGACTGCGCGCGTAGAACCTGGGCAGTACAAAGGCGGTAAGAACCGGCTCGACCGATACCGCAGGGGTCCGAGAAATCGGACTTCTACGACGATTCATCTCGCGATGCCATCGGCACCGTTACACAATCTGTGTCTGCTTGCTGTCACGGACCCCCGGAGCGGGGTACCGTGTGCCGCACCGACCCGTTTCGCTCGTGAAGGAGCTTTCTGTTGTTCTCTGTTTCCCTGCCCCGTACGGTTTCTTCCAACTCCTCCTCCGCGCGAACGTTCAGTCGGTTCGGTAGTCGAATCGCCCGCACCGCAGCTATTTTCGCCATCGGATCGGGCCTGACGGCGGCCGCCTTCGCCGGCACCGCCACCGCGTCGGCGGCACCGGTCACATGCGTGTCGCCGCCCTCGGCCAACGACATCCAGGTGAGTGACACAGCGAGCTGCGGAGCCACCTCGAACGGACCCGGAACCGCCACCGCCGGTGCCGCTGACAGCGGAACTGCCGTCAGTGTCAACGACGGGCCGGGCGCAACCAACACCTACGCCAACGGTTACGGTGTCGCGCTCGGAGCAAGCAAGAACGCGGGCACGGCATACGCGCTCGCACTCGGCGGCGGAATCGCGCACTCGTGGGCAGATGCCGGCCAGATGACCCTCGCGGTCGCAGGATGGGGATCCGGTGCCACATCCGAGGCACGAGGCGTCGACTGCGTAGGGCCGCTGTCGTTGGCACTGAACCTCACGAGCGGTCAGTTCTGCGTTCTCGGTAGCTGATTCTTCATCCGATCGAGCGGAGCCGACTACCCCGACACGGACCCGTCGAGGTAGTCGGCTCCACCGACGTAGACAGTCCGGCCGGACTTCTCGATGGGTCCGATTGCAGCCTCAGTCACAGCCGACGCGAACTCCGCAATGGTCGGGAGCGCACCCTGCGCGGTTCGCGCAGCGACTGAGTCCGGATTACGGCGTTCGAGCAGGGTGACCACGATCGTGCCCTCGATCATGTCCCCGGACACCACGACCAATTCGATTCCCCGAGAATCCAATTCAGGAATCATCCCACGCAGTGCATCCTCCCCCGCCCGTTTGCTCGCAGCAACGGGTTCGTATTCGACGGGGACCGGTTTCTTGCCGTGAAAATGCGCCTGGTGGCTGGTGAGGAAGACGATCCGCGAGCCCGGCTCCATATGGGCGATACTCGCGCGAGCCAACGCCACCTGCGCGTCGCGATTGATACTCATCGCGTAGTCGGGTTCTGCACCGAACTCCAGGCCACCCGAGGCATTGAGAACCAGAACGTCGATTGCGCCGAACTCGGCAACGACAACGTTCAGCATGGCGTCGATCGCGTCAGCGTCGGTGACGTCGGCACCCACAGGAAGTGCTGTGCCGCCGCCCTCCTCGATCGCGCGCACCACGGCCTCGGCTCGACGCTTCTTCTCGCGGTAGTTCACCGCGACCGCAGCACCGAGAGCACCCAGCTGCAATGCAGTTTCTGCTCCGATTCCCCGAGATGCGCCGGTGATCAACACCGTCTTTCCATCCGCCCGCCCGGTCATTCGTTCTCCACTCCTCGCAGTGCTTCGAATTTCGAACTGCTTCGATTTTCGAACCACTATGATGAGTCGAGATGGAAAAGGCAAACGAACCGCGCCGTGCCATGATGGCCGCGCTCGACCTTCTGGGGCAGCGCTGGAACATGCGCATCCTGTTCGAGCTACGCAGCGGACCGCTCGGCTTCCTCGAACTGAGGCGACGCACCGACGACATATCCTCGAGCGTGCTCGCCACCCGGCTACGCACTCTCGTCGACGCACGAGTGCTGGCGAAGGGCCCTGATGGCTCTTACCGTCTCACCGAGATCGGTGACGAACTCGGACCCGCACTCGAACCGCTGTGGCAATGGGCACAGCGATGGAACGAGGACAGCGACCACACCGATCACCGCATGTAACCAGTCTCGGCAAGTGCTCAACGGGCACCTTTCCATTCTTGTCGGTGGGTCGAGATACTCTTTCTTCAGTTCGAACGCATGTTCTGAACTGGGGGTCACCGGGGGGGGTGAAAAATGGCTGCGCCAGTGGTGTCGTTGGATGCGTTGATCGCTGCCGCGCGGGAAGAGAATCGGCATGCGGCCCGAAAGATCGCTGCCTGCTACGACTTCCACCTCACCTGCATCGCGCAGGATGCGAAGCATCGGCGGTACAGCCGGTACGGACGCACCGAACTCGCTGTCGCGTTGGGATGCTCGGCGACGGTCGCCGAGGCCTACATCTCTGCCGGGGTTGCGCTGCACACCCGCATGCCGAAGCTCCGGTGAGAGTTCGAGGCCGGTGAGATCGACTTCGCGCGGGTTCGGGTCGCGTGCCGGATTCTCGACAATCTGTCCGACGCCCTCGTCGACCTCGTCGAAGGCGACGTCGTCGAGGCCGCACGTCGCTTCTCACCGGGGCCGTTGGAAAAGGAGATCTGGGAGATTTTGCTGCGCGTCGCACCGGAGGAAGCAGCAGCGTTGCGACAGTTCGCGAAGAAGTTCCGCAATGTTTCTTATGCCCCAGCTGGGGAGTTGGCGCGGATCCGAGCGGAGTTGACCGCCCCCGAAGCGGCGGCGGCATGGCAGTTGCTCGAGGAGATGGCCGACACGGTGTGTGTCAAGGATCCGCGCGGCAAACAGGAACGACTGTGCGATGCGTTCATGGCGCGAATGCACGGAGAACCCCGGCTGACATGCCTGTGCCAACGCGCGGGCTGCCCGAAGAAAGATGCAGAGCTGCCGGATCGTCGGGTGCCGTTGACGATGGTCACTGTCGACATCGCAACTCTCATCGGACTGTTGGCAAATCCTGCGTACTTGGCTGGGCAGGGATCCATCGACCCTGATCTGGCACGAGAGTTGGCGCGCAACAGTCAGTGGCAGATCCTGCTCACCGAAGCAGTCACCCTCGCCGAGACACTCGGACTGGCGGTGCAGAACCCGGAAACCGGGGAATGGGAACGACGCTCCGCTGAACCCACAGACACCACAGACACCACAGACGAGCCGAACAGGGCAGACCCCGAGCCTGCACAGCCGAACTCGGCAGAATCGAACGTAGCCGAATCGAACGCGACGGAATCGAATACACCTCCAGCGCATGCGGATACACGCACCGACACAGGCACCAGCACCGCAACACGCTCAGCAGCGCCGACGGACAACGCAACGGAGAAGTCAGCGCCAGCGGACACGGCAGCACCGACAACTCACACCGACAGCGCGACCAAGAATGCAACCGACAATGCAGAACGCGTGGACGATGCAGGGCCGGGTCCGGGTTCGGCTGCTGCACAGACCGATTCGACGACTGTTTCGACACCACCTGAGCCGACCGTTGATGACGACACCCGGCAACGACGTCGGAATGCCCTCGCCTCCGCAGCGGCACTGTTCTGTACTCACACCCCAATCGGCCGGGGCGCACGGCACAGCTCTGCCCTAGACCTACCCTCGATGATCCGGTCGAACCGCCGCATCATGCACACACCGGCAGGCATCTACCTCGGCAATGCGTCCCTCGCCGCAGCACTCGAAGCCGCCATCGCCGCCGACCCCACTCTCGGAACATCCGTCGGGCGCGACCCACTCACCGACCGAGCCCTGATCTACAGACCCGACGCCCTCACCATCGCCGCCGTCCGACTCCGCGACCGCCACTGCCGCTTCCCCGGCTGCCACCGACCCGCCGCACGCTGCCAACTCGACCACGTGATCCCGTTCGACCACGCCAACCCACTCGGCGGCGGCTGGACCACCGTCAACAACCTCCAATGCCTCTGCGAATACCACCACAGCGTCAAAACCGCAGGCTACTGGACCGCCGTCATGCTCCCCGGCGGCGCCATCCTGTGGACCTCCACCTCGAAGACCACCCGAATCACCCTGCCAGCCAACGGAACCACAGTACCCATCATCGGCAACGACCTCCGGCCACACATCCCCACCCAACCCAGACGATCAGGCGTCATCGCCTACCCCGACCCACCCGACAACCCGACCCCCGAGCCAGAACCGACCAACGAAGAAGACGAGGAGCCGCCCTTCTGAGTATCGGTGCGCTCTTCGGTGCCTACTCGTGGCAGCCTCGCGAATTCTGGTCGCTGCCGACCGGCATACTCGATCCATGAGGTATTCACGTGCGCACACCCGCCCGAGGGCGCTGTCGTTGCACGGACGGATTCGAGTGTTGACGATGAGCCTGGCCGCGCTCGCCGTTGCGGTCAGCGCTCTGGCGATCTACCTCGTCGCAGAGCAGTCGCTTCGCTCGCAGATCATCGACCGTGTCGGCCGAAACAGCGATGCGCTGATCGCCAGCGCAGCGTCGGGAGTGCCGGCCGATCTGTTCGGGTTCGGGATCGAGGACACAGAAGGAACCGCGGTCAAAGTTGCGTTGATGACCACCGATGGCACCTTGGTATCCTCGTCCAACGGCACCTACCCCTTCACCAACTCCGATGGTGGGCTCGACGATCCGGAGAAGGCGGTCACCGAGGGCCGCACCGATCGGTCACTGCGGGAGGTTCGCGGCTACTACATCTCCGCCGAGCGCACCGATTCCGGTGAGACCATCATGGTGGCCGAAGCCCTGAGCGGTACCTCACCACTGCTCGGAAAACTCACGCTTGCCCTGATCCTCGTCGGGGCGTTCCTCGTCGCCCTCGCTGGTGTGGCCGGCGCAGCCGTCGCTCGCACCGGCCTTCGTCCGGTCAGACGGTTGCGCGCCGGAACGGAACGAGTGGCCAGGACGGGTGCCTTCGAGCCCATCGACGTCAACGGAGACGACGAACTGGCCTCTCTCGCCAACAGTTTCAACGAGATGCTGGCTGCGCTCTCGCGGTCGCGGGCACGACAGGGACAGTTGATTGTCGACGCCGGTGCCGAACTGATGGAACCGTTGACCGCTCTGCGCACCAACATCGATCTGTTGATGTCCCTCGACGGCCCGAATGCCCCGGTCATGCCCGACGAGCAACAGGACCGACTGCGCGTGGAGGTCATCGAACAGATGGACGTCATCATCGGACTGGTGCACGACTTGGTCGACCATGCCAGAGAGCCCGCACCGACCCAGCAGTGAGAACCCAGCAGTGGGCACCGAGCAGGGCCCGCGACTCAGGATCCGAGTCGTACACCGGTGAGAACCTCGGATGCGTCCCACAGACGTCGCGCATCGTCCATGCTGCGCAACGGCTTCCACATGGAGACCTCGGCCGGCGGACCACCGATCAGGCGTCTGGGTCCTACGAACTGGTCGCCTCGCGACAATGTTCCCGCTGCTGCCACCACAGCCGGCTGCGCGGCGCTGTCCACGCTCCCCGCAATCCCGACGCGAGCCAGAACGCTGATCAGCCCGCGGCCGGCCGAATCCTTGGGTCGTCCCAGGCCCGGTTGAGCCGCAAGCAGATTCGTCGGGGAGATTCCGGGATGCGCCATGTTGCTGGTGATTCCCCACCCGCCGGCCCTACTGCGCGCCTCGAGCTCACGGGCGAACAGCCCCACAGCGATCTTGGATTGGCTGTAGGCCTTCATGACGTCGTAGGACTGCTCCCAATTCAAGTCGTTCCAGTTGATGGCCCCCACGCGTGCCGCGATGCTGGTCTGGTGAGTGACCCGTGCTGCGCCTTCTCGGAGCAGTGGGAGCAGGCCGAGGGTGAAGGCGAAGTGACCGAGGTGGTTCGTACCGAATTGCAGCTCGAACCCGTCCTGGGTGACCTGCCGCTGCGGCGGTTGCATGACACCGGCGTTGTTGACGAGAACGTCGATCGGTCGGCCTTCCGACAAGAACTCGTCGACCGATGCGCCAACGGAGGTCAGTGACGACAGATCGAGGAGCCGAGTGCTGACCTTCGCGTTCGGCACGGATGACCGAATCGATTCGACTACCCGCTCTCCCTTGGCGGCTGAGCGCACGGGCATGACGACCTCGGCTCCCGAACGAGCGAGAGAAGTCGCAATCACCGCGCCGAGACCGTCACTCGCTCCGGTGACGACGGCACGCTTTCCAGTGAGATTCCTGATCGATGTATCTGCGATGCGGGCCATTGTGAGCTCCTCGGCTGTAGTGATCGAGCGATTTGGATGCGCTGACATCCATGGTCGTGCCACACGCCGCTCTGATCCAGGACTTGCCGATCCACTGATGAGCAGACCTCGTCAGGTCAGTACGTCAGTACCGACAACCGAGAGCAGTTCCAATCTTGCATAGCTCTCGCTGCCCGGCACGGCTGTGTACACCAGCAGTCGATGCGATTGCTCGGGGTCGAGCAGCGTCTGACAATGCAGCTCGATCTGGCCGACCGCCGGATGGATGAAGGTCTTGAACTCGGGGGGACGAACACCCACTTCGCGCCGCTCCCACAACACTCGGAATTCCTCGCTGGACGCTTGGAGTCGAGCGGCCAGTCGAGCCGCCTGTGAGTCCGGGCCGCGCAGGGTCGCGACTTCCCGTAAACCCGAGGCGTATGCCCTCGACAGCAAGGCGCGATCTTCGAGCGGATAAGACTGCTGGACAGCAGGATCGGTGAACCAGCGATATCCGAGACTTCTATCCGGCCCGGTCCGGTGCGTTGCGTCTCCGGTCAAGGCTGCTGCCAGAGGCGTCTGTCGAAGGGTCTCTCCGATCTCGGAGATGATCTCGGCCGGCGTGTCGTGCAGGCGATCCATGATGCGCAACAGGCCAGGGCTGACGTGCTCGCTTGCCGCACCGCGTACCGGTGGACTCTGGCCGGCCAAGCGGAAGACGTGGTCGCGCTCGTCCAACGACAGGTGCAGACCCTGCGCTATCGACGCGATCATCTGCTCCGATGGAGCGGGGCCTGTTCCGCGCTCGAGGCGCGCGTAGTAATCGGTCGACATGTGGCACAGGCCGGCTACTTCTTCCCGGCGCAGACCCCGCGTTCGACGCCGTTGTCCACGCGGAAGTCCGACATCCTCGGGCTGTAGCGCCTCTCGGCGCTGCTTGAGAAAAGCGGCCAATTCCGGTCTGTCGATCAACAGAACCCTCCTCTGTCGTGCGTTGCCCGCCATTGTGCTCCTTCGGTACTCGCTATTGTCGAACGATGAATGCCCCTTTGACGATCGTGACCGGCGGCAGCCGCGGAATTGGAGCCGCAGTATCTCGGCGACTCGTGGCCGATGGGCACGACGTCGTGATCGCCTACCGCTCCGATTCTGCGGCCGCCGACGCAGTGGTGAACGAACTGTCGAGCGCCGACCGAACGGTCGTCGCGATACGTGCCGACACCACTGACGAGCGGTCGGTGATCGATCTGTTCGCTGCTGCTGCCGAGATCGGCACTGTCACCGGATTGGTGAACAACGCCGGATCGGCGCGTGCAGTAGGGACACTTTCGAACAACGACATCGAGACGATCAGGGCAGACTTGGACGTCAACCTGCTCGGCGTCCTGACCTGCTGCAAGTACGCCATACACGCGATGGCCGACCACGGCGGTGCCATCGTCAACATCTCCTCCGCGGCAGCCACCATCGGAAGTCCCGGTATGTACGTGCACTACGCCGCGGCCAAGGCAGCCGTCGACACCTTGACGGTCGGTCTGTCCAAAGAGCTTGCCGCGCAGAACATTCGTGTCAACGCCGTCGCGCCGGGAGTCATCGAGACCGAGTTTCACAAAGACCGTGAGCGACCACGGAAGATGGCGTCGAGCATCCCCCTCGGCCGCCCTGGAGTACCCGACGAGATCGCCGGCGCGGTGTCGTGGCTGTTGTCCGAGGATTCGCGCTACGCCACCGGAACGGTCGTCAGAGTCGCAGGCGGAATGTGACGGACACTCGGCATGCCGATCAGCGAGGCGGAAGTCGATGCAGCTCGACGTCTGTCAGCTCGCCGCCATCGGCAACGGCGGTGAGGTAGGTACAGAACGGCTGCCGACGCCGGTCCGTCGGAGATCCGGGGTTGAGCAGCCGTAGACCGTTGTCGGCCGTCGTATCCCACGGAATGTGACTGTGTCCGAACACGAGGACGTCGGTATCGGGGTATGCGGTCGCCATCCGGCGCTCGCGTCCTGTCGCGGCTCCGGTCTCGTGGACGACGGTGAAGCGCACGCCGCCGAGTACCACGTCGGCACGTTCGGGCATGACCGCACGCAGCTCGTCGCCGTCGTTGTTTCCCCAGCAGGCGACCAGCGAACGAGATCGCTGCGAGAGTGCCTCGAACGTCGCGAGATTCACCCAATCGCCGGCATGGATCACCACATCGGCGTCGTCGACGGCGGCCCACACCTGATCGGGCAGCACTTTCGCTCGGGTGGGCAAGTGAGTGTCCGCAATGATCAGTAGCTTCACGCCTCGATTCTGCACCGGCGTCCTGCTCGATGACGCGCGGGCAGGCCGAGTTCATCAGCGAAAGTCTCTGGATCGGGACGCAACTCGCAGATCCATCAATTGCAGATGGTCTGCCACCACGGTCACCGCCCCCTCGGCATTCTGCACTTTGCCTCGAATGAGCAACGCCGGAGCGGTGATTGCGAGTTTGCGGTACTTCGCCCACAACCCCACCGAGCACACGACGTTGACCATGCCGGTTTCGTCTTCGAGGTTGATGAACGTGACGCCTCCCGCGGTTGCCGGACGTTGACGATGCGTCACTGCACCGCCGACGAGGACCCGGTCGCCATCGGGGATCTTCAGCAGCCGATTCGCGGGCACCACGCCGAGGGAATCCAGCCGATCCCGGAAGAACTGAGTGGGGTAGGAATTGGGTGACACTCCCGTTGCCCAGACATCGGCCGACGCCAGATCGAGGTCCGTCATACCCGGCAGCGCAGGCGCTTTCGTCGATGCGCCGACGCCGGGGAGCAGACCGGGCCGCTCCCCCGCGGCCGCTCCGGCAGCCCACAACGCCTCTCGACGAGTGATGCCGAAACACCCCAGCGCGCCGGCCGTGGCCAGTGCTTCCGCTTGCGCCACCGACAGTTCGACGCGTCCCGTCAGATCCAGAAACGAGGTGTACGGCCCGTGTGCGTCTCGCGCATCGACGATCTTCTGGGCAAGTGTCGTCCCGATGAACTTCACGTCCGCCAAACCCATGCGGATCTCGAGACCGTCTGCCTCGAGATTTGCATGGCCGAGGCTGGCGTTGACGTCGGCACCGTGCACGACCACGCCGTGCCGTCTGGCATCGGCCACCAGAGACTGAGGTGAGTAGAAGCCCATCGGCTGAGCACGAAGGAGACCAGCACAGAACGCCGCCGGATGGTGCAGCTTGAACCACGACGAGTAGAAGACCAACGAGGCGAAGCTCTGCGAATGGCTCTCGGGAAAGCCGAAGTTGGCGAACGCCGAGAGCTTTTCGTAGATTCGATCCGCGGCTGCACCGGTGATGCCGTGCAGATCACGCATTCCGTCGTAGAACCGTCCACGAAGCAATTCCATCTTCTCCGGAGACCGTTTCGATCCCATGGCGCGACGCAGCTGATCGGCATCGGCGGCGCTGAAGCCCGCGACGTCGATGGCCATCTGCATCAGCTGTTCCTGGAACAGCGGCACGCCGAGAGTTCGATCGAGAGCTTTCTTCAGCGACGGATGATCGAAGGTGACCGGTTCGAGTCCGTTGCGCCGCTTGACGTACGGGTGCACCGAGCCACCTTGGATGGGACCGGGACGAATCAAGGCGACCTCGACGACGAGATCGTAGAAATTACGCGGCTTGAGCCGCGGAAGAGTGGCCATCTGGGCCCGCGACTCGACCTGGAACACACCGACCGAATCGGCCCGTTGCAGCATCTCGTACACCGCATGTTCGGACAGGTCGATCGAGGCGAGGTCGATCTCGATGCCCTTGTGTTCGGCGACCAGGTCGATCATGTAATGCAGAGCCGAGAGCATCCCGAGCCCGAGCATGTCGAACTTGACCAAACCCACTGCGGCACAATCGTCTTTGTCCCATTGCAGCACACTGCGATTCTCCATCGTCGCCCATTCCACCGGGCACACGTCGGCGATCGGTCGGTCGCAGATCACCATTCCTCCCGAATGGATGCCGAGGTGACGCGGAAAGCCCTCGATCTGACGCGCGAGGTCGAGAACGGAATCGGGGATCCCGTCGCCGTCCTGATCGCCGATTCCGGACCACCGGGTGATCTGCTTGCTCCACGCGTCCTGTTGCCCCTGGGAGAACCCGAGAGCGCGAGCCATGTCTCGTACCGAGGACTTCCCGCGATAGGTGATGACGTTGGCGACCTGAGCGGCATGGGTACGGCCGTACTTGGCGTACACATGCTGAATGGCCTCTTCCCGCCGATCCGACTCGATGTCGATGTCGATGTCGGGGGGTCCGTCGCGTTCGGGTGCGAGAAACCGCTCGAACAGCAACTTGTTGGCAACCGGATCGACGTTCGTGATTCCGATGGCGTAGCAGACGGCCGAGTTCGCCGCCGAACCTCGCCCCTGGCACAGAATGTCGTGGGTCTTGCAGAAATGAACGATGTCGTGCACCACCAGGAAGTAGCCAGGAAATTCGAGCCGCTCGATGATGTCGAGCTCGTACTCCAACTGCGAATATGCAGCCGGGTTCGCCGACTGCGGGCCGTACCGCCGGGCAGCACCCTCGAACGTGAGCCCCCGCAGGTAACTGATCTCGGTGTAACCGTCGGGCACCTCGAACGGTGGGAGACGAGGCGCAATCAGTTTCAGATCGAACGTGCATTCTCGACCCAGTTCGACGGCACCGCGCACTGCACCGGGATAGTGCTCGAACAGCTCCGCCATCTCCGCCCCCGACCGCAGATGTGCACCACCCGTCGGTGCCAGCCACCCTGCCGCCTCGTCCAGACTGCTCCGGGCACGTACCGCAGCCATCGCCATGGCCAACCTTCGGCTACGTGGACTGGCGTAGTGCGCCGCCGTGGTGGCGATCATCGGCAGACCGTACCGGCGAGCCAGCGCCGCGAGAGCGTCGTTGCGCTCATCGTCGTCGGCAGTACCGTGCCTGGTGAGCTCGACGGTGACGCGCTCGGCCCCGAACCGATCGACCAGATCACGCAGCGCGAGATCGGCCGCCTCCGGCCCACCCCGCGAGAGTGCTTGGCGAACATGCCCTTTGCGACAACCGGTCAGGATCTGCCAGTGCCCTCCCGCCGATTCGGTGAGTTCGTCCACGTCGTACCGCGGCTCACCCTTGACTCCGCCGGCCAGATGCGCGGCCGCGATCCGACGCGACAGCCGCCGATACCCTTCCTGTCCACGAGCGAGCACCAGAAGATGCGTACCGTCGGGATCGGTCGCTCCGGCCCTGGACCGGTGGGTGTCGAGTGACAGCTCGGCACCGAACACTGTTCCGATGCCGAGGGCTCGTGCTGCCTCGGCGAAACGTACGACGCCGTAGAAGCCGTCGTGGTCGGTGATCGCAATGGATTCGAGTCCCAGACGCACCGCTTCCTCGACCATTTCCTCCGGCTGCGATGCTCCGTCGAGAAAGCTGAACGCAGAATGCGCATGCAGTTCTGCGTACGGTGTCGACGGCCCCACCGAATCGAGCCGGCGACCCTGGTAGGCGTCGCGTTTGCGCGACCACGCCGGGCTGTCGCCCCCATCGCCTTCGACGACCGGCTTGGGGCGCCCGGAGAGGACTCGCTCCATTTCCGACCAGGTGGGCGGCCCGTCGTTCCATCCCATCGAGACCACCTCCTTCACACCGTCACGCAGATCGTCGAACACTTGTTCTAATGAGAACACGAGGGTCCGACACGATCAACTACAGTCGAATCGCTACTCACCCCTTCCACAGAGCCGGAGCACAGTTGTGACGCGTTGGGCATCGTTCGTCGTATCGCACAAGCGATGGGTGCTCGCCGTCGTCGTCGCGGTCGTAGCCGTCGGCGGCGTGCTGGGACTGGGCGTCTTCTCGAAACTGAGCGAGGGCGGATACGCCGACGCAGGCAGCGAATCGTCACAGGTCGCGCGGCTGGTCCAAGGCATCGGCCAACCGACCCCCGACATCGTCGCGATCTACACCGCACCCGACGGACGCACGATCGACGACATCGGACCACAGGTGCAGTCGACACTCGACGAATTCCGCAGCCGCTACACCCTCGGAAACGTGAACTCCTACTGGACCGCGGACCCGGTGACCAAGGAATTCCTGGTCTCGAAAGACCGAACCAAGGCGCTGGTGACCATCTCCCTGGGTGCGAAATCGGGAGTTACGTTCAACACGTTCGGTGAGCTACCTCCACAACTCGTCGTCCCCGGCATCGAGTCGCAATTCGCCGGCGCATCGGTCGTGGGAGTCTCGCTCAGCCAAACCCTCGAGCGAGACCTCGTGCGCTCGGAGATCATCGCCGTCCCCATCACACTTCTGCTTCTCGTCTTCATCTTCGGTGGCGTGATCGCCGCAGCGGTACCGGTGTTCGTCGGAATTCTCAGTGTGCTCAGCTCGCTGGCAATCCTGCGGGTGCTGACCGAATTCACCGAGGTGAGCTCGTTCTCGATCAACGTTGCGTCGTTGCTCGGCCTCGGCTTGGCCATTGATTACGGACTGTTCATCGTCAGTCGATTCCGCGAGGAACTCCGCACCGGGTCGTCGTCGATGGAGGCGACCGTACGTACCGTGTCCACTGCGGGCCGCACCGTCGTCTTCTCCGGACTGCTGCTGATCTGCGCGTTCGCGGGCATGCTGGTCTTCCCGCAGGCGGTGATTCGATCCCTCGGTTTCGGTGCCATGGCCGCGGTGGCCAGCGCCGCCCTGCTGTCCCTGACCGCGGTGCCCGCCCTGCTCGCCCTTCTCGGCACTCGCATCAACTCCTGGACCTGGTCGCGTACCGCCTCGGACCGCAGCGACG
This sequence comes from Rhodococcus sp. 05-2256-B1, assembly GCF_002258465.1. Lineage (NCBI taxonomy): Bacteria > Bacillati > Actinomycetota > Actinomycetes > Mycobacteriales > Nocardiaceae > Rhodococcus > Rhodococcus sp. 05-2256-B1. The sequence continues at coordinate 1,183 of NZ_NOZA01000034.1, read as the reverse complement.
CACGCGCACACAAGTTCTGGGGTGGTGTCGTCACCCGAGTGATGAAGAATCCAGGAATCGTCGCCGCCGTCATCGTCGCGGGCCTGCTGATCGTCGCCACGCCGATTCTGAAGGTCTCCCTGGGGGAGGTCGACTACACGGCACTACCGAAGAACGACCCGGCACGGGCAGCCTTCGAAACCCTCGCCACCGACTTCGAGTCCACCGGCGACGGTGCCACCGTGGTGCTGCGGGGTCTCGACGGCGTCAAGCCTCAGGGCCCGCCCGTTGCGGAACTGACCGCAGCGATGAACGCCACCCCCGGCGTTGCCCGAGCCGAATTCCTCGGATCCAAGGACGATCTGGTGGCATTCCAGGCGTCCTACAGCGAACCCAGCGACGGAACGACCGAGGCTCGGTCCCAATCGAATGCGGTGACTGCCCTCCGCGCGATCACTCCACCGGACGGAACCGAAATCCTCGTCGGCGGCGGACGCGCGAACGTCGACGACGGTAATGCCGCGATAGCGAAATGGCTGCCGGTGATGATCGCGATCATGGTGATCTCGACGTTGGTCCTGCTCTTCCTGGCCTTCGGCTCGATAGTGCTGCCGATCAAAGCAGTTCTCATGGCCGGGCTGAGCCTGGCAGCGACCTTCGGAGCACTGACCTGGGTGTTCCAGGAAGGTCACGGTGCAAGCCTGCTGGGAGTGACGCCCGGTCCGCTCGAGTCGACCTTCGTCGTACTCATCCTCGCAGTCATCTTCGGCCTGTCGACCGACTACGAAGTGTTCTTGATGTCTCGGATGGTCGAAGCGCGCTCGGCAGGTGCTTCCACCGAGGAGGCCGTCATTTTCGGAGCCCAACGCACCGGACGCATCGTCACTGCCGCGGCCCTGATCCTGATCGTCGTCACCGGAGCATTCACGATCTCGGGCCTGTCGATCATGAAGTTCCTCGGCTTCGGCGTGATTCTGGCGCTGATCATCGACGCCACCATCATCCGCATGCTGCTGGTGCCCTCCTTGGTCAAGCTCATGGGCGAAGCCAACTGGTGGGCCCCGGCGTGGATGAAGAAAGTGCACGAGAAGGCCGGTATGGGGCACTAGCTGTTCTTCCCGGGGACGTTGTGGACGGTCAGTCGCTCGATGGGTGACTTGCCGCCGATGCCTGTGTGGGGTCGGTGGTGATTGTAGTGGTGGAT